>NZ_JBSSHR010000002.1:0-573103 GCF_059089345.1 Micromonospora sp. BS32
CGGTCACGGGCCACCCGCACAACATCATCGCGGAACTCACGAGGGTAGGGCTTGGGCACAGCAACATCCTTCCAGCCCGCCACCAGGGCAAGCCATCTCAGATGTCACCTACCGGTGCAGCAGACCCGAGCGCCTCAGCGAGATCGCCGCCGAGGCCGAACGGCCGGTCTACTACCTCGGTCCGCAGTTCCGTGATTGGCCGCTAACCGAAGTGGGCGCGGACGACACCGGCCGGGTCGACGCGATCTACGGGACATGTCTCGCGGCCGTTGACGGGTGTTCGCCCCCGGTCGACGTCATCAATCAGCGGCTCGACTTCTCAGCGTGGAGTATGGCCGTCGGTTGCAGGCG
The DNA here is from genome assembly GCF_059089345.1 of Micromonospora sp. BS32. Taxonomy (NCBI): domain Bacteria; kingdom Bacillati; phylum Actinomycetota; class Actinomycetes; order Micromonosporales; family Micromonosporaceae; genus Micromonospora; species Micromonospora sp. BS32. Next base: position 352 of record NZ_JBSSHR010000002.1, read on the forward strand.
CCTGCCGCCGGTCCGTGGCGTCCCAGCAGTGCACTTCGGCGGTGCGCTCGTCCTGCTCACCGGTGACTCGCTGGTCACCGTCGCCGTGACCGGTGATGACACGGCGACCGCCGTCGCCGCCGCGGAGCAGCTGCGCGAGGTAGGTGCGGAGCTTTCCCGTGCGGCACTTCCGCCGCCGGACACCGTGGCCCTGCATGTCGTCGAAGCTGCCTGCGGGAAGAACCCGGGCGACACCGGTCGCATGGAACCCGAAGAGGGATCGGAACCGGTCGGGGATATGCAGGTGCCTGACTTCACCGTGGCCCGGCTCGGCGGCGGTGACCTCCGTTGGGCGGCGTACCTCGGCAAGCCCGTGGTGGTCGTGGTCGGTGACGTGCCGCACGTGCTCACAGGGATTCAGCGCGTCCTTGCGCTGACCACCAGTCCCCGGCCGGCCGTCATTGGCCTGGTATGGAAGCCGTTCGGGTCCAAAGACGCCCCGGCACCAATCGCGGAGATCGAGCAGGAGGCCGGCCAGGTCACCGTTCCAGTTGGTTATGCCGCGATCCCTCGGCCGGCAGTCTGGTTCTTCGACATGGCAGAGGTCGACGCGGCGCAGTCAGGCGTGATCGCGTTCGTCAACGCCGACGGCGCCGTCATCCGCCATGTCCGAACGGACGCGCCCGACGACGCCATATCCGCCGCTCTAGACAGGCTCGCACGCTGACCGGCATGCCTGCCCATCGCGCGAGGGTTGCAAGCCAGCCTTGCTGGAGGCCCTGCGACACACGGTTGAGGAAGGCGGTTGCGGCCGGTTACGTGAAGGGGCCCCTGAGCAGCGGAAATGCCTGCCAGGCATGCCCTGATGCCCGAGATCGTTCCGCGCATAGTCCGGATCTTGGCCGGTCTCCCTCTAGGCGTGGTGGGGCCAGTGACCGTCCGGCCGATTTTTCATCGATGCGGACCGAAGATACGTTTACCTGGCCAAGCGGATGGGAGGACCCCGTGGAGCAACCGGAGCGAAAGCGATCGGCCCCCAAACGTGGCGAGGCGTTACGAATGGTAGGCGCGGGCGTTGCTGTCAACCGCGTTGCTCAGGACCTTGGAATCAGCCCCGTGACTCTACGAAATTGGATATCCACCGAGCAGGCGCGCCAGGAGCGCGCGAAGCACGGAAATCCAGACGCCGCGCCCCATGACTGCCCTGACTGTGGGCGTCGGACGAAGGTCAACCTCCGGACGGGCCTGCTTTACTCGCACAGCCGTCCTCACCAGACAGAGATTTGTCCCGCGTCAGCTTCCGCTGTACGCCCACCCCAGCTGGAAAGGGACAAGCCGCCAACCCTGCCTCCTCTACGGAGGCCGCCCGAGCCAAAGCCGAGCAGCCCGCAGTACTACGACGGACCTTCCCAGAGCGTTCCGGCAAGGCCGAGTGGGCTTCCAAGCCTCGGAAAGCGTCGCTAGATCGGCCTCCCGGTCAGGCTCGTGGCCAGCGCCAGTGCGGCGGCCCGCTTGTGCTGGCCACCTTGACATCTCGTTTACAAGCTCTGTGCGCCTTGTCCGCCAGCGTCGGTGCCCGTTCGCCACCTCGGGCAACCGTCTGCGGACTGCCGACCACGGCCGTCCTCGTCCATGCCCGTTGCTGTCGGCGTGGCTGTCAACTCGACCGCCTGATCCCTTGTTGGCGACGGCCTGGCTCGGAGACATCAGGCGTCGGTGCGAGTGGTCGAGACGAGCTACCCGCTTTGGCGGCTGGCGGCCTGTGGCCGGCCCGCAGGATCCCACGGGCCGGCCACTGACGGGTCGGCGGAGAGGACGTTGGATCAGTGGTTCTGCGTCACCTGGAAGCAGGCGACGTCATACTGCGATACGGACTTGGGGTTCTTCGAGTTCTGCGGCTGTTCCCCCGCGTAGTGTTCTCCGGCGACGCCGTTCTCATTGAACGGGGAACCGGGCGCGTTGGCCGAGGCACCTGGCCTCATCGTGGCGTTATCGTCGCCGCACTCCCGTGTTGGCTGGCCCGGAGTGTCGGGGGGTGCGGCGGAGGCCGTACCGCCGGTCCCTACGAGCGCGGCCGCGAGTACGGCACCACTGGCACAGAGCACGGCGCGACGCGCGAAGGTCCTCATGTATTCATTCCTCCTCGTGGTGTGAACAGCCCGGAGTCAAGCCCGCGTCAGTGCGCACGACCGTTCTCGCGAGCAGCCGGGCAAAATGACCGGCCGGCCGAGCCCAAGTCTATGGCCGGTTTGAGGGTTTTTGAGGGGCTTTGCGGGGTTTACGGTTGACTCGGGCCCGCCCGTCGCCTGCCCGCAGGTAGGTGACCGCTCGCTGCACGGAGCGTCATATCCTCGTCGCCCTCATCTCGATCAGGGACGGCGTGTCAACGGCTGGTTCGCTGCCCTCGACCAATGTTTCAACCCCGGCCGCCGTACTAGAGTCCACCGGAGCTGGCGCAATCTGGCTTGGTTTGGGCTGTGGGGAAGGATGACCCTGTGGGTGTTCTGAGCGCGGTCGGCCGGCTGCAGTGGCGCGGCTGGCTGCTGCTTGCTGATTGCGCTGCGGTCGTCTCGGTCTCGCCGTGGCATCGGTTGGGTTGGTCTGGGGCGTGGTTCGGCGTCGTGGCAACGGCATTGCTGTGTGGGCCGCTGTTCGCCTGGCTGCTGTGGGCACGCACACGGCGGTGGGGCTTACCGGTCGGAGCGGCGCTGCTCGGTGTGCTGGCCGCGGTGCATCTGACGTCGCAGGTCTTCCTCGCCGGGCCAGTCCGGCCGCCGATGGCCGACTGGGGGATCCCGTTCGTGGGGTTCGCTGGCGCTACGTGCCTGGTAGTCGGGGCGTGGCAGGAGTACGTGTTGCGCTCAGAGCGCAGGGTGTCGACGACCGCTGACGAAGAAAAGGATCACAAGCGCTGGCCTGCTCATCTTGGCACCGCTGCCATGCTGGCGGCAGCGGTCTTCTCCGCGTGGGCGGCCTACCAGCTCGCTCTGGGCGACGGCGCGGAGGCCGAGGCGAAGGTCGAGCCCTACCGTGCGGAGGTACTGCCGCTGCCCGACGGGTGGACTGTCCTCGACGAGCAGAACAGTTGTGGAAGCGGCGGCTGCTATGGGCTGACGCTGACCCTGACTCGTGAGAGGACTGGCGGTGATCCCGCCGGCCAGCTACGCCGACAACTCCACGACCACGGCTGGTCGAAGGAGTGCGAGCCGGTCGGCGGCCTCCTGCCAGTCCTCCGCTTCGTCGACTGGGGCGGCCACTGCTTCTCCGTCGAGGCGGTAGGCCCCACCACAGCGAAAATCGAGATCGATGTCCATGCCGGGTGGCCGCAGGGGCATGCGTGACCTGCAGACTCTCTGCTGACTCCACCTCACGATGCATGGCCGGTGTGCCCCGCAAGTCGTGGTCCTGGCCGCAGTCCTGAACCTATGGACTGCCGGCGAGCCGGCCGGATCGGCTGCGGTGCGAGGTCATCCGCGCTGCCGGTGCGCTTCTCGGTCCGGTTCGGCTGGCACGGTTGCTGTACTTCGCTGCTGTACTGCCGGCATCAGACGAGGCGCTGGATGCGGATCTTCGGGCGCTCGTTCTTGAGGTGGCCTTGCTTGTGCTGGCGGACCTGCTCGTCCCAGAGTTCACCACCGAGCGGGAAGCGGTCGCCTGCGTCGCCGCCAAGGCTGCGGGCGGCATGCGGTTCCACGACCTCCGGCACACCTACGCCACCTGGCTGGTCACCGACGGCGGCCCGGTCAACCTGGTCCAGCGGGTCATGGGCCACGAGCAGGCGTCCACGACGCTCAACCGCTACACCCACACCCCGGACGACTACGCCGCTCGGGTCCTGGCTGCCTTCGACAGCTCTGCTGCCTCTCTGCTGCCTCCGGCCGGTGAAAACGCCGCCGGAGAGTGTCTTGGACGACGAAGGAGACGCCCTGTGAGCTGGGCCGGCGTACTACCCCGGAATAGGGACGACCCCCGTCGGGGGGAGACGGGGGTCGTCGGGAGGTTCGGCTCCGGGGGGGTTGAGCCGAACCCACTCAGCGGCCGCGGGGGGTGCAACCGCCGAGGGTCTGCCACATATCCGTGTCGCGAATACTCGTGGTGAGGACAAGCATGCCCGAGCAGAGTGTTCACGTCGAGTGGTGTCAGCCCCACTCACGGCGAAATTATGGTCGCAGAGTGTGACAGCCGTCACGTTGCGCAGTGGTGCTGGGGAGGGGGCCCGCAGGTCGAGAGGGTTACTGACCCCGGGCACCCGCCGACGATAGACCATCGGGCTAGACTTTCGCGCCGTGGGCCGAAGTGCCGCTTTCTTCGATCTGGACAAGACCGTCATCGCCAAGTCGAGCGCCCTGGCGTTCGGTCGGCCGTTCTACCGGGACGGGCTGATCACCCGGCGGGACGTGGTCAAGTCGGCGTACGCGCAGCTGATGTTCCGGCTGGGCGGCACCGACGAGCAGACCATGGCCAGGACCAGGGACTACCTCGCCACGCTCTGCAAGGGCTGGCAGGTGGAACAGGTCCGCCAGATCGTCGCGGAGACGCTGCACGAGCTGATCAACCCCTACGTGTACGCCGAGGCGGCCGTCCTGATCGAGGAGCACCAGGCCGCCGGCCGGGACGTCGTGCTGGTCTCCGCGTCCGGCGACGAGATGGTCCGCCCGATCGGCGAGCTGCTGGGCGTCACCGACGTGATCGCCACCCGGATGGCGGTCGAGGACGGGCGCTACAGCGGTGAGGTGGAGTTCTACGCGGCCGGCCCGAGCAAGGTCGAGGCGGTCAGTGAGCTGGCCACCGCCCGTGGCTACGACCTGGCGGACTCGTACGCCTACTCCGACTCGTACAGCGACCGGCCGCTGCTGGAGTGCGTCGGGCACCCCAGCGTGGTCAACCCCGACCGGGCGCTGCGCAAGCTCGCGGTGGAGAACGCCTGGCCGGTGCTGGAGTTCCGGCACCCGATCCCGCTGGGCCGGCGGCTGCGGGAGCGGCCCGCCGTGCCGGTCGCCGCGGCGGCGCTCGGCGTCGGGGTCGGGGTCGCCATCGGCATCGCCTGGTACGGCCGGCACCGCCGCGGCCGGGTAGCCCCCGTCGCCTGACCTCGCGGGACCGATCAGGCGGCGGCGAGGATCTCGTCGCCGATGACGGTGAGCTGGTCGGCGCCCACCTCGACGGCCGCCATGTAGTGCCGCAGCCAGGAGCGCAGCCCGTCCGGGGTGCCGGTGGCGAAGGCGCCGGCCGCGCCGACGTACTCCGGCTCCCGCTCGCGGTGGCCGACGTCGACGGCGACCAGGCCGCGCGGGTCGAGGCCACGGGACATCAGCACCAGCCGGGCGGCGGCCCGGGCCACCACGCCGGACGGCCCGGCGAACGGCCGCAGGTTCAGCAGTTCGCCGTGCACGACGGCAGCCAGGACGAGCGGGGAGACCTTCGTCCCGCCGGCGACCAGTCCGGCCAGCCCGTCCAGCCGCGCGCCGACCACCGGGTCGGAGACGGGGCGGCCCAGCTCGGACTCGGCCACCACGTCCCGGGCGGCGAGGACGTGCAGCTTCGCCAGCGCCTGCCGGGGGGCCTTCGGCCACAGCTCGGTGAGGCCGGGCAGCGCGCCGGCGACCCGGAGCGCGCCCTGGAGCACCGGCTCGGTCACGGTGCCGGCGCGGACCGCCTCGCGCTCGTGGTCGTACCCCTCGAGGGCGGCGCTGGCGACCGCGGACCGGAGGCTGGCCTCGGCCGCGACCTGGCCGCCGTGCCGGCGCAGTGCGCGGTGCCGCATCGCCTGGTCGACGTGCTCGCGGGCCCGCTCGACGGCGGGGGCGATGTCGGCGAGCGCCAGCAGCGGGGCGAGTGGGTCGGTGGTCACCCCGCCACGCTAGCGACTCGACCGGTCGGGTCGGGTGCCACCCGCCCGCAAGGCGACCCGGACCACCCGGCCGTCGAGCGCGCCGGGGCGTCCGCTGAGCGCGTGACCGGGCACCGAGTTGTCGCGGGCGTCGAGCCCCCCGACTAACCTCAGCCGGGTAGGAGACGCAGGTCACCCCGGAGAAGGAGTCACCGCATGAGCGAGGCATTGGCCAACCTGCTGAACGAGACGCGCCAGTTCCCGCCGCCGGCCGCACTCGCCGCGGAGGCCAACGTCACCGCCGACGCGTACGCGGAGGCCGCCGCGGACCGGCTCGCCTTCTGGGAGAAGCAGGCCGGGCGGCTGGCCTGGGCGAAGCAGTGGGACCAGGTGCTCGACTGGTCGAACCCGCCGTTCGCGAAGTGGTTCGTCGGTGGCCAGCTCAACGTGGCGTACAACTGCCTGGACCGGCACGTGGAGGCCGGCCGGGGCGACAAGGTGGCGATCCACTGGGAGGGCGAGCCGGGCGACACCCGCACCCTCACCTACGCCGACCTGCACCGGCTGACCTGCCAGGCGGCGAACGCGCTGACCGAGCTGGGCGTGACCGCCGGTGACCGGGTGGCGATCTATCTGCCGATGATCCCGGAGGCCGCGGTCGCGATGCTGGCCTGCGCCCGGGTCGGAGCCACCCACAGCGTGGTCTTCGGCGGGTTCTCCGCCGACGCGCTGACCAACCGGATCCAGGACGCCTCCGCCAAGGTGGTGATCACCGCCGACGGCGGCTACCGGCGGGGCAAGCCGTCGGCGTTGAAGCCGACGGTGGACGAGGCGGTGGCCAACTGTCCGACGATCGAGCACGTGCTGGTGGTTCGCCGCACCGGTGAGGACGTCGCCTGGTCGGCGAAGGACCACTGGTGGCACGAGACGGTGGAGACCGCGCCGGTCGAGCACACCGCGCAGCCGTTCGACGCCGAGCACCCGCTCTTCATCCTCTACACCAGCGGCACCACCGCCCGGCCCAAGGGCATCCTGCACACCACCGGCGGCTTTCTCACCCAGGTGGCCTGGACGGCGCACGCGGTGTTCGACCTGAAGCCGGAGCAGGACGTCTACTGGTGCACCGCCGACATCGGCTGGGTCACCGGGCACTCCTACATCGTGTACGGCCCGCTCGCCAACGGCGCCACCCAGGTGATGTACGAGGGCACCCCGGACACCCCGCACAAGGGCCGGTTCTGGGAGCTCGTCGACAAGTACCGGGTCAGCATCCTCTACACCGCGCCGACGCTGATCCGGACCATGATGAAGTGGGGCGACGACATTCCCGCCGGGTACGACCTGAGCTCGCTGCGCCTGCTCGGCAGCGTGGGCGAGCCGATCAACCCGGAGGCGTGGATGTGGTACAGGCAGCACGTCGGCCGGGGTGAGCTGCCCATCGTGGACACCTGGTGGCAGACCGAGACGGGCGGGATCATGATCTCGCCGCTGCCCGGCGTCACCGAGGCCAAGCCCGGCTCGGCGATGACCCCGCTGCCGGGCATCAGCGCCGACGTGGTGGACGACCAGGGGCAGTCCGTGCCGAACGGCGGCGGTGGCTACCTGGTGCTGCGCGAGCCGTGGCCGTCGATGCTGCGCACCATCTGGGGCGACGATAACCGGTTCATCGAGACGTACTGGTCGCGGTTCCAGGGCATGTACTTCGCCGGTGACGGGGCGAAGAAGGACGACGACGGGCACATCTGGCTGCTCGGCCGGGTGGACGACGTGATGCTGGTGTCCGGGCACAACATCTCCACCACCGAGGTGGAGTCCGCGCTGGTCAGCCACCCGTCGGTGGCCGAGGCGGCGGTCGTGGGCGCGACCGACCCGACGACCGGTCAGGCGATCGTCGCGTTCGCCATCCCGCGCGGCACCGCCGACGTCTCGGGCGAGGCCGGCGAGAAGCTCATCGCCGAGCTGCGCAACCACGTCGCGAAGACCCTCGGTCCGATCGCCAAGCCCCGGCAGATCATGCTGGTGCCGGAGCTGCCGAAGACCCGCTCCGGCAAGATCATGCGCCGGCTGCTGCGGGACGTGGCGGAGAACCGCTCGCTGGGCGACGTGACCACGCTCCAGGACTCCTCGGTGATGGAGCTGATCTCCTCCGGGATGGGTGGCGGCAAGTCCGACGAGGACTGACGGCAGGCGTACCCCCGAGGTGGGTGACGGTCCGGGCGGACCGTCACCCACCGTCGTTTTCTGACGGGTACGCCTCGGATCGCGCGGCCTGCGTCACATCGGTCGATCGGGGAGATCGGAGAAGCTGAACGGACACAAGGGCACGCCGAACCCTGTCGTTCATCTTCTTTCTCATTTAGTTTCACGCAGGTCGGGACGGTTCGATGGACGTCACATCGATGATGTGCGCCGCCCGGCTCCTCCTCCCCATGCCCGAGAAACGGAGCGGCATGAACACATTTCCGCAATCCGGGTCGCGCCGACGCCTACTCGTCGCGCTGCCCGCCATCGCCCTCGCCGCCACGTCACTGACCGTGACCGGTAGCGCGGCCGCCCAGTCCGCCGGCCCGGCCGGGGCCACGATCGGGGCGGACGAGTTCTACATCAACTACGCCGAGCCCGAGGTCCAGCCGGACAGCGGCGGCAAGGAGGTCAAGGGCGCCGACGGGATCTACACCTCGGCGGCGGACGAGGCCCGGACGTACGACCGCAAGTTCGCCGGGGGCAACCCGGTGACCGCGGGGCAGCTGGCCAAGCTCGAGGCCAAGGCGATCAAGACCGGGCAGAACCCGCGTCAGATCAAGCAGGCCAAGGGCACCCAGACCGCCAAGCTGCTCACCCTGCTGGTGGAGTTCAACGACCAGGCGAACGACGACTTCACCGACGTGTACGTCCCCAAGACGGTCTTCGAGGACCGGAGCTGTGTCCTCGGCACCGTGCAGAACGGGCCGAAGCACAACGGCATCCCGGACCCGGGCACCCTGGCGCACGAGGACAACAACTCGATGTGGGTGCCGGACTTCTCCTCCGAGCACTTCGACAAGATGCTCTACACCAAGGAGGGCATCACCGAGCGGGTCCGCAAGGACCTGACCGGGCCGGACGGCAAGCCGGGCATCGACATCGCCGGGCGCACCATGCACAACATGTACCTGGAGATGTCCAAGGGCGCGTACACGGTGGACGGGCAGGCCAGCCCGTGGATCACCGTGCCGCACTCCGAGGGTTGGTACGCGGCCTCCCGCTGCTTCCAGGACGAGAACGGCAACTGGGTCGCCGGGCGGCAGCAGTCGATGAACGGCCACCCGGACAACCCCCAGGGTGCCGGCCGGCTGGCCACCGACGCGGTCGACGCACTGGCGGCGCAGGACCCGAGCTTCCCGTGGGCCGACTACGACATCGAGGACCAGGGCGACCGGGACGGTGACGGCAACGTCTTCGAGCCGGACGGCGTGATCGACCACCTGGTGCTGGTGCACGCCGGCCAGGGCAAGTCCCGCGGCGGCGGCGACCAGGGCGTGTACGCCGTCTGGGCGCACTCCTCGTCGGTGGCGGGCGGCTACACCATCCCGGGCACGAACATCAAGCTGTCGAACTACATCGTGCAGCCGGAGGACGCCGGCGTCGGCGTCTTCGCCCACGAGTTCGGTCACGACCTCGGCCTGCCCGACCTCTACGACACCTCGGGCAACGCCGACTCGGACGTCGACTTCTGGGACCTGATGGCCTCGGGCTCGCACAACGGCGAGATCTTCCAGGCGCTGCCGAGCCACATGGGTCTCTGGGACAAGTGGGTGCTCGGCTGGGCCGACCCGCTGAACTTCACGCCCGGCTCGGACGCGAAGGACGTACAGCTCGGCCAGACCTCCCGGACGCCGTCCGGCACCAAGGACGGCATCAAAATCAACCTGCCGAACAAGGTGATCACGTTGGCGCAGCCGCACAGCGGCGCCAACATGTGGTACACCGGCGCCGACCAGGACTGGGCGGACATCAAGCTCACCCGTCAGGTGAGCGTGCCGGCGGCGGCCGACGCGAAGTTCTGGATGTGGAACAACTACGTCATCGAGGCCGACTGGGACTACGGCTTCGTCGAGGTCTCCACCGACGGTGGAACCACCTGGTCGGAGCAGAAGGTCTACGACGCCACCGGCAAGGCGGTCACCACCCCCGACGGCTACGCCGACCCGAACGGCCGCATGGTCGACTTCGGCGGCAAGAAGTACGGCCTGACCGGTGACAGCCACGGCTGGCGTCACGACTACGTCGACCTGTCGGCGTACGCGGGGCAGACGGTGCAGCTGCGGCTGCGGCAGGCCACCGACGAGGCCTTCCTCGAGCGGGGCTGGTTCGCCGACGACTTCTCCGTCACCGGTGGCGGCACCACCACCTGGAGCGACGACGTCGAGGGCGGCGCCAACGGCTGGACCCAGACCGGCGGCACCTTCACCGACACCACCGGGCCGGGCTGGCGCGTCGACATCGGCACCCAGACCAAGGCGCACTACTACCTGGCCGAGTGGCGCAACTTCGACGGCTTCGACAAGGGCCTGAAGTACGCCTACGACACCGTCTACTCGCACGAGGCGTGGAAGGTCGACCGGATCGCCTACAACGCCCCGGGCATGCTGGTCTGGTACCGGGACACGGTGCTGGGCGACGTCAACCACGTCACCGCGCAGATGACCGCGCTGCCGAGTTACGGCGCCAAGGGCGGCCTGCTGGTCGTGGACTCGCACTTCGACCCGTACCGCCGGCAGGGCGAGGCGGCCGTGAAGGACCCGTCGGTGCTGGACAACCTGCCCAGCCGTCCGCAGTCGGCCAACGCGGCCTTCTCGCTGGGTTCGACGTACCCGTTCACCGAGTGCCTGGAGGCGGCGGACGAGTTCTACAGCGAGTACTGCACCAGCTTCGGGGCGCAGGCGCCGGTGTCGATGTTCAGCGACGCCAGGGGCTGGTACCCGGGCATCGAGATCCGCAACGGCGGGGCGTACGCCCGGGACAACGACGCCTCGGTGGTCATCCCGTCGCGGGGCAACGCGAAGTACACGACCCGGGTGGTGAACCCGGACGGCACCCCGGCGTCGGCGTACTACGGGGCGACCCTGGGCGGCGGCGCGATCGTGCTGGGTTCCGGCAACCCGGGTGACCTGGGCGTGAGCTACGGCGTCACGATCACCATCCTGAAGGCCGCGAAGGACAACTCGTACGCCACGGTGCACGTGACGCCGGCTACGAACTGATCCGTACGGATTTGTCCCTCGGGACACACGGCGGGGCCCGGCTGTGAGCACACTGCTCGCAGCCGGGCCCCGCCCTCTTACGCGCCCGAGCATCTCTCGACCAAGACGTGTGACATTTTTGCGGGCTGCTGCGCTCCCCTATAGGGACCCCATAACCACCATCACGCTAGGTGATCGTGGCCGAAACGTAATGTGAATGGATCACGTTTCGGCGCACCCTTTGGTCCCGTTTTGCCCGCTAATGATGGCCGGCACCTCACGTATTTGACTCGTGACAACTGTCAAATCCTCTGTCATCGTGAGTGACGCATCACATGACACTTCCGACTGCGGTCAGTCGCGTCATGTAACAGGTTCCACAAAGGAGGAGGACCTTTGAGGAGACGAGTCACGGCGGGCCTGGCTTCGGCCGCGGCCGCGCTGCTGGCGGCCGGCGTCGTTACGGCCCCGGCTTCCGCTGCCCCGGCGGCGGAGCCCACCACTGGCGCCGACAAGGCGAAGCACGGCAAGGACAACCTCCCGGATCCGAAGTCGGATCAGCAGCGGGAGCTCAAGAAGCAGGCCATCGCCGACCTGCTTCAGGGCAAGGCCAAGCTTCAGACGCGCAACGGCTCGAAGGTCATCCAGGTCAAGGACGACCTGTTCGTCGAGTACCAGCAGTCCCCGAAGACCGACCCCATCTTCACGATGCTGGTCAACTTCGGCGACAAGACCGACCCTCGGGCGGGCGGAGCCGCCGGTCCGGTGGTCAACCAGATCCCCGAACCGGACCGCAACTGGGACGGCAGCGCCACCGACAACAACAGCACCCTGTGGCGGTCCGACTTCAGCCGCGACCACTACATGGACATGTTCTACGGTGAGGGCGAGTCGTTCAAGGACTTCTACCTCAAGCAGTCCGGTGGCCGGTACACCGTCAGCGGCGACGTCAGCGACTGGGTCACGGTGCCTTACAACGAGGCCCGTTACGGTCACAACGACGACCCGGCCAACCCGAACGACAACATCTCGGAGGCCGAGGGCTACTGGAACTTTGTCCGGGACAGCGCCACGTCCTGGTACAACGCCCAGGTCGCCGCCGGCAAGACCCAGGCCGAGATTCAGGGTTACCTGAAGCAGTTCGACGTCTGGGACCGGTACGACTTCGACGGTGACGGCGACTTCAACGAGGCCGACGGCTACATCGACCACTTCCAGGCGGTGCACGCCGGCGAGGGCGAAGAGGCCGGTGGCGGCGCCCAGGGCGAGGACGCCATCTGGTCGCACCGCTGGGCCGCGTTCACCAACCTCGAGGGCAGGGCCGGCCCGTCCGGCAACCTCGCGGGTGGTGTGCAGATCGGTAACACCGGGATGTGGATCCGTGACTACACCACGGAGCCGGAGAACGGTGGTCTGGGCGTCTTCACCCACGAGTACGGTCACGACCTCGGTCTGCCGGACCTGTACGACACCGCGGGTGGCGACAACGGCGTCGGGTTCTGGAGCCTGATGTCCTCGGGTTCGTGGCTGAGCCACGGCACCGACGACATCGGTTCGACCCCGGGTTACATGGACCCGTGGTCGAAGCTCTTCCTCGGCTGGCTGAACCACTCGACGGTCGACTACGGCAAGGGCAGCACCCAGGTGACGCTCGGCCCGGCCGGCGACAGCGACGGGCCCAAGGCCCAGGCGGTCGTCGTCAACCTGCCGAGCCAGACGCAGACCACGAGCTACAACACGCCGTTCGGCGGGGCGTACGAGTGGTGGGGCGGCAGCGCGGACGACCTGAACACCACGCTGACCCGCACCCTGGACCTGACCGGCGCGACCACCGCGTCGATCACGTCCAAGCTGCAGTACGACATCGAAGAGGACTACGACTACCTCTACGCGGAGGTGTCGACCAACGGTGGCACCACCTGGGCCGACCTGAAGAACAACCTGGTCGACTCCGGTGACAGCGGCATCGACGGCTCCAGCAACGGCGCGTGGGTCGACTCGACCTACGACCTGTCGGCGTACGCCGGTCAGACCGTGCTGTTCCGTTACCGCTACGCCACCGACGGCGGCGTGCACTTCGCCGGCGCGTTCCTGGACAACATCTCGCTGAACAAGAACGGCACCGTCGCGTGGACCGACGACGCGGAGACCCTCGCCGCCGAGTGGACCGCCAAGGGCTTCACCCGGATGGGTGGCTCGGTCACCGACACGTACCCCCGCTTCTACATCGCGGAGAACCGGACCTACGTCGGCTACGACGACACCCTGCGGACCGGTGGGTACAACTTCGGCTGGGGCAACACCCGGCCGGACTTCGTGGAGCGGTTCTCGAACCAGCCCGGCCTGCTGGTCTGGTACGTGAACTACGCGTACGGCGACAACAACACGTCGGCGCACCCGGGCTACGGCCTGAACCTGCCGGTCGACGTCCGGCCGGGCCAGATCAAGGTCGACGGCCAGGGCACCATCAGCAACCGGCGTAACGGCTACGACGCGACGTTCAGCCTGTACGCCAAGCCGGCGCAGACCTTCCACAAGAACGGCGTGGCGGTCACCGTTCCGGCGCTCGACCCGAACCCGCTCTTCACCGACAGCGGGGCGAGCAAGTACTGGAACAGCAGCAACCCGTGGAACTCGGTGAAGGTGGCCGGCACCGGCACCAAGATCGAGATCCTTCAGCAGGGCACCAACCCCACCGACGACATGGTGGTGAAGGTCAGCAACTGACCTGACAGTTAACAGAGGGGCCGGTGGCGGAGACGCCACCGGCCCCTCCTGTTTTGTGTGGTGCCGCAATCTGATCGAGATCTGTCACTGCGGTCTCCACCCGCGGAGGTCCGCGCAGCTCACGACCGTTGATGAGCGGCACCGGTGTGACGGTGAAAAGCATTCCCAACAAAAACTTGCTACAAATCGACGCGGCTGTCTTCCCACCCGTCACGGGAGTGTCTATCTTCACCAGTGGTCCCACTGGCCGCATCAGTGGGACGTTCACCGGCCCCTACCCCCGTTGGGCCGGTTCCCTCACACCGGAGGTACCACGTGCGCAAAGTCGCAGTGGGTCTGCTCGGGCTATCGCTGACGGCAACGGGACTGGTGGCGGGCACGTCCGCCAGCGCCGCGCCGACGCCGAAGCTGCCGGCGGCCGCCCCGTCGGTCACCGAGCCTGCCCAGGTCGACCACGATCTGCCCAACCCGCTTGAGGAGAAGCGGCGGGCGCTGCGCCAGGAGGGTCTCAGCGAGGTCCTTTCCGGCAAGGCCAAGGCGCAGAGGATCAACGGCAGCACGGTCGTCAAGGTCGGTAAGACCGCGACCAACGCTGCCGGCGAGAACACCCGGACGGCGACGGCGGCCAACGCCGGCGCCGCCCGTACCGACCAGTACGTCGAGCTGGAGCGTGAGCGCTCGGACCGGATCTTCGTGATCCTGGCCGAGTTCGGCAACGAGCGGCACCCGTCCTACCCGGACAAGGACATCGACCCGGCCACCGCAGGGCCGACCAGGTTCGACGGTCCGCTGCACAACCAGATCGACGCGCCCAACCGGGCGGTCGACAACTCCACCGTCTGGCAGCCGGACTACAGCGCGGACCACTACCGCAAGCTGTACTTCGGCACCGGGCAGGGCGACGAGTCGCTCAAGCAGTACTACGAGGCCCAGTCGTCCGGCCGGTACACGGTGGACGGCGAGGTCACGGACTGGGTCAAGGTCAAGTACAACGAGGCCCGGTACGGCCGGTCCAACGACAACCCGAACGACGCCAACGGCGACGACCCGGCTGTCTGCGCCCAGACCACCTGCCAGAACACCTGGGCGCTGGTCCGGGACGCGGCCAACCAGTGGGTCGCCGACCAGAAGGCGGCCGGCAAGTCCGACGCCGAGATCGCGGCCGACGTCAAGTCCTTCGACCAGTGGGACCGCTACGACGTCGACGGCGACGGCAACTTCAACGAGTCGGACGGCTACATCGACCACTTCCAGATCGTCCACTCCGGCGGCGACCAGGCCGACGGTGACCCGTACCAGGGCGAGGACGCCATCTGGAGCCACCGCTGGTACGCGTACGCCACGGACCAGGGTCAGACCGGTCCGGAGCAGGCGCGGCTCGGCGGTACCCAGATCGGCAACACCGGCGTGTGGATCGGTGACTACACCGTGCAGCCCGAGAACGGCGGCCGGAGCGTCTTCTACCACGAATACGGTCACGACCTGGGTCTGCCGGACGACTACAACACCGGTGCCAGCGGCGACAACAGCCAGGAGCACTGGACCCTGATGGCCCAGAGCCGGGTCAGCGCCAAGAACGACGCCGGCATCGGCGAGCGTGGCGCCGACCTCGGTGCCTGGAACAAGCTGCAGCTCGGCTGGCTGGACTACGAGACCGTCGTCCCGGCCAAGCAGGACGCCCAGACGATCGACCTCGGCCCGGAGGAGTACAACTCCGCCAAGGCCCAGGCCGCGGTGGTCGTGCTGCCGCAGCGCAGCTACAGCTTCGACAACGGCAAGCCGGCCGAGGGAACCAAGCAGTACTTCTCCGGCAACGACGACGACCTGAACACCACGATGACCCGGACGTTCGACTTCACCGGGAAGTCCTCCGCCTCGCTGTCGATGAAGGCTCGCTACAACATCGAGACCGACTACGACTACATGTACTTCGAGGCGTCGCTCGACGGTGGACAGAACTGGGCGGCTCTGCCGTTCAGCGTCAACGGCACGCCGAAGACCGACGGCAACGGCCGCAACGCCCTCGACGGTGACTCCGACACCACCGGTGACGGAACGCCGGACTGGGTCGACCTGACCGTGCCGATGGACGCGGCGGCGGGCAAGGTCGTGCAGTTCCGCTACCACTACATCACCGACGGCGGCGTCTCCTCCGGCGGCTTCTTCGGTGACGCCATCACCGTGACCGCCGACGGGCAGACCGTCCTCTCGGACGGCGCCGAGGCCGGTGCCAACGGCTGGGCCCTCAACGGCTTCAGCATCGTCGAGGAGACCTACACCCGGCTCTTCGACAACTACTACATCGCGGGCAACCGGTCGTACGTCTCGTTCGACCAGTACCTGAAGACCGGTCCGTACTTCTTCGGCTACGCCAACACCCGGCCGGACTACGTGGACCACTACGCCTACCAGCAGGGTCTGCTGATCACCTACTGGAACCTCCGGTGGGCGGACAACAACACCATGCCGTACGACGCGGTCAACAACCCGGGCGGTCACCCGGGTGAGGGTCGGAACCTGAACATCGACTCCCGCCCGAAGCCGCTGTACAACCTGACCGGCAACGCCTGGCGGGCCCGGGTGCAGATCTACGACGCGCCGTTCAGCCTGAAGAAGGCCGACTCGTTCACCCTCCACGTGAACAGCCAGCCGCAGTACATCCGCGGCCAGGCCGCTGCCCCGCTGTTCGACGACAGCAAGCAGTACTGGTACGCGGAGCTGCCGAACCACGGTGTCAAGGTCCCGAACAACGGGGTCCAGATCCGGGTTCTCCAGCAAGACGGCACCTCGATGAAGATCCGCATCTCCTGATCGAGGTACCACCAGCACCACACGATGCCCGGGCGGGTCACCGCCCGGGCATCGCCCTTTCCGGGAACCCCGGCGGCCCCGGGTACGTCCGACCGGGGTGACTCCTCGTACCGCCGGACCGCTCGCCCTGATCGCGCTGGCGCTGCTCGTCCCCCTCGCCGGCTGCGCCGGGAACGGAGGCCCCGTGTCCGACGACCGGATCCCGCCCACCCCACCCGCCTCGGCCACGCCCGCGTCGCCGCCGCCCACCCTGCCGGCCGAGGCGGCGTCCGGCACCCCGGTCGCGCCCGAGGGCCGGCCCACGCCGCTCTCCGCCACCGCCCTGCCCACGCTGCCGCGACCGGCCGGGCCGCCCAAGGAGCCGACCGACAACCGGCCGACCGACCTGATCGCCGGTCGGATCACCCGGGGCGGCACCGGCCCCTGCTACACCCTGGTGGACGAGAACGAGCGGGAGTACGCCCTCTACGGCCCCGACGCCGGCGAGCTGAAGCAGGGCAGCTTCGTCACCCTGCGGGTGGCGCCGCGCACCCCGTCGGTCGACTGCGGGCCCGGCGTCCCGATGCGGATCGTCACCGGGTAACGGTCGGTAGCATCGCCGGAACGGTCAGCACAGGACCGGGAGGCGGTCAACAGGGGTACGGACGATTGACCACCACGGCCGAGCCAACGACGGCCTTCGCTGTGAGGCGGTGGGCCGGCTCCGACGGCGAAGGCCGGCGGCACCGGGCGGACCGGGGCGCCACCACCGCCACGCGGTCCACGGGGGTGGTCACATGTCCGGTGAACTGTTGTCCGACGAGGTCGAGCGACCGTCGATCGTGGTCGCGCCCACCGGTGGGCCCGCCACACCCAGGGAGATGTCGCTCCTCGACGAGCTGCGGCGTTCGATCTCCGCGAGCCAGCGCGACCTGCACCGCGCGCAGCGCCGGCTGACGGGGACGCACGCCGAGCTGGAGTGGTGGGAGCGCCAACGGTCCGCGGTGACGACCGGGCGGCCGGACGGGATCGAGGTCGTCCCGGACGGGCCGGAACTCCTCCGGCTGTCGGCGCGGCTCTGCGCTCGGGAAACGGGCGGCTGCCGGCTCCTGCACGGTGAGCGGGTCGACGGGCCGGGCGACGCGCACCCGCTGCTCGCCGTCGGCGGCTCGGGGCACCGCAGGACAACAACGGCGTCCACTTCTCCCCGCCGTTCCCCGCCTACGTCTCCGGGCACGCCACCTTCGCCGGTGCCGGGGCCGGGATCATGAAGCGCTACTACGGCACCGACGCGGTGACCTTCACGGCCACCCCCGAGGATGCGCACGCGTCCGGCGTGCAGCGCACCTTCACCGGCTTCTCGGCCGCCGCCAACGAGAACGCGCGAGCCGGGTGTACCTCGGCGTGCACTACCAGTGGGACGCCGACGCCGGGCTGGCCACCGGTGACTCCGTCGCCAACCGGGTGTTCAGCACCTACCTGAGGTGACCACGGACGGTACGGGCCGGCGGGCACTCCGTCGGCGCGTACCGTCGCGTCGTTCGCCCACGACGGGCGGGGCGGGCCGCGCCGGTGACCTCGGGTCCTAGGCTGTGCCCCATGACCGAGCAGCGTGGCGGACCCGTCGACGAGTCCTGCGTCCTGACCGAGGGGCCGTGGACGCACCGTTTCGTCGGCGCGAACGGCAGCCGCTTCCATGTGGTCGAGGCGGGAACCGGGCCGATGGTGCTCTTCCTGCACGGCTTCCCCGAGCACTGGTGGGCGTGGCACGAGATGCTCCCGGCCGTCGCCGACGCCGGCTTCCGGGCGGTCGCCGTCGACCTGCGCGGCTACGGCGCCAGCGACAAGCCACCCCGGGGGTACGACGGCTACACCCTCGCCGCCGACGTGGCCGGCCTGATCCGGGCCCTCGGCGAACGGTCCGCCACCGTGGTCGGCGCGGGTGCCGGCGGCATGATCGGCTGGACCGCCGCCTCCTTCCACCCCACCATGGTCCGGCGGCTGGTGGTGCTCGGCGCGCCACACCCGCTACGGCTGCGCGCGGCCATCTTCGCCGACCCCCGCGGGCAGTTCGCCGCCGCCATGCCGGCACTGCGGTTCCAGCTGCCCCGCTACGAGCACGTGCTCACCCGCAACGACGCCGCCGCCGTCGCGGAGATGCTGCGCAGCTGGGGCGGGACGGCCTGGGTGCAGGGGCCGGAGTTCGCCGCGTACGCGGAGCGCTGCCGCGAGGCGATGTGCATCCCGCAGGCCGCCTTCTGCGCCCTGGAGGGCTACCGGTGGGCGTTCCGGTCGGCGGTACGGCTGCACGGTTACCGGTTCGTCCGGCTGATGCAGAAGCCCCTGGTCACCCCGACCCTGCAACTGCACGGCGCGGACGACGTCGCCGCGCTGCCCCGTACCGCCCAGGGCTCCGGCCGGTACGTCCTCGCCCCGTACGAGTGGCGGCTGCTGGACGGGGTGGGGCACTTCCCGCACCTGGAGGCCCGGGACCTGGTGCTCGGCGAGATCCTGCGCTGGACGAAGTCCTGAGCCGTCAGACCCGCTGCTCGCGCAGGTCCACTACCTCGGCGGCGGGCGCCCAGCCCTGGTAGACGCCGAAGTCGAAGACCTCCAGGCCCATCGAGCGGGCCACCGGCCAGCGTCCGCCGGTGTACTCGACCCGCAGCCACCCCTCGTGCTCGCCGAGGACGATGAACGGCTGCCCCTGCCACGTGCAGGTGGTCCGGACGTACGCCAGCTCCTCCACCTCACCGACCGGCACCACCCGGACGTGCCGGCCGGGGCGTACCTCCTCGAAGCCGTCACCCGGCTCGGGCTGGTAGATCCGCACGTCGTCGACGTCCGGGCTGGCCTGGTACTCCCGGCCGCGCCAGCGGGCCACGTAACCGTCCCGCATCAGGACTCACCCACCTGTCGCCAGAGCAGCGCGTCGGCGTCGAAGATGGCGATGACCCGTTCGGTGCCGTCCGAGCCGACCCGCCAGAGCTGCGCGCCGTGCGGCAGCCGGGCGCTGTCCACCTTGAACTCGGCCACCACGTCGCTGCTCTCCCCCGGCGCGAAGCCGTTGCCCCGGAAGGGCGCGCGCTCGATGACCCAGCCCTCCATCGCCCGCATGGCCGCCTCGTTCTGACCGCCGTACGGGATCCGGTAGAGGCTGGGCCGGTACGCCGGCCAGCGGAGCAGGTAGATCTGCTCCGCGTCCCGGGCGAAGGGCGAATCCGGGTAGCCGAGGCCGAGCGCGCTGTGCAGCTGGGCCGGGGTGGTCAGGTGGGCCAGCTCGCCGGCCCGGTGCACGAAACCGGAGACCCGGTCGTAGCCGCGCTCCAGGTAGTAGGCGAGCTGACTCGGCGCGACCGCCTTCTGCATGACCACCGGACGGGACGGGTCGGTGGCCGTCGGGGCGTACCGGCTGCGTTCGGCCGGCTCCTCGGCGGGCGCCGCCGGCTCGACCTCCGGGTCGTCGCCGAGCCCCACCTCGGCGGCCCAGCTGGCCAGGTTGACGATCTGCTCACCGGGCAGCTTCGCGCCGACCGGGGTGCCCGGGTTGACGGCGAACCACCAGTTCTCCTCCGGCCAGCGCCGGATCAGCTGCACGAACCGGACCTCGATGGTCTCCACCGGCTCCCCGGCGTGGTCGGCCAGCCGCTCGGGCGAGGTGTGCACCACCACGTACGGCTCACCGTCCAGTTCCTCCGTACGCCACACGAAACCGGGCTCGCCGGGGCGGCTGCCCGGTGCCGAGTCGGGCGAGACCGGAAGCAGCACCCGGGCCAGCAGCAGGGTGGAGAGGAAGGTGTCCGTGCTGCCGCTGCCGGCGGCGTCCAGCAGGTCCTCCTCGACCTCGTTGGCCGGCTGGAACGCCACCGCGTCGACGGAGGGTCCGGTGGCCGGCGCGGCGTCCGCATCCCGTCCGGCGGAGCCGCTCGGTGCGACCTGGGCGACGGTCGGCGGGGCGGCCTGCGCGGCGGTCGGTGCGGCGGCCTGCGCGGCGGTCGGTGCGGCCTGCGCGAGAGTCGGTGCGGCCTGGGCGGTCGGTGCGGCCTGCGCGGCGCCGGCGGACGGCGTGGTTCGCAACGTCGGCTCCGGGCCGGCGTCGTCCGGCGTGACACCGGCCGCCGGAGCACCGTCGAACGGCAGCCACCCCGGGCCGGGGTCCGGCGGCGTCCCGTTCGCGGTCCGCGGCACGGTCGTGGGGCCGGCGGACGCGGCGCGCTCGGCGCGGACCGGCTCGGTCGTCGCCGGGCCGGAGTCGACCGGCCCGTTGCTCGCCGGCGCGCCGCCGAACCTCCCGGTGCTCGCCGGCGCGGTGCTCGATGGCGTAGTGCTCGACGGCGTAGTGCTCGACGGCGCGGCGTCGACCGGGCCCGTCGTCGCGGGCGCGGTGGGGAAGGCGGCGCCGGCGGGGAACGCGATGCTGGCGAGCTCGGCGTCCACCGGCCCCGGCCGGGAGCCAGGCGCCGGGGAGGACGGGGCGGACACGTCGGCCGCCTCGTCCTTGACCCTGGGAGCGCCGACGGTCGGCCGCCAGCCGAAGGCGGCGGTGACCGGGTCCGGCTCGTGCGGCCCCGGCAGATCCCGGGATTCGATGATGGTGCCCTCGATGACGATGGGCGAGAAGCCCCGACGCGGCGCCGGAGGGCCGGAGACCGGCTCGGCGATCGAGGCCGGCAGCTCCTCGGCGAACGACGCAGGGGCGGCCGGGGAGACCGGCCGTACCGTCGGGTCGGGCAGGCGCTGGGTCTGCTCGTCAGCCGGTGCCAGGGTGCGGCGGGGCAGCACCTGGGTCGCCTCGGCCGCGGACGGGTCGAGCCGGAACGCCCGGGTGGGTTCCTCCGCCAGCGGGTCCGGCCGGCGGTCGGCCGGCGCGGGCGCCGGGATCGGCTGGGTCGCCTGGTCGTCCACCCGGAACGCCCGGGTCGGGTCGTCGTCCACCTGGAACGCCCGGGTTGGGTCGTCGTCGGGCAGGTTCGTCGCAGGCCGGCGACGGGGAAAAGGCTGGCCGCCGAGGCCCGGTCGGGGCGACGGGGCAGCGCGGTCGCCGGCGCGCAGCGGGTTGTCCCGCGGTGACCGGACCGCCCCGCCCCGCCCCGGGGCGGGCTCGAAGAAGGAGCTGCGACCGTTCGCCGGACCGGTCTCCTCCCCCAGCGACCGACGGCGTAGCGGGGAGGGCCGGAGCAGGTCGGTGGGGCCCCCCGGGGCGGCGGAGACCCGGCCGTTGCCGGCGCGCGCTCCCCCGTCGACCGCACCCGCGTCGTCCGCGTCCGTGGCGGACCCGGGGGAGGCCGGCGACGTGCCGGGTATTCGGACGGCTGCGGGGTCGGAGCGGCCCTCCGGGACGGCGCCGATGGCCGTGGCACCGGACGCTGCCGCGCCGGCCGGCGCGGCCGGGCGCGGCGGTGTCCAGCCGCCGGTCGTGGGAATGCCGGCCGGCGGAGCCGACGAGGGCTCCTGGCCGGGGGCGGCGTCGCCCCGGGCCCGGGCGAGCGTCTCGGCCCGCTCCAACCGGGCCCGCGCGCCCATCGTGCGGCCGGGCAGGCGGACGTCCCCACGGGAGAGCTGGGAGACGAACCACGCCGGCAGGTACCCCTCGACGGGCAGGCCCGGGTTGACCGCCAGCCACCACTCGTGGTGCGGCCAGTCGGTGGCCAGGTCGGCGAACGCCCGGCGCCGG
Source organism: Micromonospora sp. BS32 (assembly GCF_059089345.1). Classification (NCBI taxonomy): domain Bacteria; kingdom Bacillati; phylum Actinomycetota; class Actinomycetes; order Micromonosporales; family Micromonosporaceae; genus Micromonospora; species Micromonospora sp. BS32. The sequence goes on from NZ_JBSSHR010000002.1 coordinate 22,574, forward strand.
CTGGGCCCGACGGTGGCGCCGAGACAGGCGTGCAGCGCGGCGGTCGAGGTGAAGGCGAGCACGTGCGTACGCCCGCCGGTGGTCCAGGTGCCCCAACCCATCGGCGCCTCACCGGCGAGGGCCTGGGCGGAGACCGGCAGGAACAGCTCGGTCTGGGCCAGGATGCGGAAGTACAGCTCCTGGTCGTTGGCCTGGAGTGCGTCGCGCATCGCCGTCTCGGCCTCGGTAGCCGGCTCCCAGTCGGTCACGGCCACCTCTCCTCCCGCGAACAGGCCATAGGCATCGCGTACAACCTACAAGGTGGTAACAAGATCACAATGGGCCGAGCGGCGGGCGGCCCGCCCGCCGCACGCCGAGGAGATAACATTCCGTCCCGGAGTCGACACGATACGGAGGCGGTCGATGTCCCGATCCGGTACGCGCCCGGCCATGGCCGGCGCGGCGGCGGCCCTGCTGGCCACCCTGCCGGCCGTAGCCGTGTCGGCCCTCGCCGCGGCCCGTCCGGCCGCACCGGCCGTCTCCCTCGCCCCCACGGCGGGCCCGGTCGTGGCCGGCGCCGCCGTCCCCGCCTGCGCCACCCCGCTCGCCCCGGCCCGCCCGGTCACGGCCACCCCGTGGCCCCAGCGGCGGTACGCCCCGGAGCGGCTCACCCCCCTGGCCGACGGCGCCGGGGTGACCGTGGCGGTGATCGACTCAGGGGTCGACCGACGGCATCCGCAGCTGCGCGGTCGGGTCCTCGACGGGGCGGACTTCCTCGACCCGGGAGGCGACGGCACCCGCGACTGCGCCGGTCACGGCACCGGCGTGGCCAGCATCATCGCCGCTGCGGAGGAGGACGGGCTGCCCTTCCACGGGCTGGCGCCCGGGACCCGGATCCTGCCGGTCCGGGTCAGCGAGCAGCAGGTGGTCCAGGGGCGGGAGTCGGGGCGTACGGTCAGCGCGACCGACTTCGCCCGGGCGATCCGGTGGGCGGTGGACCACGACGCCGACGTGCTGAACCTCTCCGTGGTGCTGTACTCCGACGATCCGGCCGTCCGCGAGGCGGTCGGCTACGCGGTACGGCGGGACGTGGTCGTGGTGGCCGCCGCCGGCAACCTGCACGACAGCGGCGACCCCCGCCCCTACCCCGCGTCGTACGACGGGGTGCTCGGGGTGGGTGCGATCACCGCCGGCGGCTCCCGGGCGGCGTTCTCCCAGACCGGACCGTACGTCGACGTGGTGGCGCCGGGCAGCGACGTGCTGATGGCCGCTCCCGAGCAGGGGCATCGCCGGGCGGAGGGGACCAGCTACGCCGCCCCGTTCGTGGCGGCGACCGCGGCGCTGGTCCGGCAGTACCGGCCGAGCCTGACCGCGGCGCAGGTGACGCGCCGGATCATGGACACCGCGGACCCGGCGCCGGGCGGCGACCGGGGCGGGTACGGCGCGGGTGTGCTCAACCCGTACCGGGCGGTCGTCGAGACGGGCGCGCAAGCGGCGACGGCGGCCCGTCCGGCGGCGCTCGCGGCGGACCGGCCCGACCCGGCGGCGTTCGCCCGGCAGGCACGTCGCGCCGCGGCGCAGGACCGCGCGCTGCTGGTCGCCTCGGTCACCGCCGCCGCGGTGACGCTGCTGGTGCTGCTGGCCGTGGTGCTGCCGCGAGGCGCCCGCCGCGGCTGGCGACCCGCCGGGCCGGCCTGAGCGGCCCGAGCGGGCGGCGGAACCCGACGGGACCGTCGGGCGCCGCCGCCGGGGTGCTCACTGGAACAGGCCGACGTTCCTCTTCTCGGTGTTGAGGTAGTCGGACGCGGAATCGTCCACCGCGAGCTTGATGTCGCGCAGCATGGCCTGAAGGTCCTGCGACGCGGACCGCCACCGGGCCTGCCGCTGCTCGTACGCCTGCCGGGCCTCGCCCGCCCAGCTGCCCACCAACGGCGCGGCGTCCCGCTCCAGCTGGCCGAGCTGCGAGTCGAGCGTGTTCAGAGCCTTCTGGATGTCCTCGCTGGCCTGCTGCAGCGCGGCGAAGTTGACGACCAGCACACCGTGGTCCATTGGATGCTCCCTCCCCGGGATCTGGTTACAGCGGCAGCTGGATGCCGCGGTTGGCGCCGGCGACCCGGCTGGCCGCCTCGGAATCCGAGACGTCGTACTGCTGGCCGGCGGTGCGGATCGCCGACGCGGTCTCCCGCAGCGCCCGCTGCAACGCCGCCTGGTCCTGCGACCACTGCTGCTTGACCTGCTCGAAGGAGCGCCCGCCGGCCCCGCGCCAGGCCTGCTGCAACACCTCCAGCTCGGCCATCAGGCCGCTCAGCATGGTCTGCAGGGACTGGTCCACCTGCTCGAACTTCGCGGCGGTCTGCTGCATCACCGCGGCTTCTGCCTGGGTCTGGGACACCCCGGACGTCACCTCGCCTCCTCGATCGTGGCTGGCCGTCGGGGCCTCCAGCATGGACGCTCCACACCGGTCACCGCGCTGTGCCCACGGCGTGACGGTCAGCGAAACTCGTCGCTGACGGTAGTCGTCCGCTCGCCGTCGTGCTACCCCCTCGCCCTCCCCTGTGGACAACTGCGGACATTGGTCACCGCCTACGATGGGTCACGCCGCCGTCGCGGTGCGATCAGATCGTGTTCCGGCGGCGGCACGGCACCCCACGCGCGGAGCGGGAGGAGACCCGGTGACGGCGAGCACGACCGGAGGTCCGGCCAGGGTGGACCACCAGGTCCGGTGGACCCCGGCCGGCCCCCGCACGGCCAGCGCCGTACGGGCCGGTCAGGTGGTCGCCGCGCAGGTGGCGGTGGCGCTGCCGGTCGCCGCGCTGGGCCGGGGCGTCGGCCCGACCGTGCTCGCCCTCGCCGGCGCCGTGCTGCTGACCGCCCTGGCCTGGGCGCGCTGGCGCGGCCGGTGGCTCTTCGAGTGGCTGGGCACCGGGGTCGGCTACCTCACCCGGCGGCGCGCGCTCGCTCCGGCCGCCGGTCCGCAGGCGCTGCTGGAGCTGGTCCTGCCGGGCGCCGTGCTGCGCACCGTGGAGCTGGCCGGCGGCCCGGTCGCCGCGGTCGACGACGCCGCCGGGCTGACCGCGCTGCTCGACCTGGGGGACCCTGGCGACCTGCTCGGCGACGGCCCCCGGGCGCTGCCGGCGCCGGCCACGCTGTTGCCACCCGGCGCGCCCGAGCAGCCGCCGGTGCGGGTTCAGCTGCTGCTGCACGCCTCGCCAGCGGTGGCCGGCGGCACGGCGGGCACGTCGTACCGGCAGTTGACCGAGGGACGGCTGCCCGGGCAGGAGCGGGCCCTGCTCGCCGTCCGGGTGCTGCGGGTGGACGGCTGGTCCGACGAGGAGCTGCGCCGGGCTCTCTCCGGCACGGTGCGACGGATCGTCCGGAGGCTCGGCTCGACCACCACCCGGCCGCTCGGCGCGCCCGCCGCGCTGCGCGTACTCGGAGAACTGGCCCACCACGACGGCGACCAGCCGACCCGGGAGAGCTGGCAGCTGGTCCGCTCCGGCGGCCTGGCACAGGCCGCCTTCCGGCTGCGGCGCTGGCCCGACCCGCGCGCCGACCTGGGCCGGCGGTTGGTGCCGAGACTGCTGGCGCTGCCCGCGACGGCCACCACCGTGTCGCTCTGCGCCGGCCCGCGCGTCGGCGCCGACTCCGCGCCAGTGCCGGTCGAGGCGACGGTACGGCTCAGCGCCTGGAGCGTCGCCGAGCTGGATGCCGCGGCGCAGGGGCTGCGCCGGCTCGTCGCCGACGCCGGTGGCGAGGTGGCTCGCCTGGACGGGGCGCAGCTCGACGGCCTGGCCGCCACCCTGCCCCTGGCGGTGGCCGGCGTCCCCGCGGTCGACGGTCCGGAACAGTTGGAGCTGACCCTCGGCGACGCCGGGCTGATGGTGGGCGCGAATCGGCACGGCGGCGCGGTCACCGTCCGGCTGTTCCGCGCGGAGGGCACCCGGCTGGCGCTGGTGGGCGGGGTGCGGGCGGCGCAGCTGCTGGTGCTGCGGGCAATGGCACTGGGCGCTGTGGTGGTGGTGCGGACCGGGCGGCCGCGCGAATGGGAACCGTTCGTCCGGGGCGTCGGCGGCGCCGTCGCGGTGGTCCCGCCGGGCCGCTCGGTGGCCCGGGCGGCCGGCTCGCCGCTGCGCCCGTTGCTGCTGGTGGTGGATGCCGGCACGGCGCCGGCCGAGTCGACGCCGGGCGCGGCCTGGTCGGCCATGCTGGTGGTCCGCGACGAGCTGACGCCGGCCGACCTGGACACCCTGGGCCGGGCCGACCTGGCGGTGCTGCAACCGCTGGACCCGGCGGAGGCGACGCTGGCCGGGGCCGCGCTGGGTCTGGGCGGGTCGGCGGAGTGGCTGACCCGGATCCGGGAGGACATGGTGGCGGTGGTGAATCGGCGGGCGTTGCGCTGGGCCCTGCTCTCCCCGACTCCGATCGAGTCGCAGTTGATCGGACGGCCGGGTCGGCGCTGACCCGGCCCCGCGGAGGGTTCCCCGGGTGGATCTCCCGTGGCACGATGCGCGCCATGGGTTTTCTGAAGGGCCTTCTGATCCGGCTGGGCTCCACGGCGGTGGCCTTCTGGCTGGCGACACTGCTGATCCCCGGCATCTCGCTGAATTCCGACTCGGCCGTCGAGACGGTCACCACGCTGGTGCTGGTCGCGGTGATCTTCGGCGTGGTCAACGCGGTGCTCCAGCCGATCATCAAGTCCGTGGGCTGCGGTTTCTACCTGCTGACCCTGGGGCTGATCGCGCTGGTGGTCAACGGCCTGCTCTTCCTGCTCACCAGCTGGATCGCCGACCAGGCCGGGCTGCCCTTCCATGTGGACAGCTTCTGGCCGGAGGCGGTGCTCGGCGCGCTCTTCGTCGGCATCGTGACCTGGATCCTCGGCGCCATCCTCGACCGCGACTGACCTTCGTCAGCACTGCCGGGTGCGGCCCGGTGACGGCGGGCGTGCGGCGGCCAGTAGGCGGGAATTGGCTGGCGCGGTGTCCCGGCGTGCCCGCTAGCGTCGGAGCGGTGTTCACTCTGACCCGCGCCGACGGCTACCGACTCAGCACCGATCCCGACCAACTCGACCTGGGGCTGGTGCACCACTGGCTCTCCACCGACGCGTACTGGGCGCTGGGGCGGGACCGGGAGACGGTGGCCCGCGCCTTCGCCGGTTCGATCGGGTACGCCGTGCACCGGGTCGCGGACGACCGACAGGTGGCGGTCGCCCGGGTGGTCACCGACGGGGCGACCTTCGGCTGGCTCTGCGACGTCTACGTGGCGCGGGAGGAGCGGGGCCGAGGGCTGGGCAGCTGGCTGGTCGAGGCGGTCCGTGACCACCTGGCGGGGCTCGGCGTACGCCGGATCCTGCTGGCCACCCTGGATGCCCACGGGGTGTACGCGAAGCTGGGCTTCACCGAGGTGCCGCCGGGCCGGTTCATGGAGCTGGACCAGCGCGAACAACCGGTGAGGCCGGTCACCGGAAAGGAACACGGCACCACTTCGCCCCTTACGGTGGAGGGGTGAACCAGATCCGGCTCGGCTACCTCTACGGCCTCGGGGCGTACCTGCTCTGGGGCTTCTTCCCGATCTACCTGAAGCTGCTCCGGCCGGCCGGGCCGATCGAGATCCTGGCACACCGGATCGTCTGGTCGGTGGTCTTCGTGGCGCTGCTGCTCGCCGCGCTGCGCAACGTCGGATTCCTGCGGGCGCTGGCCCGCCGGCCCCGGACGCTGGCCGGCATCGGCGTCGCGGCGGCGCTGATCGCGGTCAACTGGGGCACCTACATCTACGGGGTGAACTCCGACCGGGTGGTGGAGACCGCGCTCGGCTACTTCATCAACCCGCTGGTCTCGGTGCTGCTCGGCGTCTTCGTGCTGCGCGAGCGGCTGCGCCCGGCGCAGTGGGCCGCGCTGGGAGTCGGCGCGGCGGCCGTCGCGGTGCTCACCGTCGACTACGGCCGGTTGCCCTACCTGGCGCTCACCCTGGCGTTCAGCTTCGCCGGGTACGGGCTGGTGAAGAAGCGACTCGGGCTGCCCGCCGCGGAGGGGCTCTTCGTCGAGTCGGCGGTGCTGGCGCTGCCCGCCCTGGCCTACCTGGGCTGGCTGGCCCGCCGGGGCGAGTCGACGTTCGGCCACGTCTCGGCCGGGCACACCGCGCTGCTGGTGCTGGCCGGCGCGGCCACCGCGATCCCGCTGCTGCTCTTCGCCGGCGCGGCCAACCGGCTGCCGCTGTCGGCGCTCGGCATGTTGCAGTACCTCGCCCCGATCCTCCAGCTCGGCTGCGGCGTGCTGATCTTCCATGAGCCGATGCCGCCGGCCCGGCTCGCCGGCTTCGCCCTGGTCTGGGTCGCGCTGATCGTGTTCACCGTCGACGCGCTGCGGCACACCCGCCGTACCCGGGCCGCCGCCCGCATCGCGGAACCGGTCACCGCCAGCCGGTGACCGGTGCGTCAACCGACGTCGTAGCCCAGCACGACGGTGCCGTCGGCGCGGAGCAGTTCCAGCCGGACCAGCTCCGCGTCGGTGAACCGGGTCCCGCCGGTGAGCCGGACGTCGTCGCCGGGGGCGGCCAGCCAGGAGCCGATCTGCTCCGTCGCGCCGTCCGGACCGTGCGCCACCAGCCGGAAGGCGTACGCCTTGTGGTAGCCGGACGTCGCGTCGTACCCGCAGTGCATGGTGACCTGGGTGCCCCAGTCGGTGCCGGTCAGCCCGATCTCGGCGTGCACCGGCGCCTTCGGCGCCACCGGCTGCATGGCGACCATCCGGACGGCCTGGACCGTCGGCCCGGTCGGCGCGGCGGGGCGCAGCGCGCTGGTCGCGCCGACCCCCACCACCAGGGCGAGCGCAGCGGCGGCCAGGCCGGTCAGCGCGTACCGGCGGCGGGTGCGGGACCGCTCGCGGCGCCGGCGGGCCCGCGCGGCGTCGAGCAGCGCGGGCACCCGCGTGGTCTCCGGCGGCGGCGGGAGGAACTCGTCCAGCGCGGTCGGGTCGAGCCGGCCGAGCAGCCCGGGCAGCACGGCGATCTCGGCGACCGCCTCCCGGCAGGCCGCGCAGCCGGCCAGGTGCCGCTCGTAGGCCGCGCGGTCGGCGGGGGCCAGGGCGCCCAGCACGTACGCGCCGTCGTCGTGCGCGAACTCGCAGCGGGTCATCCGGTCACCCCCATCTCGGCCAGGACCAACCGTAGTGAGCGCAGTGCGTAGTGGGTGCGGGACTTGACCGTCCCAGGCGGCACGCCCAGCCGGGCGGCGGCCTCGGCCACCGAGCGGCCCTGGTAGAAGCACTCCACCAGCACCTCGCGGTGGGTCGGGCTCAGCCGGTTCAACGCCTCGGCGACGGTCCACGCCTCCACCGCGCGCTCCGCTTCGTCGACCGCCTCGGGCGGCTCGGGCAACTCGTCGGTGAACACCTCACCGACCCGGGTGGACCGTCGACGCCAGGCGTCGATGGCGAGGTTCCGCGCCGTGGTGAAGAGCCAGGCGCGGACCGAGCCGCGCCGCGGATCCAGCGACTCCGGATGGCGCCAGGCCCGCAGCAGGGTCTCCTGCACCAGGTCCTCGGCCCGCGTCCGGTCGCCGTTGACCAGCCGGAGTGCGTGCGCGTACAGGGCCTCCGCGTGCTCGTCGTGCAGCGCGCGCAGCAGTTGGGCGTCGTGGTCGCTGATGGTGATCCCCTCGCTCTCCGGCGCGTCGGGGCGACGTGTGTCCGCTCGTGAATACGCGCGGTGACCCGGATCGGTTCACCAGTGACTGCTGTTCACATCGGGTTCACCACCAGTCCGGCGACCGCTCACCCCGCCCTGGCAGCGTCCGGCCGGTACGCACGCCGGTGCGGTGATCCGACGTGCCACCGATCTTGCTTCCAGGAGGCTCCTTCCATGAGCGACCGTCCCCGGCTGCTCCCGCTGCTCGGTGCCACCCGGCACGGCAGCCGCGATGCGATGACCTGTCTGTACCGGTGCGGCAACGCCTGCGACCACCCCGTGCCGAACACCTCCGACAACACGTACTTCGGGGACATCGTCTCCGAGGGGGTGTCCCGCCGCGGGGTGGTCCGCGCCGGCGCCGTCGGCGCGCTGGTCCTCGGCTTCGGCGGCGCCGCCGCCGGCGCCGCCCCGGCCTCGGCCGCCCCGGCCACGCCGGTCGTCCCCGAGGTGACCGACTTCGCCCGCCCGCAGCCCTCCGTGGGCAACGGCGCGCTGACCTTCAACTCGATCCCGCCGAACAAGCTCGACACCCTGGTCGTCCCGAACGGGTACGACCACGCCGTGGTGATCAAGTGGGGTGACCAGGTGGTCCCCGGCGCGCCGGAGTTCGACCTGCACCGGCAGAACGCCGCCGCGCAGGCGAAGCAGTTCGGCTACAACAACGACTTCGTCGGGGTGCTGCCGCTGGACCGGCGCGGCCACCGGGCGCTGCTCGTGGTCAACCACGAGTACACCAACGAGGACCTGATGTTCCCTGGCTTCACCGGCCTGGACAACCTCACCGTCGAGCAGCTGCGCACGGCGATGGCCGCGCACGGCATGTCCGTGGTGGAGCTGGAGCGGGTGGACGGCACCGGGCAGTGGCGTCCGGTCCCGCACGGCCGCCGGCCGTACAACCGGCGGGTCACCGCGTTGGCCACGAAGTTCGAGCTGACCGGTCCGGCCGCCGGTTCCGCGTGGCTGCGCACCGCCGCCGACCCGACGGGCCGTACGGTGGTCGGCACGCTCAACAACTGCGCTGGCGGCGTCACCCCGTGGGGCACCGTCCTCTCCGGCGAGGAGAACTTCAACCAGTACTTCGTCGGCGCCGACGGCGCACCGGCGGAGCTGAAGCCGAAGCTGGACCGGTACGGCATCGGCACCGCCGCCCGCTACCCGAGCGGCAGCCGCAAGTGGGAGCGAGCCGACGAGCGCTTCGACCTGTCGAAGCACCCGAACGAGGCACATCGGTTCGGCTGGATCGTCGAGATCGACCCGTTCGACCCGGAGAGTCGCCCGCGCAAGCACACCGCGTTGGGCCGGTTCAAGCACGAGGGCGCCAACGTCATCGTGGCGAAGAGCGGTCACGTGGTGGCGTACATGGGTGACGACGAGCGGTTCGACTACCTGTACAAGTTCGTCTCGGACAAGAAGTACATGCCGGGCGACTCGTGGGTGGCCCGCAGGCACAACCTGACCCTGCTGGAGTCCGGCACCCTGTACGTGGCGCAGTTCGACCAGACCAGCGCCGCCGAGATCGACGGGTCGGGCAAGCTCCCCGCCGATGGCGCTTTCAACGGCTCCGGCCGCTGGATCAAGCTGGTCAGCGGCAACCGCTCGTACGTGGACGGGATGACCGCCGCGGACGTGCTCACCTTCACCCGGCTCGCCGGCGACAAGGTCGGCGCGACCAAGATGGACCGCCCGGAGGACGTGCAGCCCAGCCTGCTCACCGGCAAGGTGTACGCGGCGCTGACCAACAACACCGACCGGGGCAAGCCCGGCAAGGCCCCGGCCGACGAGATCAACCCGCGCAACCTCAACAAGCACGGCCAGATCCTGGAGCTGGTGGAGGACCGGGCCGACAACACCGCCGAGACCTTCACCTGGTCGCTGCCGATCGTCTGCGGCGACCCGGCCGACCCGTCGACCCACTTCGCCGGGTACGACAAGACCCGGGTCTCGCCGATCTCCTGCCCGGACAACGTCGCCTTCGACGCCACCGGCAACCTCTGGATCTCCACCGACGGCAACGCGCTGGGCAGCAACGACGGTCTCTTCGCCACCGCCGTGGAGGGCCCGGAGCGAGGTCACCTGAAGCAGTTCCTCACCGTGCCGCTCGGCGCGGAGACCTGCGGCCCGTTCATCACCGGTGACAACCGGTCGGTCTTCGTGGCCGTGCAGCACCCCGGTGAGATCACCGGCGCCTCGGTGGAGAAGCCGGCGTCGACCTGGCCGGACGGCGACTACGCCAAGCCGGGCGTGGTGGTCACCTGGCGCCTCGACGGCGGCCCGATCGGCAGCTGACGTTCCACCCGGCGGTCCGGCGCTGGACCGCCCGCCAGGGGCCCCTCGGGTACGCCGAGGGGCCCCTCGGCGTATCCAGAGCCCGGAGCCGCAACGGTCAGGCGTCGGCGGCGATGCCGTCGGCGACCGCGCGCGCGACGGTGAGCAGCTTGGCCCGGACGACCCGGGCGGAGGTCATCATCTCGCTGGCCGGGAGCGCGCAGGCCAGCACCACCCGGCGTTCCATGTCCTTGTCGGGCATGACCAGCACGGAGGCGCAGGCCACCCCCTGCCGGAACTGGCCCAGCTCGAGTTGCATGCCGCGCCGGTCCCCGGCGGCCAGGTCGGCCTCGAACGCCTCGGTGCTGGTCAGCGTGGCGGTGGTGAACGGGCGCATACCGTACTCGCGCAGGTAGCGGAAGCGCTGTTCAGCGGTGAGGGTGGCCAGCAGCGACTTGCCGAGGGCGGTGGCGTGCGCCCCCTCGTCGAAGCCGGGGACCAGATCCTCCAGGTACGGCGAGCGGGCCCCCTCGGCGACCGCGGTGACCGCCACCTGGCCGCCGACGAAGCGGCCGAGGTAGTGGCTCCAGCCGGTGTCGACGGCGGCGCGGCGCAGTGTCTCGCCGACGGCGGGCGGCCCGCGGAACGCCGTCACCAGCTCCCGGTAACGGTCGGCGACCTCCAGCCCCACGATGTAGGTGCCGTCCTCGCGACGGATCACGTAGCCCTCGTAGGCCAGCGTGCGCACCAGGTGGTAGGTGGTCGCCACGGTCAGTTCGCAGCGCCGGGCGATCTGCTTGACGGTCAGTCCCTTGGGGGCGCGACCGACCGACTCGAGCACGCGTAGCGCGCGGGAGACGCTCCGGATCAGGTCCGAAGGCTCCGCCAGGGGGTCGCGCACAACCACCTCCGCAGCCGGGGACTTACACCATATGAAAAATGACCCCGGTACGGAACGCCCGTTCGGGTCGAGGATCTCAAACGACCCCGTACCCGGCGTGTACCAGCCTGACACGCCGAGTTGTCGGCTAGGGGACTCGCGTAGGTTGGCCTGACCATGACCGACACCGCGCTCACCCCCGCACCGAGCCGTCCGGCCGTGAGCCCCCTGCGGGCCGGTTCCGGGGCGGTCGCCACCACCATCGCCTGCGTGCTACCCGTGTTCCTGGTCGGCGGGCTGGCCGTGCAGATGGGCGACGACCTACGCTTCTCCCCCGCCGGGCTGGGCCTGGCCGTCTCCCTCTACTTCGGCGTCAGCGCGCTGGCCTCGGTGCCGTCCGGCCGGCTGGTCGAGCGGTACGGCCCGGCGGTGGTGGCCCGGGTGGGCATCCTGCTCGCCGCCGGGTGCCTGCTCGCCATCGCGGGACTGGCCCGGTCGTACCCGGTGCTGGTCGCCCTGCTGGGGCTGAGCGCGGCGGCGAACGCCCTCGGCCAGCTCGCCAGCAACGCGGCGCTGGCCCGGCACGTCCCGGCCCGGCGGCAGGGGCTGTCGTTCGGCGTGAAGCAGTCCGCCATCCCGGTCTCCACCCTGCTGGCCGGAGTGGCGGTGCCGGCCATCGCGCTGACCGCGGGCTGGCGCTGGGCCTTCGTGGCCGGTGCGGTGGCGGCGCTGGCCGCGCTGCCCGCCGTACCCCCGGGGCAGGCCGGTCCGGCCGGCCGGGCCGCGCCGGCCCGCGCGGGGCGGGCCACCACGGCCCTGGTGGTGATCGGGCTGGCCGCGACGCTGGCGGCGGCCGCGGCCAACGCCCTGGGCACCTTCCTGGTGGACTCGTCGGTGACCCGCGGGCTCGCCCCGGGACTGGCCGGCCTCACCCTGACCCTGGGCAGTGTGGTCTGCGTGACCGCCCGGATCTGCGCCGGCTGGCTGGCCGACCGCCGGGAGGGCGGGCACGTCGCGCTGATCGCCGGGATGCTGGTGGTCGGGGCGGCCGGCCTGGCGCTGCTCGCCCTGGCCGGCACGGCGTCGCTGGTGGCCGGCGTGGTGCTCGGCTTCGGGTTGGGCTGGGCCTGGCCCGGGCTGATGAACTTCGCGGTGGTCCAGCTGCACCCGCAGGCCCCGGCCGCCGCCACCTCGATCACCCAGACCGGGGTGTACGCGGGCGGCTGCGTCGGCCCGCTCGGCCTGGGCGCCGCCGCCGCCGGCCTCGGCTATCCGGCGATGTGGTCGATCGCGGCGGTCGCCATGCTCGCCGCCGCCGCCCTCATGCTCACGGGCAGCCGGATGCTCACCCGCCCCACCCCCTGACGCCACGTCCGGCACCGGCGCGCGTCGGGGCGCGCCTGGGGGTCAGCTGGTGCGGTCGGCGATGTAGTCGCAGAGGGATTCGAGGGCGCGCCGGGCCGGACCCTGCGGGAGCGGGGCGAGCTGAGCCCTCGCGTCCTCGGCGTAGCTGCGGACGGTCTCCCGCGCGCGCTTGAGCGCCGGGGAGTCGCGGAGCAGGGTGAGCGCCTCGGCGTGCAGCGCGTCGTCGACCAGCGGGCCGGTGGCCAGGATCTCCCGCAGCCGCACCGAGGCGGCGTCCGAGTCGTCCGCCGCCCGGGCGTAGAGCACCGGCAGGGTGGGCACGCCCTCCCGCAGATCGGTGCCGGGGGTCTTGCCGGACTGCACCGACTCGCTGGCGATGTCGAGCAGGTCGTCGGAGAGCTGGAAGGCCACCCCGATGGTCTCGCCGTAGCCCGCCAGGGCCTCGGTGTGCTCCGGCGTGGCGCCACTGAACAGGCCGCCGAAGCGGGCGGAGGTGGCGATCAGCGAACCGGTCTTCTCGGCGATGACGTGCAGGTAGTGGTCGACCGGGTCCTGGTCGGCACGCGGGCCGACCGTCTCGGCGATCTGGCCGTGCACCAGCCGGGCGAAGGTGCGCGCCTGGAGCCGTACCGCCTCGGTGCCGAGTTCGGCGGAGATGTCCGCGGCGCGAGCGAAGAGGTAGTCGCCGACCAGGATGGCCACCGAGTTGGTCCAGCGGGAGTTGGCGCTCGGGGCGCCCCGCCGCACGGCGGCCTCGTCCATCACGTCGTCGTGGTAGAGGGTGGCCAGGTGGGTGAGCTCCATCACCACCGCGGCCGGGACGACCTCCGCCCGCTCCGGGTCGCCGAACTGGGCGCCCAGCGCCACCAGCAGCGGCCGGAACCGTTTGCCGCCGGCCTCCACCAGGTGGCGGGCGGCCTCGGTGACGAACGGGTCGGCGCTGGCCACACTGGCCCGCAGCTCGGTCTCGACGCCGCCGAGCAGACGCAGCACGGAGGCTTCGACCCGCGGATCGGCGAGGTACACGCCGAGCGCGCCGACCTGACTCGTGCCCGCCCGGCTCCGACGACCGCCGGAGCCGACGGCATCTGAACGCTCGCCCGCCGGAATCACCACACCATCAACCATGCCACACCCGTTCGACCTGCTCCGGGGCGGGGATACGGCCGCGGGACCGGCGCGCACCGCGCACCGGCCCCGCGAGCCACCCGAAGTGGATCATCGTACGAACGTGGCGGCATCGTTCGCCAGGTCCAGCAGCGGCGCCGGCGCCACGCCCAGGATCAGCGTGGCGGCCACCCCGATCATCAGCGCGGTCGCGGTCAGCCCGCCCGGCACCGTCACGGTCGGCGTGGACTCGCCCGGCTCGGAGAGCCACATCATCACCACGACCCGCAGGTACGGGAAGGCCAGCACCATGCTGGTCAGCACGCCGGCCACCACCAGCCAGACGTGCCCGCTCTCCAGCGCCGGGCCGAAGACCGCGAACTTGCTGGTGAAGCCGCTGGTCAGCGGGATACCGGCGAAGGCCAGCAGGATGAAGGTGAAGATCGCGGCGTAGAACGGCGAGCGGCGGCCCAGCCCGGCCCAGCGGGACAGGTGGCCGGCCTCCCCGTCGGCGTCCCGGACCAGGGTGACCACGGCGAACGCGGCGAGCACCGAGAAGCCGTACGCGGCCAGGTAGAACATCGTGCCGGAGACGCCCGCACCGGAGGGCGCGAGCACCCCCACCAGCAGGTAGCCGGCGTTGGCGATCGACGAGTACGCCAGCAGCCGCTTGATGTCGGTCTGGGTGACCGCCAGCACCGCGCCGACCAGCATGGTCAGCACCGCCACCGCGCCCAGCACCGGGGTGAAGTCCCAGGCGGCCTGGGCGAACGCCACGTGGAACACCCGCAGCAGCGCGCCGAACGCGGCGACCTTGGTGCAGGCCGCCATGAAGGCGGTGACCGGGGTCGGGGCGCCCTGGTAGACGTCCGGGGTCCAGACGTGGAACGGCGCGGCGGCGGCCTTGAAGAGCAGGCCGATGGCGAGCAGCGCCATGCCGGCGAAGAGCAGCACCGGGCTGGCCGGCGACTCGCCCACCGCGGCGTGCACGGTGGCGAAGTCGACGCCGGCCGACCGGCCCGGGATGCCGGACGTGAAGCCGTAGATCAGCGCCACCCCGAACAGGAAGAACGCCGACGAGTACGCCCCGAGCAGGAAGTACTTCATCGCCGCCTCCTGGCTCAGCAGTCGCCGGCGACGGGCCAGCGCGCAGAGCAGGTAGAGCGGCAGCGAGAAGACCTCGAGCGCGATGAACATGGTCAGCAGGTCGTTCGCCGCCACGAAGATCAGCATGCCGCCGATCGCGAAGGTGGTCAGCGGGTACACCTCGGTGGCGCCGTTGCTCCCCTCGGCCTGCCGCCGGTCGTCGGCCGACTCGGCGGTGAGCGCGGCCTGGGCCACGAACGCGCCGCCGCGCTCCACCGAGCGCTCACCGATCAGCAGCAGCGCCATCGCGGCGAGCACCAGGATGGCGCCCTGGAGGAAGAGCGTGGGGCCGTCCACGGCGATCGCGCCGCCGGCCGTGATCAGCCGGTCGTCGGCGTGCAGCACCACCATCACCAGCGCGCCGAGCACCGCCAGCAGGGCCAGCGTGAGCTGCACCAGGTGCCGGTGGCGGCGCGGCACGAAGGCCTCCACCAGCACGCCGAGCAGGGCCACCGTGAGCATGATCAGGATCGGAGCGAGCGCCGCGTAGTCGATCGACGGCAACTTGAGCTCGGTCATTTTGCGGCCTCCTGGACGCTGCCGACCGTCGGGGCGGGATCGGTCCGGCCGACGTCGTTCATGGTCGCCTGCACGGCGGGGTTGATGACGTCGGTGACCGGCTTGGGATAGAAGCCGAGCAGCACGATCAGGGCGATCAGCGGGGCGACCACTGCCTTCTCCCGGAGGCTGAGGTCCCGGCGCATCCCCTCGACCTCGGCCAGCTCCGGGTTGAGCGTCCCCTGGGTGGTGCGCTGCACCATCCAGAGCACGTACGCGGCGGCCAGGATGATCCCCACGGTGGCGATCACCGCGACCGGCTTGTTCACCGTGAACGTGCCGATCAGCACCAGGAACTCGGAGACGAACGGCGCGGTGCCGGGCAGCGCCAGGGACGCCAGACCGGCGAAGAAGAGCACCCCGGCCAGCAGCGGCACCAGCTTGCCGGCGCCGCCGAAGTCCCGGATCATCGCCGAGCCGCGGCGGGCGATCAGCATGCCCACCACCAGGAAGAGCAGGCCGGTGGCGAGCCCGTGGTTGAGCATGTAGAGCACCGCGCCGGTGCCGGCCTGGGTGGTGAAGGCGAAGATGCCGACCCCGATGAAGCCGAAGTGCGCGATCGAGGTGTACGACACCAGCCGCTTCAGGTCGGACTGGCCGACCGCCAGCAGCGCCGCGTAGATGATGCCGATGACGCCGAGCGCCAGCGCCCACGGGGCGAACCAGCGGGACGCCTCGGGGAACAGCGGCAGGCAGTAGCGCAGGATGCCGAAGGTGCCGACCTTGTCCAGCACGCCGACGAGCAGCGCGGCGGCCCCGGCCGGCGCGGCGCCACCGGCGTCCGGCAGCCAGGTGTGGAACGGGAAGAACGGCGCCTTGATCGCGAAGGCGAGGAAGAAGCCGAGGAAGAGCCAGCGGGCGGTGCCGGTGGAGATGTCCACCTGGGTCAGCGCCTGCCAGTCGAAGGTCTTCCCGCCGACCACCCAGAGGCCGATCACCGCGGCGAGCATGAACAGGCCGCCGACCAGCGAGTAGAGGAAGAACTTCACCGCCGCGTACTGCCGCTGGTGGCCGCCGTAGCTGCCGATCAGGAAGTACATCGGCACCAGCATGACCTCGAAGAACACGTAGAACAGGAAGACGTCGGCGGCGGCGAAGACGCCGATCATCGTGGACTCGAGGATGAGCAGCAGGGCGAAGTAGACCGGCACGGACCGCTTCGACGCCTCCGCGTCGTGCCAGGACGCCAGGATCACCAGCGGCACCAGGATCGCGATGAGCATCAGCATGACCAGCGCGATGCCGTCGGCGGCGAAGGTGAAGCTGACCCCCCAGGTCGGGATCCACGGGTACGACTCCCGGAACTGGAGCCGGTCGCCGTCCGCCTGGAACGCGAACCACATGACCACGGAGAGCGCCAGCACCAGCAGCGACCAGCCGAAGGCCACCTGCTTGGCCAGGTCGGGCCGGCGGCGCGGCAGGAGGGCCACGACCAGGGCGCCGACCAGCGGTGCCACGGTCAGCACCGAGAGGAACGGGAAGTTGGACATTATGCGGCCTTACCTCCGTCGTCACTGCGTGGTCCGCCGGCGGCGGCGGCCGGGAAGAGATCGATCACGCCAGCCACCCCGCCTGCACGGCCAGGAACGCCGCCACCACGAGCAGCGCGCCGGTGAGGATGGACGTCGCGTACGACCGGACGAAGCCGGTCTGCAGCCGCCGGAGCCGACCCGAGCCGCCCCCGACCGCCGCGGCGAGGCCGTTGACCAGCCCGTCGATGCCCCGGTTGTCGAGGAAGACCAGCGCCCGGGTGAGGAAGACGCCCGGCTTCTCGAAGACCGCCTCGTTGAAGGCGTCCGTGTAGAGGTTGCGCCGGGCGGCGGTGACCAGCACCCCGGCCGGCTGCGGCTCGGTGGCGGTGCCGTTGCGGAACAGCGCCCAGGCCAGCCCGGCGCCGAGCACGGTGACCAGGATCGACAGGATGGTGATCACGGCGTGCGGGAGCACCGCGTGCGGCTCACCGCCGGCCTCCTCGCCGAGCACCGGGGTCAGCCAGGAGACCACCCCGCCGTTCCACGTCATCAGGCCACCGGCCAGCACCGAGCCGGCCGCGAGCAGGATCAGCGGGATGGTCATCAGCTTCGGCGACTCGTGCGGGTGCTCGATGTCCTCGGTCCACCGCTTCGGGCCGTGGAAGGTGAGCACGAAGAGCCGGGTCATGTAGAAGGCGGTGAGCCCCGCGCCGAGCAACGCAGCCCCGCCGAAGAGCCAGGCGGTCCAGCCCTCCCGCTCGAAGGCCGAGGCGATGATCGGCTCCTTGGAGAAGTAGCCGGACAACGGTGGGATGCCGATGATGGCTAGCCAGCCCGTCATGAAGGTGATCCAGGTGATCTTCATGTACTTCGACAGGCCGCCGAAGCGCCGGATGTCCACCTGGTCGTTCATGCCGTGCATGACCGAACCGGCGCCGAGGAACATGTTGGCCTTGAAGAAGCCGTGCGCCAGCAGGTGGATGATGGCCAGCGCGTAAGCGCCGCCACCGAGGCCGACGCCGAGGAACATGTAGCCGATCTGGCTCACCGTCGACCAGGCCAGCACCCGCTTGATGTCGTCCTTGGCCGCGCCGATGATGCAGCCCATCAGCAGGGTCAGCGCGCCGACGCTCACCACGACCAGTTGGAGCGTGGAGTTGGCCGAGAAGATCGGGTTGGACCGGGCGATCAGGTAGACGCCCGCGGTGACCATGGTGGCGGCGTGGATGAGCGCCGACACCGGGGTCGGGCCCTCCATCGCGTCCGGCAGCCACGCCTGGAGCGGGAACTGACCGGACTTGCCGGCCGCGCCGAGCAGCAGCAGCAGGCCGAGCGCGAGCACCGTGCCAGCCTGGAGCGCGCCGACGCCGTTGAAGACCTCGTCGTACTGGGTGGTGCCGAGGGTGGCGAACATGATGAAGATGCCGATGGCCAGGCCGGCGTCGCCGACCCGGTTCATCAGGAACGCCTTCTTGCCGGCGGTGGCCGCGCTCGGCCGCCCGTACCAGAAGGAGATCAGCAGGTACGACGCCAGACCGACGCCCTCCCAGCCGAAGTAGAGCATCACGTAGTTGTTGCCGAGCACCAGCAGCAGCATCGCGGCGACGAAGAGGTTGAAGTACGCGAAGAACCGTCGCCGGCCCTCGTCGTGCGCCATGTACTCGACCGCGTAGAGGTGGATCAGGAAACCCACCCCGGTGATCAGCAGGACGAAGACCGCGGCCAGCGGGTCGAAGAGCAGACCGAAGTCCACCTTCAGGCCGCCGACCGTGATGAAGTCCCAGAGGCTCAGCTCGACCGACTTGTTCTCCAGGCCGCGCAGCTGGAAGAAGGAGCTGAGCCCCAGCACGAACGCGGCGCCGATGGCGGCCACGCCGAGCCAGTGCCCCCAGCGGTCGGCCCGCCGGCCGAGCAGCAGCAGGATCGCCGCGCTGACCAGCGGGATGGCCACCAGCAGCCAGACGCTGCTCAGCAGGCCGCCAGCCGGAGCGTAGGCGACGGTGCCGGCCGGCTCTGCCTGGGCGTACGTCAGAATCTCATCCACCGCAGGGCCCCTCAGTACTTCAGCAGGTTGGCGTCGTCGACGCTCGCGGAGCGCCGGGTCCGGAAGATCGACATGATGATCGCGAGCCCGACCACGACCTCGGCCGCGGCCACCACCATCACGAAGAACGCCATGATCTGGCCGTTGAGGTCACCGTTGATCCGGCTGAAGGTGACCAGCGTCAGGTTGGCCGCGTTGAGCATCAGCTCGACGCACATGAACAGCACGATCGCGTTGCGCCGGACGAGCACGCCGACGGCACCGATGGTGAAGAGCACAGCGGCGAGGATCAGGTAGTAGTCCGGCGTCATTTGTCCGTCCCCTTCAGCGTGGTCTCCTCGGCGGTCAGCTCCCGCTGCGGAAGGATCGCCGGGGTGCTGCGGTCGGTCAGCCGGCCGTCGGGCAGGCGGGCCGGGGTGGCCACCGAGGAGGAGGTGGCGAAGACCCCCGGGCCGGGCTTCGGGCCGGGGTAGTTGCCGGGGCGGAACCGGGCCTTCATCGTGGCGACCTGATCCATCCGGTCCTCCTTGCGCCGCTCCACGTGCGCCAGCACCATCGCGCCGACGGCCGCCGTGATCAGCAGCGCGGAGGTCAGCTCGAAGGCGAAGACGTACTTGGTGAAGAGCAGCCGGGCGATGCCCTGCACGTTCCCCTCCGCGTTGGCCTGTTCCAGGCCCACCGCGGTGACTCCCTTGAGGGCCCGGTAGAGGCCGGTGCCGACCAGGCCGGCGAAGCCGAGGCCGAGCACCACCGCGGCGACCCGCTGGCCGCGCAGCGTCTCGATCAGCGAGTCGGAGGCGTCCCGACCGACCAGCATCAGCACGAAGAGGAAGAGCATCATGATCGCGCCGGTGTAGACGATGATCTGCACCATGCCGATGAACGGCCCCGCCTGGAGCACGTAGAACACGCCCAGGCAGAGCATGGTCAGCACCAGCCAGAGCGCGGAGTGCACCGCGTTGCGGGCCCACACCATGCCGATCGCGCCGATCAGCGCCAGCGGGGCGAGGATCCAGAAGGTGACCTGCTCACCCCCGGACACCTGGCCCGCCGCGGCGAGCACCGTCTGGGTGGTCATGCCGTGCCCTCCTTGCCCTGGCCAGCCGACCCGTTGGTCGCCTCGGCCCGCTGGGCCGCCTGCTCGGCACCGGGGAAGGTCACCCCGGGATGCTGGTCGACCTGGTACCGGCCGGGGTTGTTGGCCGAGTGCTCGGCACCGGCCGAGGTGCCCGGGTTGGTCAGCGCGCCGACGTAGTAGTCCTTCTCGCTGTCGCCCAGTCGCATCGGGTGCGGCGGCTGCTCCATCCCCGGCAGCAGCGGCGCGAGCAGCTGCTCCTTGGTGAAGATCAGGTCCTGCCGGTTGTCCCGGGCCAGCTCGTACTCGTTGCTCATGGTGAGCGAGCGGGTCGGGCAGGCCTCGATGCAGAGCCCGCAGAAGATGCACCGGGCGTAGTTGATCTGGTAGATGCTGGCGTACCGCTCACCCGGCGAGAAGCGCTGCTCGTCGGTGTTGTCGCCGCCCTCGACGTAGATCGCGTCCGCCGGGCAGGCCCAGGCGCACAGCTCGCAGCCGATGCACTTCTCCAGGCCGTCCGGGTGCCGGTTCAGGATGTGCCGCCCGTGGTAGCGCGGCGCCGAGACCGGCGGCTTGAACGGGTAGTCGGTGGTGACGACCTTCCTGAACATGTGCGAGAAGGTGACACCGAAGCCCTTGAACGTTCCGGTGATCGCGCCCACGTCACACCTCCCTGGAGTCGGAGCCGGTGGCGATGTTGGCCGGCTCCCGCTCGGCGACCACGCGCTTGGTGCGCGGGCTCGGTGGTACCTGAAGATCCAGCGGCGGCAGCGGGAAGCTGCCGTACGGCCGGTTGTTGGCCTGTTCCTGCAGGGACGGCTTCGGCTCCGGCTTCCGGCTCGGCCAGAAGACCGTCGCCAGCAGCAGCACCCCCGCGCCGATGGCGGTGGCGAGCAGCCGGTCCCGCGACTGCCAGTCCTCGATGGAGCGCAGCCCGGCGAGGACCAGGATCCAGACCAGGTTGATCGGGAGCAGGACCTTCCAACCGAACCGCATGAACTGGTCGTAGCGGAGCCGGGGCAGGGTGCCCCGGAGCCAGACGAAGACGAAGACCAGGATCAGCACCTTGCCGAAGAACCAGAGCATCGGCCACCAGCCGGAGTTGGCGCCGGCCCAGAAGGTGGTGATCGGCGCGGGCGCCCGCCAGCCGCCGAGGAAGAGCGTCGTGGTGACCGCGGACATGGTCACCATCGAGACGTACTCGGAGAGCATGAAGAGCGCGAACTTCAGCGAGCTGTACTCGGTCATGAAGCCCGCGACCAGCTCCGACTCGGCCTCGGGGAGGTCGAACGGCGCCCGGTTGGTCTCACCGACGGTGGCGATGAAGAAGATGATGAAGCTGGGCAGCAGCAGGATCGCGTACCAGCCGGGCGCCGGGATCTCCGCGCCGCCGATGCTGAGCTGGGTGCCGTTCGCCTGGGCGGCGACGATCCCGCTGGTGGACATCGTCCCGGCGGTCATGAACACCGCCACGATGCTCAGCCCCATCGCGACCTCGTACGAGATCATCTGGGCGCTGGAGCGGAGACCGCCGAGCAGCGGGTAGGTCGAGCCGGAGGCCCAACCGCCCAGCACGATGCCGTAGATGCCCATCGACGAACAGGCCAGCAGCACCAGCACCGCCACCGACACGTCGGTGACCTGCAACGGGGTGTGGTGGCCGAAGATGCTGACCATCGGGCCGAACGGCACCACCGACAGGGCGGTCACCGCGCAGATCACCGAGATGGTCGGCGCGAAGAAGTAGACGACCTTGTCCGCGGCCCGCGGCAGGATGTCCTCCTTGAAGGCCATCTTCAGGCCGTCGGCGAGGGTCTGCAGCAGGCCGAACGGGCCCACCTGGTTGGGGCCGGGCCGGACCTGCATGTAGCCGACGACCCGCCGCTCGAACCAGACGCCGAGCAGCGTGGCCAGCAGGCCGAAGGCGAAGGCGAAGACGATCTTGCCGAGGACCAGCCACCAGGGGTCCTTGCCGAAATCGGCCAGCGTCGGGTCCTGCGCCAGGTAGAGCGCGTTCACTGGTTACCCCCAGCGTTGAGGAGGGGACCCGGGCGGCCGGCCTCGTCCGCCGCGACCCGACCGGCCGGGATGGCCGCGGTCGGAGCGGGAACGGAGATCCGCACGACCGTGCCGGACGCGGCCCCGAGGCTGCGCCGGACGGTCGAGCCGGGTGAATTGGTCGGCAGCCAGACGACCCCGTCCGGCATCTCGGTGATCTCCGCCGGCAGGGTCAGCGCCCCCCGGTCGGTGCCCACCGTGACCGGGTCGCCGTCGGCGACACCGATCGCGTCGGCGGTGCCCTTCGCCAGCCGGACCACCGGCGGGCGGGCGGTGCCGGCGAGGTGCTCGTCGCCGTCGGTGAGGCTGCCCAGGTCGATCAGCTGGTGCCAGGTGGCCAGTACCGCCTCGCCGGGCCCGGGCTGCCGGACGGAGGCCGGCTCCACCGTGGGGACGGCCGGTCGATCCACCCGGGTCGGCGGCAGGCCACCCAGCTCGCGCCGAATGCTCGGCACGTCACCGGTGCCGAGTCGGACGTCGAGCTGCGCGGCGAGCGCGTCGAGCACCCGACCGTCGGTCATCGCCGTGGTGTTCAGCACCGCCTCGAAGGTGCGCAGCCGGCCCTCCCAGTCCAGGAAGCTGCCGGCCTTCTCGACCACCGGGGCGATCGGAAGGACGACGTCCGCCCGGCGGGCCACCGCCGAGTTGCGCAGCTCCAGGCTGACCAGGAACGGCACCGCGTCCAGGGCCTCCTCGGCCAGCCGCGGGTCGGCCAGGTCGGCCGGGTCCACGCCGGCCACCACCAGGGCGCCGAGCTGGCCGTTGACCGCCGCCGTGAGGATGCCGTCGGTGTCCCGCCCGGCCTGGCTCGGGATCACCCCGGCCGGGATGTCCCAGGCCTCGCCCAGCTCCGCCCGGGCGGCCGGCTCGGTGACCGGACGCCCGCCGGGGAGCAGGTTGGGCAGGCAGCCCGCGTCGACCGCGCCGCGGTCACCCGCGCGCCGCGGCACCCAGGCCAGCTTCGCGCCGGTCCGCCGCGCCACCGCCGCCGCGGCGGAGAGCCCGCCCGGCACGCTGGCCAGCCGCTCGCCGACGAAGAGGATCGCGCCCTCGGCGCTGAGCGCCTCGGCCACCGTGTCGTGCTCGGCGAGCACGCTCGCCTCCTCGCCCGGCACCACCCGGGCCAGCTTGGCCCCGAGCTTCTCCAGGCCGCGGGTGGCGAACGGCGCGATCGCGTAGACGGTCAACTTCTTCTTCAGGTACGCCTTGCGCAGCCGCAGGAAGAGGATCGGGCACTCCTCCTCCGGCTCCAGGCCGACCAGCACCACCGTGGACGCCTTCTCCACGTCGGCGTAGGTCACCTCGGTGAACCCGGCGACGCTGCTGGCCAGGAAGTCGGCCTCCTCGCGGGAGACCGGCCGGGCCCGGAAGTCGATGTCGTTGGTGTGCAGGGCCACCCGGGCGAACTTGGCGTAGGCGTAGGCGTCCTCGACGGTGAGCCGGCCGCCGGTGAGCACCGCGGTGCCCCGGCCGCCGTCCCGGGCGGCACGCAGCCCGTCGGCGGCCCGGGTCAGCGCCTCGCTCCAGGAGGCCTCGCGCAGCTCGCCGGTGCTCTCGTCGCGTACCCGCGGGGTGGTGATCCGGTCGAAGGCGCGGGTGTACTGGAAGCCCCACCGCCCCTTGTCGCAGTTCCACTCCTCGTTGACCTGCGGGTCGTCGCCGGCCAGCCGGCGCAGCACCTTGCCGCGCCGCCAGTCGGTGCGCTGGGCGCAGCCGGCCGAGCAGTGCTCGCAGACGCTGGGGCTCGAGACCAGGTCGAACGGGCGGGCCCGGAACCGGTACTGGCTCCCGGTGAGCGCGCCCACCGGACAGATCTGCACGGTGTTGCCGGAGAAGTAGGAGTTGAACGGGACGTCGCCCGCGTCGCCCTCTTCGCCGTACGCCTCGTCCCGGTAGATGTTGATCTCCTCGGCGGACGACCGGCCCATCAGGTCGATGAACTTGTCGCCGGCGATCTCCTCGGAGAACCGGGTGCAGCGCTGGCAGAGCACGCAGCGCTCACGGTCCAGCAGCACCTGGCTGCTGATCGACATCGGCTTCTCGTACTCGCGCTTGTGCTCGTGGAAGCGGGAGTCGGTGCGGCCGGTCGACATCGCCTGGTTCTGCAGCGGGCACTCGCCGCCCTTGTCGCACATCGGGCAGTCGAGCGGGTGGTTGAGCAGCAGCAGCTCCATCACCCCCTCCTGCGCCTTCTTGGCGACCGGGGAGGTGAGCTGGGTGCGGACCACCATGCCGTCGGCGACGGTCTGGGTGCACGAGGCGACCGGCTTGCGCTGCCCCTCCACCTCGACCAGGCACTGCCGGCAGGCGCCGGCCGGGGCCAGCAGCGGGTGGTCGCAGAACCGGGGGATCTCGGTGCCCAACTGCTCGGCGACCCGGATCAGCAGCGCGCCCTTGGGGGCGGTGACCTCGACGCCGTCGATGGTGAGCGTGACCGTCTCGGTCTGCTTGGCTACGTCCGTCATCAGTGAGCTCCAACCAGCTGCTTGTCGGAGAGCTTCGGCGCGGTACGTCCCTCGATGTAGTCGAGGTAGTCCTGCTTGAAGTACTTCAGCGACGAGGTCACCGAGCTGGTCGCACCGTCACCCAGACCGCAGAACGACCGGCCGAGGATGTTGTCGCAGGTGTCGAGCAGGGTGTCCAGGTCCTCGTGGGTGCCCTGGCCGGCGAGGATCCGCCGGTAGACCCGGACCATCCAGTAGTTGCCCTCGCGGCACGGGGTGCACTTGCCGCACGACTCGTGGTGGTAGAACTCCAGCCACCGGTAGGTCGCGTACACCGGGCAGTCCTGGTCGGAGAAGATCTGGGTGGCCGTGGTGCCCAGGATCGAGCCGGCCGCCGCCACCCCCTCGAAGTCCAGCGGCACGTCCAGGTGCTCGGCGGTGAGCAGCGGCGTCGACGACCCGCCCGGCGTCCAGAACTTCAGGTTGTGCCCGGGCTGCATCCCGCCGGCCAGCTCGATCAGCTCGCGCAGGGTGATCCCCATCGAGCACTCGAACTGGCCGGGGTTGGCGATCCGGCCGGAGAGCGAGTAGATCATCGGGCCGGAGGACTTCTCCGTCCCCATGGTCTTCCACCAGTCCGCGCCGCCCAGCACGATGGGCGGCACGCTGGCGATGGTGCCGACGTTGTTGACCACGGTTGGGCTGGCGTACAGGCCGTGGGTCGCCGGGAACGGCGGGCGGAGCCGGGGCTGGCCCCGGAAGCCCTCCAGCGAGTCCAGCAGCGCGGTCTCCTCACCGCAGATGTACGCCCCGGCGCCGGAGTGCACCACCAGCTCCAGGTCGAACCCGGAACGCATGATGTTCTTCCCGAGGTAGCCCTTGTCGTACGCCTCCCGCACCGCGTTGCGCAGCCGGCGCGCGGCGTGCACCGCCTCGCCCCGGATGTAGATGTAGGCGCGGCTGGCCCGGATCGCGTACGACGCGATGATCACGCCCTCGACCAGCGCGTGCGGGTCGTGCGTCATCAGCGGCAGGTCCTTGCAGGTGCCCGGCTCGCCCTCGTCGGCGTTGACCACCAGGTAGTGCGGCTTGCCGTCGCCCTGCGGGATGAACCCCCACTTGAGACCGGTCGGGAAGCCGGCGCCACCCCGGCCGCGCAGCCCGGAGTCCTTGATCAGCTGGATCAGGTCGTCCGGGTGGGCCTTGAGCGCCTTGCGCAGCGCCGCATAGCCGTCGAGCTTCTCGTAGGTGTCGATCCGCCAGGCGTCCGGCGACAGCCAGCGCTTGGTCAGCACGGGCGTCAGCTTGGCCAGCGTCTCCGGCCGAGGAGTGGTCACTTCTGGCCCCCCGTTTCGCTCGCGACCGCGGGGCCGCCGTTGGCGCCCGCCTCCGCTTCCTTGAGGTTGCGCTCCTGGGCGCCGGCTTCGTCGCCGGCGGGCTTGCCGTCACCGGCCGGCGGGTTGGCCGCCACGCCGGCGGCCACCGCCTGCCGCGCGTCGCGGGGCGCCGGCGCGGTGGTGTCCACCGGGAGCTTGGTGCCGGGGGCGTCCGGCACGGCGGTCGCCGCGTCGGGCTGCCGGGTCTCGGCGGTACGCACCTGCGGCGACTTGCCGTCCGGAGCCTTGACGTCCGGGGCGGTGCTGCCGCTGGCCGGGGCCTTGGCGGGCTCGGCCTTGGCGGCCTCCGCGGCCTTGGCCTGGGCGGCGGCCTTGTCGGCCTCGGCCTTGCTCCGGATCGGCGTGTTCGGGTCGTAGCCGGGTACCGAGATGCCGTGCTGCTCGGCCAGGCGCAGGCCCCGCAGGGTCGGCTCGCCCGGCCCGCCGTCGGCGACCGCGCCCTCCCGCTCGTCGGCGAAACCGGCGAGCTGGACCGCCATCTCCTTGAGCGTGCAGAGCCGGGCGCCGCGGGTCGGCATCGGCCGGCCGCCGGAGCGCAGCTCGTCGACCACGCCGAGCGCGGTCTGCGGGTCGACGCCGTCGAAGAAGTCGTAGTTGACGGTCATCACCGGGCCGTAGTCGCAGGCCGCGAGGCACTCGGCGTGCTCCAGGGTGATCTTCCCGTCGGCGGTGGTCTCGTCGTGCCCGACGCCGAGGTGCTCGGCGAGGGTGTCGTAGACCGCCTGGCCGCCCAGCACGTCGCACATCGTGTTGGTGCAAACGCTGACCAGGTAGTCGCCGGTGGGCCGGCGCTTGTACATGGTGTAGAAGGTCGCCACCGCGCCGACCTGGGCCTTGTTCAGCCCGAGCACCTCGGCGCAGAACTCGACGCCGGCCGGGGAGACGTAGCCCTGCTCGGACTGCACCAGGTGCAGCAGCGGCAACAGCGCCGAGCGGGACCGGTCGGCCGGGTACCGGGCGACGATCTCCCGCGCCCGCTCGCGAGTCGTTTCACTGAAGGTCATCGGTCACAACCACCCATCACGGGGTCCAGCGAGGCGCCACCGGCGATCACGTCGGCGATCAGGCCGCCCTCGGCCATCGCCGGGAGGGCCTGGAGGTTGACGAAGCTCGGCTCCCGGTAGTGCACCCGGTAGGGCCGGGTGCCGCCGTCGGAGACCGCGTGCACGCCCAGCTCACCGCGGGGCGACTCGATGCCGACGTACACCTGGCCCGGCGGGACCCGGAAGCCCTCGGTGACGAGCTTGAAGTGGTGGATCAGCGACTCCATCGACTGACCCATGATCTTGGCGACGTGCTCCAGCGAGTTACCCATGCCGTCCACGCCGATGGCGAGCTGCGCCGGCCACGCGATCTTGCGGTCGGCGACCATCACCGGGCCCGGCTTCAACCGGTCGAGGGCCTGCTCGACCAGCTTCAGCGACTCCCGGATCTCGGCGAGCCGGACCAGGTAGCGGCCCCAGACGTCACCGTCCGGGTGGGTCGGCACGTCGAACTCGTACGTCTCGTAGCCGCAGTACGGCATCGTCTTGCGCAGGTCCCAGGCCAGGCCCGCGGAGCGGAGCACCGGGCCGGTGACCCCGAGCGCGACGCAGGCGGTCACATCGAGCACCGCGACGCCCTTGGTCCGCTCGGTCCAGATCGGCTGGCCGGAGAGGAGGTCCTCGTACTCCTTGAGCTTCTTCGGCATCATCGCGAGGAAGTTGCGGATCTTGCCGATCGCCTCGTCCGGCACGTCCTGCGCCACGCCGCCCGGCCGGATGTACGCGTGGTTCATCCGCAGGCCGGTGATGGTCTCGAAGATGTCGAGGATGTACTCCCGCTCGCGGAAGCCGTACAGCATGATAGAAATCGCGCCCAGTTCCATGCCGGTGGTGGCCAGCCAGACCAGGTGCGAGGAGATCCGGTTCAGCTCCATCATCAGCACCCGGATGGTGGTGGCCCGCTCGGTGATCTCGTCGGTGATGCCGAGCAGCTTCTCCACCGCCAGCGCGTACGCCGTCTCGTTGAACAGCGGGGAGAGGTAGTCCATCCGGGTCACGAAGGTCGAGCCCTGGACCCAGTTGCGGTATTCGAGGTTCTTCTCGATGCCGGTGTGCAGGTAGCCGACGACCGAGCGGGCCTCGCGGACCGTCTCGCCCTCCAGCTCCAGGATCAGCCGGAGCACGCCGTGCGTGGACGGGTGCTGCGGACCCATGTTGACGACGATCCGCTCGTCGTTGATCGGGTCGGTGCCGGAGACGACCTGGTCCCAGTCCCCACCGGTGACGGTGAAGACCTTCCCCTCGGTGGTCTCACGCTCGGTCGCGTAGTTGGACGTGGTCACTGGTAGGACCTCCTACGGTCCGGCGGCGGGATTTCCGCACCCTTGTACTCGACGGGGATGCCGCCGAGCGGGTAGTCCTTGCGCTGCGGGTGACCCTCCCAGTCGTCCGGCATGAGGATCCGGGTGAGGTTGGGGTGGCCGTCGAAGACGATGCCGAACATGTCGTACGCCTCCCGCTCCTGCCAGTCGGCGGTCGGGTAGACGGCGGTGACGCTCGGCAGGTGGGGCTGCTCGACGGAGACCGCGGCCTCCAGCCGGACCCGACGCCGGTAGGTCATCGAGGTGAGCTGGTAGACCACATGCAGCCGGCGCTCGTCGGCGCCGAGGTAGTCGGCCCCGGAGACCGAGGAGCAGAGCTCGAAGCGGAGCCCCATGTCGTCCCGCATCACCTGGCAGACCTCGGCGATCCGCTCGGGGCGGACGTGCAGGGTCAGCTCGCCGCGGTCGACCACGACCTTCTCGATCGCGTCGGCGAAGCCCGGGTACGCCTCCTCCAGCGCGTCGCGGACCTCGTCGAAGTAGCTGCCGTACGGCCGGGGGGTCTCCTCGATCGGCTTGCGCTGGCGGACCAGGCCGCCGTAGCCGGAGACGTCACCGGTGCCGTGCATGCCGAACATGCCGCGGCCGGCGGGGCTGGACGGCGGGTACTCGGCCGGGGCGCCGGTGCTGGCCCCCGCCGGGGTGACCGGTACCGGTACCCCGCCGTCGTTGTTCCTGTCGTTCGGTGCGGTCACTTCGGGCCCCCGTGCGCGTGGAGGTGGTTCTGGGCGTTCATCCAGTTCTCGATCCGCAGCTGCTCCTCGCGCCCCTCGCGGACCGCCTGGGTCCACTCGGCACGCCGGGCCTTGTCGTTGCGGTACGAGGACGGCATCGAGCCGTACGGCACGACCGGGACGTCGCCGCGCTCCTGGCGGGCCGCCAGCATCTTGCGCCCGTTCGCGCCCAGCGGCTCGTACATGATCTTCTCGCGGAGCTTGAGGATCGCGTCGATGAGCATCTCGGGCCGGGGCGGGCAGCCCGGGAGGTACATGTCGACCGGCACCACGTGGTCGACGCCCTGGACGATGGCGTAGTTGTTGAACATGCCGCCGCTGCTGGCGCAGACGCCCATGGAGAGCACCCAGCGGGGCTCGGCCATCTGGTCGTAGATCTGGCGCAGGACCGGGGCCATCTTCTGGCTCACCCGCCCGGCCACGATCATCAGGTCGGCCTGGCGCGGCGAGGCCCGGAAGACCTCCATGCCCCAGCGGCCCATGTCGTAGTGCGGACCGCCGGCGGCCATCATCTCGATGGCGCAGCAGGCCAGGCCGAAGGTGGCGCCCCAGACGGACGACTTCCGCGACCAGTTGACCAGCTTCTCCACGGAGGTGAGCAGGACGCCGGCCGGGAGCTTCTCCTCGATGCCCATCTGACGTACCTCCCTCAGTCCCAGTCCAGGCCGCCGCGCCGCCACACGTAGGCGTAAGCGACGAAGACCGCGACGATGAACATGACCATCTCCACGAAGCCGAAGATCGGCAGGGCGTCGAACGAGACCGCCCAGGGGTACAGGAAGATGATCTCGATGTCGAAGACGATGAAGAGCATCGCCGTCAGGTAGAACTTGATCGGGAACCGGCCGCCGCCGACCGGCTGCGGGCTCGGCTCGATGCCGCACTCGTACGCCTCGAGCTTGGCCTTGTTGAAGCGCCGGGGACCGGCGAAGCGGGCGGCGGCCACGGAGAACAGCGAGAACCCCGCGGCGAGGGCGAACAGCCCGATGATCGGTGCGTAAGGCGAGAGCGACATCTTTTCTCCTGCTCGTCCTTCCCCTGCCCCTGGTACTTGGCGAAAATCACACTATTCACGTCCCTCGTGACGTCCGCCAGCGGGGGTCGATCTCTGTCCGCGCCCGGGCCTCGCGGCCCGAACGCGGTGGTCTAGACGGCCGGTGCCGCCTTCGTCATCGCGTTGATGACCCGGTCCATCGCATCCCCGCCGCGCGGGTCGGTCAGGTTGGCCAGCAGCTTGAGCACGAAGCGCATCAGCGTCGGGTGCGGCATGCCGTGCTTGGTCGCCATCCGCATCACCTCGGGACGGCCGATCAGCTTGACGAAGATTCCGCCGAGCCGGTAGTAGCCACCGAAGCGCGCCTTCAGCTCCTGCGGGTACGCCATCAGCGCCCGCTCCCGCTCGGGGCCGGCCGGCCGGGCGAGCGCCTGGACCGCGATCTCCGCGGCCAGCTCGCCGGACTCCATCGCGTACGCGATGCCCTCGCCGTTGAACGGGTTGACCATGCCGCCGGAGTCGCCGACCAGCATGACGCCCCGGGTGTAGTGCGGGACCCGATTGAAGCCCATCGGCAGCGCGGCGCCCAGGATCGGCCCCTCGGCGTTCGCCTCGTCGGTCATCCCCCAGTCCTCCGGGGTGTTGGCCAGCCAGTCGGTGAGCAGCCGTCGGTAGTTCGTCTTGCCGAAGGCGGAGGAGGAGTTCAGGATGCCGAGGCCGGCGTTGACCCGGCCGTCACCGAGGCCGAAGATCCAGCCGTAGCCGGGGAGCAGGGCGTCGCTGCCCTTGCCGCGCAGCTCCAGCCAGGACTCCAGGTAGTTGTCGTCGTGCTTGGCGGGCGAGCGGTAGTAGCGCCGGACGGCCACCCCGATCGGCCGGTCCTCCCGCTTGGCCAGCCCGAGGGCGAGCGGGAAGCGGCCGGAGACTCCGTCCGCGGCGACCACCAGCGGCGCGTGGAAGGCGGCGGGTTCCTTGTCCGGGCCGACCTCGGCCTGCACGCCGATCACCCGGTCGTCGGCGTCGAGCACCGGACCGATGACGTTGACGCTGGTGCGCAGCTTGGCGCCGGCGGCGACCGCCCGCTGGGCGAGTAAATCGTCGAAGTCCAGCCGGGTGCGGACCAGTCCGTAGTTGGGGAAGCTGGCCAGGTCGGGCCAGTCCAGTTCGAGGCGTACCCCGCCGCCGATCACCCGCAGGCCCCTGTTGTGCAGCCAGCCCGCCTCGGGCGAGGTGTCCACGCCCATCCGGATGAGCTGCCGGGTCGCCCGGGGGGTGAGCCCGTCCCCGCAGACCTTCTCGCGAGGGAACTCGGTCTTCTCCAGCAGCAGCACGCGTACGCCGTGCCGCGCCAGGTGGTACGCCGTCGCCGATCCTCCGGGACCGGCGCCCACCACGATCACGTCGGCGTCGTTCTCCACCGAAGTCATCTGCGCCTCCTCCCGCATGCTCGTGAAATGCTTCACAAGCCGATCGGGTTGGAGTCTATGACCGGCGTTACACCCCGGGCCGCTGAGGGGTACCTAACTTGCCGGAAACACGCGGGGCGGCGTTCACCTGGGGATCAGCGCCGGACCGGTGAGGCTGGGTCCAGGCCGGCGTCGGCCCGGATCGTCTCGGGCAGGTGCTCGCGCAGCGCGCCGCCGGCCGCCCGATCGAGCGCGGCCAGCACCTCGGCGACCACCTGACGGACGTCGGTGGGATCGGCGCCGGCCAGCTCCCTGAGCTGGGCGATGAGTTCGGCCGCGTCGTCGTCGGTCGGCACGTCCGGCTTGTCTGCTGCCGTCATGGGGGCGAGCCTACGGGGCAAAGTAGACTAAAAACCGATATTCACGAAACAGATGGCTGAATGCCGCGTCAGTCGCGAACCGCCCGGTGCAGCGCGACCACGCCACCGGTCAGGTTGCGCCAGGCCACCCGCCCCCAGCCGGCCGCGCCGATCCGCGCCGCCAACGCCGGCTGGTCCGGCCAGGCCCGGATCGACTCGGCGAGGTAGACGTACGCGTCGGGGTTGCTCGAGACGGCCCGCGCCACCGCCGGCAGCGACCGCATCAGGTACGACAGGTAGACCGTGCGGAAGGCGGGGTTGACCGGGGTGCTGAACTCGCAGACCACCAGCCGGCCACCGGGCCGGGTGACCCGGGCCAGCTCACGCAGCGCCGCGTCGGTGTCGTTGACGTTGCGCAGCGCGAAGGAGATGGTCACCGCGTCGAAGCTGGCGTCGGCGAACGGCAGCCGCAAGGCGTCCCCGGCCAGCAGCGGCACCGCCGGGCGGGTCCGCTTGCCGGCGTGCAGCATCCCCAGCGACAGGTCCGCGCCCACCGCGTACGCCCCGGAGTACGCCAGTTCCTCGGTCGAGACACCGGTGCCCGCGCCGACGTCCAGGACCTTCTCCCCCGGACGCAGGTCGAGCGCGGCGCGGGTCGCCCGCCGCCAGGACCGGTCCTGCCCGAAGGAGAGCACAGTGTTGGTCAGGTCGTAGCGGGCGGCCACGCCGTCGAACATCGCGGCGACCTCGTGCGGCTGCTTGTCCAGGCTGGCGCGCTGGCCCTGCGGGGTACGGCTCACCCCTCCACTCTGCCAGCCGGGCCGCGGCCGCTGGCCGCTGGGTCTCGCCGCCCCGGGTACGGGAAAGGGCGGGGTGGTCACCCACCCCGCCCTTACTCCGCGGAAGAAATCAGTCCTCGGACTTCTCGTCCCCCGGGGTCACCAGCACGACCCGGCGCCGGCGCGAGAGCACCAGCAGCGCCCCGCCCGCGAGCAGGATCGCCCCGCCGATGCCGCCGATCAGGCCGACCTGCGTACCGGTCACCGGCAGGCCACCGTCGCCGCCACCGCTGCCGCCACCGGCGGTCGGGCTGGCGGTCGGGACGCCGGTCGGCTGACCGATCGGGGTCGCGGTCGGCGTCGCCGTCGGGTTCGCGGTCGGCGAACCGGTCGGGGTCGGCTCGACGGTCAGGTCGACGAAGACGTCGAACTGGGCGGTGTTGTCACCGTCGTCGGTCTCGGTGAAGGTCCGCCGCTGGGCGCCGGTGGCGACCTGCGGCTCCTCCTCCGGCTGTCCCTCGGCGGCGTCCAGACCGGCGGCGAAGACGAAGCCCGGGCGGAGCAGCTTCTCGGTGACGCCGGCGCCGACCTTCACCCGCACGTCGGCGGTGTAGAACTGGCCCGGCCGCAGCACCGCGCCGGCGTCCTCGCAGTACGCCTGCGCGAACCCGCCGAGCTCCTGCTCGACGCAGCCCTCCGGCACCTCGGCGAAGGTGACGCCGGCCGGCAGCGTGATGCCGTACGCGATGCCGGTGGCCCGCCGGCTGCCGTCGTTGAAGACGACCCAGTCCAGCGGCGCGGTCTCGCCCGGCTTGACGCCCCGCAGCGCCGACTCGCCGGCCTCGTCGCCGTCGACCGTCACGTCGGCGTAGACGTCCTGTGCCCAGGTGGTGAGGTCGTAGCCGGGGCGGGCGACGGTGATGTCGTGCTCGACGGTGTTGTCGTCGAGGTGGGGGTCGGCGGTGGCCGAGCTGATGGTGACCACCAGGGTGCCGGCGGCGCCGCGGCCGCCGGTGGAGAAGAGCGGGATGTAGAAGTCCTCGGTGGTGCCACCGGCCAGGTCGCCGAGGAGGCAGGTGAAGGCGGTGCCGTCGACCTCACAGCCGTCGGGGACGACCACGCCGACCTTGTTGTCCTTGAGGTCCTTGGTCTCGACGGTCACCGAGACGTCCTTGGCGTCGACAGCGCTGCGGGTGTTGTCGACGGTGAACTTGAACGGCTTGGCCTTGGCCTCCTTGACGCCCTTGGCCAGCTCGTAGCTGAGCGGGATCAGCTGGAGGTCCGCCGGGTCGGCGGCCTGTGCGGGCGCGGCGCCGGTGGCCACGCCACCGGCGGCGAGCAGGGCCACGGCGCCGAGACGGGCCAGGGCCGTGCGGTGGAACAGTGTCATCGGTCCCCCGGGGTTAGGGAAGAACGGAAGGTTGCGAACCGGCCGGACGTTATCGGACATCGATGGCCCTGCGCCAGCCGCGACGGGCGGTCTCCGTCCACACCGGTCCGAACGGATGAAACGGTGCGGGCGGGATGGTCGCCCATCCCGCCCGCACCGCCCTACGTCAGCTCAACGATGCTCAGACCGTCGGCTTCTCGTCGCCCGGCGTCACCAGCACCACCCGGCGCCGACGCGCCGCCAGGAACAGCACCCCACCGGCGATCGCCGCCGCGACACCGACGCCACCGATCAGACCCGCCTGCGGGCCGGTCACCGGCAGACCGCCGCCGCCGGTGCCGCTGTCGCCACCGGTGCCACCACCGCCACCGTTCGGCTTCGCCGCCACGATCACCGCGAAGTTGTCGCTGTTGTCGCTCTCGTCGACGTCGGTCGCCTTGGCACCGGGTGCCGCCTCCTTGAGGAACGAGGGCAGCGTGGAGCCGGCCGCGGCGAGGGACTTCTCGGTGGCCGGAAGCTCACCACGGGCGCTCGCCGTGACCATGCCGCCGGTCAGGCTCACCGGTGCCTTCACGTCGGCGGCGACCTGCACCGGGAAGACGCCCCAGAGGTCCTCGCCCGGCTTGAGCTTGATCAGGCCACCCGAGCAGTTGGCGGTACGCCGGTCGGCGCTGAAGTCGCACTCCTTGAGGTCCCGGCTGAAGGTGACCCCCTTGGGGAGGGTGACCTTCAGGTCGAGACCGTCGGCGATCATGTCGCCCTGGTTGAAGATGTACGCCTGGGCGATCGTCTCCTCGCCCGGCTTCAGCAGCGGCGCCTTGGCCGGGTCGGTGTCCCAGTGCTCCGGCTCGATCCGGCGGTCGACGTCCGGGGCCAGTACGGAGAGGTCGACGCCGTTCTCCTCGGTGAACTCGACCTGGACGGTCTTGGAGTCGTTGGCCGGGTTGGTGTCCTCCGGCGACTGCACGGTGAAGGTGACCGGCGCCGAGTACGCGCCCGGCACGGTGTCCTTGAAGATGACCAGCGGCAGCTCCACGGTGGCGCCGGGGGCCGGGATCTCCCGCTCGGTCAGGGTGCACACCCAGGTGCTGGCGGTGCCGGGCTCGCACTCGTCGGCGAACGGCAGCACGCCCGCCTTCGCCGGGTCGAGCTTGGCGATGTCGATGATGACCTGCGCCGTCGACGGCGTGTTCTCACCCTTGTTGCTGATCTTGACGAACGCGGCCTTGCCCTCGACGTCCGCCGCGATGCGGGTGCCGGCGACGTCGAGCGACAGGTCGGTCCCGGTGCCCGCCGCGTACGCCGGCACGCCCAGCGCGGTGAACGCGCCGGAGGCGAGCAGGGCGGCGGCACCGATCCGCGCCAACGGTCGGTTGTGGAAGATCATGAAAGGTTCCCCCGTGGGAAGAAAAAAGGTGGGTCGGGCGGACGTTAGCGGCCGGCGATACACCTCGCCACCCCGCGCGCCGGGCGACTCGGCGTCCAACACCGGCGGACGACCACGAAGTGCCGGTATTGATGGCCCTTGTCGGCCTCGAGGTGGCCGCCACCTCCCCCGAACGGCCGAACCGTTCAGCATCTCCGGACCACCACCTGGCCGTTCGAGAAACGACCGTCCTCCGTGGCCGGTGGCGGGAATAGGTGCGGGCGGGATGGTTTCCCATCCCGCCCGCACCGCCCTGCGTTATGTGAACGGCCCTCACGGGCCGATGGAGGACGTACCTCAGGCCGTCGGCTTCTCGTCGCCCGGCGTCACCAGCACCACCCGGCGCCGACGCGCCGCCAGGAACAGCACCCCACCGGCGATCGCCGCCGCGACACCGACGCCACCGATCAGACCCGCCTGCGGGCCGGTCACCGGCAGACCGCCGCCGCCGGTGCCGCTGTCGCCACCGGTGCCACCACCGCCACCGTTCGGCTTCGCCGCCACGATCACCGCGAAGTCGTCGCTGTTGTCGCTCGGGTCGATCTCGTGCGCCGGTGCCAGCTTCATCCCCGCCGGCAGCTTCGGCTTGGCCGGCGCCAGGGGCTTCACCTCCGGGTCCAGCTGGCCGAGCGCGACCGCGGTGACCGTGCCGGGCTTGAGGGCGACCGGCGCCTTGACGTCCCCGGCGACGTGGATGGGGAGCTGGAAGTAGAGCGCGTCACCGCCCTCGGCCAACTGAAGGTCGGTGAGGTCGCAGGTGGCCGTCCGGTTGTCGGCCGAGTGGACGCAGTCGGTGAACTTGAGCGAGAAGGTGACATCCTCGGGCAGCTTGATGGTCAGCCGCACCCCGTCAGTGGTGCGGTCGCCCTGGTTGACCAGGGTGCCGAAGGCCATGGTGCTGTCACCGGGGTAGAGCGGCTGGTTGTTCGGCGCCTCCGGATCGTTGGCCGGCGGCTCGACGGCCTTGGTCACGTCCGAGACCAGCACGCCCAGATCGACGCCCTGCTCCGCGGTGAACTCCAGCTTCCCGACCCGGGTGTTGTTCGCCGGGTTGGTGTCGTCCTTCGAGGAGATCGTGTACGTGACGTCGCCGGAGTAGCTCGTCGCGGTCGAGTTCGCCTTGAAGGCCAGGAGCGGGAACTCCAGGGTCTCGCCCGGGCCGGGCAGCTGCTCCTGCGGCACGGCGCACGTCCAGGCCCGCACCTCGTCGCGCTCGCCCTCGGGGTTGCAGTTGCTCGTGTCGAGCGGCCAGATCGTGAACTTGCTGAAATCGAAGCCGGCGAGGTCGGCGTGGATGAACAGCTCGCTCGGCGTGTTCTGCCCGAGGTTACGCACCTTGGCGAAGGCGATCTTCTCACCGGCGTTGGTGGCGACCCGGGTGCCGACCACGTCGAGCGACAGGTCGGTCTCGGTGCCGGCGGCGTGCGCCGGGGCGCCGAAGGCGGCGAGCGCGCCGGCGGCGAGCAGGCTGGCAGCGCCGAGCCGCGCGAGCGGTCGGTTGTGGAAGCTCATGAAAGGTTTCCCCCGTGGGAAGAATGAGAGGTACGCCGCCGCACGTTAGCGGCCGTCGATGCCCCTCGCCACCCTTCAACCCGAACCGTTATGACCTGCGCAATGAGCGATCAGCCCCGAATTGCCGGGATTGATGGCGATCTGCGGGGCCAGCACCCCCCGCCACGTGGCGGAATACGCCCGCTCGGCGGAACCCCGGTGGCCGATCGGACGATCACCACCGGGGCCGGCCGTCAGCGGGTCAGTGCGCCTCCACCAGCGGCAGCGTCTTTCCGGCGCCACCGCCCGGCATCGCGATCGAGGAGAAGTGCGAGACCACCCGCTCGTCCGTCGGGTCGTCCGCCGGCGTGTGGTGCACGGCCAGCCGGTTGTAGAGGGTGTCCCGCTGGGCCGGGATCCGGCCGGCGGTACGGATCATCCCGATCAGCTCGTGCAGGTTGGAGCGGTGCCGGGCGCCGGCCGAGGAGATGACGTTCTCCTCCAGCATGATCGAGCCCAGGTCGTCGACGCCCATGTGCAGCGCGAGCTGGCCGGCGTCCTTGCCGGTGGTGAGCCAGGAGGCCTGCAGGTGCGGGACGGTCTCGAAGAAGAGCCGGGCCACCGCGACCAGCCGCAGGTACTCCAGGGTGGTGGCCTGGGTCCGGCCCTTGAGGTGGTTGTTCTCCGGCTGGTACGTCCAGGGGATGAACGCCCGGAAGCCCCCGGTCCGGTCCTGCACGTCGCGGATCATCCGCAGGTGCTCGATGCGCTCGGCGTTGGTCTCGCCGGTGCCCATCATCATCGTGGCGGTCGACTCGAGGCCCTGCCGGTGCGCCAGCTCCATGACCTCCAGCCAGCGCGCGCCCGACTCCTTCAGCGGGGCGATCGCCTTGCGCGGCCGGTCGGGGAGCATCTCCGCGCCGGCGCCGGCGATCGAGTCGAGCCCGGCGGCCTTGATCCGGGCGATCGCCTCGTCCAGGCTGACCCCGGAGACCTTCGCCATGTGCAGGATCTCGCTCGGCCCGATCGAGTGGATGGCGAGCTGCGGGTACGCCTGCTTGACCGAGGAGAAGAGCTCCTCGTAGTACTCCACCCCGTAGTCCGGGTGGTGACCGCCCTGGAGCATCACCTGGGTGGCGCCCAGCTCGACCGCCTCGCCGCAGCGGCGCAGGATCTCCTCGGTCGGGTGGGTCCACCCCTCCTTGTGCTTGGGGGCCCGGTAGAACGCGCAGAACTTGCACGCCGTCACGCAGACGTTCGTGTAGTTGATGTTGCGGTCGATCAGGTAGGTGACGATGTTGTCCGGGTAGCGCCGACGGCGCACCGCGTCCGCCGCCTCGCCCAACGCGTGGAAGGGCGCCTCGGTGTAGAGCAGCAGGGCCTCGTCGGGCGTGATCCGCCCGCCGTCCGCGCCGCGCTGCAGGATGTCGTCGATCTCCCGGCTCACCGTCACGCCTCCGAGCCTACGTCGACCCCGGAAGGTCTCCTCCGGGGTGTCCCGTCTCTGTCGTCCATCCCACCCTTCGGGCGGGGATGCCGGTCACGCGTCGTAGTCGACGGTGAGGCTGTCGGTGGTCGGGCTGGACTGGCAGGTCAGCACGTACCCGGCGGCCAGCTCGTCCGGCTCCAGCGCGTAGTTGCGGGCCATGGTCACCTCGCCGGAGACCACCTTCGCCTTGCAGGTCGAGCAGACGCCGCCCTTGCAGGCGTACGGCAGCTCGCTGCGGACCTTGAGCGCGGCGTCCAGCACCCGCTCGTCGCGGCCCATGGTGAAGCGCGACGACCGGCCGTCCAGCACGATGGTCACCTCGGCCCCGGCCCCCGGCTCGTCACCGGGGCGCCGCACCGGCTCCGGCGGCGCGTCGACGTGGAACAGCTCGGTGTGCACCGCCGACTCCGGCAGGCCGCGCCCGGTCAGCAGCTCCCGGGCGGCCACCACCATCGCGTACGGGCCGCAGAGGAACCACTCCTCGATCACGTCGCCCGGCACGATGGTCTCCAGCAGTCGGCCCAGCCGCTCCGCGTCGATCCGCCCGGACAGCAGCGGCGACTCGCCCTCCTCCCGGGAGAGCACGTGCACCAGGTGCAGCCGGGTCGGATAGCGGTCCTTCAGGTCGGCCAGTTCCTCGGCGAACATCACGGTGTTCGCGGTGCGGTTGCCGTACACCAGGGTGAAGGTGCTGGCCGGCTCGACGGCCAGGGCCGTCGCGACCAGCGCGAGC
The DNA here is from genome assembly GCF_059089345.1 of Micromonospora sp. BS32. NCBI lineage: Bacteria > Bacillati > Actinomycetota > Actinomycetes > Micromonosporales > Micromonosporaceae > Micromonospora > Micromonospora sp. BS32. The sequence continues at coordinate 61,213 of NZ_JBSSHR010000002.1, forward strand.
ACCGGGGTGATGCCGGAGCCCGCGACCACCGCGCCGTAGTGGCGGACCCGGTCCGGCGCGAACGCGGTGGTGAAGTGCCCCAGCGGGGGCAGCACCTCGACGGTGTCACCGTGGCGCAGGGCGCCGCAGGCGTACGCCGAGAAGGCGCCGCCGGGGATCTCCCGCACGCCGATCCGGAGCCGGCCGTGCCGGGCCAGGTCGTCCGGCGTGGAGCAGATGGAGTACGACCGCCGCACCTCCGCGCCGTCCTCCCCGGCACGCCGCACGGTGAGGTGCTGGCCGGCGGAGAACGCGAAGGTCTCCCGCAGCTCCTCGGGCACGGCGAAGGTGATCGCCACGGCGTCGTCGGTGAGCCGGTCGACGGCGGCGACATCCAGCGGGTGGAAGGCCGGCCGGCGACGGACCGGTCGGGTGATCGTGACAGTCACAGCGCCTTCAGGTGGTCGAAGGGTTCAAAGCAGGAACGGCACCGCAAAAGCGCCTTGCACGCGGTGGAGCCGAACCGGCTGACCTGCTCGGTCTCCAGCGAGCCGCAGCGCGGGCAGCGAACCGCCAGCGTCAACGGTACGACGGTGCCGGCGCGCACCGGGGCCGGCGGGGCGATGCCCGCGTCGGCCAGCTTCGCCCGCCCGGTGTCGGAGATCCAGTCGGTGCTCCAGGCCGGGCTGTAGACCGTCCGGACCTCGGCGTCGGGGTGGCCGGCGGCCGCCAGGGCCCGGCGGATGTCGGAGCGGATCACATCCATCGCCGGGCAGCCGGTGTAGGTGGGGGTGATGGTGACGACCACCCGGCCGGTGGCCGGGTCCTCGTCGACCGCCCGCAGGATGCCGAGCTCGTCGATGGTGATCACCCGGATCTCCGGGTCCACCACCGCCGCCACGGCCTCCCGGGGAGCTACCACGTCGCCCCCGGGTGCGCCCGGTGCAGCACCTGCATCTCGGCGAGCAGGTACGACAGGTGCTCGGTGTGCACGCCGTCCCGGCCGCCGCCCGGCGTCCAGCCGGTCTCCGGGCGGGTCAGTGTCGCCTCGTCGAACACAGCGGAGACGACGGCGTCGAAGTCGGCCCGCAGGGTGGCCGGGTCGACCGGCGCCGCCGGATCCGCCGTGAACAGCTCGTGGTGGTACGGCCAGACCTGGTCCACCGCGGCCTGGGCCCGGCGGTGCGACTCCTCGGTGCCGTCGCCGAGGCGCTTCACCCAGAGCGAGGAGTGGTCCAGGTGGTACGCCGACTCCTTGCGCGCCTTGGCGCCGATCGCGGCGAGCCGCTCGTCGGCGCAGCCGGCCAGCGCGGTGTAGAGCGGCACCTGGTACGCCGAGAGCAGCAGCAGCTTCACCATGGTCACCGCGAAGTCGCCGTTGGGCAGCTCCACCAGCAGGCAGTTGCGGAACTCCCGGTCGTCGCGCAGGTACGCCAGCGCGTCCTCGTCCCGGCCGGCGCCCTCCAGCTCACCCGCGTACGTCAGCAGCAGGCGGGCGGCACCGAGCTGGTCGAGGGCGATGTTGGCCAGCGCGATGTCCTCCTCCATCTCCGGCGCGCGGGTGGCCCACTCGCCGAGCCGCTGTGCCGCCACGAGGGCGTCGTCGCCGAGGGAGAGGACGAAGTCGAAGGGGCCGTTCACAGGTGGGCCACCCCGTCCGGCACCTCATAGAAGGTGGGGTGGCGGTAGACCTTGTCGGCGGCCGGGTCGAAGAAGGCGTCCTTCTCGTCCGGGCTGGACGCGGTGATCGCGCTCGCCGGCACCACCCAGATCGAGACGCCCTCCTGCCGGCGGGTGTAGAGATCCCGGGCGTTGCGCAGGGCCAGTTCGGCGTCGGGGGCGTGCAGGCTGCCGACGTGGGTGTGCGACAGCCCGCGCCGCGCCCGCACGAAGACCTCCCAGAGCGGCGTGTGTCCAGCAGTGCTCACGCGGCCACCTTCTCCTTCTGCACCGTCCGCTTGGCGGCGTACGCCGCGGCGGCCTCGCGTACCCAGGCGCCGTCGGCGTGGGCGGCCCGGCGGTGCTCCATCCGCTGCCGGTTGCACGGCCCGTTGCCCTTGATCACCCGCATCAGCTCGTCGTAGTCCGGCTGGGTGTAGTCGTACGCCTGCCGCTCGTCGTTCCAGCGCAGGTCGGGGTCGGGGATCCGCAGGCCGAGGATCTCGGCCTGTTGCACGCACATGTCCACGAAGCGCTGGCGCAGCTCGTCGTTGGAGAACCGCTTGATCTTCCAGGCCATCGACTGCTCGGAGTGGGTCGAGTCACCGTCCGGCGGGCCGAACATGGCCAGCGACGGGTACCACCAGCGGTCCACGGCGTCCTGGGCCATCGCCTTCTGCTCCGGGGTGCCGTGGGCCATCACGTGCAGGATCTCGTAGCCCTGCCGCTGGTGGAACGACTCCTCCTTGCAGACCCGGATCATGGCCCGGGCGTACGGCCCGTAGGAGCAGCGGCAGAGCGGGACCTGGTTGACGATCGCCGCGCCGTCCACGAGCCAGCCGATCGCGCCCACGTCGGCCCAGTTCAGGGTCGGGTAGTTGAAGATCGAGCTGTACTTCTGCCGGCCGTCGAGCAGGAGCTGGACGAGTTCGTCGCGGCTGACCCCGAGGGTCTCGGCGGCGGCGTAGAGGTAGAGGCCGTGCCCGGCCTCGTCCTGGACCTTGGCCAGCAGGATCGCCTTGCGCTTGAGCGAGGGGGCGCGGCTGATCCAGTTCCCCTCCGGCTGCATCCCGATGATCTCGGAGTGCGCGTGCTGGGCGATCTGCCGGATCAGCGTCCGGCGGTACGCCTCGGGCATCCAGTCGCGCGGCTCGATCTTCTGGTCGGCGTCGATCACCTCGGCGAAGTAGGCCGCCAGGTCACCGCCGGGGCCGGGACCGTCGGCCCGGCCACGGGCGGCCGCCGCACGCAGCGCGGCCTCGGCCGCCTCGACCTGGCCGAGCAAGCCACCGCCGGGCGTGTCCTCCTCGGCGGCGAAGTCGTTGCCATACATGACACCAAGTGTTACAGCTCGCCCCTGATGACACCAGAGGGTGTAACAGGATTCCGAGGTGCCTTTCCGTCACCGGCCGGCCGCGGGGGGTGGGCACCAGGCCCAGGTCACTGCTATGACTTGCGTCACCGAGAGAAGGTGAATCCTCTCAAGGGCGGCATACCGGCGTTTAATCCCGGCTTCGCGGCAAGTTGCCGGGCGTCAGGTTCTGGCGCGTCGCCTGTCCGGACGTAGACTTCCCCGCGTCACACCGATCGGCTGCTGACGATCGCCACCAAAGACGACGGCCACCTCCCCCGGCCTCGGCGGTCAGGCCGACACATTCGGAAAACAGCCGGTCCCCCCGGCCCTGACATCTGGAGCTCACCCACTCATGCGATCCCGCGTGACCATGGTGCTTGCCGTCCTGGCGGTCCTGCTCGGCGCCGGTCTGCTGGTGCCCACCGCGTACGCGAAGCTGGCCGGCGACGGCGGCGGGCTCGGCGGCATCGGCGGCGGCGCCGTCGAACAGGTGCCCGCCCCCACGCCGACCGCGCCACCGCCGCCGACCCTCACCGCCGGCCCGGTCGCGGTGAACTTCAAGGGCGACTTCTTCGGCTGGGCCCTGATGGACCGGACGACCGGCCAGGTCTCCGGTTCCAAGAACATGGCCTCGACCAACTCGACCGAGTCGATGCTCAAGGCCTGGATCGTCTCCGACTACCTGCGCCAGCTCGGCGACAAGCAGCCGACCTCCGCGCTGAAGAATTGGGCCAGCCTGGCCATCCGGGACAGCAACGACGTCGGGGCCAACAAGGTGTACGCGGCGGCCGGCGGGTCGTACAAGCCGCAACCGAACGGAAAGCCGGACCCGGTGATCCAGCGGGCCATCAAGATCTGCGGCCTCACCGACACCACCCGCAGTGGACCCCCCGCCCCCGCCATGTACAACGGCTGGTGGAGCTTCACCCGGATGTCCCCTCGGGACGCGGTCCGGCTCGGCGACTGCATCGCCGACGGCAAGGCCGCCGGGAAGTGGACCAAGTGGGTCCTCAACGAGATGGCCAACGTCCGGGGCAGCGTCAAGGTGCAGCAGGCCAAGTCCGGCGGCGGCAGGTGGGGCATCATCGACGGCCTGCCCGCCGAGATCAAGGCGCAGGGCCCGGTCGCCATCAAGAACGGCTGGACCCCCCTCAACTACGACGGCAACTGGCACGTCAACTGCCTCGCCGTCACCGACAAGTGGAGCCTCGCCGTGATGCTGCGGTACCCGCAGAGCAGCAATCCGGAGTATCCGGAGTACGGCGCGAAGATCTGCGCCAGCGTCGCCACCCAGCTGGTCAGCCCGCAGCCCGGCGCCGCCCTCAAGGTGCCGCAGCCCGTCGGGAAGCTCTGATGGCCGGCAACCGTCGCGGTGACCGCGGCGGCCGGCGGGACAACCAGCCGCTCAAGCTGATCGCCTTCGCGGCCATCATGATCGGTCTGGTGCTGGTCTCGCTCCGGCTGCTGCCCGGCTCCCCGCTGGTGTCCAGCGCCGCGTCGCACTGGGGCGACCCGTCCAACCCGGACCGCACCACCACGGCGCCGACCGACCGCAGCAGCCGCGCGAAGCCGACGCCGTCCCCGTCGCCGTCGCTGGAGCCGCTGCCGTTCGCGGACAAGCAGATCGACCTCGACATCAAGGGCTGGTACGCCTGGAGCGTGCTGGACACCCGGACCGGGAAGATCATCGGCTCGAAGAACATGGGCGAGACCAGCACCACCGCGTCGCTGATCAAGTCCTGGATCGTCGCCGACTACCTGCGCCGGGCCGACGACGCCGGCCAGGAGCCGAGCGACGCCAGGCTCGCCGAGGCCACCCGGATCATCCGGGACAGTGACAACACCCTCGCCGAGAAGTTCTACAACAGCGTCGGGCGGTCCCCTTCGATCAAGCGGATGGTCTCCATCTGCAAGACCACCGACAGCGGTCCGGCCGCCGACGGCGGCTGGAGCCGGACGAACCTCTCCCCCCGGGACACCGCGCGGCTCGGCGCCTGCATCAAGGACGGTCGCGCCGCCGGTCCGAAGTGGACGCAGTGGCTGCTGAACGAGATGCGGCAGGTGCGCGGCGAGGGTGACTTCGGGATCCGCAAGGCGTTCCCCGAGGCCGAGCAGAAGACCATCGCCATCAAGAACGGCTGGGTCGACCGGACCCGCGAGCAGGAGATGCACGTCAACTGCCTGGCCATCGGCGACAACTGGACGATGGGCGTGATGGTCCGCTACCCGATCGGGATGGGCTACGACTACGGCATGAAGAACTGCCAGAAGATCACCGAGGCGGTGCTCCGCTCCGACACCTGAGCCTGCTCCCGTCACGCCCGATGTGGCGGTGCCCCGGTCCCGGGGGCACCGCCACATCGCCGTTTCGGCGGGTTGGCCCGCGCGGCGCGGTCAGCCGGCGAAGAACTCCGGGCCGCCGTCGGGCAGCGCCGGGGCCTCACCGATCGCCGCGGCCCGCCGGGCGAACTCGCGCAGGCCGGCGACCTGCCGCTCGCCCAGCGAGAAGTCGAGGGTACGGAAGTAGGTGGCCAGGGTCGCCGCGTCGAACGGCTCCCAGCGGGCGGCTGCCTCGGCGACCTGGTCCAGCTCGGCCAGGCAGAGGTCGCGGGAGCGCAGGAACGCCTCGTGCACCTCCTTGACCATGCCCGGGTGGGCGGCGGCGAAGTCGCGGCGTACCGCCCAGACGGCGAAGACCATCGGCAGCCCGGTCCAGTCGCGCCAGGCCTGCCCGAGGTCGGTCACCTCCAGGCCGCGGCGGGGCGCCTCGTAGAGCGCGCGCAGCGCCACGTCGCCGATGAGCACGCCGGCATCCGCTTCCAGCAGCATCTGGGTCAGGTCGGGCGGGCAGCGGAAGTACTCGGGGCGGACCCCGTACCGCTCGCCGAGCAGCAACCGGGCGAGCAGCACGCCGGTCCGCGAGGTCGAGCCGAGGGCGACCCGGCCGCCGTCCAGCTCGGCGAGCGGCTTGGTGGAGACCACGTTGACCGAGAGCACCGGCCCGTCGCTGCCCACCGCCAGGTCGGGCAGGAGCAGCAGCTCGTCGGCGTGCCGCAGGTACTCCACGTGCGAGATCGGGCCGATGTCCAGGTCACCGGCGACGAGCGCGGCACTGAGCCGGTCCGGGGAGTCCTTGTGCAGGTCGACGTCGAGCAGCGCGCCGGAGCGCATCAGCCCCCAGTAGATCGGCAGGCAGTTCAGGAACTGGATGTGCCCTACCCGGGGGCGTGCCACGCGCTCAGCCATGACCCGACGGTATCCCCGCCGGTCGGCGCCGGCTCAGCGGGCGGCCCGGGGAGTGGCCAACTCCGCATCCGCCGGACCGCTGGTCGCGGCCGGCGCCGCCGTCGGGCTCCCGTCGGGCCGGGCCCGGCGGACCGACCGGCAGACGACGGGGACGAACGCGACCGCCACCAGCAGGCCGGCGATCCCGAGGCCGGCGATCAGCGGTCGGGGCGGCAGCACGGCCAGCAGCGCGCCGCCGATCAGGTACCCGGCCATCGACCCGCCCTGCACCGCCGCGCCGTTGACCGCGTACGCCCGGGCGCGCACCGCCTCCGGCACCCGGCGGGCCGTCAGCACGTTGGCGAAGACGTTGTCCCCGCCGTTCGCCGCACCGCCCACCAGCCAGAGCGGGACCAGCAGCGCGGCCGCCGGCACGGCGGCCGCGAGCACCACCATCAGGGAGCAGCCACCGAGCGTCAGGAGCACGCCGTACAGCAGGGCGCCGTCGTCGGTGAGCCGGCGGGCCAGCCGGGCGGCGAGCCAGCTGCCCGGCAGCATCCCGGCCATCCAGGCGGCGCCCACCAGCCCGTAGACGGTGGCGGAGGCGTCCAGGGTCTCGCGGATGAAGAAGACCTCGATGACGTTGATGCCGCCGATCGCCGTGATCACCGCGGCGGTGGTGACCACCATGGCGAGCATCAACGGGTCCTGTCGAAGCTTCCAGACCGGGACGGCTGCGGCGGCGGCCCCGGCCGCGGGCGCGGTCGGCCGGCCACCCCGCCGGGTGCGCAGCAGCACCCCGGCGGCGACCAGTGCGAGGTAGCTCGCCGCGTTCAGCAGGAGCGGCATCCGGGTGCCGAACCCGCCCACCAGAAGCCCGGCCAGCACCGGGCCGCCCAGCGCGCCGACGGACACGGCGGTCTGGTGCACCGCGCTGGCCCGGGGCAGGTCGTCGCGGCGGACCATCGCCGGGAGCAGGGCCGCCAGGCAGGGCTGGGTCAGCGCGAGCCCGCAGGCGAGCAGCCCCACCAGCGCCACGATCACCACCGGCTGTGCGGCGTACGCGAGCAGCAGGCAGATCGCCGACTGCACCGCGCCGACGGTGACCAGCAGGGTGCGGCTGTCCACCCGGTCGGCGACGCGCCCGGCCAGCGGGGCGAGCACCACCAGCGGCAGGGTGGCGGCGAGCAGCAGGCCGGAGACGGCGAGGCTGCCGGCGCCGGAGGCCTGGAGGGCCAGCGCCAGCGCGGTGGCGGCCAGGAACTCGCCGCAGATCGTGGTGCCCCGGGCGGCGGCGGCGAGCCAGACGTCCGACCAGCGCGACGGACCAGTTGTGAAGGACATGCTTCGAAAATAATCCTTCACAACTGACCCACGCAACCCCCTCCGCTACGGCAGCGGCACCACCTTGTACTGCACAGCCACCGGGCGGGCCCCCGGCGGCGGATCGGCCCGCCGGTTCCGCTGCCGGTACGGGTCGAACAGCGCCATCACGGACTCGTTCAGCTCGGCCAACTCCTCGGCGGTGAGCAGCAGCAGCGTGTCGCTGAACAGGGCCACTTCGTACCATTCGGCGGGCTCGTCCCCGGCCCGCCGCAGCCACTCACGGGTTCGCTCCATGTCCCGGGCCGCGTGCGCCTCCACCAGGGCCTGCTCGGCGGCCCGGACCTCCGGCCCGGCGCCCTGGCCGGGCTCGACCATCCAGTTGCTGCTGAAGGTGCGCCACACTCGCTCCCGCGCGTCGCCCCGGCTCGGCGCCTGCTCGACCAGGCCGAACTTCGCCAGCGCCCGCAGGTGGTAGCTGGTCGCGCTCGGCGACAGCCCGACGATCTCGGCGCACTCGGTCGCCGTCCCGCCGGCCTCGCGGGTGCTCAGATATTCCATGATCGCGATTCGGGCCGGATGGGCCAGCGCCCGCATCACCTGCGGGTCGCTGATCGTCATCCGGCGCTGCTCGGGACGCGCCTCGGTCATCCCCCCATGATCCCGGCCCCGACTCCCCCGCACCATCGCCCCGCCCGGCGACCGGTCCGGAGCCGGGCCGGGGCAGGATCTCGGCATGAGGACGTCCGTGACCATCGGCCAGATCCCCACCGGCTGGGACATCGATGCCAAACCTCGCGGCGATCGGTGAGGTGCTGGCGCAGAGCCGACCGGACGACGTCGTGCTGCTGCCCGAGGGCGCCCTCTCCGGCTACGCCCCCGATCTCGGGCCGCTGGCCACCCTCGACCGGGACGCCCTCGCCGACGCGATCGGGACGCTGGCCGGGCTCGCCGCACGCCGGGGCGTGCACGTCTTCTGCGGGTCACTGCTCCCCGAGGAGGACGCCTGGTGGAACGCCGCCCTGTACTTCTCGCCCTCGGGCGACCGGTGGAACTACCGGAAGATCAACCTGGCGATGAACGAACGCCCCGTGCTGCGGGCCGGCACCGCGCTGCCGACGCTCGCCGTACGCCAGCCGTGGGGAGATCTCGTGGTGGGCGTGCAGCTCTGCCGGGAGATCCGTTACCCGGAGCAGTGGCAGCACCTCGCTCGCTCCGGCGCGGCCGCCTTCGTCTTCCTGACCAACGCCGCCAGCCCGGAGGCCACCCCGGGGGTCTGGCGCAGCCACCTGGTCAGCCGGGCCGCCGAGAACCAGCGGTTCGTGTTCGCCGCCAACCTCGCCGACCCACGCCAGCACTGCCCGAGCATGGTCGTCTCGCCCCGCGGCGAGGTGCTCGCCGAACTCCCGTCCGGCGAAACCGGCACCCTCCGGGTCACGGTCGACCTGACCGAGGTCTCCGACTGGAGCCTCGACCAGCAGCGGCGCGACGTCGTCGACCTGCGGTACCACCCCTCCGGAGCGGACGGAAAATCGGTTGCCGCTCCCCGGGACGGGAGTAGGCTGTTCCCTTCCGCCCGACGGCCGCGGTGAGTAAGCACCGCAGCGGACGTCCCCGCGCCGACCGACGAGTCGGAAACGCGAGCGGCAGCGTTTTTCCCCGTGTCTGAGGAGTACGTGGATGACCCTGCACGCCCAAGAACAGACCCTGGACGCGGAGCTCGCCGCCGAGCGGGCCCACCTGGACACCTCCCGCCTCGCCCTACGCCAGATGCGGGAACGCGCCGAGGCGCTCTTCGCCACCGGTGACAAGGTCGCCGGCGACGCGTACACCGCCGAGCAGCTCGGCCGGCACATGGCCCGACGGGTGGCCGAGCTGGCCGACGACCCGACCACCCCGCTCTTCTTCGGCCGGCTCGACTTCGGCGGGACCGCCGACGGCCGGCTCGATTTCGGCGGGACCGCCGACGGCCAGCACAGCGGCGGGACCGCCGACGGCCGGCACAGCGGCGAGCAGGGCGCGGAACACGCCGGGCGGGAATACCACGTCGGCCGCCGGCACGTCACCGACGAGCGGGGCGAACCGCTGGTGCTGGACTGGCGGGCGCCGGTCTCCCGGTCGTTCTACCGGGCCAGCGCCCGCGACCCGCAGGGCGTCGCCGTCCGGCGTCGCTTCGGATTCAGCGGTGGCGCGCTGACCAGCTTCGAGGACGAGCACCTGGACCGGGGCGAGGAGCTGGGCACGGCCAGCCGGATCCTCACCGCCGAGATCGAGCGCCCCCGCGTCGGGCCGATGCGGGACATCGTCGCCACCATCCAGCCGGAACAGGACGAGCTGGTCCGCGCCGACCTGGCCGACTCGATCTGCGTCCAGGGCGCGCCGGGCACCGGCAAGACCGCCGTCGGGCTGCACCGCGCCGCGTACCTGCTCTATCTGCACCGGGAGCGGCTGCGCCGGGCCGGTGTGCTGATCGTCGGACCGAACCGGGCGTTCCTGTCGTACATCGCGGCGGTGCTGCCGGCGCTCGGCGAGGTCGAGGTCGCGCAGGCCACGGTGGAGGACCTGGTCACCCGGGTGCCGGTACGCGCGGTCGAGGACCCGGCGGTGGCGACCCTCAAGCACGACGTCCGGATGGCGGAGGTGCTGCACCGCGCCGTCGAGGCGCACATCGGGGCGCCGACCGAGCCGATCATGGTGTCGGACGGGTCGTTCCGCTGGCGGATCGGCCTGGACCCGCTGCACCGGATCGTCGAGGAGACCCGCCGCGAGGGGCTGCCCTACGCCACCGGCCGGGAACGGGTCCGGGCCCGGGTGGTGGGGCTGCTGCAACGCCAGGCCGAGGCCCGCCGCGCCGAGTCACCGAGCGACGCCTGGCTGCGCCGGATGGCCAAGGCGAAGCCGGTGACCGAATTCCTCGACGCGGTCTGGCCGGCGCTCACCCCGGAGGGGCTGGTGCACACCCTGCTCGGCGACCCGGCCGCGCTCGCCGCCGCGGCCGACGGGCTGCTCACCGCCGAGGAGCAGGCGCTGCTGCTCGGCAGGACGGCACCGGGCGGCGAGCAGGTGGCAACGGACGTCGCGCCCGCGCGGCGCCGGACGACGACCGGCACCACACTCGGCCGCACCCCGAGGGCGACGAAATGGACCGCCGCCGACACGGTGCTGATCGACGAGGCCGCCGGGCTGCTGGAGCGGCCGGCCGGCTTCGGACACGTGGTGGTCGACGAGGCGCAGGACCTCTCCCCCATGCAGTGCCGGGCCATCGCCCGGCGCAGCGAGCACGGCTCGATCACCCTCCTCGGCGACCTGGCCCAGGGCACCGCGCCGTGGGCCGCCACCGACTGGCGGGAGTCCCTGGCCCACCTGGGCAAGCCGGACGCGGCCGTGGTGCCACTGAGCATCGGCTTCCGGGTGCCCGCGGTGGTGGTCGCGTTCGCCAACCGGCTGCTGCCGGCGCTCGCGGTGGACGTACCCGCGGCGGAGTCGCTGCGCCACGACGGCGCGCTCGACGTGCGTACCGTGACCGACCTGACGGCGGCGACGGTGGCCGAGGTGCGGGCGGCGCTCGCGCACGACGGCTCGGTCGGGGTGATCGCCGCCGACGACGCGGTGGACCGGCTCCGCGCGGCGCTCGCCGCGGCGGGCGTCGCCACCGCGACCGCCGACGACGTGCAGACCGCGGAGCGGGTCACCGTGGTGCCCGCGACCCTGGTCAAGGGCCTGGAGTACGACCACGTCGTGGTCGTCGAGCCGGCCGCGATCGTCGCGGCCGAGCCGCGCGGCCTGCACCGGCTGTACGTGGTGCTGACCCGGGCGGTCTCCCGGCTGTCGGTGCTGCACACCACCCCGCTGCCCGCCCCGCTCGGCTGAGCCGGCACCCCGGGGTCCGGTCCGGTCCGGTCCACGAGGAAACGCCGGTGCGACGCTAGGCGAGAGACGCGGCGCGGCGGGCGGCGGCGGGACGAGGGTCGACGGTTCAGCTGACGTTCTGCCCGATCTGCCCCGTACGACGGGGATTCGGTGCCACGATGCCGGCAGGGCTGCCGGCGTGGCCGCCCCCCAGCCGAGAGGGGCCGACGTGAGCACCGTCCCGCCGGGCACACCCTGCTGGGCCGACCTGGCCACCCCGGGTCTCGCCGACGCGCGGCGGTTCTACCCGGAGCTGTTCGGCTGGACCGGCCGGATCGACCCCGAGCCGGAGGCAGGCGGTTACACCGTCTTCCTCCTCGGCGGCCGGGCGGTGGCCGGCGCCGGACCGCCGGCCATCCCGGACCAGGTGCCGATCTGGTCGACGTACCTGGCGACCGACGACGCGGACCTGGTGGCCCGCCGGGTCGAGCGGGCCGGCGGGCAGGTGGTGGTACCCCCGTTCGAGGTCTTCGACCGAGGGCGGATGGCGGTCTTCGCCGACCCGGCCGGGGCATCGTTCAGCGTCTGGCAGCCGATGGCGATGCCGGGGGCCGAGGTCTTCGACGTGCCGGGCGCGATGAGCTGGAACGAGCTGGTCACCCCCGACCCTGAGGGCGCGAAGATCTTCTACGAGCTGGTCTTCGGCTGGCATCCGGACGATCAGCCGATGGACTCGTTCACCTACACCGGCTGGCGGCTCGGCACCCGGATCGTGGCCGGGATGACGCCTCCGCTGGGCGACGGCTACCCCGCGGACCTACCCGCGTACTGGTCGGTGTACTTCGCGGTTGCCGACGCCGACGCGGCTGCGGCCCGCGCCGCCGCACTGGGCGGCACCATCCTGGTCCCACCCCGGGACATCCCGGCCGGGCGCTTCGCCGCCCTGCGCGATCCCCACGGTGCCCTCTTCAACGTCATCGCCCTGGCCCGCCCCGGCGCGGGTTGATCGCCCTCGCCTGTCGGCCCCCGGGTACGACCATCAATCGAGCGACGAGTCGCCCCGACGAGCACAGGAACCGGAGCCGATCCATGACCGAGCCATCACCGGGGACACCCGCCTGGGTCGACCTGTTCACCACCGACCCCGCTGGCGCGGCGCGCTTCTACGCGCCCCTGTTCGGCTGGGCCGTCGCTGGGGCGGATTCGGGACCCACGGCCGCCGGTCACCTCGTCTTCCACCAGCAGGGCAGACCGGTGGCCGGTACCGGGCCGAATGCCGGCCTGCAACGGCCGCCCGCCTGGTTGATCTACCTGGCGACGGACGACGCCGACGCGGCCGGCCAGCGGGTGACCGCCGCCGGTGGCCGGGTCCTGACAGATCCCGTCGACATCCCGGGCTCCCGGCGGATGGCGCTCTTCGCCGACCCGGCCGGGGCTCCGTTCGGGGTGTGGCAGTCGCTCGGCATGCCCGGCGCGGACGTGTTCGACGTGCCCGGCTCGCTGACCTGGGCCGAGCTGACCACCCGGGAGTGGGACAGGGCGAAGGAGTTCTACGGGTCGGTCTTCGGCTGGACGGCGGACGACCAACCGATGGGCCCGGTCACCTACACCACCTGGCAGCTGACTGGCCGCTCCGTCGCCGGCATGATGCCCATGATCGGCGAAGACTGGGGCGACCTCCCGTCGCACTGGATGATCTACTTCGCGGTGTCCGACACCGACGCTTTCGCCGACGAGGCGCACCGGTTGGGCGGGCAGGTGTTCCTCCCGCCGACCGATCTGCCCCGGGGCCGGTTCGCGGTGCTCACCGATCCACAGGGGGCGTTCTTCTCGATCCTCGGGCCTACTCCTCCGACCTGAGCGGTCGAGGGCCGGGCCGGACGGGGACGACGAGGGGACCGTGTTCGCCGTGGACGACTCGGACGTGGGCGCGGTAATGGGTGGCGAGCAGGTGCTCGGTGAGCACCTCGGCGGGCGGACCGACGGCGGCGACCCGGCCCTCGGCGAGCAGCACCAGGCGGTCGGCGTACTCGCCGGCGATGGAGAGGTCGTGCATGGTGGCGAGCACGGTCAGGCCGTGCTCCCGGCGGAGCTGGTCGACCAGCTCCAGCACCTCCTGCTGGTGGCCGATGTCCAGCGCGCTGGTCGGCTCGTCGAGCAGCAGCAGCGTGGCGCCCTGGGCGAGCGCCCGGGCCAGGAAGACCCGCTGCCGCTCACCGCCGGAGAGGGTGGCCAGCTCCCGACCGTGGAACGCGCCGAGGTCCAGCCGGTCCAGCACGTCGTCCACGGCGGCCAGGTCGGCGGCCGACTCCCGGCCCAGCGGCGGGATGTACGGGGTACGCCCGAGCAGGACGTAGTCGAGCACCGACATCCCGGCCGGCACCACCGGGGACTGGGCGACGGTGGCAACCACCCGGGCCCGGTCGCGGCGGCGCAGCGATTCGGCGGGCGTACCGAAGAGGGAGATGGCGTGCGGCGCGGGGAGCAGGCCGCCGACGGCGCGCAGCAGGGTCGACTTGCCGGCGCCGTTCGGGCCGATCACGGTGACCCACTCACCCGGGGCGACCGTGAGGTCGACCCCGGCCAGGATCGGCACGCCGCCGAGCTTCACGTGCAGGTCGCGCACCCGCACCGCCCGCGCCGTCATGAGAACACCCGGCGGGAGGTGCGCAGCACCAGGACGAAGAACGGGCCGCCGAGCAGGGCGGTGACCACGCCGATCGGGATCTCCGCCGGCGCGGCGGCGGTCCGCGCGACCACGTCGGTCAGGGCGAGGAAGGCGGCCCCGAAGAGCAGCGAGAGGGGCAGGATCACCCGGTAGCTCGACCCGGCGACCAGCCGCACGGTGTGCGGGACGATGATCCCGACGAAGCCGATCAGCCCGGAGGCGGAGACCGCCGCGGCGGTGCCCAGCGAGGCGGCGACGATCAGCAGGTAGCGGGAGCGCTGCGGGTGCAGGCCGAGGCTGCGGGCCTCGTCGTCGCCGACCGAGAGCACGTCCAGCTCCCGCCGGTGCAGCAGCACCACCACGGCGGTGAGCAGGAAGTACGGCAGGATCAGTCGGACGTCGTCCCAGCCGGCGGTGGCGAGCCGGCCGAGCAGCCACGAGTAGACCTGCTGGATGCTGTCGGAGTGCCGTTGCAGCAGGTACGTCTGCCCGGCGGAGAGGAACGCGGAGACCGCCACCCCGGCCAGGATCAGCGTCGCCGGGGAGCGGCTGCGCCCGCCGGCCGCACCGAGCAGGTAGGTCATGGCCACCGCGCCGAGCGAGCCGACGAACGCGGCCAGCGGCACGGTGAGCGGCAGCCCGCTCAGCGCCGCCGTCCCCGCGCCGAGGGCGATCACCGCGGTGACCGCCAGCCCCGCCCCGGCCGCCACGCCCAGCAGGTACGGGTCGGCCAGCGGGTTGCGGAACACGCCCTGGTACGCGCCGCCGGCCAGGGCGAGCAGCCCGCCGACCAGCAGGCCGAGCACCACCCGGGGCAGCCGCAGCTCGGTGACGATGGCGATCTCCTGCTCGCTGAGCCCGCTCTCCAGGTGCACACCGGGCAGCAGGTTGAGCAGCTCGGCGGCGACGCTGCCGGGCGGCAGGCTGACCGGGCCGAGGGAAACCCCGGCGACCAGGGCGACGAGCACCGCGCCGATCCCGGCGAGAAGCCAACGCTTGCGCAGCCCGGCCGGTCGGGGCGTACCTCCGGTGGACCCGGCCCGGGTGACCGGGCGTCGGACCGGCGCGGCGGCGGACGCCCCGGGCACGGCGGACGGCCGGGACGCGTCAGGCGTCCCGGCCGGCCGGGGTTGCGTGGGTGGCACCGTCACCGACGGCGGTGGGTCACGCCGGGACCTTGGCGACCGCGTCGACGATCGTCCGGAGCTGGTCGACCACGCGCGGGCCCCAGCGGGAGGCGATGTCGTCGTCCAGGGCGACCACCTGGTTGTTCTTGACCGCGCTGACGCCGGCCCAGCCGCTGCGGGCCTTGACCGCCTCCGGGGTCACCTTGCAGCACTTGGTGTCGGCCAGGAAGACGAAGTCGGGGTTCGCCTTGACGATGACCTCCTGGGAGAGCTGCGGGTAGCCGCCGTTCTTCCCGTCGGCGTCCGAGGCGTCGGCGATGTTCTCCAGGCCGGCCAGCGCGTAGATCGAGCCGATGAAGGTCTTGCTGGTGGCGCTGTACAGCTCGGGGCCCAGCTCGTGGTAGTACGTCAGCTTCTTCGTCCGCTGCGGCAGGTCCTTGGTCAGCTTGGCGATGTCGTCCTTCATCCGCTTCGTGACGTCGGCCGCCTCGGCCGGGTGGCCGGTCAGCGTGCCCAGGTCGGTGATCTGCTGGTAGCTGTCGTCCAGCGTGGTGGCGGCCGGGGTGAGCAGCACCGGGATCTTCAGCGTGGTGAGCTGGGCGACGATCTTGTTGGTGTCGTTGGAGAGCACCACCAGGTCCGGGCTCTTGCCGGCGATCGCCTCGGCGTTCGGCTGGAAGCCGGAGAGGTCGCTCTTCGGCGCGTCCGCCGGGTAGTTCGACTGGTCGTCGACGGCGGTGACCTGCTTGCCGGCGCCGATCGCGAAGAGCATCTCGGTCGCCGACGGCGAGAGCGAGACGATCTTCTCCGGGCGCTTCTCCAGCGTCAGCTTGCCGACCGTGACCGGGAAGGTGGCGGCCGCGGAGCTCGCGCCGGCGGCGGGGGTGTCGTTCGAGGTCTTCTCGGCGCAGGCGCCGAGGGTCAGGGCGGCCACCGCGAGGGTGGCGGCCAGGAACCGGGGGGTACGTCGGGACATCTGTCCTCCTGTCGGTCGAGGAGTGTGCTGCTTCGCCGACAGGGGCCGCCTGCGCGTACCCGTCCGCGAGGCGCCCTTCCTCGAGAGCGCGTGTCGCGACCAACCGCAGGCGACCTGACTCGTCCCCGTTCCGGGTCTCCGGCGGCGCCGGAGAGCGGGCGGGGGCATCACAGTTGCGGGACAGCGCCGGTTTCGCACCGGCTTCGCTGCGGGCTGATCGGTGTCACGGTAGCGCACGACCAGCGGAGATCGTCCGGACGGGAGGGGTGGGTGGGGCCCCGTCGGGGGTTTTCCGGGGCCCCACCCGGATTCAGGACGCGGTGATCGTGACGTTGTCCACAGCGGCCTCGACCAGGCTGGCGCCGGAGGCGTCCGCCGCCTCCACCTGGATCCGCACCGACTGGCCGGCGTACGGGGTGAGGTTCAGGTTCGCCACCGCCCAGGCGCCGTCCCGGTCGGCTGCCGCACCGGCCTGGTTGAGCAGGGTGGTGGTGCCGCCGGCGTGGACCACGCTGGCCCGGAAGTAGTCCGCCGACGAGGCGTTGGAGCCGTGCGCCAGGTACCAGGCCAGCGAGAGGGTCAGCGTGCCGCTCGCGGGCAGGGTCACCGCCGGGGAGCGGGCGCTGGTCGGCCCGCCGTCGATGTCGTAGTCCCCGGCCGCGGTGCCGGCGAGCCGGCCGGTGACCAGGTCGTTGCTCCCGGCGTACGGGAGGAGCTGCTTGGCCCCCGACGAGCTGGTGGCCTGGGCGGCGCCGCGCTCCCACGCCCCGGTGGTGGCGGTGTCCGTGCCGGCCGGGTTGGTGGTCCAGCCGGTGGCGGTCTCGAAGGTGTCCGACCAGACCGTGGTGCCACCGCCGCCGGTGCCGCAGTACTGGGACTGCTTGCCGATCGCCCGGTACGGGCAGTCGGCGTACTCGGAGAGCAGCAGCACCGCCTCCCGGTTCCGCGAGGTCTGCGCTCCGATCACCTCGTCGGGCGGGTAGAAACCGCCGCCGGTGGACGAGCCCGGGTACATCTCGAACGTGTACGCCCAGATGCCGTGCGCGGCCCACATCCAGTCGATGCTGGTGCCGTCGGCGATGTAGAGGTCGCTGGACTGCTCCGGGGTGTAGTTGTTGGTGGCCGCCAGCTGCTGGCCGATGGTGGCGAAGGTGCTGTACTGGTCGGCGCTCATCCCGGTGGGGGTGTTCGAGGTGGTGTAGCCGAACGGCCAGAGCACCAGCTCGGAGTAGGTGTGGAAGTCGATGTTGGCCTTGATCTGCTGCACCCCGCCGACCACCCGGCTGTTGACGAAGTTGCGCAGCGCCTGGGTCTCCGGGGCGGAGAAGGCGGACGGGCCCCGGTAGGTCTCCGACGAGGTGGAGCCGGACGAGCCGCCGCAGCAGCCCCACTGGTACGCCCAGTTCCGGTTCAGGTCGGTGCCGACGTACGACGAGCCGCTGTTGGGTTGCCGGTTCTTTCGCCAGGAGCGGTACGAGCCGGTGGCGATGTCGTACTCGCTGCCGTCCGGGTTGACGGTGGGCACGATCCAGATCTCCCGGGAGTTGACGAGGTTGGTGATCCGGGAGTCGGTGCCGTAGCTGTCGGTGAAGAGGTTGAGCAGGTAGATCGCCATTTCGACGGTCAGGTGCTCGCGGGCGTGCTGCTGGGCGTTGAAGAGGATCTCCGGCTCGTTCTCGTCGGTGCCGACGTTGTCGGAGATCTTCACGGCCATCAGGTCGCGGCCCTCGTACGAGGTGCCGATGCTGCTCTTCTTGGCGATCGACGGGTGGTCGGCGACGACCTGGTTCACCAGCGCGGTCAGCTCGGCGTAGTCGTGGTAGTTGGAGTCGGCGGGTGGGAAGGCGAGGGTGCCGGCGTCACCGACGGGGGCGGGCCCGGGGTCGGCCTCCAGCCGGAAGCCCAGCCGGCCGATCGCGGCGGCCTCGGCGCGGGTGGCCGAGACGTGCAGCACGCCGTGCTCGGAGTAGTCGATCGCCGCGCCGGTGCGGGCGACCGCGTTGCGGTCGGCGAAGGTGCGCGGGCCGAGCACCCGGTAGCCGGCGGCGGCCGGCGCGGGTTCGGCGGACGGTCGTGCGGAGACCGGCCCGGCGGCGACGGTGACGAGGCCGAGGCCGGCGGCGACGGCCAGGGCGAGGCCGCGCCGGAGGTGGGATGTGCGGAGGGCCATGGACAACCTCCTCGGGGTACGGGGAGATCCCGCTGTCCGCCACTTCACCAGCAGTCACATGGTCATATCAACATTCATCGCTGCAATGGCCCATCCCGACCGGATCCTCACACCGGCAACGATTTTCCTTCGGCAGCCCTCTGGCGAAACTTCCCTCCGAGCGGGACAGTGAACGGCAACGCTGCCTCACCTCGCGGAGTTGCCATGGTTGCCAGCATCCCCCTGCGCGCGGTCGCCCTCGCCGGCGTCGCCGCGCTGACCCTCCTCGACGCGACCGCCGCCGCCCAGGCCGACCCGGTCACCGCGCTCGTGCACGACGAGCAGATCACCTGGCAGAACTGGACCGGCGACACCGACTGGCGCTCCGGCGCCGCCGCCGGCACCGCCGTCACCGCCGCCGGGCTCACCCTCGGCACCCCGGTCGGGACGACCGTCTACAAGGACCCGCACACCAACATCAAGCGGACCTGGGCGTACGGCACCTGGACGACACCGGTCACCGAGGTCGGCTTCGGCGCCAGCGAACTGGTCGCCTCCTGGAACGCCGACACCCCCGCCGGCACCTGGATCCAGGTCGAACTCCAGGGCACCTACACCACCGGCACCCGCACCCCCTGGTACGTCATGGGCCGCTGGGCTTCCGGCGACGCCGACATCAAGCGGACCAGCGTCGACAAGCAGCGCGACAAGACGTCCAGCGTCTGGACCGACACCTTCGCCATCGACGATGCGGACAAGGGTGTGCTGCTCCGGGCGTACCAGCTCCGGCTGACCCTCTACCGGGACCCGGCGACCACCGCCACCCCGACGGTCCGGGCGGTCGGCGCGATGAGCTCGTCCGTGCCCGACCGGTTCACCGTGCCGCCCAGCGCCGGCGGCATCGCCTGGGGCACCGAGCTGGCCGTCCCGCGCTACTCGCAGAACGTCCACGCTGGCCACTACCCCGAGTACGACGGCGGCGGCGAGGCCTGGTGCTCACCCACCTCGACCGAGATGGTGATCGAGTACTGGGGTCGCCGGCCCACCGCCGCCGACACCGCCTGGGTCGACCCGACCTACCCCGACCCCACCGTCAACCACGCCGCCCGGTCCACCTACGACCACCAGTACGACGGTGCCGGCAACTGGCCGTTCAACACCGCGTACGCGGCCAGCTTCCCCGGCCTGGAGGGGCGGGTCACCCGGCTGCACTCGCTGGACGAGCTGGAGCATTTCATCGCCGCCGGCATCCCTGTGGTGACCAGCCAGTCCTTCCTCGCCAGCGAGCTGGACGGGGCCGGCTACGGCACCTCCGGGCACCTGATGGTGGTGATCGGCTTCACCGCCGCGGGCGACGTGATCGCCAACGACCCCGCCTCGCCGAGCAACGACGCGGTCCGGCACGTCTATTCGCGCGCCCAGTTCGAGCAGATCTGGCTACGTACGAAGCGGACCACCGCGAGCGGTGGGACCGGCAGCGGCTCCGGCGGGATCGTCTACCTGATCAAGCCGACCGACGTGCCCTGGCCGACGGTCACCGGCTCCACCAACTGGTAGGGACCGCTACGGACGCGACGAGCCCGGCACGGAGTTCCGTGCCGGGCTCGTCGGTCGGATTCGCGGGTCGGTCCTGGTCGTCGTCCTCAGTGGGACGAGGCGAACCGCGCGGGCGTCTCGGCCCCCTGCCGCCGCCGGCGGACCATCCGGACCAGCATGACCACCCAAGCCACCGCGGCGACCACACCGGCCAGGGTCAACCCCGTGGCCAGCAGGTAGGTGGATCCGCCCGTGGTGGAGAAGACGCCCTTGCGGGCGCCCGTGTCGCGCGCCGGGGCTGTTTCGCCCTGCGCCAGTCCGTCGGGCGCGTCGTAGAGGATGACACCGGTGCGTCGGGCACCGCCGTCGGTGGCCGCGAAGTCCCCATGCCACTCGCAGTTGCGCCGTGAGCATTCCTCGTTCACGGCCGTGAAGGTTCCCGCCGTACCGCTGCCGCCCTTGGCCTGCCAGGCCGGCACGAGGTCGGTGGCGCCCATCATCAGCCCGATGGCGGCGATTACCGGCAGCCCGATCCAGACGAAAACCTTCGTCCGCCACCCGTTGATCTTGTCCATGGCGGCAGACCCTAGCGGGGCCGCCCCGATTTCGCTGCCCCGTCGCCGGCTATCCCTCGCGGTGCGGGTCCGCCTGGTCGGGCTGGTCGTCGCCGGCCAGTGCCGACCGGAGCTGCTCCTTCTCCGCCCGCCGGCGCTCGGCCGCGGCGGCCATCTCCTCGGCCATCTCGTCGCGCCAGCCGCGCAGCAGGAAGAACGAGGCCGCGGCGGAGAACGCCAGCGCCACCAGCAGCTTCAGGAAGGGGTTCATGTCGACCGGCCAGAGGGCCAGCAGCACCACCACGAACAGCCCGATCCGGCCCAGCGTGTACTTGACCGCCGCGCTCACGTTCCCACTCCTGTTCTCCGCGCACCGGGTTGCCCCGGGCGGGTGGTTCAGCCCGTCCGTCGAGCCAGCCAGTGCACGCCCTGGAACCAGAGCACCGCGTAGACCACGGTGAAGGCGAGGGCGGCCAGGCCGCCGGTGAGCAGCGGCGCAAGGCCGGCCGCCAACCCGGCGACCAGCAGCCCGCAGAGCACCGCGACCGCCCCGGCGAGCAGCGCCGCGACCACCCGGGCCGCGCCGAACTCCCAGGCCCGGAAGTCGTCCCAGAACAGCCAGGCCGGCAGGATCACCGCCAGCCAGCCGTTGGTACGCCCGAAGTCCCCGGCGCCGATCGACGCGAAGGCCCAGTCGAAGAGCACCAGCGCCAGCACGCCGATCAACCAGCCGGCGAGGCCGATCCCGAGCAGGTCGCCCAGGGTGAGGATGCGTCCCTCGGCGTCCCGGCGGGGGAACCCGCTCCGCTGCTCACTCATAACGCCACGAGCGTACGCGAGCGGAGCCGGGTCACCCCTCGTCGGCTCAGGCCCAGACCTGCTGCGGCTCGGCGCGGCGCTCGGCCAGCGACGGCGGCTTCGGGTACTCCCGGACCACGTTGTAGCGGGTGTCCCGCTCGACCGGCTGGAAACCGGCGTCCCAGATCAGGTGCAGCAGGTCGTCCCGGTGCATGGTGTTCGGGGTGCCGTACGAGTCGGCGTCGTGGGTGATCTTGTATTCCACGACCGAGCCGTCCAGGTCGTCCACCCCGAAGTTCAGCGAGAGCTGCGCGACGGAGAGGCCGTGCATCACCCAGAAGTTCTTGAGGTGCGGGATGTTGTCGAAGAGCAGCCGGGAGACCGCGAACGTCTTCAGCGACTCGGCCGGCGAGGCCATCGTGGTCCGGGCCTGGATCCGGTTACGGATCTTGCCGTCCGCAGAGTCGACGAAGTCGTGCTGGTAGCGCAGCGGGATGAAGACCGCGAAGCCGCCCGTCTCGTCCTGGAGCTCACGCAACCGCAGCACGTGGTCGACCCGGTGCCGGGGCTCCTCGATGTGGCCGTAGAGCATCGTCGCCGGGGTCTTCATACCCTTCGAGTGGGCCAGCCGGTGGATCCGCGACCAGTCCTCCCAGTGGCACTCGTGGTCCACGATGTGCTGGCGGACCTCCCAGTCGAAGATCTCCGCGCCACCGCCGGTCAGCGACTCCAGGCCGGCGTCCATCAGCTCGTCGAGGATCGCGTCGGCGCTCAGCCCGCTGATCTTCTCGAACCACTGCACCTCGGTCGCGGTAAAGCACTTGAGCTTGACGTTCGGCAGCGCCGCCTTCAGCTCGCGCAGCACCTTCGGGTAGTAGCGCCACGGCAGCGTCGGGTGCAGGCCGTTGACGATGTGCAGCTCGGTGAGCTGCTCGTCCTCCATCTCCTTGGCCTTGCGGACCGCCTCGTCGATGCGCATCGTGTAGGCGTCCTTCTCCCCCGGCTTGCGCTGGAAGGAGCAGTACGCGCAGGACGCGGAGCAGACGTTGGTCAGGTTGAGGTGCCGGTTGACGTTGAACATCACCCGGTCGCCGTTGAGCTCGGTGCGCCTGTGGTGGGCGAGCCGGCCCAGCCAGGCCAGGTCGTCGCTGTCGTAGAGGGCGATGCCGTCCTCGCGGCTCAGCCGCTCCCCGGCGTACACCTTCGCTTCGAGCTCGCGCTTGAGTCCGGCGTCCATCGAAAGCCACGTCCCTTCCACCTGCGGTCCCGGTCGAGCCTACGTCGACCCACCGACGCGCCGTGAGGTCGGGCACCGGCAGCGACGTACTTCACCGAAGTCTCGGGCTCATGTAACGACGCACGCATCGACATCGCTTTCTCTGTCGGGTAAGACATGGGTGGGACGCGACACACACTGGTAGCGTCCCGGTTCGCCGCGCTCACCACGCGCGGCACGGCACGCCGGACTGGGGAGCGGAATGGTCGACAGCGGGCGCAGGTCACGGCAGCCACGACGGAGGAGCCCGGTGATCTCGCCGGTGCTGCGTCCGACGCTCTGGTCCGCCCTGCTCGGCGCGGTCGCGGCGATGGCCCTGGCCACGCCCTCGTACGCCGACCCGGCGCTGCCCGGCGTGGTCCCCGACAGCGGCGCCCGCCCGGTCGCCGCCGGTGACCTGCGGCTGCCCGGTGCCGTGCCCGGCTACCCGACCCCGACGCTGCCCGGCGGCGTCACCACCCTGCCGGTCGCCGGCATCCCCGCCAACCCGCTGCTGACCCGGATCACCGCCCTCCAGGACCAGAACCGGCAGCTCGGCGACCGGATGCTCGAGCTGCGCCAGCAGCGCGACGACGCCCGCGCCCAGCTGGCCACCGCCGAGCGTGACCTGGTGACCGCCCGGGACGCGCTGACGAAGGCCCAGCAGCGCGCGGACGACGTCGCCGCGGAGGCCTTCAAGGCCGCCGCCGCCCTGCCGCCGGGTGAGCTCGCGGCGGATCTTCGCGGGCTCAGCGTCCTGCAACGACTCTCCCGGGGCGAGCAGGCCGACGGCGCGACCACCGCCGCCGCCGGCGAGCTGTCCCGCGCCCGGGCCGGCGAGCAGTGGGCCGTCCAGGCGCTCACCTCCGCCCAGGACCGGGTCCGTCGCACCGACGGGGAGCTGACCGCCGCCCAGGCCACGCTGCGGGCCAGCGACACCGAGCTGATCAAGCTCCGCGCCGACAACCAGGCCCAGCTGATCCAGGCCGAGCGCCAGCAGGAGGCCGCCGAGCAGAAGCTCGGCGCGGCGTACGTCGAGGGGCAGAGCAGCACCGGGCTGATCGCCAGCCCCGAGGCGCTGGCCGCCGTCCGCTACGCCCTGGCGCAGCTCGGCGACCCGTACCTCTGGTCGGCCGAGGGGCCGGACCGTTTCGACTGCTCGGGTCTGATGTGGGCGGCGTACCGGTCGGCCGGCTACTACGACCTGCCCCGGGTCTCCCGCGACCAGTACTTCGCCACCCGCGCCAAGACCGTCGCCCCTGGCGCGCTGCTCCCCGGTGACCTGCTCTTCTTCGCCTCCGGCAGCAGCTGGACGACCATCCACCACGTCGGGATGTACATCGGCGGCGGCAAGATGGTGCAGGCGCCGAGCACCGGCGACGTCGTGAAGATCTCCACGGTCCGGTGGTCCGGCCTCTACGCCGCCACCCGGGTCGTCGGGGCGGTACCCGGCCCGGCCATCCCGGTTCCGCCGGCGCCGCTGCCGGTGCCGGCGACCACCGGGCCGGCCACGCCGTCGCCGAAGCCGAGCACGACGCCGTCGCCGTCGCCCAGTGGGACGGGCACGACGCCGAGCGGACCCCCGACGACCACGCCGACCACGCCGCCGTCGACGCCGTCGACCACCCCGTCGCCGACCCCCACCACGCCCCCGCCGGCCACCACGCCGCCGGCCACCACGCCGCCGCCGCCATCCACGGAGGCGCCCGCGCCGGAGCCGAGCGCGTCGGAGACCACCGCCGCGCCGACCCCGGAGACCAGCAGCATCGCGCCGACCACGGCCGAGAGCAGCAGCGCTCCGGAGACCAGCAGCTCGGTCACGGCCTCGGCGAGCACCGGCAGCTGACCTGCGGCGACCGGACCGGACCGGCTCCGGTGTCCACTCCGACTGTGCCGACGGGGTGGAATGTGGCACCGTGACATACAGGCACATCCGTACCCCGGGCGACGGGTGGGATGCGAGCGTGGCGCGGAGGACGAGGCATGGGCGAACACCAGGTTCCGGCGGATACCGTCGACCGCGGATCCGTGCCTGATCCCGCCCACTCACCATCCGCCGGCGAGGTGGCGGCCGGGCCGGCGCGCGCCCGGGCCAGCGTCACCACCGCGACCGCCCCGCCCGCGGGCACCGGCCTCCCGACGGCACCGGCCAGCGGCACCACCTACCGCGCGGGTACGCCCACCGGGCCCGCCGCCTCCGGCGACGCCGACCTCCCGGGCACGGGCTCCGGCCTCCCGCCGGCCACTTCGCCGGCACCCGCTGCTCCGGCCGTGCCGGAGCAGCGGGGCGCCACGCCGGGCGGTTCCGCCCGGGCCAGCGCCGCCGTGCCCGGACTCAGCCGGGTCTCCGCCGAGGAGGCGTCCGGCGCCGCGGCCGACGCGGCCGCCCGGTCCGCGGGTGGCGCGCCGACGGTCTACCGCTCGACCCCGGTCAACCCCGAGCCGCCCGAGCCGGCCCAGCCGCCGGAGCCGGCTCAGCCGCCCACTCCGCCGACACCGGAGCCGGAGCCGGCCCCGGCGCCCGCCCCGAACCCGGAGCCACCGGCGCCCGGACCGTTCCCGCCGCCGGTGCCACCGCTGCCGACCCCGCCGCCCGGGCCACGCCCCACTCCGGGGCCGGTGCCGCCCGTGCCCGGCCCGCCCCAACCGCCACCCGGGCCACCGCTGCCCGGCCCGCCGCCGCCCGGCCCGATGCCGGCACCGCCGTTCCCGCCGCCACCGGCCGTGGCCGGTGCGTTCGGCGCCGCCCCGGTCTCCGCGCCGCCGGCCGGGCCGCCCGGGTTCGACCGGGCCGGTCTGCCGGCGTCGGCGCCACCCGCCCCCGCCCCCGCCCCGACGTTCCGGGCGGCCGCCTCGGTCTCCGCGCCACCGGCCAGCACGCCGCCGGTGCCCGGGCCGCCCGCCTTCACCCCTCCGGTCTCCGCACCGCCGGCCAGCCCCGGGTCCGTCTTCCGGGCCGCCGCTCCGGTCTCCGCGCCGCCGGTGAGCTCCGCGCCGCCGTACCGGGCCGCCGCGCCTGTCTCCGCGCCGCCGGTGGTGCCGGCGCCGGCGCTGCCCGCCTGGCCGCCCTCGGCCGAACTCACCACCCGCCGGGCCGGAGCGGAACGTTCCGCGCCGTCCGGCAGGCCGGCGGCCGGCGCGGCGGGCACCGCCTACCGGGCCGGACCGGACCTGGCCAGCACGGCCTACGGCGGGACCGACGGGCCGGGCTTCTCGACGGTCTCCTTCCCGGCCGGCAACCCGCTGGACAACTCCGGCTCGCTGACCGGGCACATCCTCGCCCAGGGCTGGGCCGACACGCCCACCCCACGGTCGAAGACCACCCGGGTGGTGATCGTCCTGGCCGCCTCGCTGGGGCTGCTGGTGGCGATCAGCGTGCTGGTCGTCCTGCTCGCCAACGACGCGATGGACGGGCTGGTGGGCGGCGTCCTGAACAAGTGAGCACGGGCGGGAGCATCGTGAGCCCGCCCACTACCCGCGCGCGGTCGGCTGTCGATGTCGGCGGTCCGCCGTACACTTGTCTCGATCACTGACCTGGCGCGCACGGTGCGCGCCCATGGGCGATCTTGCGGGCGATTCGGCGGCGAGCACAGCCGCGGCGGGCCATCGCGAAGATGCGCCCCGCTCGAAAGGCTTTCCTTGACCACCTCTGCTGACCACGGCACCATTCCGTCCGCCCTCGACCTCCCGGCGCAGGACGCCCTCGACCTGCCGGCGCAGGACGCGCCCGTCGCCGACGTCACCTTCGCCGACCTCGGGCTTCCGCAGCCGCTGGTCGCGGCGCTCGCCCGGCAGGGCATCACCGCTCCGTTCGAGATCCAGCGCGCCACCGTGCCCGACGCGCTCGCCGGCCGGGACGTCCTCGGCCGGGGCCAGACCGGCTCCGGCAAGACCCTCGCCTTCGGCCTGCCGATCATCGCCCGGCTCGCCGAGCGCAACCGGGCCCGTCCGATGCACCCGCGGGCGCTGGTCCTGGTCCCCACCCGGGAACTCGCCATGCAGGTCAACGACGCGCTGATGCCGCTCGGCAAGGCCGTCGGGATCTTCCTCAAGACCGCCGTCGGCGGCGTCCCGTACGACCGGCAGATCGACGCGCTCCGCCGGGGCGTGGAGATCATCGTGGCCACCCCGGGCCGGCTCGGCGACCTGATCTCGCGCGGCATCTGCAACCTGGACGACGTCGAGGTGACCGTGCTCGACGAGGCCGACCAGATGGCCGACATGGGCTTCCTGCCCGAGGTGACCGAACTGCTGGCCAAGACCCCGGCCGGCTCGCAGCGGCTGCTCTTCTCGGCCACCCTCGACGGTGACGTGGACGCGCTGGTCAGGCGGTTCATGACCGACCCGGTCACCCACTCGACCGCGCCGTCGACCGCCTCGGTGACCACCATGGACCACCACCTGCTGCTCATCCCGCCGCATGACAAGTTCACCGTCACGGCGTCGATCGCCGCGCGGGACGGCCGGACGATGGTGTTCGCCCGGACCCAGCTCGGCGTCGACCGGCTGGTGGACCAGCTCGCCGCGGTCGGTGTGCGGGCCGGTGGGCTGCACGGCGGCAAGACCCAGCGGATGCGTACCAAGACCCTCGCGGAGTTCCGTGAGGGCCGGACTAGCGTGCTGGTCGCCACCGACGTCGCCGCCCGCGGCATCCACGTCGACGGGGTCTCCCTGGTGCTGCACGTGGACCCGCCGAAGGACCCGAAGGACTACCTGCACCGCGCGGGCCGTACCGCCCGGGCCGGTGAGTCGGGCGCGGTGGCCACCCTGGTGCTGCCCAAGCAGCGCCGGACCACGCTGGCCATGCTGGAGAAGGCCGGCGTCGCGCCGGAGGAGACCCGGGTCCGGGCCGGCGACCCGGCGCTGACCGAGCTCACCGGCGCCCGCGAGCCGAGCGGCGTCCCGGTGCGCGAAGAGCCCGAGGCGCGCCGGCACGGCGACCGTGCCGGTGGCCCGCGCCGCTTCGGCGACCGCCCGACCGGCGAGCGCCGCTACGGCGACCGGGACGGGCAGCGCTTCGGCGACCGCCCGCAGGGCGAGCGCCGCTACGGTGACCGCCCGACCAGCGACCGCCCGACCGGCGAGCGCCGGTTCGGTGACCGGGACGGGCGGGGCGAGCGCTTCGGCGAGCGCCGGTACGACGCCCGCCCCACCGGCGACCGCTCGTTCGGCGACCGGAGCCAGCGGGACTTCGGCGACCGTGCCCCGCGCGACTTCGGCGACCGCGGCCAGCGGAGCTTCGGTGACCGGGACAACCGCGCCGAGCGGCAGGGCGACGGCAGGGGCGAGCGCCGCTACGGTGACCGCCCGACCGGCGACCGCTCGTTCGGCGACCGGAGCCAGCGGGACTTCGGCGACCGTGCCCCGCGCGACTTCGGGGACCGGACCCAGCGGAGCTTCGGGGACCGTACCGACCGGCCGGCCGGCGAACGCCGCTACGGCGATCGGGACACCCGGGGCGAGCAGCGCTTCGGCGGCCGCCCGCAGGGCGAGCAGCGCTTCGGCGACCGGCCGCAGGGCGAGCGTCGCTTCGGCGGCGAGCCTCGCGGCGCTGACCGGGGCGGCTTCCGTCCCGACGGGCGGGGCCGGGACGACCGGCCGCGCGAGGACCGGCCGCGCGACGACCGGCGTGGCTTCGGCGGCCGGCCGCCGGCGCGTACCCACTGATCGGCACGACCACCCGGAACGCCGCCGCGGAGCCCACGCTCCGCGGCGGCGTTTCCGCATGCGCTGCCCGTGTCGGCCGGCTCGCGTAACGTCCGGTCCATGCCGAAGTCACTCTTCTGGAGCCGGACCGACACCGCCGGCGCCGAGCACGCGGTGCTGGACGACGGCCCGGCGTTCAGCGCCCGGGGCACCCAGGTGGCGGTGGACCCGATCGCCTACACCTGCCGCTACCGGCTCGCCGCCGGCGCGGACGGGGCCACCGGCTCGCTGCAGGTGGAGGTCGAGGGAGCCGGCTGGTCCCGGCACGTCCGGCTGGAGCGCGGCGGCGACGGTTGGCGGGTGCGGGCCGGCGAGCAGGGCGACCTGGACGCGGCGCTGCGGGCCGCCGGGCGCCCGCCGGCGGGCCTGCCGGGCGCCGAGGACCCGGACCGGCTGTACGACGCTCTCGACGTGGACCTGGGCGGCTCCCCGCTCTTCAACAGCCTGCCGGTGCGGCGGCTCGGGCTGGCCGGCGCGACGCCGGATCTCCCGCACACGGTCACGGTGGCGTGGGTGCTGGTGCCGAGCCTGGAGGTGGTCGCCGCCGAGCAGGTCTACACGCCGCTCGGGCCGGGCCGGGTCCGGTTCGTCAGCGACACCTTCCGGGCCGACCTGGAGCTGGACGCCGACGGCCTGGTGCGGCGCTACCCGGGCCTGGCGGAGCGGGTCGACGGCTGAGCCGGGACCGTCCGGCCCGCCGGCCGGCCGCCCCGCACCACCCGGCGGCTCAGGCCGGCCAGGCGCCGGTGGCGAGGAAGCGTTCGACGGTGGCCAGGTGCGGGGCGAGGTCGAGGCCCTGCCCGGCCACCCAGTCGTCGGCGTAGTAGGTGTCGGCGTACCGGTCGCCGGCGTCGCAGATCAGGGTGACCACCGAGCCGGTCCGCCCGGCGGCGAGCATCTCGGCGATCAGCCCGAAGGCACCCCAGAGGTTGGTGCCGGTGGAGCCGCCCACCCGGCGGCCGAGCACCGCCGAGCCGGCCCGCATGGCGGCCAGTGAGGCGGCGTCCGGGACGGCGGTCATCCGGTCCACCACCGAGGGCAGGAAGGACGCCTCGACGCTGGGCCGGCCGATCCCCTCGATCCGGGAGCCCCGGCCGGTGCAGACCGACCAGTCGGCGGCCTGCCAGGCCGGGTAGAAGGCGGAGTTCTCCGGGTCGACCACGCAGAGCTTGGTGGGCAGCCGGCGGTAGCGGAGGTAGCGGCCGATGGTGGCGCTGGTGCCGCCGGTGCCGGCGCCCACCACGACCCAGGCCGGGATGGGGTGCCGTTCCAGGGACAGCTGGGCGTAGATCGACTCGGCGATGTTGTTGTTGCCCCGCCAGTCGGTGGCCCGCTCGGCGTAGGTGAACTGGTCCATGAAGTGCCCGCCGGTGTCCTCGGCGAGCCAGCGCGCCTCGATCACCACCTTGGCCGGGTCGGCCACCAGGTGGCAGCGGCCGCCGTGGAACTCGATCTGGGCGATCTTCTCGGGTGAGGTCGAGGCGGGCATCACCGCGATGAACGGCAGCCCGAGCATTCGGGCGAAGTACGCCTCGGAGACCGCGGTGGAGCCGGAGGACGCCTCGATCACCGTGCTGGACGGCCCGATCCAACCGTTGCAGAGCCCGTAGAGGAAGAGCGACCGGGCCAGCCGGTGCTTCAGCGACCCGGTGGGGTGCACCGACTCGTCCTTGAGGTAGAGGTCGATCCCCCACTGCCGGGGCAGCGGGAAGGGCAGCAGGTGGGTGTCGGCGGACCGGTTGGCGTCGGCCTCCACGGCGGCGATCGCCTCGGTCACCCACGCTCGGCAGGCCTCGTCGCACCGGTCCAGATGAGTCACGCCGGCAACGTTACAAGCGAGCTCAGCTCGGGTCCGGCCCGACCCGGCGCCGCTGTCGGCGCTGGCCGGCCCGGCCGGCGGCCCGGACCACCGGGGTCAGCGCGAGCGCCAGCCGGGGCAGCGCGTCCAGGAGCCGGACCTGGGCGCCGCGCCAGCGCGGCAGGCTGACCACCGGGCGGGGGTGGCGGGCCAGCCGGGCGGCCCGCGCCGCGACCCGCTCCGGGGTCAGCATCGTCCCGGTGAAGGAGGCCAGCGCGCCGGGGTCGTCCAGCCGGTCGTGCAGCATCGGCGTCCAGATCCCGTCCGGGCACAGGCACGACACGTGTACGTCCCGGAGCCCGGCCATCCGCAGGTCGTGCAGGGTGCCGAGGCTGAACGCGAGCAGCGCGTGCTTGCTGGCCGCGTAGACGGTCTCGCCGGGCGCGGCGATCAGCCCGGCGAGGGAGACGACGTTGAGCACGTGCCCGCGGCGCTCGCCGCGCATCACGGCCAGGGCGGCCAGCGTGCCGTTCATCGCGCCGAGGGTGTTGACCTCGGTCAGCCGCCGCCGGGTGGCCGCGTCGTGTGTCCAGGACGGGCCGGTGACCAGGAGGCCGGCGTTGTTGACCCAGAGGCCGAGTCCGCCCCGTCCGGCCGCCTCGGCGGCGACCTCGGCGCAGGCCGCCTCGTCCCGTACGTCCAGCGCCCTCGACCAGCCGCCCAGCGGCGCGGCGGCCGCGGCGGCCGCGGTGGCGTCCAGGTCGGTGAGGAGTACGGCCCAGCCGTCGGCGTGCAGGGCGGCGGCGATCGCCCGGCCGAGGCCGCCGGCCGCCCCGGTCACCACGGCGGCTCGGGGCGCGGGCGTCGTCATCGACGCAACCTAACGCCACCGGCCCGGCGGCACCAGGGGCGCGGGTCAGGCGCCGGGCGGGGCGAGCGGCTGGGGGCGGTTCTCCCACTTGGTCGACAGGGCGATGCCGGTGCGGGTGGAGGCGACGCCGGGGGTGCGGTTCAGCCGGTTGATCAGCTGCTCCAGCTCGGCGATCGTGCCGACCCGCGCCTTGAGCAGGAACGACTCGACGCCGGCCATGAAGTAGCAGGACTCGATCTCGGCCATCTGCCGGAACGCCTCGAGCACGTCGTCGGTGTCGGCGTTGGAGTCCTCGACGATGCCGATCAGGGCGGTCACGCCGAGGCCGATCGCCTCGGGCTCCACCTCGGCCCGGTACGCCCGGATGACCCCGCTGGACTCCAGCTTGCCGACCCGCTCGTGCACGGCCGGGGCGGAGAGGCCGACCTGCCGGGCCAGTTCCGCGTACGACAGGCGGGCGTTGCCGCGCAGCAGGTCCACGAGGCTCAGGTCGATGGCGTCCACGGAGTGTGACCTTAGCTGCCGGGGCGTAACGCGCGACGCCCGGCATCCGTTGAACATGACAACACGTAACTATTTGCGGACTTGGCGTGATGGAGGTCGGACCCGGGTAATATTTCCTAACTTCCCACTCAGTGCGTTTTTCGCGTTTGGCGGACAGGCCAGGTCGCTGGTGCTGTAATTGCCATACGTCCCTCATGACGGCTCTGGGCTCGCACCGGCCGGGGGCAGTGTGTTCAGCCGGGGGCTTCGTCGACGCGAGGAGGGGGCTGTGGACACTGGAGATCGCCTGCTGACACCGGGTGAGGTCGCCGCGCTGTTTCGGGTGGACCCGAAGACTGTGACGCGTTGGGCGGCGGCCGGCCGGATAGGCAGCATCCGGACTCCAGGCGGGCATCGCCGGTTTCGGGAATCCGAGGTGCGGGCCCTGCTGGAAGGGGAGGGCATGCTGGACGAGGCGGAAGAGATGGGCAAGCCACGCAACGTGGGCCCCGCCGCCTCGACCGGACCGGGGCCGGCCAACGCCGGGATGTACTGAATGGTGCGAGATCGGAGCGCGGACCGGCCGCAGGGACCGGTCCGCTTCCGTCTGAACTGATCCTCCGCCGCGCGGTACCGGTCAGGAGCGGTCCGCGGCGAGCTGCCCGGACCACCGCCGGAAGAGCGTGTGCGGCACGCCGAGCGCGTCGAGCACCTTGCCCGCCACGAAGTCGACCAACTGCTGGGCGGTGGCGGACGCCCCCGCGCCGTAGAAGCCGGGACTGGCCGGCAGCACCACCGCGCCGGCGTCGTGCAGCGCGATCAGGTGTTCCAGGTGGCTGCGGGTCACCGGTGTCTCCCGGGGCACCAGCACCACCGGGCGGCGCTCCTTGAGGTTGACCTCGGCGGCCCGCTGCAGCAGGTCCTTGGAGAGGCCGATGGCGATGCCGGCGCAGGCCGCCGTGCTGGCCGGGACCACCGCCATCCCGCGTGCCCGGTAGGAGCCGCTGCTCGGGCCGGCGGCGAGGTCGCCGGCCGGCCAGTGCCGCACGTCGGCGTCGCCGAGGTCCCGGCCCAGCCAGGCGGCCAGGTCCTCGGCCCAGTGGGCGTCCCGGAAGGGGCGTCCGGTCTCGTCGAGGACGGTCAGCCGGGCGGCCCGGGAGACGATCAGGTCCACCGGCTCGCCGGCGTCGAGCAGCCCCCGGACGACGGCCGCCGCGTACGGCGTGCCGGACGCCCCGGAGATCCCGACCACCCATGGTTCGCGCATGCGTCCAGCCTGCCTGGTCACCGCGGCGCCCGGGCGACCACCCCCCGTGTCGCGGTCGGCACCGGCCGTCCCTCCGGGCGGCGGGATTTCCACCGACCTGACATGCTGCCGTCGGCGATCCGCGCCGCGGGAGGGATCGGGCATGATCGACAAGGTCCTCTGGTCGTTACGGTCCGACTGTCCCATCCCGTCCCGGCTCTCCCCACACGCCGACGGCGTGCAGGAGTGGCTGCTGGACCGCCTCCCCCGGCTCGGCCTGCCGCTGGACGCGCAGGCGCTGGACCAGCTGGACCGGGCCGGCTTCGCCCGGTACGCGGGCCGCCTCCACCCGGACGCCAGCGAGCCGGACCTACGTACCCTGGCCACCCTGTTCACCTGGTTCTTCCTGGTCGACGACGCCTGCGACGGCCCCGACCGGCTGGCCCCCGAGCAGATCCGCACGCTGCGCGCCGGCACGCTGGGCCTGCTGCACGACGGGCCCCGGCGCCGGCACCCCGGCTTCAGCGGCCCGCTTCGCCGGCTGCTGGTCGAGGCATGGCGGGTGCCCCGGCGGCGGATGCCGGCCCGCTGGCGGCTGCGCTTCGCCGACGCGGTCGGCCACCACCTCGACGGGACGTGGCGGGAGGCGGTCGCCAAGGAGGCCGGGCGGGTGCCCCGGGTGGCCGAGTACGTGGAGCTGCGGCGCGCCACCTCGGCGGCGTACGTGTCGTACCCGCTGATCGAGTTCGCCACCGACCGGGTGCTGCCCGACCCGGTCTACCACCACCCGCTGCTGCGCCGGCTCGGCGAGCTCGGCAACGACCTGCTCTCCTGGTACAACGACATCGCCTCGCTCGAGCACGACCGGGTCACCTCGGGCGGCCACAACCTGGTGCTGGCCACGGCGGCGGAGCGGGGCGTGCCGCTGGAGCGGGCGGTGGAGCTGGTCGCCGAGCGCTGGCGGGAGTCGATGCGGCGCTTCGTGGTGCTGCGCGCGGCGGCGCCGTCGTTCGGCCCGGCGCTGGACGAGGCGGTCGCCAGCCACCTCGACGGGGTCGCCGGCGCCGTCCGCGGCACCCTCGACTGGACCCTGGAGAGCGCCCGCTACCCCGTCCCGGACCGCGCCTGACCCGACGGGTCAGGGGCGGAGGTGGAGGCGGACCACCAGGTCAAGCAGGGCGAAGACGAAGAGCGCGATGCCGACGAAGCCGTTTGCGGTGAAGAAGGCCCGGTTGACCTTGCTCAGGTCGGTGGGGCTGACCACCAGGTGCTGGTAGCCGAAGGCGACCGCGGTGAGCGCCAGCCCGATCCACCAGAGCCAGCCGAAGCCGACCAGCGCGCCGAACCAGAGGAAGAGGCCGAAGGTGACCACGTGCGCGACGGTGGAGGCGTGCAGCGCGAAACGCCGCCCGTACCGGGCCGGCACGCTGTGCACGCCGATCTCCCGGTCGATCTCGGAGTCCTGGCAGGCGTAGATGAGGTCGAAGCCGCCGATCCAGAGGCCGACGGCCGCGCCGAGCAGCCAGGCCGGCCAGGAGCCGTCCAGGGTGCCGGTGACCGCGAGCCAGGCGCCGACCGGCCCGACCGCCTGGGCGATCGCCAGGATGGCGTGCGGCCAGTCGGTGAACCGCTTGCCGTACGGGTAGACAACCAGCGGCACCACGGCGAGCGGGGCGAGCACCAGGCAGAGCGGGTTGAGCAGGGCCGCCGCGGCGAGGAAGACCACCAGGGCGACGGCCGCGCCGGTCCAGGCCGTGCGGAGGCTCACCGCCCCGGTGACCAGTTCCCGGTTCGCGGTACGCGGGTTCCGCGCGTCGATCCGCCGGTCGAGGATCCGGTTGGCGGCCATCGCGAACGTCCGCGCCCCGACCATCGCCACGGTGATCAGCAGCAGGTCGAGCCAGCGGACGTGCCCGCCGTCGACCTGCATCGCGGTCAGCGCCGACAGGTACGCGAACGGCAGCGCGAAGACCGAGTGCTCGATCGCGACCAGCTTGAGGAAGGACTTGACCCGTCCCGGGCGTTCGACCGGGGCCTCGGTGACGGCCATCAGATCCCGTACTCCTTCCAGCGCTTGTCGACCAGGGAGGCAACCTCCGGCGACATGGTCATCTCCTCGGGCCAGCCTCGGGTGTAGCCCTCGGTGGGCAGCTTGCGGGTGGCGTCGACGCCCACCTTGCCGCCCCAGAACTGCTGGTAGGAGGCGTGGTCGAGGTGGTCCACCGGGCCCTCGGTGAGGAGCAGGTCGCGGGCGTAGTCGACGTTGCCGAAGGCCCGGAAGGCGACCTCGTTGTAGTCGTGCACGTCGCAGTCTTCGTCGACGATCACGATCAGCTTGGTCAGCGACATCAGGTGGGCGCCCCAGATCGCGTTCATCACCTTCTGGGCGTGCTTGGGGTAGCGCTTGCGGATCGAGACGATCGCGCAGTTGTGGAAGACCCCGGCGGCCGGCAGGTCGTAATCGACGATGTCCGGGATCAGCAGCTTGAGCAGCGGCTGGAAGATCCGCTCGGTGGCCTTGCCGAGGCCGTGGTCCTCCTGCGGCGGCTTGGAGGTGACGATCGAGTGGTAGACCGGGTTGCGCTGCATGGTCATCGCCTCGATGTGCAGCACCGGGAACGGCTCGACCGGGGTGTAGAAGCCGGTGTGGTCGCCGAACGGGCCCTCGGGCAGCCGCTCGCCGGGCTCCAGGTAGCCCTCGAGCACGATCTGGGCGTGCGCCGGGACCTGGAGCGGGACGGTGAGGCAGTCGACCATCTCGACCCGCTCGCCGCGCAGGAAGCCGGCGAAGAGGTACTCGTCGATGTCGCCGGGAAGCGGCGCGCTGGCGGCGTACGAGACGACCGGGTCGCAGCCGATCGCGACCGCGACGGGCAGTCGCTGGCCGAGTCGCTCGGCGACCGCGTGGTGGGCGGTGGAGTCCTTGTGGATCTGCCAGTGCATGCCGAGGGTGTTGCGGCCGTGCTGCTGGAGCCGGTAGAGGCCGAGGTTGCGCTTGCCGGTCTCGGGGTGCTTGGTGTGGGTCAGCCCGTAGTTGTGGAAGATCCCGCCGTCGCCGGGCCAGACCTGCAGGCCGGGCAGCTTGTTCAGGTCGACGTCGTCGCCGCGGTAGACGACCTGCTGGCAGGGGGCGGTCTTCACCTTGCGCGGCGGCACCGACTTGAGCTGCATGACCTTGCCCAGGCCCTCGCGGATGCCGGACCAGCCGACCGGCAGCTCCGGCTTGATCAGCGCGCCGATCCGGTCGCCGATCTCGTCGAGCGAGTCGACGCCGAGCGCCATCGCCATCCGCTTCTCGGTGCCGAACAGGTTGATCGCCACCGGCATCTCGCCCCGGGTGGGGTGCTCGAAGAGCAGCGCCGGGCCGCCCGCGCGGACGGTGCGGGTGACCACCTCGCTGATCTCCAGCGTGGGGTCGACCGGGACGCTCA
This sequence comes from Micromonospora sp. BS32, assembly GCF_059089345.1. Lineage (NCBI taxonomy): Bacteria > Bacillati > Actinomycetota > Actinomycetes > Micromonosporales > Micromonosporaceae > Micromonospora > Micromonospora sp. BS32. The sequence continues at coordinate 97,200 of NZ_JBSSHR010000002.1, forward strand.
CCCGCCGCAGCTCGCCCGCGCGCTCCAGCGCCGCGAGGAAGTCCTTGAGATCGGTGTACGGGAAGCCACGAGCCGCCATGGCTGCCAGTCTCCCGCATGGCAGGACGGTCCAACCATGCCGGGTGGTCGTGGCCGGTGTGGGCCGCCCCACGTCCCGCACCGGTGCCGGTGCGGTGGCATGGGCCCGGGCCGACGGGGTAGTCCCCGGCGACTGCGGCGGCGGAGGGGGCGACGATGGTTGGCGCGCGGGTGCCGGCGGGCTTCACCGAGCAGCGGGTCCAGGTCGGTGACGTGGCGATCAACCATGTCCGGGGTGGCAGTGGGCCGACCCTGGTGCTGCTGCACGGCTATCCGCAGTGCTGGCACATGTGGCGGCACGTGCTGCCCGAGCTGGGGCGCTGGTACGAGGTGGTGGCGCCGGACCTGCGCGGCTTCGGCGACAGCGACGCCCCGCCGGGCGGGTACGACAAGAAGACCCTCGCGGCGGACCTGCACGGGCTGCTCACCGGTCTCGGCCTGGCCGACGACGTCCGGCTGGTGGGCCACGACGTGGGAACGATGGTGGCGTACGCCTACGCCGCCGCCCACCCGGACGTGGTGTCCCGGCTGGTGCTCACCGAGGCACCCATCCCCGACGAGAGCATCTACTCGATCCCGGCCCTGACGGCCGCCGGCCCGGCGGTGTGGAACTTCGGCTTCTTCACCGTCGTCAACGGGCTGCCGGAGCAGTTGGTCACCGGCCGGGAGACGCTCTGGGTGGACCGGTTCACCGACTCGATCATGGTGAACAAGGGCAGCATCGACCCCTCCGACGTCGAGGAGTACGCCCGCCACCTGCGCAGACCGGACCACCTGCGGGCCAGCTTCGAGTACTTCCGGGCGTTCGGGCAGGACGTCGCGGACAACGCGGCGTACCGGTCGACGAAGCTGCCGATGCCGGTGCTCGCCGTGGGTGCCCGGGCCAGCCTGGGCGAGCAGGTGGCCGGGCAGGTCCGCGGGTACGCCACCACGGTCACCGGTGAGGTGGTCGAGGAGTGCGGCCACTGGCTCTTCGAGGAACGACCGGACGAACTCCTCGACCTGCTGCTGCGGTTCCTGCGCGGCTGACCGGTCAGGCCGCCGGCTCCCAGGCGTGCGCGGCCAGGGGCGGGTCGAGCGGCGCCCCGGTGAGCCGGTTGGCGAAGGTGGAGATCGTGTACGTCCCGACGCCGAGCACCACCTCGAGGGCGTGCCGGGGACGGAAGCCGGCGTCAAGGAACGCGCCCAGCTCCTCGTCCGGCACCGCGCCTCGGTGGTCGAGCACGGCGGTGGTGAAACGGCGCAGCGCCTCCAGCCGGGGGACCGGCAGCCCGGTGCCGGCCCGCAGGGCGGCGACCAGCTCCGGGGCGGCGGCGTGCCGGTGCAGGGTCGCGGTGTGCATGGCGACGCAGATGTGGCACTCGTTGCGGGTGGCCACGGTCAGCACGACCACCTCCCGCTCGATCGGGTCGAGGTCGGTGGCCTCGAAGGTGGCGTTGGCGGTGACGAAGCCCTTGAGCAGCTCGGGGGACTCGGCCATCAGGGCGACGCCGGCGGGCAGGTGGCCGAGCTTGCGCTGCACCCCGCTCATGGTCGGCCGGGCGGCGGCGGGGGCGGTGTCGTGAGTGTGGGTGGTGAAGACCGGTCGGGACATGGTGTTACCCCTCGGTTAAGATGGTCAACGTGGTTGACCAAACAGTAAACGAGGTTGTCGAAGATGGCAACGTCTGACCGCCCGGGCTTCGTGCTGCCCCTGCTGCTGCTCGCCGGTTTCCGGACGCTCATCGATGAGCTGCACGCGGAACTGGCCCGGCAGGGCCACCCCGACCTGCGGCCGCTGCACGGCTTCGTCCTCCAGGCCGTCGGCGTCGACGGCACCACCGCCTCCGAGCTCGGTCAGCGGCTCGGCGTCTCCAAGCAGGCGGCGGGCAAGACCGTCGACCGGCTGGTCGCCCTCGGCTACCTGGAACGCGTCGACGACCCCGCCGACGCCCGCCGCAAGCTGGTCCGGATGACCGGGCGGGGCCTGGACGGGCTGCGCCGCTCGGCGGTCGTCTTCGACGCGCTGCGCGACCGCTGGGCGGCCACGCTAGGCCCGGACCGGGTCGACGCGATGGAGGACGATCTGCGCCGGGTCGCCGCCCCCGACCTCTTCCGCCTCGACGTACCCGGCTGGTTCGGCGCCTGACCCGTGCTCACTGGTCCGCTGAACAGAGGACACCGGGGTCGACCAGGACGACGTCCGATCGAACGGATGCCGCCCGGGTCAGGTCGTCGGTGAAGCCCTCGGCACTGGCCAGCAACAGCCGCGTACCGGTCGCGGCGAAGCCGGCCCGACGCCGCAGCAGTTCACGCAGGCGTTCCAGTCGGTCCAGGTCAGGAAACGCCAGCCGCCGACCCCACTTCACCTCGCCGATGGCGAGCAGCGGGCGCGGCCCGCCCCCGAGGGGTGGCTCGCCGAGGGCGACGAGGTCGAGCTCGTGGCTGGTCCGGTTCGTGGGGTCGGTCACGGTGGCCGCGCTGGATTCCGCCACCACTCCGCCGAGGGTGTCGGGGTCGGCGAAGCGGACGGACCACTGCCGCACGATCTCCTCGAACCGGGGGCCCAGCACCGCACTGGCGTACCGGCGCTGCGACCTGCGCCAGACATCCGCTCCGCGGCGCTGCTCCAGCGCCGTCCAGGCGGGTCGCATCACCGCCTGGTAGAAGGTGAGCCCGGACGGCCTCTCGCCCCTGCTCCAGGAGATCCGGGACGCCGTCGCCCGGGAGCTGCACGCCCAGCTCGCCCTGCGGGCCGAGCGGATCGACCTGGCCGACGTCCCGGAGATCGCCTACCAGGTCACCCTGCGAGTCGACCGGGTGCTGCGGACCAGGCCGGGGCCGGTCAGCTGACCCCGGCGTACGAGTGCAGGCCGGTGAAGAAGAAGTTGACCCCGAACAGGTTCATCAGCATGGTCAGGAAGCCGAGCACCGCGATCCAGGTGGCCACGTTGCGCTTCACGCTCGGCGTCGCCCGTGCGTGCAGGTAGCCGGCGTAGACCACCCAGGAGATGAACGCCCAGGTCTCCTTCGGGTCCCAGCCCCACGCCCGACCCCAGGCCGCCTCGGCCCAGATCGCCCCGGCGATCACCGCGAAGGTGAAGATCGGGAAGGCGAAGGCGTGCAGCGCGAAGGTCAGCCGCTCCAGGCCGGCCGCCGCGGGCAGCCGCCGGGCCAGCGTGTACGGGAAGCTCCGCTTGCCGGCCTCGTACCCGTTGCGCAGCAGGAACGCGGTGGCCGGCACCACGCCCAGCAGGAAGATGCCGGAGGCGAAGACGATCGTCGAGACGTGGATGACGAACCAGTACGACTGGAGTGCCGGCATCAGCGGCACCACCTGCACGTAGAGCTTCAGCTCGGCGAAGGCCAGCAGCAGCACCATGACCAGGGTCAGGAAGAGCCCGAGCCGGCGCAGCGCGGGGCGCTTCCAGAGCACCGCCAGCCAGGCCGCCGTCCCGATGAAGGTGACCGTCAGCACGAACTCGTACATGTTGCCCCAGGGCATCCGCTCGGCGGCGATGCCCCGGGTGACCAGCGCGCCCAGGTGCAGCGCGGCGGCCAGCGCGGTGACCCCGGTGGCGATCAGCCCGGCCAGCCGGGCCCGCTCCGCCGACCGACTGCGCCGGGTCTCGGCCGGGGCCGGGCCGGCGGACGCCTCGACGCCACCGGCGCCGCCCACGGCCCCGACGCCCGCACCCACCAGCTCGCGGGCCGGCGCGGCGGCCGACACGGCGCGGACGTTGCCGAGGGCGTACTCGACGGCGTGGCTGATCATCGCGACCAGGTACGCCAGGATCGCGAAGGTGACCAGCTGGTCGGAGACTGCGGACATCACTCGACTCCCTCTCGCGCCCGCCGGTCGGCCCGCCCACCGTCGCTGACCGCGGCGACCACCTGCGCGAACTCGTCGGCGAACCCTGGATGCTCGGTGCGCGGCAGCCCACCGGCCTCCACCAAGCTACTACCGCTCGTCGGAGATCCACTGTCGGGGGGCGTCACCCGGAACCAGACCCGCCGCCGGCGGGCGAAGAGCGAACCCATCAGGCCGGCCAGCAGCACCACGCAGGCAACGAGCATCAGCGTCTGGCCGGGGTCGTGCCGCACCGACAGCGTGACGTACGGCTTCGTGCCGAGGAACTCCAGCGTGCTGCCGTCGTCCAGGGTCCATTTCTCGCCGACGCCCAGCTTCGTGTTACCGACCTGCTTGAGCTTGCCGTTGGTCACCTGCCGCTGATCGAGCTCGTAGACCGAGCCGGGGATGCCGGCGTCCAACCCGAGGTTGCCCCGGTAGGCGATCAGCTGCACCGCCGGGTTCCGCTCCTCCGGCCAGATCGAGCGGTTGAACGGTGGGCTGTCCGGGGCGGTGGGCATGTAGATCGCGTCGAAGGCCACCTGCTGGTCCGGGGCGCGCTTACCGGTCTTCGGGTCGACGTTCGCGTCGGGGAAGGTGGCCACGCCCTCCTCGGTGACGTTGGCGTCCCCGGTGGTCAGGAAGGGCACCGTGCTGGTCTGGCTGCGGCCGTACCGGTCGGTGTACTTCAGGATCGGGGCGTACCCGTGGCCGAGCAGGTAGACGTTGGCCGAGCCGAGGCGCAGCGGCGAGTTGACCGAGAAGCCGGCCTGCCGGGTCGCGCCGTCCTGCTCGTCCACGGTCATCGTGGCCCAGAAACGCGAGGGCTGCCCGGACGGGAAGTACTTCGCCTCGAACCGGTCCAGGGTGAGGCAGAACGGCGGCAGGTCGGCGCTGTCCAGCCGGGGACCGAGGGTCGCCTCGGCGTACTGCTGCCGGGTGTTGCAGAAGGCGTTCTCCTCGCCGGCCACCAGCAGGCGGTTGCCGTGCCAGCCGTACCAGGAGCCGAGCATGACCCCGATCAGCACGGCGATCAGCGAGATGTGGAAGAGCAGGTTGCCGGTCTCCTTGAGGTAGCCCTTCTCGGCGGAGACCTCGTTGCCGCGGACCTCGACCCGCCACCGGCGGGCGCGCAGCACCGCGGCGATCGCCGCCGGGTCGGCGGCGGCCGGCGACTCCAGCACCGCGTGCTGCGGCAGCCGCTCCATCCGCTTCGGCGCGGCCGGCGGCCGGGACCGTAGCGCCCGCACGTGGTCCCGGACCCGGGGGATGATGCAGCCGACCAGCGAGGTGAAGAGCAGCAGGTAGATCGCGGAGAACCAGACCGAGCCGAAGACCTCGAAGGCGCCGATCCGGTCCAGCTTCGGGGCCAGGTCGGGATGGTCGACGAAGTACTGGTTCACCTTCTCCGGGTTCACCCCGCGCTGCGGCAGCACCGAGCCGGGGATGGCGGCGACCGCGAGCAGGAAGAGCAGCACCAGCGCGGTACGCATGCTGGTCAGCTGCCGCCACGAGTTGCGCAGCAGCGCCAGCACCGGGTTGGGCCGGCGGGGCGCCTCGGCGGGCGGGCTCGCCGGCCGGTCGTCCACGGTCGTCATCAGATGCTCACCTCGCCCACACCCACGGTCGACTGCAACCAGATCACGAAGTTCTGCCACCCACCGGTGACCAGCGCCAGGCCGATCAGGATCAGCAGGGCGCCGCCGATCCGGGTGACCCAGCGGCTGTTGCGTCGCACCGCGCGGAAGACCCCGAGCAGGCGGTGGAAGCCCAGCCCGAAGGCGACGAACGGTACCCCCAGCCCGACGCAGTACGCCACCGCCAGCACCACGGCCCGGTCGGTCTTGCCGGCCGCGGTGGCCATCCCGAGCACCGCGCCGAGGGTCGGGCCGGTGCAGGGCAGCCAACTCAGCGCGAAGACCGCGCCGAGGACCGGCGCGCCGAGCAGCCCCGCGGCGGGCAGCCGGTTGATCCGGAACTCCCGCTGCATGCCCGGCACCACGCCCAGGTAGCTGAGCCCGAGCAGCACGACCAGCGACCCGATGACGATCTCCAGGGTCCGCTCGTGGTCGAAGAAGACCCGGCCGAAGCTGGCGAAGAGGATCGCGGTGGCGGTGAAGACGACGGTGAACCCGGCGATGAAGAGCAGCGTCCCGGCGAGCACCCGGCCCTTGACCGCGGCGGCCGCCCGGGCGGGCGCGGTGGTGGCGACGGCCACCCCGCCGCCCGCAGCGCCGTCACCCGGCGCGGGGGGCGCCTCGGCCCGGGCCCGGCCCTCCAGGTCCGCGCCGGCCAGCCCGGTGACGTACGACAGGTAGCCCGGCATCAGCGGCAGCACGCACGGGGAGAGGAAGCTGACCAGCCCGGCGAGCGCCGCCGCGCCGATGGCCAGCAGCAGCGGGCCGGACTCGGCGAGCTGGCGGAAGGTCTCGCCCATCAGCGGGATCCGGTGTCCGGCTGCTCGGCGGCGACCTTCTCGACGAGCGGTTGCAGGCCGTCCTGCTTGACGGCGGCCCGGATCACCGTGGCGATCCGGCCCTCCCGGTCCAGCACGACGGTGGCGGGGGTGGTGTTCGGCGGGATGTCGAAGGCGAGCGCCAACCGGCTGGCCGGGTCGAAGAGGCTCGGGTAGCTGACCCGGCCCTCCTCAAACGCCTTCGCCTTGTCCCGCTGGTCCTGCACGTTGATGCCGAGGAACGTCACGCCCGAGCCCCGGGTGGCCTGGTAGGTGGCCTCCAGGTCGTCGGCCTCGGCCCGGCACGGCGCGCACCAGGAACCCCAGAAGTTGACCACGACGACCTGGCCGCGGGCCTGGGAGATGTCGTAGCTGCCGCCGGTGAGCAGCTCGCCGCTCACCTTCGGGGTCTTCGACCGCTGGTCCGGCGCGCACTCGATGATGCCGCCGTTGTTGGCGCAGCGGCTCTCCTCACTGCCGGAGGAGCAGCCGACCAGCGCCGTCGCGGCGGCGACGACGGCGAGCAGGGCGGCGACCGGCCTCCGGGTGAGCATCAGGCCCCCTTGGCCGTCCGAGCGGTCGGCGAGATGTTGACCAGGTGTGCGGCCGGCTCGGAGTAGCCGATCCCGGTCACCTTCGCGCCGTCGAAGTGGAAGGAGGTGAGGCTGGCCAGCCCGCACTGGCGGCGGCGCGGGTCGTGCCAGAGCCGCTTGCGCTCGACGTAACGCCGAAGCGTCCAGATGGGCAGCTGGTGGGAGACGAGCACCGCCTCGCGCCCCTCGGCGGCGACCCGGGCGGCGTGCACCGCGGCGAACATCCGCTCGGCGATGGCCACGTACGCCTCACCCCAGGACGGGGTCATCGGGTCGCGCAGCACCCACCAGTTGCGCGGGTCGCGGAACGAGCCGTCACCCGGGGAGACCTTCTTGCCCTCGAACCAGTTGGCGCTCTCGATCAGCCGCTCGTCCACCCCGACCGGGAGCCCGAACTGGGCGGCGATCGGCTCGGCGGTCTGCTGGGCGCGTTCCAGCGGGCTCGCCACCACGTGCACGACCTCCCGCTCGGCGACCGCCTGGGCGGCCGCCTTGGCCATCTGGACGCCCAGCTCGGAGAGGCGGAAACCAGGCAGCCGCCCGTAGAGGATCTGATCCGGGTTGTAGACCTCGCCGTGCCGCAGCACGTGGACCACCGTCTTGCTCACTGAGCCATCTCCGTTCGCGACTGCGGGGCTCGCAAACCCGGCTCACTCCTCGCGCTCACACCCCACCCCCCGTGGCGGCAGCCGCCGCGTTCGCCGCCGTCGGAAGCGCGGCGGAGATCTTTTCCAACGCGGCGTCGTCGATCGCCGCCGACACGAACCACGACTCGAACGCGCTCGGCGGCAGGTAGACGCCGGCGGCGAGCATCGCGTGGAAGAACGCCTTGAACGCGGGCACCTGCTGGGTGCGGGCGCTGTCGTAGTCGACCACGTCGGCGTCGGTGAAGAAGATCGAGAACATGCTGCCCGCGTACGACAGGCGGTGCGGGACCCCGGCGGCGGCCAGCGCGTCGGCGGCCAGCTTGCCCACGACGGCAGCCGTCTCGTCGAGCCTGCGGTAGAGCGCGTCGTCGGCGAGCCGGAGGGTGGCCAGGCCGGCGGCGCAGGCCAGCGGATTGCCGGAGAGCGTGCCGGCTTGGTAGACCGGGCCGGCCGGGGCCAGCTTTTCCATGATCTCCGTGCGTCCGCCGAACGCGGCGGCGGGCAGCCCACCGCCCATGACCTTGCCGTACGTCCAGAGATCGGCGTCGGACGGGTCGAGGCCGTGCCAGCCGGCGCGGGAGACCCGGAACCCGGTCATCACCTCGTCGACGATGAGCAGCGCGCCGTGCGCGTGCGCGATGGCGGCGAGCTGCTGGTTGAAGCCGTCGCGCGGGGCGACCACGCCCATGTTGCCGGCGGCGGCCTCGGTGATGACCGCGGCGATGTGCGGCCCCTCGGCGGCGAAGGCCGCCTCGACCGCGGTGATGTCGTTGTACGGCAGCACGATGGTGTCGCCCGCCGCCGCGCCGGTCACCCCGGGCGAGTCGGGCAGGCCGAGGGTGGCCACGCCGGAGCCGGCGGCGGCGAGCAGGGCGTCGGAGTGGCCGTGGTAGCAGCCGGAGAACTTGATGATCTTCGGCCGACCGGTGAAGCCGCGGGCCAGCCGGATCGCCGACATGGTCGCCTCGGTGCCCGAGTTGACCAGGCGCACCTGCTCGACCGGGGTCCGGTCGACGATCTCGGCGGCCAGTTCCACCTCACCCGGGGTGGGGGTGCCGAAGCTGGTGCCGCGCCCGGCGGCGTCCCGGATGGCCTCGACCACCTCGGGGTGGGCGTGGCCGAGGATCAGCGGGCCCCAGGAGCAGACCAGGTCGACGTAGCGCCGGCCGTCGGCGTCGTACAGCCAGGGCCCCTCCCCCCGGACCATGAAGCGGGGGGTGCCGCCGACGGCGCGGAAAGCGCGCACGGGGGAGTTCACCCCGCCCGGCACGATTGCCTTGGCGCGGTCGAACAGGGCCTCGGAGGCCGGCGCGTCGGCCGGGTAACGGCCGGATCCGGCGGAAAAGGTATCGGTCACGATGCCGCCATTGTGTCAGCGCCGGGGCGTTGATCCGCAGCCACCCCGGGGCGGGGTTACCAGACTCACGCCGCGCGCGGGCGGGCGGGCGGCTGACGTCTCACCGGGCCGGGCCGTCGAGATCGCGATAGGCTGACGCGGTGGATCGTGCCGAACTGTCCATCACGCTACACCGGACAGGCGACGAGGTCGTGCTTCGCCTGGCCGGTGAGATCGACATGCTCACCGCCGCCCAGCTGTCGACAGTCGTGAATGAAGTGCTCGCCGATCCCCCGCCCCGCATCGTGCTCGACATGGGTGGGGTCACCTTCTGCGACTCCCAGGGCCTGGGCACCCTGGTGGTGCTCAGCCGCAAGGCCAGCCACGCGCGGAGCCTGCTGGTGCTCAGCAACGTCGGCGACTTCCTGCTCCGCGTCCTGGACATCACCGGCCTCCGCTCCGCCCTGATGATCCGCAACGAAACCGCCTCCTGACCCGCCCCCCGCAGCGGGGAGGCGGGGTCAGGTGGTGGGGACGTCGCGGCGGCGGAAGGCGGTCAAACCGGCCAGCGCCAGCAGGAGGGCCAGGGCCGCCATGATGATCAGCGGGGCGGCCGTCCAGTGGCCGCCCAGCACCTGCGGGGTGTGGGTGAACGGGGAGACGTCCAGCAGCCACTGGCTCAGCTCCAGCACCGCGCCCAACTGACCGAGCAGCACGCAGACGGCCAGCACCGCCCAGGCCACCGGCGCGAGCCGGGGCAGCAGCCCGAAGAGCAGCACCGCGAGACCGGCCAGCACCCACGCCGCGGGCACCTGGGCCAGCGCGGCCCCGACCATCCGGGGCAGCTCGCGCGGCACGTCCTGGACGCTCAGCCCGTAGGTCAGGCCGGTCGCGAACCCGGTCACGGCGAGCACCACGAACGGCCCCAGCAGGGCGAACACCAGGTGCGACAGGAGCCAGCCGGACCGGCGCATCCCGGTGGCCAGCAGCGGCTCGGCCCGCCCGGCGGTCTCCTCCGACCGCATCCGCAGCGCCGCCTGAATGCCGTACCCGGCCGCGGCGAGGCCGGCCAGACTCAACGTCGCCCCGAGGTACGCCTCGGCCAGCCCCGAGGCGCCGCCCAGCCGGGCCATGATCTGCTCCAGCTCTCGGTTCCCCTCGACCGACCTGCCCGCGGCGTTCGCCGCCCCGCCCAGGATCAGCCCGAGCAGACCGAAGCCGACCGACCACCAGAGGATCTGCCCCCGGTGCAGGCGCCAGGCCAACCCGAACGGCCCGGCGAGGGCGCGACCCGCGGTGGCCGGCCCGAACCGGGGCGGCAGCAGGCCGGCGCCCAGGTCCCGGCGGACCGACAGCGGGTACGCGACCGCGGCGAGCAGCACGGTCGCCGCGACGGGCAACGCCAGCACCCACCAGCGCTCCCCCTCGTACGCGCGGATGCGGGGGGCCCAGCCGAGCGGGGAGAGCCAGCTCGGCCAGTCGTGGCTGGCGGTGTCCCCGAGGAGCCGGAGCCCGAAGGCCGCCCCGAGGACGGCGATCGCGATCCCCCGGGCGCCACCCGCGGTCTCGGTGAGCTGGGCGGCGAGCCCACCGACGGTGGCGAAGACGATGCCCACCAGCGCGGCCGAGAGCCCGTACGCCAGCGAGCCGCCCGCCGGCAGGCCGGTGGCGACCAGCCCGGCTGCGGTCAGCAGGCCGAGCAGCAGGTCGGCCGCGTACGTCACCAGCAGCGCGGCGGTGAGACCGGCGTACCGGCCGAGCACGGTGGCGCCGAGCAGTTCCCGGCGACCGGCCTCCTCCTCGGTGCGGGTGTGCCGGATGACGGTGAGCAGGCTGGCCAATCCGATGATCACCGACAGGAACCCGCCGCGCTGGGCGGTCAGCGCCCCGACGCTCTCGCCGTACACCGGGCCGAGCAGGGCGATGATGGACGGGTTGCGGGCGGTGCCGGCGGTGTACGCGGCCCGCTCGGCGGCCGACGGGAAGAGCTCGAAGTAGCTGGCCGCGTACGTCATCGGCAGCACGGCGAGCAGCAGTACCCAGATCGGCAGCAGGACGCGGTCCCGGCGCAGCATCAGCCGGACCAGGTGGCGGGTGCCGGCGAGGGTACTCATCGGGACGCCTCGGCGCGCTCGCCGGTGCTCTCGTAGTGCCGCAGGAACAGCTCCTCCAGCGTGGGCGGCTGGCTGACCAGACTGCGTACGCCGATACGGGTGAGCAGCCGCAGCGCGGCGTCCAGGGCGGTGGTGTCCACGTCGAAGCGGACCCGGTTGCCGTCCACCCGCAGGTCGTGCACGCCGGCGAGGTCGGCGAGGCCGTCCACCGGGCCGGCGATCTCCGCGTCGATGGCCGTGCGGTGCAGGTGGCGCAGCTCGGTCAGGGTGCCGGTCTCGACGTCGCGGCCGTTGCGGATGATCGTCACCCGGTCGCAGAGCGCCTCGACCTCGGCGAGGATGTGGCTGGAGAGCAGCACCGTCCGGCCGTCCCGCTTGGCCCGGCCCACCCAGTGCTGGAAGACCTCCTCCATGAGGGGGTCGAGCCCGGAGGTGGGCTCGTCGAGGATGAGCAGCTCGACGTCGGAGGCGAGGGCGGCGACCAGGCCGACCTTCTGCCGGTTGCCCTTGGAGTAGGCCCGGCCCTTCTTGCGCGGGTCGAGTTCGAACGACTCCAGCAGCTCGGCCCGGCGCTTCGGGTCGAGGCCACCGCGCATCCGGCCGAGCAGGTCGATCACCTCCCCGCCGGAGAGCTGGGGCCAGAGGGTGACGTCGCCGGGGACGTACGCCAGCCGGCGGTGCAGCGCGACCGCGTCCCGCCACGGGTCGCCACCGAGCAGTCGGACGGCCCCCGCGTCCGCCCGCAGCAGCCCGAGCAGCACCCGGATGGTGGTCGACTTCCCGGAGCCGTTGGGGCCGAGGAAGCCGTGCACCTCGCCGGCGCGGACGGTGAGGTCGAGGCCGTCGAGCGCCGTGGTCCGGCCGAAGGTCTTGACCAGGCCGGTCACCTCGATGGGAGTTTCCATGTATCGGAAGCTACACTCGTTTCACAAAGTTGTGAAGACTGTGAGACCTGAGGCACGATCGCCTTCCCGACCCGCAGACGAGGAGCCCACACCGATGCCTGACGACCGCCGGCCCACCCCCGACGAGGACGAGGTTCACCTCTTCGTCGAGCGGATGGCGATGGCCTTCGCGGACGTCGGGTTCCCCCGGATGGCCGCCCGGGTGCTCTTCGCCGTGATGAGCGCCGACGACCCGCTCACCGCCGCCGAGATCGGCGACCGGCTCGGGGTCAGCGCCGCGGCCGTCTCCGGCGCGGTCCGCTACCTCACCCAGTTCGGCATGCTCGTCCGCGAGCCGGTGAAAGGATCCCGGCGGGACCGCTACCGGATGCCCGACAACCCCTGGTACGAGGCGACGGTGACCAAGACCGGCCTCTACAAGAACTTCATCGACATCTCGACCGCCGGCGTCGAGGCGCTGCACGGCCCGGCCACCCCCGGCGGCCAGCGGGTCGCCGAGATGCGCGACTTCTTCCTCTTCGTCCAAGAGGAGATCGACTCCCTGGGTGAACGCTGGCGCGCCCGCCGGGCCGCCGCCGGCCACCACCGCCGCAGCGACCCCTGACGGTCAGGGGGTGGTGTTGCCCCAGCGAGCCTGCTCCAGGATCTCCAGCGCGCGGTCCTGGGCGACAGGGTCGTCGCCGATCCGCAGCAGCGTCGTCGCCTCGTCCACCGCGTCGGTGAGCACCCGCCACTGGGCGTCCCGCTCCCGCACCACGTCGGACTGGGCGGCCAACTGCCGGGTCTTCACCCACAGCTCCACGAAGACCGACACCTTCGCCCGCAGCACCCACGGGTCGAACGGCTTGGTCAGGTAGTCCACCGCGCCCACCGCGTAGCCGCGCAGCGCCAGCTGGGCGTCCTTGTCGGCCGCGGTCAGGAAGATGATCGGCACGTGCCGCGTCCGCTCCCGCCGCTTGATGTGGCTGGCGGTCTCGAAGCCGTCCATGTCGGGCATCTGCGCGTCCAGCAGGATGACGGCGAAGTCGTCCACCAGCAGCTGCTTCAACGCCGCCTCGCCGCTCTCCACGGCGACGGACTGCACCGGAAGCCCCTGGAGGATGGCCTCCAGGGCCATCAGGTTCTCCCGCCGGTCGTCCACCAGCAGCGCCTTGGCCATCTGCGTCACGAATTCTCCTCGCCTCGGCTGCCGCTGATCCAGGACGCCATCCGCTCGATCAGCTCGTCCAGGTCCACCGGCTTGGTGATGTAGTCACTACCCCCGGCCGCCAGCGCCGACTCACGGTCGCCGGGCATCGCCTTCGCCGTCAGGAAGACGATCGGCAGGTCCGCGAAGCGGTGGTTGCGCCGGATCTGCCGGGTGGTCTCGTACCCGTCCTGGTCGGGCATCATCGCGTCCATCAGCACGATGTCCACCTCCGGATGCTCGGCCAGCAGGCGGACACCGTCCGCCCCGTTGTCCGAGTACAGCACGGTCATCCCGTGCAGTTCCAATGCGCTGGTCAGGGCGAAGACGTTGCGCACGTCGTCGTCCACGATCAGCACGGTGGCGCCGTCCAGCTGCCGGGTCACCGGCGCCTCCGGTGCCGCCGGCAGCAGCTCCATCGGGGGCATCAGCAGCGACGACGGCAGGCCCGCGCGCTGCGGCGACGGCGCCTGCGGCGCCACCACCGAATCCGGCGCCAGCACATCGGGTACGAAGAGGGTGAAGGTCGAACCCTGCCCCGGCGCGGACGACACCGTGATCGAACCGCCGATCAGGCGGGCCAGGTCCCGGCTGATCGACAGCCCCAGCCCGGTGCCGCCGTAGCGGCGGCTGGTGGTGCCGTCGGCCTGCTGGAACGCCTCGAAGATGAGCGACAGCTTGTCGTCGGAGATGCCGATGCCGGTGTCGATCACCGTGAAGGCGATCACCTGCCGGGCGTTGGTCAGCGCCGGCACGTCGAAGACGGCGTTCTCCGGCGCCGGGGCGATCCGCAGGGTGACAGCGCCGTTGTCGGTGAACTTCACCGCGTTGGAGAGCAGGTTGCGCAGGATCTGCTGCAACCGCTGGGCGTCCGTGACGAGCGCCGGCGGCAGCTCCTTGGCCACCCGTACCTGGAAGTCCAGGCCCTTCTCCTCCGCCTGCGGGGCGAACGCCTGCTCGACGTAGCCGCGGATCTCGGCGAACCGGATCTCGGTGGGCTCGACGTCCATCCGGCCCGCCTCGATCTTGGACAGGTCCAGGATGTCGTCGATCAGCGAGAGCAGGTCGGAGCCGGCGCTGTGGATCGTGCGGGCGAACTCGATCTGCTTGCGGGTGAGGTTCTGCTCCGAGTTCTCGGCCAGCAGGCGGGCCAGCAGCAGCAGCGAGTTCAGCGGCGTCCGCAGCTCGTGGCTCATGTTCGCCAGGAACTCCGACTTGTACGCCGACGCCCGGGTGAGCTGCTGGGCCTTCTCCTCCAGGCCGAGCCGGGCCAGCTCGATCTCCCGGTTCTTGGTCTCGATGTTGCCCTTCTGCTCCGAGAGCAGCTTCGCCTTGTCCTCCAGCTCGGCGTTGGTGCGCTGCAACTCCGCCGACTGGTCCTGGAGCTCCAGAGCGAGCCGCTGCGACTGTGCCAGCAGCTCCTCCGTACGCCGGTTGGCCTGGATGGTGTTGACGGCGATGCCGATGGTGAGCACCAGCCGCTCCAGGAACTGCAGGTGCAGCCCGGAGAAGCGGGCCACACTGGCGAACTCGATCACCCCGAGCTGCTCGCCCTCGAAGAGGACGGGGAGCACCACCAGGTCGGCCGGGGGCGTCTCCGCCAGCCCCGAGCGCAGCGCGATCCGCCCGTCGGGCAGCGCGTTCAGCCGGATCGTGCGGCGCGACAGCGCGGCCTGCCCGACCAGCCCCTCACCGGGGCCGAAGGTGACGTCGTGACCCCGGGCCACGTACCCGTACGAGGCGGTGAGCCGCAGCCGCATCACGCCCTCCGAGGTGTCCGCCAGGAAGAACGCGCCGAGCTGCGCGTCGACCAGCGGGGTGACCTCCATCATGATCATGCGGCAGACCTCGCCGAGGTCCCGCTGGCCCTGGAGCAGGCCGCCGATCCGGGCCAGGTTGGAGTCCAGCCAGCCCTGCTCGGCGTTCTTCTTGGTCGTCTCCCGGAGGGTGACGATCATCTGGTTGATGTTGTCCTTGAGCTCGGCGACCTCGCCCTGCGCCTTGACCGCGATCCGCTGGGTCAGGTCGCCGCGGGTCACCGAGGTGGAGACCTGGGCGATCGCCCGCAGCTGGGTGGTCAGGGTCGAGGCGAGCTGGTTGACGTTCTCCGTCAGGTCCCGCCAGGTGCCGGAGACACCCTTCACCTGCGCCTGACCGCCCAGCTTGCCCTCGATGCCCACCTCGCGGGCCACCCGGGTGACCTCGTCGGCGAACGAGGAGAGCTGGTCGACCATCGTGTTGACCGTCGACTTCAGCTCCAGGATCTCGCCCTGCGCGTCGACGGTGATCTTCTGGCTCAGGTCGCCCTTGGCCACCGCCGTGGTGACCGAGGCGATGTTGCGCACCTGCGACGTCAGGTTCGACGCCATCGAGTTCACGTTGTCGGTCAGGTCCCGCCAGGTGCCGGAGACACCCTTCACCTGCGCCTGACCGCCCAGCTTGCCCTCGGTACCCACCTCGCGGGCCACCCGGGTCACCTCGTCGGCGAACGACGAGAGCTGGTCGACCATCGTGTTGACCGTCGACTTCAGCTCCAGGATCTCGCCCCGGGCGTCCACGGTGATCTTCTGCGACAGGTCACCCTTGGCCACCGCGGTGGAGACCTGGGCGATGTTCCGCACCTGGGCGGTCAGGTTCGAGGCCATCGAGTTCACGTTGTCGGTGAGGTCGCGCCAGGTGCCGGCCACGCCGCGCACCTGGGCCTGACCGCCGAGCTTGCCCTCGGTACCCACCTCGCGGGCCACCCGGGTCACCTCGTCGGCGAACGAGGAGAGCTGGTCGACCATCGTGTTGACCGTCGACTTCAGCTCCAGGATCTCGCCCCGGGCGTCCACGGTGATCTTCTGCGACAGGTCACCCTTGGCCACCGCCGTGGTGACCGAGGCGATGTTGCGCACCTGCGACGTCAGGTTCGACGCCATGGAGTTCACGTTGTCGGTCAGGTCCCGCCAGGTCCCCGAGACACCCTTCACCTGCGCCTGACCGCCCAGCTTGCCCTCGGTACCCACCTCACGGGCCACCCGGGTCACCTCGTCGGCGAACGACGAGAGCTGGTCGACCATCGTGTTGACGGTGTTCTTCAGCTCCAGGATCTCGCCCTGCGCGTCCACGGTGATCTTCTGCGACAGGTCACCCTTCGCGACCGCCGTCGACACCTGGGAGATGTTGCGGACCTGGCTGGTCAGGTTGCCGGCGAGCTGGTTGACGTTCTCCGTCAGGTCCCGCCAGGTGCCGGAGACCCCCCGGACCTGGGCCTGACCGCCCAGCTTGCCCTCGATGCCCACCTCACGGGCCACCCGGGTCACCTCGTCGGCGAACGACGAGAGCTGGTCGACCATCGTGTTGACGGTGTCCTTCAGCTCCAGGATCTCGCCCTGCGCGGCCACCGTGATCTTCTGGCTCAGGTCACCCCGGGCGACCGCCGTGGAGACCTGGGCGATGTTGCGGACCTGGCTGGTCAGGTTCGACGCCATCGAGTTGACGCTGTCGGTCAGGTCCTTCCAGGTGCCGGCGACGTTCGGCACCTCCGCCTGGCCGCCGAGCTTGCCCTCGGTGCCCACCTCGCGGGCCACCCGGGTCACCTGCTCGGCGAAGAGCCGCAGGGTGTCGGTGAGCGAGTTGAAGGTGTGCGCCAGCTCGGCCACCTCGCCCTTGGCCGACACGGTGATCTTCTGGGACAGGTCGCCCTTGGCCACCGCCGTGGCCACCTGCGAGATCGACCGCACCTGGTACGTCAGGTTCGACGCCATGGTGTTCACCGAGTCGGTCAGGTCCTTCCAGGTGCCGGCGACGCCCCGCACGTCCGCCTGGCCGCCCAACTTGCCCTCGGTGCCTACCTCGCGGGCCACCCGGGTCACCTCGTTGGAGAAGGACGAGAGCTGGTCGACCATCGTGTTGACGGTGCGGCCGATGCGCAGGAACTCACCGCGCAGCGGGCGACCGTCGATCTCCAGCGCCATGTGCTGGGAGAGGTCGCCGTCGGCCACCGCCATGATCACCCGGGCGATCTCGGTGGTGGGTCGGCCCAGGTCGTCGATCAGCGAGTTGACCGCCCGCTGCCCCTCGGCCCAGGAGCCGTCCAGCCCCTCCTCGTCGAGCCGCTCGGTCAGCCGACCGTCCCGGCCGACGATCCGGCTGATCCGACGCAGGTCGAGATGCTGGCGCTCCTGCAGCGCCACCACGTCGTTGAAGGCGTCCGCCACCTCACCGGCCGCGCCCGCCCGCCGGGGCAGCCGGACCTTGAACTCGCCATGACGGACCCGCCGCAACGCCTCCGCCAGCTCGACCAGGAGCGCGTCGTGCTCGGAAGCGGACGGATCAGCGGTCACCGACTGTTTCGCTGTCATCATTCCTCGCTCGCCTCGGGCCTCCGGCGCGTGGCCGACACGCCTCCATCCCATCATTGTGCCCGGGCCGGTGTCGACGCCACGGACGCGCGGTGCGGCGGCGACACGCGAGGTGGCGACCCCGGTGGGCGGGTGAGGCCGCCCCGTCCGGCTTGGCACCCGGCCGGCGGCGGTGGAGGATACGAGGGTGTCGGCGGAGGCAGGACCCGCGGTCGAGGCGGGTCAGGACGAGCACGTCCGGCGGGTACGGCTGCCCGCAGACCGGCGTACCCCCGCCGCCGCCCGGGCCCTGGTCCGCTCGGTGCTCGCCGAGGCCGAGCTGGACGACCTGCTCAACGAGGCGCTGCTGCTGACCACCGAACTCTCCACCAACGCCGTGGAGCACGCCGGCACCGACCTGGACATCGAGGTCGTCGCCGACCGGATCGGCCTCACAGTCACCGTCTCCGACTTCGCCTCCGGGCCGGTCGACGAGCTGATGGTGGGGGTCCGCAACGACACCGAGGAGATCGACGAGGTCTCCGAGCGCGGGCGCGGGCTGCTGCTGGTGGACCACTTCGCCAGCCGGTGGGGGACGACGTACCTGCCCAGCGGCAAGGGCGTCTGGTTCCGGCTGGACCGGAACGGCATCGACGCGGACGACCCGGCCGCGCCGCCGCAGGCCTCCGCCGCTGGCGGCGAGGGGGCACCGGCCACCTCGGCGCCGAGCGCCGCCGCGATGAGCGAGCTGACCCAGACCAGCCCCGACCCGTACGCCGACGACCCGCTGCCCGACTTCGCCACCGACCTGCTCAGCCGGGTCGCCGAGATGGTGGGGGCGGCCGGCGGCGTGATCCGGCTGGACCGGGGCGACGGGCAGGGGCCGCAGGCGCTCGCCCGGTACGGCCGCCACCCCCGCCCCGGCAACGAGCTGCTCCAGGTGCCGCTGGCCGTGCACCGGCCGTACGCCGGGGAGCTGGAGCTGGACGCGGCGCCCTCGGCGTACGCCCGGCCGCTCGCCGTGCTCGCCGCTGAGCGGCTGTCGCTGCACCTGGAGAACGACCGGTTGCGCCGGACGGACGTCCGCCGGCAGGCCTGGCTGACCTTCCTCGCCGAGGCGAGCGAACTGCTCGCCCAGTCGCTCGACGTCGACCTGACCATGGCGTTGATCCCGCAGCTGGTGGTGCCCCGGCTCGGCCAGTGGTGCGCGGTGCACACCACCGACGAGTGGGGCCGGCTGCGGCTGGCGGCGAGCAGCCACGCCGACGAGGCGGTGCTGCCCCAGCTGCACAAGGTGCTCCAGGAGACCGGCCCGGACTCGGTCCAGGCCCGGCTGCGCGAGGCGTCCCGCAGCGCGTCGCAGGTGCCGCTCGGCGGGCCGATGGAGGGTTTCGCGGTCCCGCTGATCGCCCGCGGCCAACGGCTCGGCACCCTGGCCGTCGGCCGGCACCAGGGGCACCGGCACGACCCGGACGAGGTCGCGGTGCTGGAGGACGTGGCCCGCCGGGCGGCGCTGGCGATCGAGAACGCCCGGATCCACGCCGAGCGCCGCCGGGTCGCGCAGACCCTCCAGCAGTCGCTGCTGCCGCCGGTGCTCCCGGTGGTCGAGGGCATCGGCTTCGCCGCCGAGTACGTGCCGACCGGCGACGACGCCGAGGTCGGCGGCGACTTCTACGACGTGGTCCCGCTGCCCGACGGCCGCTGGCTGGTGGTGATCGGGGACGTCTCCGGCAAGGGGGTGCAGGCGGCGGCGGTCACCGGCCTGGTCCGGGACGTGATCCGGGTGCTCGTCGGGGACGGCAAGCCGCTGCCCGAGGCGCTCGCCCGACTGAACGAGACGCTGGTCGAGCGGGGCGGCGGTCGGTACTGCACGCTGGCCCTGGCGGCGGTCGGCCAGGGCGCGGGCGGCCAGCTCGACGTCTCGCTGCACCTGGCCGGGCACGACCGTCCGGTGCTGCTGCGCGGTGGCGGCGGAGCCGCCTTCGTCGGCGCCGGTGGCACCGCGCTGGGCCTGCTCGACTCGATCTCCTCGCCGACGGCGGAGATTCCGCTCGGGCCGGGCGACTCGCTGATCTTCTATACCGACGGGGTGACCGAGCGTCGGCGCGGCCGCGAGCTGTTCGGCACCGAGCGCCTGCGCGACGCGGCCGCCCCGCTGGCCGGGTACTCGGCCGACGTGGTGGCGGCGCGACTACGGTCTACCGCGATCAACTTCTCGGTGGAGTCGCCCAGGGACGACATCGCCATCCTCGTGCTGCGCAACGACGCGGTCTGAGTTCCGCCACCCGCGTCGGCGGCCCGTGGGCGTCAGCCGCGGGACGGGCGGCAGGCAGGCTTCCGTGTCGCGGGCGGCGACCGGATTTGTCGGTGAGCGGTATGACTCTCCGTCACAAATATGCCGCTGAGTCATATCCATCACGGCACCATCCAGATCCGACGCGCGACACGCCTGAGCTGGACGGGCGGGCGAGCCGGACTCAGAGGCCGCCGGGGAGCCGGCCCGGGGCGAGCCGGCGGTGCGGGTCGAGCTGCTCCTTGGCCGCGCGGATCCGGGGGATCACCGCGGGCTCGCCCCACAGCTCGATCTCGTCGCGGACCAGCGGGGGCGCGGCGACCACGACGCAGCGGCCCCGCCGGGCCAGCAGCACCCCCCGCACCGCGGCGAGGATCGAGGCCACCCGCTCACCGGACAGCGACCCCGGCAGGGCCGCGTGCACCACTCCCAGCCCGGCCGAGCCACGGACCGGGACCGGCGCGCCGGCGGCGTCGCGCAGCGCGTAGACCGCGGCGTGCAGGTCCGTGATCGGCACCTCGACGCGCAGCGCGGTGTCGCCGGGAGCGAACGGGTAACGCCGCCACCACGGCGGCGCGGCGTGGTCGACGGTCGTCCCGGCGCCGAGCAGCCGGACCAGGGCGTCGGCCCGCTCGGTGACGTCGGACGGGCCCCCCTCCAGCAGCACCGTCATGGTGCCCGCGCCGCCCCGGGCCACCGAGGGGCGCGCCCCGCGCCCGCCCGCCGACGGGTGGCTGGCCCGGGCCGCCGCCTCCGCCGCACCCAACGGGCGGCGCGGCAGCCGGCCGTCGACCGGCAGGTCCAGCTCGACCGCCGCCGGGTCGAGGCGGGCGGCGAGCACCGCCCGGACCAGGTCGTGCACCTCCAGCGGGGTCCACACCGGGCGGGAGACCCAGACCCGGCTGGCCGGCACGGCATGCACCCGCAGCGTCGCCGAGACCAGCACCCCGAGGGCGCCCTGGGAGCCGCAGAGCAGCCGCCCGACGTCCAGCCCCACCGAGCCGGGCGGCTCGGCCCCGCCGGCCCCGGCGCTGACCAGTTCGCCGTCGGCGTCCAGCCAGCGCAGGCCGACCAGCTGCTCACAGGCGGTGCCGTAGCGGTGGCGCAGCGGGCCGGCCTCGTCGGCGGCGAGCACCCCGCCCAGGGTCGCGCCCGGTGACGGCGGGTCCAGCGGCAGCCGCCGGCCGGTGCGCTCCAGGGTGGCCTGCACCGCGCGCAGCGGAGTGCCGGCGCCGATCTCGGCCACCGGGGAGCCGGTCGACTGGTGCCCGATCCCGGCGAGCCGACCGGTGTCCAGCATGATGTCGACCCGCGCGGGCGCGGCACCCCAGTCGATCTTCGTGCCGGCGCCGCGCGGCACCACCGTGAGGTCGTGCCGGGCGGCCAGTCGCAGCACCCGCGCCGCCGCGGCCGGCCCGCCGGGAACCGCCACCCAGCGGGCCCCCCGCCCGGCCACCTCGTCGGCCACCCCCGCGAACCGGGCGAAGGAGCCCCCACAGATCTCGCTCAGCCTCCGGGTGATCTCCGCCGCGCCGGTCGAACTCGCTGCTGCCGCCATGGCGGTCATCGTACACATGTTCGAAAGAGCTGGCGGCGGGTCGCCGGACGACGCCGCGCCGCGGACGGTGGCCGGCCGGTAACGTGACGCCGTGACCACCGAGACCCCCGCGCCCGTCGCGAAGCGGGTGCCCACCGAGCGCACCCACCACGGCGACACCGTCGTCGACGAGTACGCCTGGCTCGCCGCCAAGGACGACCCGGCGACGATCGCCCACCTCACCGCCGAGAACGCGTACACCGAGAGCCGCACGGCGCACCTGGAGGCGCTGCGCGGGGACCTGTTCGAGGAGACCCGGCGGCGCACCCAGGAGACCGACCTGTCGGTGCCCACCCGCAAGGACGGCTACTGGTACTACACCCGCACCGTCGAGGGGCAGCAGTACGGCGTGCACTGCCGCCGGGCCGTCCGCGACGGCGAGACCACGCCCCCGGTCAGCGCCGACGGCGCCCCGCTCGACGGCGAGGAGGTGCTGCTCGACGGCAACCAGCTCGCCGAGGGGCACGACTTCTTCTCCCTCGGCGCGTTCGACGTGAGCCCCGACGGGCGCTGGCTGGCGTACTCGACGGACTTCTCCGGCGACGAGCGGTTCACCCTGCGGATCAAGGACCTGAGCACCGGCGAACTGCTCGGCGACGAGGTGCCCAACACCTTCTACGGCACCGCCTGGTCGGCCGACGCGTCGGTGCTGTTCTACGTGACCGTGGACGAGGCCTGGCGGCCCAACCGGGTCTGGCGGCACACCGTCGGCACCCCGTCGGGCGAGGACGTGGTGGTGCACCAGGAGGACGACGAGCGGTTCTGGGTGGGCGTCGAGCTGACCCGCTCCGAGCGCTTCGTCGTCATCGACATCCACAGCAAGGTCACCAGCGAGGTCCGGGTGATCCCGGCGGCCAACCCGACCGGCGAGCCGGCCGTGGTCGCGCCGCGCCGGCAGGGCGTCGAGTACGCCGTCGAACACCACGGCCACCGGTTCCTGATCCTGCACAACGACGGCGCGGAGGACTTCGCGCTGGCGTACACCTCGGCGGACGCGCCGGGCGACTGGGTGCCGCTGATCGACCATACCCCCGGCACCCGGCTGGAATCGGTCGACGCGTTCGAGCACCACCTCGTCGTCTCGCTGCGCGGCAACGGCCTCACCGGGCTGCGGGTCATCCCGGTCGGCGACGGCGACGCCCACGACATCGACTTCCCGGAGCCGATCTACAGCGTCGGGCTGGACGCCAACCCGGAGTACCGCACCCGGGAGATCCGGCTGCGCTACACCTCGCTCGTCACCCCCGACTCCGTGTACGACTACGACCTGGTCACTCGGCAGATGGTGCTGCGCCGGCGCAAGCCGGTCCGGCCCGGGCCGGATGGACGGGCGTACGACCCGGCCGACTACGAGCAGCACCGCGACTGGGCGCTCGCCGACGACGGCACCCGGGTACCCATCTCGCTGGTCTGCCGCGCCGGGACCCCGCGCGACGGCTCCGCCCCCGCGGTCATCTACGGCTACGGCTCGTACGAGGCCAGCGTGGACCCGTGGTTCTCGATCGCCCGGCTCAGCCTCCTCGACCGGGGTGTCATCTTCGCCGTGGCGCACATCCGCGGCGGCGGCGAGCTGGGCCGACGCTGGTACGACGAGGGCAAGCTGCTGACCAAGAAGAACACCTTCACCGACTTCGTCGCCTGCGCCCGGCACCTGGTCAAGTCCGGCTGGACGGCCGCCGACCGGCTCGTCGCCCGGGGCGCCTCGGCCGGCGGCCTGCTGATGGGCGCGGTGGCCAACCTCGCCCCGGACGCCTTCGCCGGCATCGTCGCCCAGGTGCCCTTCGTGGACGCCCTCACCTCGATCCTCGACCCGTCGCTGCCGCTGACCGTCACCGAGTGGGAGGAGTGGGGCAACCCGCTGCACGACCCCGAGGTGTACGCGTACATGAAGTCGTACACGCCGTACGAGAACGTGGCCGCCGTGGACTACCCGGCGATCCTCGCGGTGACCAGCCTCAACGACACCCGGGTGCTCTACCACGAGCCGGCGAAGTGGATCGCCCGGCTGCGCGCGGTCGCCCCGGAGGGCGACTACCTGCTCAAGACCGAGATGGGCGCCGGCCACGGTGGCCCCAGCGGCCGGTACGACGCCTGGCGGGAGGAGGCGTTCATCAACGCCTGGATCCTCGACCGGCTCGGCCGGGCCTGACCGGGGCGGGATGACCACGAACGACGGGGGCCGGGCGGACGAGGAACCGCCCGGCCCGGGTGGGGCGGCGTGCCGTCAGCGGACGCCGGGCGCCGCGCCGACCAGCGCCGCCGCCTCCCCGGTCCGCACCATCCGCTGCCAGCGCAGCCGGTTGCCGATCACCGCGGTGACCGCCGACTGCACCACCACCAGGTACATCACCTGGCGGTAGACCAGCTGCTGGAACGGCAGCGCCCAGAGCGGGCCGTAACGCTCCCGGTCCAGCCGCAGCGCGTACCCGGCGGTCAACCCCTGAAGCAGGAGCAGGCCCAGCCAGGCCAGCACGAGCGTCGACCAGGGCAGGAAGAACAGGCCGTAGACGGCGTACACGTCGACCGCCGGGGCGGCCAGCGGCAGCACGATCTGGAACACCGTCAGGTACGGCAGGCCACGGCGGCCCAGCTTGCCGCCGGCGCCCTGCTCGCGGAGCGCGTGCCGGTGCTTCCACATCGCCTGCATGGTGCCGTAGCACCAGCGGTACCGCTGCCGCCAGAGCTGACGCAGCGACGACGGCGCCTCGGTCCAGGCGATCGCGCCCTCCTCGTACACCACCCGCCAGCCGGCCCGGAGCACCTGCATGGTCAGGTCGGTGTCCTCGGCGAGGGTGTCCGAGGGGACCCCACCGACGGCGAGCAGCACCTCGCGGCGGAACGCGCCGATCGCGCCGGGGATGGTCGGCATGCACTCCAGCACGTCGTACATCCGGCGGTCGAGGTTGAAGCCGATCACGTACTCGAGGTGCTGCCAACGGCCGAGCATCCGGCGCCGGTTGGCCACCTTGGTGTTGCCGGAGATCGCCCCGACGGTCCCGTCGGCGAAGCCCTGCACCAGCCGGTGCACGGTGTCCGGCTGGAAGACGGTGTCCCCGTCGACCAGCACCAGCAGCTCCGCGCGGGCGGCCCGGATGCCGGTGTTCAACGCCGCCGGCTTGCCGGCGTTGGCCTGCCGGATGACCCGGACCCCGCGCAGCCGCAGCCGCTCGACGATGTCGGCGGTGCCGTCGCTGGACCCGTCGTCCACCACGATCACCTCCAGCGCCGGGTAGTCGCTGGCGACCAGGGACCGCACGGTCGCGGCGATGTTCGCCGCCTCGTTGTACGCCGGCACGATCACCGAGACCGGGGCGTCCACGAGAGCGCGCGGGCCGCGCGGCCGGCGGACCCGGCGCACGTGCGTCTGGGCGCAGAACACCTGCACGGCCAGCCGGGCGATGCCGAGCACCAGCGCCACGGCGAGCAGCCCGTCCATCGCCGCGGCGGTGGCGCCGGCCGCCGTCTGGGTCCAGCGCAGCGCGTACCCGCTGAGCCGGGTGCCGACGCCGGCGGGGACGGTCGACGGCGGCGCGCCGACGCCCTCGGAGACCGAGGTGAACCGGTAACCCTGCTTCGTCAGCCCGGTGAGCAGCTGGTCCAGGGCGGTCACCGTCTGGCCGCGGTCGCCGCCGCCGTCGTGCATCAGCACCACCGCGCCGTGTCCGGGCTGCGGGGTGGCCGCCCGGACGATCGCCGGCACGCCCGGTCGCTGCCAGTCCTTGGCGTCCCGGTCGGCGAGCACGCCCACGTGGCCGGTGGCCGCGGCGGCACGCAGCGCGTCGTACTGCCCGGCGGTCAGGCTGTCGGTGGTGGACGAGAAGGGCAGCCGCAGCAGGGTCACCTCCCGGCCGGTGGCCGCCGCGATCGCCTTGCGGGTCAGCGACAGTTCCAGGTCGGCCCGCCAGCGCGGCACCGAGGCGAGGTCGGCGTGCGAGTAGGTGTGCGACCCCAGCTCGTGCCCCTCGTCGAGGATCCGCCGGATCAGTTCGGGGTGCGCGTTGACCCGGGAGCCGACCACGAAGAAGGTGGCGTGCGCGTGGTGCCGGCGGAGCACGTCGAGCACCCGCGGCGTCCACTCCGGGTCCGGCCCGTCGTCGAAGGTCAGCGCGACCGTCCGGTCGGGCATCCGCCGGCTGACCGGTTCGGGGCGGTCCAGTCGCAGCACCGGGCCGCCGGTGGCGACCGCCCGGGGGGCGGGCGCGGCCGGGCCGGTGGCCGGGCCGGAACCGCCGGTCATCCCGGTGACCAGCCCGTTCACGGTGAGCGCGGCGAGCAGCAGGAGCAGCCCGAGCAGGAGCAGCACCCAGTGGGCCCGCGGGTCGCGGCGAGCGACGTGTCGGGCCATCGTCAGCGCGGCTTGCCCGGGGAACGGGTGGGCTTGCCGGTCCGCCGCACGTCGGTCGGGGCGGGCACGGTGGTGGCGGTGGCCGCGGTGGGCCGCGCGTTGGGCGGTGCGGTGGTGGCGGGAGCCCCGGTCACGCTGGTGGTGGGCAGCGGGACGCCGGTGCCGGTCGCCCGGGTCGGCTGCGGGCCGGGGGTCGGGCTGGCCGGCTGCTCGATCTCGTTCGGGCCGTCCAGGCCCGCCTCGATCGGCGGCGGGGCCTTCGGGTCGCTCCAGCCGGGCAGGGGGACGGCGGAGCCGCCGAACAGGCCGGCCAGGATCAGCGAGAGGCTGGTGAGCAGGCCGACACCCATCACGGTGCCAGCGATGACCGTGAGCCGGCGCCGTTTTCCGGTCCGGTCGACGAACACCGGCGGCGCACCGCCCGGCTGGTTGTGCATCTGGTGATCTCCCGAAGCCGCTGACCGCCGGGGGCCGGTCCACCCCCGGGGCGGGGGCCCGACTGCCGGCCCTCCGGAGTCAACAGCGCCACCCGCCGCACTGCCGTTACACCCGGCTCATGCAGTCCGGAGTTCCTCCACGGCCGTGCTGGCGCGCAGGAAGAGCAGGCCGACACCGACCGTGACCAGCACCGCGGCCAGGGCGCCGCCGGCGACCCAGGCCAGCTGCTCCACGGGTACGCCGGGTGCCACCGTCACCTCGGGCACCCACACGGTCTTCAGGTGCTGCGCCCGGGTGGCCGGATCGTCGCAGAGCGGCCCGGGGCCGTCGCAGACCTGGGTCGTGTATCCGCCACCGCTCGCCGTGCGACCGCCGATGCCCCGGCTGAGCAGCAGTCCGACGATGAGCGCGAGCCCCACCGCCGGCACCGCCGGGGTCAGCGCCTGCCAGGCGATCGACCGGCCGAGCGTGCCCCGGGGCACCCCGGTCGCGACCAGCGCGGCGTACGACCGGCGTCGGGCGACGATCTCCTCGACCAGCGCGACGATCAGCCCGCCGGCGGCGATCACCATGGCCACGTACACCGCGTGCCGATAGTTGCGTCACGAGTGCACCTCCCGGTGCCAGTCGGCGACCCGGTCCAGGGTGGTCCGCAGCCACCTCAGGTCCGCGTCGAGGTGGGCGGCGGCGTAGTCGGCCGCGACGATGTCGTCGAGGGTGGCCGCCGGGGCCGTCTTGATGGCGGTCAGCTCGCGCAGCCGGTCGGTGTGCGCCCGGAGAGCCAGCCGTCGAGCGCGGCCCAGCCCTCGGCGGTCAGCGCGTACGCCGTGCGGTCCGGGCCGGCCTCCCGCTGCTGGCCGGCGGTCGCCACCAGTCCGTCGCGTTCCAGGCGGGACAGGGTGGCGTAGACCTGCCCGAAGGCCAGTGGTCGGGCGCGCGGGAGCCGGGCGTCGTGCGCCCGTTTGAGCTCGTAGCCGTGACGGCTGCCGGCGGACACCCGCCCGGCTATTCATTGAGTGAATAGCCGGGTCGACCTCGACGGTTCAGCAAGTCCAGGCCGGGTCCCGTCCGGTGCGACCGAGCAACCGGTCCAGGTCGGTGACGTCCGGGCCGGTCTGCACCGGCTCGCCGAAGGCGCCCATCTGCTGGCCCATCGGGCCCATCTCGTCCATGAAACCGTGCCCAGCCCCGGTCACCTCGGGCGCCGGCTGGTACGGCTGCCCGGTGGCCCGGGCCAGGTCCCAGCCGTGCACGGTCAGGTCGATCAGCCCCATCAGGCCGACGGTGCGCTGCGGCAACCCCATCCCGGGCGAGTCGCCCTCCTCCGCCGTCGGGTCGTCCCAGGCCCGCACCATGCGAGTGACCTCGTCGGCGAACCGGTCCCGCCAGCCCGGCGTCAGGTGGTCGGTCTTCGCCGACCAGTCCACCTCCCGCCGGGCGGCGAGCGTCTGGAAGTTGACCACCACGTCGTAGAGGTGGTTGAGCAGGTCGCGAACGGTGTAGTCGGGGCACGGCGTGGGCAGGCCGAGCTGGTCGTCGCTGATCGCGCGCACCACCGCCACGGTTCGGGGCGCGGCGGCGGCCAGCAGTTCGCTAGTCTTCGTTGCCATAGGGCCAGCGTATGAAGGTGGTCTTGAACAAATGCGACAGCCGCGCGGCGACAACCGGGGCATCCTCGACCCCGACCGGCTGCGGCGCGAATTGCGCTTCCGCCGTCACCTCCCCGCGCCCGCGCTGTCCGGTTGGGTCGAGCACTACTGGCTGATCGACTGGGCGTTGACCACGCCGTTCGTGCAGCAGGTGGTGCCGCACCCGGCGGTGAACGTGGTGTTCCAGCGGGTCGACGGCGGCCCCGAGACCGCCGAGATCGCCGGCGTCGGCCGGCAGCTCTTCTCGATCAGGCTGACCGGCACCGGCACGGTCAGCGGCGTCCAGCTCCGCCCCGGCGGCTTCCGCCCGTTCTGGCGGCGCCCGGTCGCCGAGCTGACCGGCCGCCGGGTCCCGCTCACCCACTGCCCCGCCGCCGCCCGCGCCGCCGGGTCCGCCGATCCGCCGGACCGGTGCGTGGGTACGGACGACGAGCGCCGCCGCGCCCTGGACGCGTTCCTCACCGCGTGGGCGCCGGAGCCCGACCCGACGACCACCGAGGCGGTTGCGCTGGCCGAGGAGATCCGGGTCGACCGCAGCGTGCTGCGGGTGGACGACTTCGCCCAGCGGCACCGGATCTCCACCCGCCGGTTGCAGCGCCTCTTCCTCGACCATGTCGGGGTGGGTCCGAAGTGGGTGATCCGCCGGTACCGGCTCCAGGAGGCGATCGAGCAGGCCGCCGTGGCGTCGCCCGACTGGTCCGCCGTCGCCGCCGACCTCGGCTACAGCGACCAGGCCCACCTGATCCGCGACTTCACGGCCGTCACCGGTGTCTCCCCCGCCCCCTACGTCCGCTCACTGAGCTGACCGCGGCAGCGCCACCCACTCCCGGTCCGCTCCCGCCCGGTTCCCGGTCCGCACCCGGTCCGCGCCCGGTCCGCTCACTGGGCGCGACCATCGGCCACTCTGCCACCCACCCCCTCGACTCCCTTTGCTCTGCTGCCCCCACGGCAACAGCAACCGACGGTGACCGGTGTGGTTGAGGCGCTTCCCGGTTGTGGACCAGGAACCCCAGCTCAGCACCGGTGTTGCCGATACGGCAGCAGAGCAAAGCGAACGAAGGAGGCGACGGGTCGCTGGACGTCGATCACCGACAGTGATCTGACCCCTCCCGCCGCAAGCGGCCACGCGGAGTTATCGGGTGAGAGCGCGGATTAGCGGCGGCGGACCGCCACCACGGCGACGTCGTCGTGGATCTCCGGTGGGGCCAGCTCCACCAGCAGCCGCTCGCAGAACCGGTCCAGGTCGTCGTCCACCCGCCGGGCGCAGGCCGCCAGGGCGGCCAGGCCGTCGTCGATGGTGGCGTCCCGCCGCTCGATCAGGCCGTCGGTGTAGAGCACCAGCGTCGCGCCGACCGGCAGGGTGAATTCCAGGTCGGCGGGGCGGTCCGCGCGCACCCCGAGCAGCGGCGCCGAGTGCTGGACGAACTGCACCCCGCCCTCCCCGCTCAGCAGCGCCGGCAGGTGCCCGGCGCTGGCCAGCCGGATCCGGCCGGTGGGCGGATGCAGCAGCAGCAGGCAGATGGTCGCCAGCTCGTTCGGCAGCAGGGTACGCATCAGCTCGTTGAGCCGGTCCAGGACCACCCCCGGCTGGTGCCCCTCCACCGCGTACGCCCGCATCGCGTGCCGCAGCTCGGCCATCACGGTCGCCGCGTGCAGCGAGTGGCCGGCGACGTCGCCGATCGCCATCAGCAGGTGCCCGTCCAGCATCACCAGCTCGTAGAAGTCCCCGCCCACCTCGGTCTGGGCGCTGGCCGGTTCGTACCGCACCGCCAAGTCGAGTCCGGCGACCTCGGGCAGCCGCCGGGGCAGCAGGCTGCGTTGCAGGGTGACCGCGATCCGGTGCTCCTCGTCGAAGGAGCGCTGCGCCTCCACCGCCGCCGCGACCGCCTGCGCCAGCTGCACCAGCACCGGCGTCCGGGCGGTCTGGGTGGCCGAAGGGACCACCACGTAGAGCGGGGCGCGGTCCTCCCGCAGCTTCGCGGCGGCCACCGTCACCGTGTCACCCGCCGGCCACGGCACCAGATCCCACGCGCCCGGGTCGTACTCCCGCACGGTCGAGCCGGTCCCTATCCCGGTGTCGTCGACCACCCACGGCACGATCACCGGCGTGGCGTCCGGGCCGGCGGCGACCCCGGCCAGGCAGTCCCCGTCGAAGGTCTCCGCCACCACGGCCGCGGGCGACTTGAAGATCTGCGCCGCGCCGGCCGCCGCCGCCGCCAGCAGCCGGGTGAAGTTCGGCGCGGCGTGCACGGCGACGGTGGTGTCGGCCAGCCCGGTGAGCCGCTCGGCGAGCAGCTCCGCCCGCTGCCGCGCCTGGTAGTAGCGGAGCACCGCGTGGGCGGTGGCGACCAGTTCCTCCGGCTCGATCGGCTCGGCCAGGTACGCGTCCGCGCCGCGGGTCAGCCCCTGGGCGCGGTCCTGGACGTCGACCGCGTGCGCCGACACGTGGATCACCGGCATCGCCGGATACTCCGCCTTGATCCGCTCACAGACCTCGAACCCGCTCAGGTCCGGCAGCCGCACGTCGAGCACCACCAGGTCGATCGGATCCACCGCGACCCGTTGCAACGCCTCGGCGCCGGTCTCCGCCTCGCGGACATCGAACCCGGCCCGGGTGAGCCAGCTGACGAGCAGGTACCGCTTGGTCCGGCTGTCGTCGACCACCAGCACGGTCGCCTGGTCGCCGGCCACGGTCAGACCTCGTCCGCGGGCAGGACGACGGTGAAGGTGCTGCCCCTCCCGGGCTCACTGGTCAGCTCCAGCGTGCCGCCGAGCAATGTCACCAGCCGCCGCGCGTACGGCAGGCCGAGGCCGGTGCCGCCGGCCCGGGTCACGCCCGGCACCTGGTAGAACTCCTCGAAGATCCGTTCCTGCAACTCGGGCGGGATGCCGACGCCGGTGTCCGAGACCGAGATCCGCCACCGGTCGCCGTCCCGTTCGGCGCGCATCCGGACCTCGCCCGACGCGGTGAACTTCAGCCCGTTGTGCAGCAGGTTGCGCAGTACCTGGCCGAGCAGCACCTCGTCCGAGCGGAGCACGGCCGGCGTCGGCGGCTCCTCCACCATCAGCTCCACGGCCGACCTGGTGGCGAGCGCCCGCAGCGTGCCGCGCAACTGCCCGAAGAGCGCCCGCAGGTCGACCGCGCCCCACTCCGGCTCGATCCGGCCGGACTCCGCCTTGGCCAGGTCGAGCAGGTCGTTGACCAGGGAGAGCAGGTCGGCGGCGGACGACCGGATCAGTCCGATCTGCTCGGACTGCTCGGCGGTCAACGGGTCGGACGCGGAGTCGGTGAGCAGCCGCCCCAACCCGATGATCGCGGTCACCGGGGCGCGCAACTCGTGGCTGACGTTGGCCAGGAAGCGACTCTTCGACTCGCTCGCCGCCCGCAGCTGCGCGGACTTCTCGTCCAGCTCGGCGTAGAGCGCCACCACGCCGCGGTTGGTCTCCTCCAGCTCCTCGGAGAGCTGGGTGTAGAGGGCCATCACGCCCCGGTTGGTCTCCTCCAGCTCCGCGTTGAGCACGGCCAGCTCGTCACGCTGGCTGCGCACCTCGTCCAGGGCGGCGATCAGCTGGCCGTTCTGGGCGGCCAGCTCGTCCAGGGCGCTGGCGGGCGCGCTGCGACCGAGCTCCGCGCGCAGCTCGGCGAGGCGCGCCGCGGTCAGCTCCGGGGCGGTGGTGGGGACACGTCGGGACATCCTCACGACCGTATCCCCCTCGTCCCGGCTCACCGCCAGGGTGTCCACAAGACGCGACACCGCGCCCGACTGCGGCTCGTACCGGTCGCCGGGCAGTGGACGCACCGGAACCAGGTCGATCCGCAGGGCGGCCCGGCCGTCGGACCCCCCGGTGGCGAGGAAGGTGACGTCCGCGCCGTCGGCGATCCGCAGCAGGTCCCGGGCGACCTCGCTGAGCGCGGTGGCGACCCGCACCTGGTCCTGGTGTTCCAGGCCGACGGCGGCGGCGACCTCCCGGCCGCGCTGGCGGACCAGGAAGATGTCCTGCTCGACCCGGAGAGCCATCTGCAGGAGCGGCTCCGGCGGTCTCATTCCGGTGTCCTCGCGACCAGCACGCAGGCGTCGTCGCGCCGGGTGCCCGCGTCCCGCAGCAGGGTCGCGGCCACCACCAGCGGCGAACGGCCGGCGAGGCCCGGATAGTCCTCGATCCGCCACCGGTCGACCACCCCGTCGCTCTGCATCACCAGCAGCGAGCCGGGCGGGAAGGGATAGTCGTACTCCCGGACGGCGGGGCGGTGGTGGCCGGCGATGCCGGGCAGCGACACCAGCCCGCGGCGGCTGCCGTCCGCGCCGAGGACGGCGCCGGCGATGTTGCCGAGGCCGGAGTAGCGCAGCAGGCCCGCCGACCGGTCCAGCTCGGCCACCGCGAGGGCCGCGCCACGGGTGTGCGACATGGACCGGTGCAGGTACTGCACCACGGCGACGGGGGGTCCGGCCGGGGCGCTCCGGAAGGCGGCCAGGGCGGCGTCGCTGGCGGAGGCGGCCAGCGCCCCGTGCCCGAGGCCGTCGCAGACCAGCACCTGGTGCCGTCCCTCGACGACCCGGATGGCCTGCGCGTCGCCGCTGATCTGCTCACCGGTGATCGGGCGGGTCAGGCCGGCCGCCCAGGCGGGCGGCGGGGGCACCCGCGACGGCCAGACCTGTACGGCGAGGACGGTGCCCTTCCCCTGCCAGGACCAGGCGTCGGACCAGCTCGCCTGGCGGGTGATGGCGCCCAGCCCGATGCCGAGGGTGCCGGTGGTGGAGTGGCCGTCCCGCGCGGAGGCGGTCAGGTCGGCCATGCCGGGGCCGGCGTCGACCGCGACCAGCTCGACGCCGGCGACGTCACCGTCCCGTACCGGGCGGAGCAGCAGGGTGCCCTCCTCGGCGTGCTTGACCAGGTTGCTGGTCAGCTCCGCGGCGACGATGGCGAGGTCGGCGAGCCGGTTGTCGCTGAGGCCGAGCTGGCCGCCGAGGCGTTCGGCGGCCCGCCGGACGGTGCTGGCCGCGCTGCCGTTCTCGACCCGGAACCAGATGCCCGGGTCGGCGATCACCTCGGCGGTCATCGGGACCACTTGGTGATGGTGATCCTGGTGCCCTCGCCGACGACGCTGTGCAGGTCGAAGTCGTCGACGAGCCGGCGGGCGCCGCTGAGACCGAGCCCGAGGCCGCCTCCGGTGGTGTAGCCGTCGGTCAGGGCGAGGTCGAGGTCGGTGATGCCGGGCCCGGTGTCGGCGAAGACGATCCGGACGCCGCGCCGCCGGCCGTCCTCCACCGCGGTCACCTCGGCGCTGCCACCCCCGCCGTAGATCAGCGTGTTGCGGGCCAGCTCACTGGCGGCGGTGACCAGCTTGGTCTGGTCCACCAGGGAGAGCTTCACCGCCACCGCCACGGTACGCACCAACTGCCGGACCCGGACGACGTCCTCGTCGCTGCTGATCGTCTGCGCCTGCGGACGTCCCAGGTCGAGGCCGGCGGTCATGCTGATGTCGCCGCCGTTCCTGATTCCGTCTCCTCAGGCTCGTCGTCCCAGTCGTGGTCCTCCTCGTCGCGGGTCGCCGCGACCAGTTCCATGCCCCGTTCGACGTTGAGCGCGGTACGGATGCCGTTGAGCGACAGGCCCAGCTCGACCAGGGTGATGGCGACCGCGGGACGCATCCCGACGACCACCGTCTCGGCGTCGAGCACTTTGGAGATCGAGGCGATGGTGGAGAGCATCCGGCCGACGAAGGAGTCGACGATGTCCAGCGCGGTGATGTCGATGATGACGCCGTGCGCGCCGGTGACCACGATCCGCTCGGCCAGGTCCTCCTGAAGGGTGACCGCGGTCTGGTCGGACATGTCGATCTGGATGGAGACGAGCAGGATGTCGCCGATCTTGAGGATCGGCACCCGCTCCATCACGCCTCCCGGCGCGGGTGGCGACGGGCCGTCTCGACACCGCGCAGGCGCAGCACGTGCCGCAGCGCGTCGGCGAGGCTGGCCTTGGTGGCGATGTCTCCGAACTCGATGCCGAGCGCGACGATGGTCTGCGCGATCTGCGGGCGGATACCGGAGATGATGCAGTCGGCGCCCATCAGCCGGGCGGCCACGACCGTCTTGAGGATGTGCTGGGCGACCTGGGTGTCCACCGCGGGCACGCCGGTGATGTCGATGATCGCGTACGGCGAGCCGGTGTCGACCAGGGTCTGGAGCAGCCGCTCCATCACCACCTGGGCGCGGGCGGAGTCCAGCGTGCCGACCAGCGGCACGGCCACCACGCCGTCCCAGAGCTTGACCACCGGGGTGGAGAGCTCGAGCAGCTGCTCGGCCTGGTCGGCGATGTGGCTCTCGCGGGCCTGCACGTAGCTCTCGAAGGTGTAGAGCCCCATCTGGTCGACCACCGAGGTGGCGGCGACGAAGTCGCGCAGCGAGAACTCGACCTCGCCGGCCTCCATCAGCTCGATCAGCACGTCCTTGAGGGCGTAGATGCTGATCGCGGTCTCGGTGGCGGAGAAGCCCTGGCGGGCGCGGCTGCGGGAGAGCTCGGAGAGCAGCGCGCGCAGCTCGCCGGCCTCCTCGGTGCGGATGTCCCGAAGCCCCTCCGCGCCTGCATTGATCATGCTACGGTGCAGATCCTGCACCTGGAGTCGCAGCTCGGCCTGGCTGAGCCGGCCACGCAGCGATGCGGTGACGGTCTCCGTCCAGAGCTGGACGACGCGTTCGGTGTGTGAGCTCAACAGGCCGGCGAGCCGGCTGCTCTCCTCAGCTGTCAACGCCATGGTTACCTCCTGTGAGCTGGGCCGGCCGGACTCTATCACTGGCAGCCCGCCAGGTAGTTGTCACGCTGCAAAGGAATGATCAGGCGCACCGGAACCCGCTCCCATTCTGCGTGGGACCCCCGTTGTGGGATACCGTTCCACCCGATAACAGGAGGTCCGAATGTCCTTGACGGTGCACACGGAACAGCACGGCGACGTGGTCGTGGTGTCGGTCGCGGGTGAGCTCGACATGGCGACCGCGCCGCAGCTGCAGGACCAGATCACCGATCTGCTCGACAAGGGCCGCAGCCGCCTCGTGTTCGACCTCGCCGACGTGTCGTTCTGCGACTCGACCGGCCTGTCGGTCTTCGTTCGCGCGAAGAACAGCTGCGACGAGGCCGGCGGCGTGGTCCGACTGGCCGCCCCGCAGCGCGGCGTCCTGCGCATCCTCGAGGTCAGCGGCCTGGTCGAGGTGCTGCACACCTACCCGACGGTCGAGCAGGCCGTGGCGGGCGACCCCACACCGGCCTCCTCCTGACCCCTTCTCTCAGCGCTCGTCCTCGATGAACCGGGGACGAGCGATCACCATGCCCGCGGTCGTCTGCACGGCGAGCGCGCCGAGCAGGAAGCCGATCGGCGCGGTCCAGCCGCCGGTGGCCTCGTAGAGGATGCCGACCAGCAGCGGGCCGAGCGCGGCGATGACGTACCCGGTGCTCTGCGCGAAGGCGGAGAGCGCGACCGTGCCCTCGGCGGTGCGGGCGCGCAGGCCGATGGTGGTCAGGATCAGCGGGAAGGCGCCCTGGCCGAGCGCGAGCAGCAGGACCCAGAGCGGCGCGAGGCCGTGCGGCGCGAGGGCCAGGCCCAGGTAGGACGCCGCGGAGAAGGCGGTCAACGAGAACACCAGCGGCCGCAGCGTGCGCAGCCGACCGGCGAGGGTCGGCATCGCCAGCGCGACCGACACGCCGAGCGCGGTGACGCCGGCGAGCAGCAGGCCGGCGGTCTCGGCGCGGTAGCCGGCATCCCGGAAGAGCTGGGCCAGCCAGCCCATGATCGCGTACCCGCTGAGGGACTGCGCGCCGAAATAGACCGCCATCGCCCAGCCGAGCCGGGTGCGCCCGGGCCGGACCCGGGTGCGGGGCGCCGGGGCCGCCGTCGGGGGCGCGGCCCGCCGGGCGGCGTGGGCCCGCAGCGCCAGCGGCACCCACGGGAGTACGGCCACCGCGGCCAGCCCGGCCCAGACCCCGAGACCGGCGCGCCAGGAGCCGAAGGCGTGCGCCACCGGCACCGCGGAGGCGGCGGCCACCGTCGTGCCCACCGTGAGCGCCATCGTGTACGCCCCGGTGACCAGCCCGGTGCGCTGGGGGAAGTGCTGCTTGACCAGCATCGGCAGCATGATGTTGGCGACCGCGATGCCCGCCAGGGCGAGCGCGCTGGTGAGCACGAAGATCAGCGCGGAGTCGGTGACCACCCGGAGCACCTGGCCCAGGGCGAGGGCGGACATCGCCACCACCAGCAGCCGGGGAGCCGGCCAGCGGCGGACCAGCCACGGGGTGAGCGCGCCGAGGCCGGCGAAGGCGATGGTGGGCAGCGTGGTGACGAACCCGGCCATCGCGCCGGAGAGGGCCAGTCCGGTGCGTACCTCGTCGAGCAGCGCACCGAGGCTGGTCACCGCGGCGCGCAGGTTGACCGCGACCAGCAGCATCCCGACCAGCACCAGCGCGCCGCCGGTGGCCGGGTGGACCGGCCGGGCCGGCACTGCGGCGGGCGTCGGGCCGGGCGTGACGTCGGCGGTGGGGGTCGCCTCGCCGGCCGCGCCGTCGGCGGTGCGGGGCGCGGTGGAGACGGGTGGCGGGGTCATGACCTCGAACCTACAATCATGGGATGAATTTCGGCAGCAGGTGTAACCGGTGACACCGTCGGTCGATTCCGTCGCCGTGCCGCCGCGCGGCCACCGGGTCAGCCAGACCATCGCGCAGCTGCGGGACCGGATCCTCGGCGGCGAGTGGCCGGTGGGCGGGCGGATCCCCACCGAACCCCAGCTGGTCGCCGCGCTCGGGGTCGGGCGGAACACGGTTCGCGAGGCGGTCCGGGCGCTGGTGCACGCCGGGGTACTGGAGTGCCGGCAGGGCTCCGGGACGTACGTGGTGTCCACCGACGAACTGGCGCCGGTGGTGGCCCGTCGGCTCACCGACGACCGGATGGCCGAGGTGGTCGAGGTGCGGCGCGCCTTCGAGGTGGAGGCGGCCCGACTGGCCGCGCTGCGGCGTACCCCCGATGACCTGGCAGCGCTCGACGGCGCGCTCGCCGCCCGCGAGGCCGCCTGGCGCTCCGGGCGGGTCGCCGAATTCGTGGAGGCCGACGCGGCGCTGCACATCGCGGTGGTGGCCGCCGCCCACAACGGCATGCTCGCCGAGCTCTACGGCTCGGTCGGTACGGCGCTGCGCAGCACCGTCGCGCAGGCCATGGGGGACGCGCTGGAGCCCGAGCGGTACGTCGACCACGGCCGGCTCGTCGAGGCGATCAGGGCCGGCGACCCGGCCCGTGCGGCGATCGAGGCCGGCGCTTTTCTGGAGCCGCCCCCCGGGGCATAGGTTGTGCCGGACCCCGAAAACCGGACAGCACGGGAGTGCGGATGCTCAAGGGCTTCAAAGACTTCATCATGCGCGGCAACGTCGTCGACCTGGCGGTCGGTGTCGTCATCGGCGCCGCGTTCACCGGCGTCGTCACCCAGCTCACCAAGTCGTTCCTGGAACCGCTGGTCCGCGTGATCATCGTTCTGATCACCGGCAACAAGGACGGCATCAGCGGCTCGACGCCCGAGTTCCGCGGCATCAAGTTCGACTGGGTGGCCTTCGTCAACGCGACGATCACCTTCCTGCTGACCGCGCTGGCGCTGTACTTCCTGGTCGTCTACCCGATGAACCGGCTCGCCGAGCGCCGCAAGCGGGGCGAGGAGCCGCCGCCCTCGGCGCCCAGCGAGGAGGTCAAGCTGCTCACCGAGATCCGGGACGCGCTGCTGGCCGGCGGTCAGAGCATTCCGGGGCAGCACCGGGGCACGCTGGACGACGTGCTGGGCCGTCGCACGGAGCCGCCGGCCCCGCGCTGAACCACCCATCGCACATCGGCCCTCGCGGGAATCCCGCGGGGGCCGGTCCGTGTCGTACACATGTTCGATAGAGTCCCGCCATGGAGCAGCGTAGGCACTGGTGGAACGGCAAATGGGGACGGCTCGCCCGGCGGGACGTCTTCCTCCGGGTGGACGGCGACCGCTGGCACGTGGAGCAGCGGGCCGGCGGCGCGGAGGGCGTCTCCCAGTTCTACGAGCACGGCAGCGCCGAGGAGGCCGAGGAGACCGTCCGCGCGCTGCTGGAGGGGTCGGACGCCTGGCGGGAGCTTTCGCCGCGCCCACCCAGCGCCTGGGGTCCGACGGTTTAGCGCCGGGTGGGGCCGGGAACCGCTCGGAGATGGAGCAGCAGGGCACCGAGCAGCAGGCGGTCATCTCCCGGGTCACCACCGGCATGCGGGTGGTCGACACGGTCGGCGTCGAGGTCGGCACCGTGGACCTCGTCCAGCGGGGCGACCCGAACGCGGTGACCGTGCAGGCGCCGACCGCGGACCCGGGCAGCAGCCTGGACGAGCTGATCGAGTCGGCGGCGGTCGAGGAGCCCGACGTGCCGGCCGACCTGGCGGCCCGGCTGCGGCGCACCGGTTACCTGAAGGTCTCCACCGAGCTGGCCCGCACCGGCGCGGTCTACGTGCTGGCCGACCAGATCGCCACGGTCACCGGCGACCAGGTACGCCTCGACGTCCCGGTCGGTGACCTCCCGCCGGAGGAGTGAGCCGTCTACCGCCCGCCGGGTGCCGGACGGCCCCGGCACGGACACGCGTGAGCGAACCCGCCGACAGCTCTAGTGTGGACCGGGTGTACATGGTGATCGGGGAGCAGCCGATGCCGGCCGGTGAACCGGAGGAGCGGCGGGCACAGTTCGCGCACATGGCGGAGGTGGTCCGGCAGAGCCCGGGCTTCGTCCGCGGCTGGTGGGGACCGGACGAGGCGAACCAGGAGATCGGGCACGCCCTGGTGCTGGTCGACACCCGGGAGCACGCGCTGGAGTTCGCGGCCACGGTCGAGCGGTACGTCACCGGCCTGCGGCTGCGGGTGGTGGCGGTCGACGTGACGGTCAGCGCCTCGTGATCCCGGCCGGCTGAACGGGCATCGCGGCCGGTTCAGCGCCGGTGGCGCCGCGTCCCGGGTCCCGGGGCGTGCGGCGGCGGAAGAGCAGCAGCATCAGCCAGCCGGCGAGCAGGCCCCAGAACGCGCCCCCGATCCCCAGCAGGCTCACCCCGGACGCGGTGACCACGAACGTCACCACCGCCGCCTCCCGGCTCTCCGGGTCGGCGACCGCCGAGGAGATCGCGGTGGCCAGCGCGCCGAGCAGCGCCAGCCCGGCCACCGCCTCGATCAGCACCGGCGGGGAGAGCAGCACCAGTGCGGTCGCCACCCCCGCGCCGAGCCCCAGCACCGCCATCCCCACCCCGGCGGTGACCGAGGCGATCCAGCGGCGTTCCGGGTCGGGGTGGGCGTCCGGGCCGGCAGCCAGCGCGGCGGTGATCGCGGCGAGGTTGACCGCGTGCCCGCCGACCGGCGCGCCCAGCGCGGTGGCCAGCCCGGTGACCCGCAGCGCCGAGTTCAGCGGCGGCCGGTAGCCGTAGCCGCGCAGCACCGCCGTACCGGGGACGTTCTGCGCGGCCATGGTGACCAGGAACAGCGGCAGCGCCAGCCCGACCACCGCGGGCAGGCTGATCGCCGGCACGGTCAGCGCCACCGCGGGCCGGAGGTCGGCCACGCCGCCGCCGGGCGAGGTCAGCGCGATCGCCACCGCCGCCGCCACCAGCGCCGCCGGTACCGCCCACCGTCGCGCGAAGCGGTGCAGCACCAGCCAGGTGAGGATCACCGGTACGGCCAGCGCGGGCACCTCGACCAGCGCGCGGACCGGCGCGGTGCAGAGCGGCAGCAGCACCCCGGCCAGCATCGCCGCCGCCACCGGCCCGGGGATCGCGGCCACCGCCCGACCCAGCGCGGGGAAGAGCCCGGCGGCGACGATCAGCAGCCCGCAGAGGACGAACGCGCCGACCGCGGCGGGCCAGCCGCCCGGCACGGGACCGGTGGCGACCAGCAGCGCCGCGCCCGGCGTCGACCAGGCGATCGCGATCGGCATCCGGTGCCGCAGCCCCAGCCAGACCGCGCACAGCCCGGACGCGACGCTCACCGCGAGCAGCCCGGAGGCGGCCTGCGCCTCGCTCGCGCCGACCGCCCGCAGCCCGGCCAGCACCACGGTGAACGAGCTGGCGAAGCCGACCAGCGCGGTCACCACGCCGGCCAGCACCGGTTGCAGTCGTTCCCCCATCGCCGCCCCTCCCGCCGGTGTCGCGGCCACCCTAACGAGAGCCGCCTGCCGGCCGGCGACGTGCGACTGGGCTGCCCAGGGGCCGGGACCGTTCAGCCGGCCGGGCGGGCCGGCACCCGGTGCTGCACCGCCCAGAGGGCCGCCTCGGTGCGGGACGCCGAGCCGGTCTTGCGGAGCAGGTTCGACACGTGCACGGTGACCGTGCGCACCGAGATGCCGAGCGCCCGGGCCGCCTGCTTGTTGGACATCCCGGCGACCAGGCAGCCGAGCACGTCGACCTCCCGGCCGGTCAGCTCGGCGTCCGGCGGGGCGGCCGGCCGGGGCGCCGGCAGTCGCAGGTGCTCCGGCAGCGGCTGGCGGACCAGCGCCGCCGGGTCCCGCCCGGCGTACGCGGCGAGCAGCTCGGTGAGGGCGTACGGGTTGCCGCCGGTGCGGTGCCAGACCGCGGTGGTCACCCGGTCGGCGGGGCACCGGCCGCCGTAGACCTGGCGGAGCACCTGGGCCACCTCGGTCACGCCCAGCGGTCCGAGGTGCTGGCGCACCGCGCCGCGTACCCCGCAGAGCCGGGACAGCGCGCGGACCGCGAGGTCCGGCGCGACCGCGTCGGCCGGCGGCCGGCTCGCCACCACCAGCAGGGCGGGCAGCTCCGGGGCGGTGGCCAGCTCGGCGACCAGGTTGAGGCTGGCCGGGTCGAGGGCGTGCAGATCCTCCACCACCAGCACGGCCGGGCCGGCGCCGACGAGCAGTCGGACCGTGCGCACGGCCAGCCGGAGCAGGGTGCCGGGCGCGTAGCGCTCGCGCGGGGCGGTGGGCTGCTGGGCGAGCCAGGCCAGCGCGTCGGCCGGCAGGTCGAGCCCGCTGGTGTCCCGGCCGCTCAGCACTGCGGCCAGCCAGTCGTACGGGGCCGGGTCGTGCACCCGGGCGGCGCCGGAGAGGATCACCGAGGGACGTGGGGTGAAGCCCTCGACGGCGGCGGCGACCAGCAGGCTCTTGCCCACTCCGGCACCTCCGGTGATCACCGTCACAGCGGGCGACGGCCGGCCACCGTCGGCCACGGTGGACCACGCCCGGTCGAGCTCGGCACGCTCGCCAGCCCGGCCGACCATGGACACCGGCATCATTTCTCACACCCTACGCACTAGTGCGTAGAGACGAATGCAGGGTGTTCTTGGCAAGCTTGTCGCATGACGCTGATCCTCCGCTCGGCCATCCTCAACGACGTCGGCCTGGTCCGCACCAACAACGAGGACTCCGCCCTCGCCGGTGACCGCCTGCTGGCGGTGGCGGACGGCATGGGCGGGCTGCCCGCCGGCGAGGTGGCGAGCGAGATCGTCATCCGGATCCTGGACGAGCTGGTCCCGCCCACCGTCCCGGACGAGGCCGCCGAGGCGCTGCGCGCCGTCGTCGCCACCGCCAACCAGCGCATCCGCGCCGCCATCTCCGCCGACCCGGCACGCGACGGCATGGGTACGACGCTCACCGCCGGCCTGCTCGCCGGCGACACCCTGGTCCTCGCCCAGGTCGGCGACTCCCGCTGCTACCTGCTGCGCGACGGGGAGCTGACCCAGCTCACCCGGGACGACACCTTCGTGCAGGCGCTGGTCGACCAGGGCGCGCTCTCGCCCGACCAGGCCCGGCACCACCCACAGCGGTCCCTGGTGACCCGGGCGGTGCAGGGCGCGGACGCCCCACCCGCGGTCGGCGTGCTGACCATGTTCGCCGGCGACCGGGTGCTGCTCTGCAGCGACGGGCTTTCCGACTACGTCACGGACGAGGCGATCCACGCGACGCTGACCACCTACACCGACCGTCAGCAGTGCGGCGAACAGCTGGTCAAGCTGGCCCACCAGGCCGGAGCACCGGACAACGTCACCGTCGTGGTCTCCGACGTGGCCGACGCCTAGAACCGGACCAATCGGGTTGCGGCGGACCGCCGGTCGGGTTGGGATGGACGGATGCTCATCCGTCGCCTGGCCGCCGAGGAACGACTGACCACCAGCTTCCCGCTCCAGGCGTACGCCTTCGAGGGGTCCCCGCCGGCCCCGGAGCGGGTCGACGCGTTCCACCGCTACCTGCCGTACAACAAGGGCAACCGGACGCTGGTCGTGGAGGAGGGAGGCGAGACCCAGGCCACCGCGAGCGCCATCCCGATGCGGCAGAACCTGCGCGGCGCGGTGCTGCCGATGGCCGGGGTGGCCGGGATCGCCACCCACCCGCTGGCCCGTCGGCGGGGCCACGTGCGGGCGCTGCTGCACCAGCTCCTCGACGAGATGCGCGACGGTGGGCACCCGCTGAGCGCCCTGTACCCGTTCCGGGCCAGCTTCTACGAGCGGTTCGGCTACGTGGGGCTGCCCCGGGCGCGTACCGTCCGGTTCTCCCCGGCGGACCTGGCGCCGCTGCTGCGCACGGAGCTGCCCGGCACGGTGAGCTGGGAGCGGATCGGCACCGGCTACCCCCGCTTCCGCTCGTTCACCGAGCGCTGCCTGCGGGAGCGGCACGGCTTCGCGATCTTCCCCGACTTCCGCGACGTCGGGCTGCGGGACCGGGACGACCGCTGGCTGGTCACCGCGACGATCGACGGCAGCGTGCTCGGCGCGCTCACGTACCGGATCGACGACCACGGCGGCGAACTGGTCGGGGACGACCTGCTCGCCGCCGACCCGTACGCCCGGGCGCTGCTGTTGCAGTTCCTCGCCCGGCACGTCGACCAGGTGGAGCGGATCAGCCTCCAGCTTCCCGCCGACGAGCTGCCGGAGCTCTGGCTGACCGACCTGGCCGTGCACGTGGAGGCCCGGGTGTCCCGCCCCGGCTCGCCCGCCCCGATGGCCCGGCTGCTCAGCGTGGACGCCCTCGCCGGGCTGCCCGCCGGCCCGGGCCGGGTCCGGGTGGAGCTCGTCGGGGACCGCTGGCTCGCCGGCATCCACCTGCTCGACGGCACCACCGGCCGCCTGGAGCTGACCTCCGGCGGCCCGGCGCCGGCCGCGACGCTCACCGCCGCCGGGCTCTCCGCCCTGGCGTACGGGGTGCTCGACCCGGCCGAGGTGCACATCCGGGGCCTGGGCGACGTCACCCCGGAAGCGGCAGCCGAACTCCGCCGCCTCTTCCCCCGCACCCTCCCCCACCTCTTCGCCGACTTCTGACCCCCACCCCCCGGATCCGCGGGCGGGTTGAGTGGGGGTGGGCGGGGGTACGGTCTGCGGGTGCCGGAGTGGTTGCAAGCGGGTGCGTGGGGTCTGCTCGCCGGTTCCGCCCTGTTGATCGGGGCGGTCGCCGGATATTTCGCCCGGGTGCCCCGGAAGGTCATCGCCTCGATCATGGCGTTCGGTGCGGGCGTGCTGCTCTCCGCCGTCTCGTTCGATCTGATCGCCGAGGCGCACGAGCAGGGCGGGCTGCTGCCGACCGCGATCGGGGCGGCGGGCGGGGCGTTGGCGTACACCGGGGCGAACGTGCTGCTCGCCCGACGGGGCGCCCGGCACCGCAAGCGCTCCGGCGACGTACAGCCCTCCGAGCAGGAGCAGCCCGGTTCCGGTTCGGCCATCGCGGTGGGCGCGCTGCTGGACGGCGTACCCGAGTCGGTGGTGATCGGCGCGAGCCTGCTGGCCGGCGGATCGGTCAGCCTGGTCACCGTCGTCGCGGTCTTCCTCAGCAACGTGCCGGAGGGGCTGTCGAGCGCCGCCGGCATGCGGCAGGCCGGCCGCACCCGGCGGTACGTCTTCCTGCTGTGGACGGCGATCGCCCTGGTCAGCGGCGCGGCAGCGCTGGCCGGCTACACGCTGCTCGGCGGGGCGCCGCCGGAGGTGCTGGCCACCATCACCGCGCTCGCGGCGGGCGCGATCCTCGCGATGATCACCGACACCATGGTCCCGGAGGCGTTCGAGGACGCCCACCTGCTGGTCGGCCTGATCACCGTCCTCGGCTTCCTGGTCGCCTTCACCCTCTCCCACGCCTGACCACCCCACCCCACGCCGGTGGGAGGGTTAGGCGTGGGTTAAGAAGGGGTGCGGGATTCGTTTGCCGGGGGTTGGGGCTCCTAGCATCGGCGGGTGCGCGTGAAGTCCGTTGTCGCTCTGCTCGTCCTCGGGGTCGCCACCGCCACCCTGCCCGGGTGCGGCGGCCAGCAGGCCGGCGACGACCAGCCGGTGATCGTCTCGGCCACCGGCACCCCGGCCGGCACCCCGGCCGCCTCGCCCACCGGCCCGGGCCGGTCTGGGCGCCTCCCCCGCGAGCCCCACCCCGAAGCCGTCCACCGCGACCGGCAAGGCGCTCGTGGCGGGCAACCCGAACGGTGGCGCGGTGATTCCGGCCGAGGCGCGGGCGGTTGACACCTCCCGTCCGACCAGGACGGTCGGCACCGGTACGCCGGCGAGCTGCACCTCCGACGCGGTGGTCCGGGCGGTGGCGGCCGGCGGCATCATCACGTTCAACTGCGGGCCGGCCCCGGTGACCATCAC
The DNA here is from genome assembly GCF_059089345.1 of Micromonospora sp. BS32. Lineage (NCBI taxonomy): Bacteria > Bacillati > Actinomycetota > Actinomycetes > Micromonosporales > Micromonosporaceae > Micromonospora > Micromonospora sp. BS32. The sequence continues at coordinate 141,582 of NZ_JBSSHR010000002.1, forward strand.
GATGAAGGCCACCGCGAAGGTACGCAATGCCAACGGGCCGCGGATCGTGCTGGACGGCGGCGGCAAGGTCACCCTCAGCGGCGGCGGCGTACGGCGGATCCTCTACATGAACACCTGCGACGGCGCGCAGGGCTGGACCACCTCGCACTGCCAGAACCAGGACCACCCGCAGCTCACCGTGCAGAACCTGACCTTCGCCCGTGGCAACTCCACCGGCGAGAAGGCCGAGGGTGGCGGCGGTGGCGCGGTCTTTGTCCGGGGTGGCCGGTTCAAGGTGGTCAACTCCCGCTTCGTCGACAACCGCTGTGACCGTACCGGCCCGGACCTGGGCGGCGCGGCGCTGCGGGTGCTCAGCCAGTACGACAACCGGCCGGTGTACGTGGTGCACAGCACCTTCACCGGTGGGGTCTGCGCCAACGGCGCGGCGCTGAGCAGCATCGGCGTCTCCTGGGTGGTGCTGAACAGCGTGCTGCGCGGCAACCGGGCGGTCGGCGACGGCGCGAACCCGGCGAAGGCCGGTACACCGGGCGGCGGCAGCGGCGGCGCGATCTACTGCGACGGCAACGAGTTCACCGTGCGGATCGCCGGCACGATCATCGAGGACAACCATGCCAACGAGGGCGGCGGCGCGATCTTCTTCGTCAGCAACGACCGCACCGGCACGATGCGGATCGAGAACTCGACCCTGCGCCGCAATCCCAGCGACGCCTTCGAGACGAAGGGCCTCCCGGGCATCTTCTTCCTCGGCGCCCGCCCCCCGACGATCACCGCCACCCGCCTCAGCTGACCCGGCCAGCGGCCGGTCCGGGGTCAGTAGGGGTTGCCGGTGCCGGGGACGCGGGCCTTCAGCAGGCCACCCGGGCGACCGGGGAGGTCGTCGGCGCCGGACATGGGCGGGCCTTCGGTGTGTGCCCCGGCGGCCATGCCGGCGAAGAGTTCCTTGAGGGCGGTGAGGGCGTCGATCTTCGGCTGCCAGCCGAGTTCCGCCTCGGCCCGCTCGCTGGACATCAGCGGCGCGTTCAGGCCCAGCTCCACCCAGCCGGCGTCGACCGGCTGGAGCCGGAACCGCCAGGTCAGCGCGGCCGCGGCACGCAGCACCGGGGCGGCCACCGGGATCGTCCAGCCCTTGAAGTGGCGGGCCACCAGCTCCGGGGTCAGCACCGGGTCCGCGGCGACGTTGAACGCGCCGCGCGCATCACCCAGGACCGCCTTCGCGTACGCGTCGGCGACGTCGTCGGCGTGCACCGCCTGCATCCGCAGCCGGCGGTTCGCGGGTACGACGGGGATGCGCCCGTAGCGCAGCAGCCGCACCGGTGCGAGCGGCCCGAGGAAGTACCGGGTGATCTCGGTGCCCGCGTCCCGCTGGAAGATCAGCCCGGGGCGCAGCCGGACGACCCGCAGCTCCGGGTGCTCCCGCTCGACGGTGTCGAGCATCGACTCGACCTCGGCCTTGTCCCGGCTGTACGACGACCCGGGCACCCCGGTCGCCGGCCACCGCTCACTGATCGGGTGGTCCTTCGGGCCGGGCGCGTAGGTGCCGACGGACGAGGCGTACACCAGGGCGGGAACGCCGGCCCGCACGATGGCCTCGGTCACCGCGCGGCTGCCGCCGACGTTGGTCCGGTGCAGCGTGCGCTGGTCGTGGCTGGGCTGAATCTGCCAGGCCAGGTGCACGACCGCCTGCGCCCCGGCGAAGATGGCGGCGAGCTTCCCGGCCGCGTCCGGCGCCCCGACGTCGCAGGAGTGCCACTCCACCTGGTCGTACGGCGCGCCGGCGTCCGGACCGGGCAGCCGCCGGGCGACCCCGACCAGTTCCAGCCCCGACTCCTGGCGCAGCCGGCGCAGCAGCGCCGTCCCCACGTTGCCGCTGGCCCCCACGATCACGATCCGCATACCGGGTGCCGTACCCGTTGAATCGGACTCCAACCCCCGGACCGGTCAGGGTCGGGGTGACTGCCGCACCCAGCTCTTCTCCTGCCGGCGGCGCCCCTGGGTGGCGGCGAGGCAGCGCGGGCAGATGAAGCCGACCGGGTCGGCCGAGGTGAGCACGTCGGTCGAGGAGTAGTCGAACGGCACGTGCGGGAAGCGGCGCAGCCGGGTCCGGCTGAGCTGGAGCCCGCAGACGGTGGAGTTCTGGCCGGGCTGCCAGGCGTGCACCTCGCCGCCCGGCTGGCGGGTCCCGTCCGGGCCGGTCTCCTCGCTCGACGCCGCGACGGCCGGGGTGCTGCTCATCCTCATGCCGTCCCCGGTTCCCCCGCCTGGCGCTTTCAGACCTGCCCAGCCCTGCCCGGCGCTCAGGCCCGCCCGGACAACAGGGCGCCGACCAGGCAGGCGAACGCGGCGGCGTTCGTGACCGTCCGGGCCAGGTTCCACCGCACCCAGGTCGTCTCGAAGGCCGCCCGCACCGACCCCAGGTCGGCGATCCGGTCCACCGGCCCCGCCGCGTCCAACCGGTCGTTGAGCGGCACGCTGAACCGCAGGGTGATCAGCAGGGTGGCACCGTAGAGCACCAGCGCCGCGACCGTCCAGGCCAGCACCGGTCCGCCGACGGTCAGGTGCAGCGCCACCGCCACCGCGATGAGCAGCGCCGCGCCGAGAAAGGCGGCCAGGAACCAGCCGTTGAGGATCCGCCGGTTGATCGACTGCATCGTCCCGACGAACGTCCGGTCGTCCACCGCCGCGAGCCCCGGCATGACCGAGCAGGAGTACGCGAAGAAGAGCCCCGCCATCAGCCCGGTGACTACGGTGGCGGCGGCCAGGGAGATCGTTCTCATGCCCACCAGGCTGGTCGTGCGCGACTCGCCTGTCCATCGCCGGGCGGCTCGGACGCATACGCAGGCGTCTGCGGGGTGGGGCGTCGACGGGGGGCGGAAGCCGGCAGGCCGGGGCCGGTGAGGTCCGGTAACCTGAGTGCCGCGGGCCGCTAGCTCAATGGCAGAGCTGTGGACTTTTAATCCATAGGTTCAGGGTTCGAGTCCCTGGCGGCCCACCATTTACCGCCTCTGAACTGCGGAAACGCCGGGAATAGAAGAACAGCCTCAAGACGTGGGTGACAGTTTTCGGCTAGCCGGGTGGTGACGGCGGCTCGGGTGGGCGTCCGCGGGCGCGGGCTGCGTCGGCGATGGCGATCCCGGTGAGGACCGCGATGGCGGCGATGGCGGCCAGTATCGGCGGCAGGAGGAGCATCGGCGGTGTCAGGGCGACCAACACGAGCAGCCCGATCACCCGGTCCCGGGACACGCGACTGAACACCGCGTACTCGAAGAAGGAACGCCCGACCAGGAACAGCGCGGGCCCGCCGAGGATGACGGCGACCCAGACCGGCCGTGCGTGCCCGAGTGGATGGGCGATGAGGAGTTCGTCGCCCACCGCGGTCGCGACGATGCCGGCCATCATGAGCAGATGAGCGGCTAGCGCCGACAGGGCTAAGCGGTCTGGGTGGGGCGCCGCTGCGATGGCAGCCGGCAACAACTCTCCCGAGCGGTAGATGTAGATCCGCCAGAACAGCGCCGTGCCGACGAACGACACCACGAACGCCGCAGTCCGATCAGCCGCGAAGCCGCTGCCACTGAGGGTCAACGCGGTGACCAGGATCAACTCGCCGAGCGCGACGATAAAAAGCTGCCGGTACCGCTCGGCGAGATGCTCGGCCGCGATCGGGAACTCCGATTCGGGCGAGCGACCCAACCCCGGCGTGGGGAAGCGGAATCCGCGTGCCGTGTAGTCCACGGCCACCGCCAGCGTCCACAGCGCCCCGCGCGCCGCACCGTGCGCGAGCGCCCCCGCGATCCACGGCACCGCCGACACACCAAACCAGAACAACACCCGCACGCTTCTGCTCTGCAACTCGTGGCCACGCAGAGCGAGGACGAGGAAGAGTTGGCGGCCGACATGGATGGCGACGTACGTGCCTGCGAAGACCAGACCTCGCTCGCCGAACGCGTCGGGCAGCGCGACCACCATCACCAGACTGCCGAGCATGGTCGCGGTGACCAGCAGCTGTATCGCCGGCCGCTGCGGGTCGTACAAGTCGGTTATCCACGCCGTGATGGACCAGACCCACCACATCGCCAACAGCAGCACCAGCGTCTGGAAGGCGCCGCTCCACGTGAGATCCTGGATCAGCCCGTGCGAGAGCTGGACGAGCGCGACGACGAACACCAGGTCGAAGAACAGCTCCAGAAAGTTTGCCCGCCGCGGCGCTTCGGGTCTTCGCAGCAGCTTGGCACCGCTCGTCGTCATCATCCCGCCCGTTCTGCCGGCTTTGTCGGAGGCTTGAAGCATTCGTAACACGCGGCGACGTTGGCGAGGAGGATCTGCGGCCGCGGCCGCGTTACACGGGCGGGCGACGGTAGAGGCAGGTCAGTTCGTCCTCGCCTGCCCCGCTTGACACAGGGCTACTCATGCCGAACTGAGCGCGGTCAGTGTGTTTGGGTCTTCCAGACCGGCTGCTGAGGCTCGTCGTTGTGCACGATGATGTCGACGTGATCGGTCGGGCGGACCGTAGCGAAGTAGAGCTGTTGGGAGGGGATGTAACGCTCGCGCCAGCGCCGTTCGACTTCGGCCCGAGATAACACCCGGCGCTCTCGGATCACGGCACGATCCACAGTCTTCTCGAGCGCGGTCGACACGAAGATGCGCAGATCCCACCGATCAATCAGTTCCGGGCGCATGAGGAAGACGCCGTCGAAGACCAGCACGGCGTCGGCGGGGGCGGTCATGACCGGCGGGGACAGGGCAGTATCCGCGGTGCGGTCGTACACCGCGTATTGGAAGCGTCTATCTCCGCCTGGGCCGAGCGGATCGAGCAGAACCCGGTTCAGCGCGTCGTAGTCGTGGGTGTCGAAGTAGCAGCCTTCGGCCGAGTACTCGCCGCGCGGATAGCGCTGCGCCCGTGGGAAGAGGAAATCGTCGATCGTCGCGCGGATGACGTCGCGGCCCTGTATGCGCAAGGCGACGGCCAGTTCGTCGGCGAGCGTCGTCTTGCCTGCGGCTGGCGGTCCGTCGATGGCAACCCGCGTCGGATGTGCGACTGTGACGGACCCGACTGCCTCAGCCAGGCGGCCGAGCAACTCGTCGCGGGTGCCTTGGTCCATGTCCTACCCGTCCTCGCGAAGGTCGCCATGTCGAGCCGACCTTATGCGCGCCAGGCCTTTCGCGCGCGCCACTGTCCGAGTGAGCGAGATTGCCGCATGTGGAAGTGGCTGCGGTCGCGGCGCACAAGGACTGTCATGCCGGCTGCGCGGCACGGCGGCGGTCGAGCGCCACGGTAGAGACGTCGGGCAGCGGCATGGTGGTGTTCGAGGCAGCAGTGTGGCCCAATCCCCGCCGTCAGGGCTCAGTCAAGGGCAAGCTGGATGCTTGTGGACAGGGAGCAGGTGACTGGCTGGCTTGGGGCCTACGAGCAGGCGTGGCGGGTGCCGGGGACGGAGGTGCTTGCCGCGATCTTCACCGCAGACGCGAGCTATCTGCAGGGGCCCTACCGGACACCGATCATCGGCCTGCCGGGCATAGCCAGGATGTGGGAGGACGAGCGCGCCGGCCCAGACGAGGTGTTCCAAATGACGAGCGAGATCGTCGCGGTGGAGGGCGACACGGCGGTGGCGCGGGTTGAGGTCCGGTATGGCGACCCAGTCGACCAGGAGTACCGCGACTTGTGGGTCATGCGCTTCGCCGAGGACGGGCGCTGCAGATCGTTCGAGGAGTGGCCCTTCTGGCCGGCGCAGCCGACCGCCGGCTCCCGTCCCGATGGGAGCTGATCCCTGGCGGCCCACTCCATGACTTGATCTCGTTGTTGACCTGGCGCTTTTGCGGTTCGTGTGACCGGAGAGTGCATCCAACCGGTGGCGGTGCACGAACCCGCAGGGGCCGGCCGGTGCTGCGGTATGCCGCTGATCGATGGACCACGAGTCGGCCGGCATCCCCCGCGTTGTCGGCGGCATGCGGGAAGTTCAGGTGGCCAACCGGACATGGCATGGGCGGCTGGTAGCCCGCCTCTGTCGGGATGCGACGCTGGAGGCGTGACTTCCTCGCTCGCGCGTCGTGTGTATGAAGCCTGCCATCTGACCGGGTCGTTCCGCCTGCGCTCCGGGCAGTTGAGTGATGAGTACTTCGACAAGTATCTGTTCGAGGCGCAGCCCGGTCTGTTGCGGGAGGTTGCCGAGGCGATGGTCGCCTTGCTGCCGGAGTGTGACGTGCTGGCAGGGATGGAGATGGGCGGCATACCGATCGCTACCGTGATGTCGCAGCTGACCGGACTGCCGACGGTCTTCGTTCGCAAGCAGGCCAAGGAGTACGGGACCGGCAAAGCGGCCGAGGGCGGCCCCGTGGATGGCCGGCGCGTCGTGGTGATCGAGGACGTGGTCACGACCGGCGGGGCGCTACTGGCGTCGTGTCGGCAACTGCGAGCCAGCGGCGCTCTGATCGATACGGTGGTCTGCGCCATCGATCGCGAGCAGGGCGGACGGGCGAATTTGGCGGCCGAGGCGCTGCGGCTATACGCCGCTCTCAGCCGTCGCGATCTCGAGTCCTTCTCGCCGGCGTGACAGCTGCGCCGCGGAACCCGCATGATCAGCGGGTGAGCACGGCACGCCGCATCATCATCGCGCTCGACTTCGACAACCTTCATGACGCCGAGGCGATCGTCGACCGGCTGGGTGACGCTGGTCAGTCGTACAAGGTGGGCCTGGAACTGCTGACCGTGGCCGGCCCGGCGCTGGCGGCCAGGCTGGTCGGCGAGGGCAAGGATGTCTTCCTGGATCTCAAGCTGTTCGAGATCCCGACATCGGTCGCCGGCGCCGTCCGCGCAGCCGGCCGGCTCGGCGCGACGATGGTCACCGTGCACGCCATGGGCGGCTCCACAACCATGGAGGCAGCGGTACGCGCGGCGGCCGACTTCCCGCAGCTACGCGTCATCGCGCTGACCGTCGTCACCAGCCTCACCGACACCGACCTTGCCGCCATCGGGCTGAGCGCCACGATCGACGAGCAGGTCATCCGGCTGGCCCAGCTGGCCAAGCGCGCCGGCTGTCACGGAGTGGTCGCCTCACCCCAGGACGCAGCGTTGCTGCGCGCGGAACTCGGCCCGAACATGTTGATCGTCACGCCTGGCGTGATGCTGCGGCCTGAGCTGACCGCCGTGACCACCACCGAACACACCCGGCCGGCGGATCCTGCGGCCGCGATCCGCGCCGGCGCGACGCACATCGTGATCGGTCGCCCGCTGACCCGCGCACCAGATCCAGCAGCTGTCCTCGCCCAACTTGAAGAGGAGCTAAGTAGGCTTCAGGCACCCAGCTAACGGCAGGTCCGACGGCTGCCAGGCCGGGCCGGCGGCGTCCCGGGCAGCGATCTGCGCGCCACGGCGGCGGTCGAGCGCCACGGTGACAAGATGCTCCGGCTCCCCCGGCGGGGTGCCGTGGCACATCGAGCCGAATCCTCCCTGGCGGCCCATCAATAGTGAAACGCCCAGGTCATTCGACCTGGGCGTTTCACTGTCGAAAACTGGCCGATCACTGAGTCGGGCAGCCGCTCGGCGGGTCGTTGTACTCCTTGGTGTAGACCCGCACGAGCATGCGGCGGTTCTTGTATTCGGTGAACGTCCACAGATGGCCGTCGCCGGCCGAGCTGACCCAGTACGACATCGCCTCGGCGTTGTCCACGTAGACGCCGCGCGAGGCGCAGACACCGTCGCCGTCGTGCTCGTACCACAGCTCGCTGCCGTCGGTGCCGGGCAGCGTGCGGGCGACGAAGAACTCCGGACGGCCCGACGTCGAGTTCGGCCGCTGTACGACACCCTGGACGCCCTGGAAGTTCGTCCCCGCGAGTCGGGTCGCGCTGACCGGCGTGGTCGAGCCGGTGTCGATCCGGTTGATCAGCGTGTCCGTTGGCCAGTTGACGATCCGCACGTCGTAGGACGCCGCCGTCATGTCGTCGGCGCTGCGGTACTCGGAGGTGACCAGCGAGTTGTCCGACCACTGCAGCGACAGACCGGAGATGCACAGGTTGCTGTAGAAGCTCGCTGGCGTCCGCAGGCAGCGGTCACCGGTGGTGGTGAAGGTGCCGGCCCGGAACATGACATACCGGTAGCCGCCAGCGCAGAGCTGGGTCCCGCCGCTCGGGTTGGCGATCTGGCCGACATCGTTGACGCTGCTGGCCGCGTGATTCGGACCGCAGGTGGTCTCGGCCGGGATCCGGTAGGTCCGGCGGGTGTCGAACACCATGATCTTGCCGGAGGTCACCGCGACGAACATGTACGGCCCGTACCAGGTGACGCCGCCGCCGTGCACGTTGCAGATCGGCTTGAAGGTCAGGCCATCGGAGTTCGGGGCGGTCGGCGTCACCAGCAGCACGTGCCGGTAGTCGCTGTGGGTGCCGTCGGTGTAGGGCCGCTGGATGAACGACGCCCGCAGACCCACCGACGCCTCGGGGTCGTCGGCGACACCAGGGCACTGCACCCGGTTGTCCGCCGCTGCAGCCTGTCGCCACAGGCCCACCACCTGGTCGCTGCCGGGGACGTAACCGGCCTGCTGAGCGGCGTCCTGCGAGCTGGTGACCGCCTGGGGAATCCACGCGTCGGACGTCTCGTCGGCGCCTGCGAAGCACCACGCCGCCAGGGTGTAGGCCGCGTCGGCCGCGGCGATCGCGGACTTGGCACTGCTGCAGTTGCTGTGGGTCTTGTAGTACATCTGGTGGTTGGTGTCGTTGTAGACCTGGGTCAGGCCGGGAGTGCCGGTGAGGGCGCCGGCTGCGGCCGCCGTGTCGACCGCGGCCAGCCCGGCGGCGTCGGCGGGCTGCCATACCAGCTGTTGCAGGTCCGTCAGCGGCTTTCCGCTGTCCACATACGGCGTGACGTTGTCCCAGCTGACCGCGTATGCGCTGGTGGGGGCGATGGTGGTTACCGCGAGTGCGGCAGCCAGCAGCGTCGTGCCGAGCGCCCAGTGCCTGAGCCTGGCGGATGTCCGCATCCGGTTCTCCCGTGGTTCGCCGCCACATCGACCGAACGCGTCCTCTACGGACGATCGATGCGCAGTGCGCTTCGATGATCGCGAACGCTAACAGAAGGGCGCTCCGGCTCAGCCCAGTGGCACCGACGGTCACAGCATTGGCCCAATACGATGACGTCGGATCGGATCTCCCTCCTGAGCCAACTGATCCATACCGTGGGTTCGTACGAGAGCGACAAGCAGTGGGGTGAGAATTCGATGTCCTATCCGATGCCGCGGTATCCCGGCGACTCCGGCACCACCAGCGCCACCTTCCGGCGGGCTGATGCACCGCCCGATCTGGAGATCGGGGTCAGGAGCAGGGTGGGCTACCTGGCGACCGGCGCGAGCACCGACGGCCAGTTGACATCAAGTACAACGGCGACACCACCGCGACATCGATCAAGACGGTGGGCAGGTCGCTGGCCAACGAGATCTACAACCGGTACTCGGTGCGGGGCGTGAAGGTCGACGTGGTCGGTCACTCCATGGGCGGGCTGGTGATCCGCTCGGCTCTCACCGAGGTGGCCAAGAGGACCTCGGGCTACCCGCCCTACGTCTACGCCGAGGACGTCGTGACGCTGGGCACCCCGCACGGCGGCGCGACGTTCGCCGGCTGGTGCAGCCTCACCCCCTGGCTCCAGTGCAAGGAGATGCAGACCGGCAGTAGCTTCCTGAGCGGGCTGGCAGCCCGTCCGCAGTCGGCGATGGGAACCGACTGGACGGTGGTCTCGTCATTCGACGACGGGGACGTGGATGCCGCGTCCGGGGTCGCCATGAGCGCCCAGCACAAGATCCAGTACGACGACGGGCTCGACCACACCGCACTCAGGACGGCGACGGGCAGCTACCTGGCGAGGTACTGGCACACCGCGAGCAGCGACGTGTGGAGCGCCTGGGGCACCCGGGTCGGTCCCCTGCGCTGGGCGAAGAACGCCTGCTACTACCAGACCTCCACGTGACCCCACCGGCCCCGCCGCCCGACGTCACGGAGCGTTGTGCCGCCGCCGGTACTCCTCCGCGGGAACGCCACCGACACCCCAGTTGTCGAGCGGCACCTCGTCGATGACGACGTGCGTGGTGGCGGGGTCCTTGCCCAGGACACGCTGGAGCAGCTCGGTGACCCCGGCGATCAGGGCGGCCTTCGCGGCCGGCGTCACGCCCTCGTCGGTGACGCGGATGTTCACGTAGGGCACGGTCTGAGCTCCTAGCTCTCGTCGAGGTCGTAGTGGAAGACCTTGCTGATGATCTGCCAGCGGTCGTCCAAGCGGATCATGGTGAGCAGGTCGGTGAAGCGCTTCGGGCCCATGGCGAGGGTGACGACGGCGAGGGCGGTCACCGGCCCGGCCAGGTGGATCGACGCGATGCTGTCGCGGCGCTCTTCGCCGCGAGACGCGGGCGAGGGCCGGGCGTCGACGATGGGGAAATACTCGTCCATGGTAAGTCGGGTGAGGGTGCCTTCGGTGGCGGTCGCGTACACCGCCGCCGGGTGGAAGACCTGGGCCAGCCGGCTGACGTCGCCGTGGTGGAGGCCGTCGAAGTAGACCGCCAGGGCACGCTCGATCTCGGCGCGGGTCCGCGGGTCCGGTTCGGTGAGTACGTCGTTCATGCCGCCTTGTCCCCTACTGGTCGTCCCGGCTGCCTCGCTGCCTCCGGGATCCGCTCCACGGTAGGAGCGCTGCCGGTATCGGTCCAAGACCAAGTGACCATGCTACCGATAAGCTCAGCTTATGGATGTCGACCTGCGGGACCTGGAACTCCTGGAGGCCCTGGACCAGCACGCCACCCTGACCGCCGCCGCCGCGCACCTGTACCTCAGTCAGCCGGCGCTCAGCCAGCGCCTGATCCGACTGGAGGAGCGGCTCGGCACCCCACTGTTCGAGCGGCGCGGCCGCCGCCTCGTGCCCAACCAGGCCGGACAGCGCATGCTCCGGGCGGCCCGCAGCGCCCTGTGGGAGGTGCGGGCGGCCACCCACGACGTCCGCGAGACGAGCCGCGGCCGGCGCGAACCCGTACGGCTGGCATCGCAGTGCACCGGCAACTTCCAGTGGCTGCCGCCGGTGCTGCGCGCGTTCCGGGACCGCATGCCAGGGGTGGAGGTGTCGATCGAACGCCCCGACGACAGCGAGGTCATCCCGGCGCTGCTCGCCGGCGACCTGGACCTGGCCATCGTCACCAAGCTGGAGCCCCGGATGAGCCAGGTCCGGCTGGAACGCCTCTTCGACGACGAACTCGTCGCCGTCGTCGCGGCGGACCACGAGTGGGCCACCCGTACGTTCATCCGCGCCGAGGACTTCGCCGACGTCCATCTCGTCCTCTTCGACGCGTACGACCCGGCCCGGATGCCGGCCATTCCCCTGCCCATCCCGCCCGGCGCCCGGCCGGGGCGGCTTACCACCGTGCCCGCCTTCACGGAGCTGCTGATCGAGACGATCGTCTCCAGCGACGCGGTCTCCGTCCTGCCGAGCTGGACCGTCGCCCCCTACCTGCGGAGCCACGCCGTCGTCGCCGTGCCGGTCGACGACCCCGCACAACACCGCACCTGGTACTGCGCCACCCGGCACGGCCCGCGACGCGAACCGGTCGAGGCCCTGGCCGACCTGCTGCGGAGCACCCTCACGGCGCCACCGACCCTGCTGCTGCCGCCCGCGGCCAGACCCTGATCCCGGTCCCTGCACCCACGGCCGGCCGGGCGCGCCGCTCGTATCCTGATCCGATGGAGCTGGAGTTCAGCGGCGAGATCTGGTTCTGGCGCGGCCCGGCGCCCCATCACTTCGTCACCGTTCCGGACCAGGAGTGCCAGGAGCTGGAGGCGGTCTCCGGGCACGTGAGCTACGGCTGGGGCATGATCCCGGTGACCGCCCGGCTCGGCGAGATGGAATGGAAGACCTCGCTGTTCCCCAAGGACGGGCGCTACATCCTGCCGATGAAGGCGAAGGTACGCACCGCCACGGGGCTCGACGTGGGCGACACCGTCACGGTCCGGCTGACCGTCGGCGTCTGAGTCAACGCGCGTCGAGCAGGCCGAGGACACGCCGTGCGCACCGGCGGTGCGCGCAGTGTTCCGCCAGCACCACCCGGAGGCGGTCCCGGGCATCGCGCACCGGTCACCGGGACAGGCCGATCCGGCTGGCCAGGAGGGGCCCGTCGAGGGCCGGGATGCCGAGCGTGGTCTGCTCCGGCCCGCGCTCGACCGGCCCCTGCAGCACCACCACCTCGTACGCCGAAGGCGCCGACCAGACCTGCTGCCAGCTCAGCGACGGGCACAGTCGGTCGCGCGTGCCGAGATCGAAGCGGGCCGGGCGGTCCGGTGCGACCGGGAACCCGTACCCGACGGCGTCGAGCCCTTGCGGCGTCCGGTCGCCGGGCATGTTGAGCATCGGACCACCGCCCACGATGGTGCCGTCCCGCAGGTAGAGCACCTGGAACAGCGTCGGCGGGCTGGAGACGACCTGCGTCGCGGCGCCGGCGGTGAACGTCACGGTGAGGGCGGGACCGAGGCCTGCGGCGCGGAACCGGGCCGGGCCGACCGTCATGGTCAGGCCGGACCGGCTGCTCGGGGCGTCGGTCAGGGTGAGCCGCCGCCCGCACTCGAACACCGACGGCGTCGGGGCGGGTGAGCCGGTCGACGACGGGCCCAGGATCGACGGCTCTACCGGCGGGCCGCCCGCGGCCGTCGGCCCAGGTCGCCCGCCGCCACCCACGACAGCGGTCACGGCGGTCACGGTCAGCAGGGTGAGTGCGGTCCCCGCGGTGGCGCCGAGCAGGGTACGTCGCCGCCGGCGCCGCCGTACCCGGCCGATCACCTGCGCCGGGTCGAGATGGAGCGGGCCGGCCTGCGCCGCCACCGCATCCAGGTCGTCGCGGAGCGACGTGTCATCCGGCTCCATCAGTGGTCCTCCCTCGCGGGCTGGGGCGGTCCGAGGCGCTCGGCGAGCCGGAGCCGCGCCTCGTGCAGGTACCGCTTGACGGCACCCGGGTTGAGGTCGAGCAGCTCGGCGCACTCCCGAATCGGAAGGTCGACGTAGTAGTGCAGGACGACGCAGGCCCGCTGGCGGGGCGACAGCTCGCCCAGCGCCCGACCCAGATCACCGCGAAGGTCGGCCTGGGCGTGCCGGTCGGGCTGCGGCGCCGCCACGGCGAGGGGCTGGAGCCGCCGCCAGAGGGTCCGTCGCCGGGCGCGGTCGAGGTAGAGCCGCAGCATGACCGTCCGGACGTACCCCTCGACGTGCGCGATGTCGGCCCGCCGCCGCGAGCCGAAGGTGCGGACCAGGGCCTCCTGGACCAGGTCCTCGGCTTCCGTGCCGTCACCGCACAGGAGGTAGCCGTACCGCTTGAGCGCGGCGCCGCGCTGCTGCACGAGCCCGGTCAGGGCAGCGTCCCACGCCGTCATCCCACCACCTCCTCCCCGGCGAGCCGCGCCGGTTCCGCCCGGCGTCAGCCACTATGACGAACGAGGCCGGCCCACGGTTGGGGCACCGGGGGAGGAAACCGTCCCCGCTTCGTCACCTGCCGCAGCCGCCGGTGCACTGGTTGGCTCTCTGGCGACGGATCACCACAGAGAGCAGGGGCTGACATGTCGATCCTCCGCCGTACCCTCGCCGCCACCGCCACGGTCCTCGCCGCCGGCGCCGTCGCCGTGGTCGACGCCTCGCCGGCGCTGGCCAGCACCCCGTCGAGCTGCTCCAGCGTCCGGCAGATCGGCACCACCCGGGTGCTGACCGTCGGCGGCATCCAGGCCGCGTCGGTGAAGCAGTACTACGGCTGTGGCTACAACTACGCCTACATCTACGTCTGGGAGCAGTACCGCGCCTCGCACTCCAACTGGGACCTCTACATCCACGTGATCGACGAGTCCGACAGCGGCACCGACTACGGGGTGGGCGAGCTGAACAACACCACCCGGGCGGAGCTGTGGGGCCGACCGGCCGACACGGCCGCGCACTGCACCCACGTCACCGGCTACCTGAACTCCACGGGCGGCTCCACCAGCACCGTCTGCTGACCCGCACCGAGTGACAACCCCGAAAGGAACACCAACGGCATGAAGTTCACGATGCGAAAGGCGCTCGGCGTGGCCGCGGCGGTGACCGCACTCACCGTCGCCCTGCCCAGCCCGGCCATGGCGTCCGACTCGTACCACGTGATGAACACCGGCGACGCCTGGGGCGGCGGCATCTTCGACTACAGCGGTGAGGCGTACTTCACCGAGCACGGTGACATCCTCAAGATCTGTGACACCGACGCCGACGGGTACGCGGTGAAGATGTTCGTCTCGCTCGACGACGCGTACGGGGCCCCGCGGTACGAGTTCAGCCGGGGCGGGGAGGGCAACTGCGCCACCCATCGGGCCAGCGACGGCGGCGTCTACGACCTGCCCGAGAACCGCTACATCGGCTTCCTGTTCTGCCGCTGGAAGGACGGGCACGACTCCGAGTGCCGGGCCTTCAAGTTCTACAACGACTACTAGGAACCGGACGGGGGCGTGCCGCGGAGTCGGGGCGCCCCCGTTTGGCGTGACGTGTCGCGCATCCGAAAGGGTGACCATCCGATGGCGACCCATCGGTAGCATTCGACGGCGATGGTCCACTCAGAGCAGTCGGTACGGCACCCGGAGTCCCACCTCGGGATCGACGGGTGCACCGACGCCGTCGAGGTCGGCCGGGGCGGCTTCGGCGTCGTCTACCGGGCCTGGCAACCGGACTTCTCCCGCTGGGTGGCGGTGAAGGTGCTCGCCACCGACTGGCACGGCCCGTCCCGCGCCCGCTTCGACCGGGAGTCGCGACTGCTGGGCCGGCTCTCCGACCATCCGCACATCGTCACCCTGCACCACGCCGGCCGGACCGCCGCCGGCCACCCTTACCTGCTGATGGCGTACGAGGAGGGTGGCTCGCTGGGCGACCGGCTCGCTGGCGGCGCGGCGGGCGACTGGCGGGACGCCGTCGCCGGTGGGATAGCGGTGGCCGGGGCGCTGGAGACCGCGCACCGGGCGGGCGTGCTGCACCGCGACGTCAAACCCGAGAACATCCTGATCTCCGGGTACGGCGAGCCGAAGCTGGCCGACTTCGGGCAGGCCCGCCCCCGCGAGGTGCGGCGGGACAGCGCACCGGGGAAGGTGACCGCGAGCGTGCTGCACGCCGCGCCGGAGGTGCTGCGCGGCGAGCCGGCCACGGTGGCCGCCGACGTCTACTCGCTGGCCTCGACCGTGCTGCACTGGATCCGGGGCGCCCCGCCCTTCGCACCGGCCCCGGGTGAACCGCTCGACGCGCTGCTGCGCCGGATCACCGTCGACCCGGTGCCCGACCTGCGCCCGCTCGGCGTACCCGAGGCGGTGTGCGCGGTGCTGGAGCGGGCGATGGCGAAGGACCCGGCGCGGCGGCCGGCGACGGCGGCCGCCCTCGCCGAGGAGTTGCGGGCCGCGCAGGCGGCGGCCGGGCTGCCGGTCAGCCCGTTCGTCCTCGGCGGCGACGCCCGGGCGCTGCCGCCGGCGGAGGCCGCGGACCTGTCCCTGACCGACCGCCGCCGGGCCGCCCTGGCCCTGTCGGCCACCGCCGCCCGCCGGCCCGCCCGGCTGCGCCGGCACGCCCTGCTCCGCGCCCTGGGGTTGCTCGCCGCGACCGTGTCGGTGCTGGCCACCGGTCACTCGCAGGCGCTGCCGACGCCGGCCCCGGTGACGCTGCCCCGCACCGTCGCCCTCGGTGACCAGGAGCTGAACGCCGAGTCGGCGCCGCAGGTGGTGACCGTGCGCAACCGGGACGACCGTCCGCTCCGGGTGGCCCGGGTGGTGCTGACCGGGCCGGCCGCCGGTGACCTGAAGCTCGCCGCGGACGGCTGCACCGGCCTGGCGCTGGCCCCCGGTGACCGGTGCGAGGTGCACCTCGCCGTGGTGCCGCACACCGCCGGGCCGATCCGGGGGACGCTGACACTGACCGTGGGAGGACGGCAGGTGACCAGCGAGATCACCGGCACCGCCCGGTCCCGGCGGGCCAGCCGGGACGACGCCCCGCCCGGGCCCTGCTACGCCGACGCCTACCAGGTCGGCGCGTCCGCCTACGGGTACGCGGGCGGGCTGCGCGCGATCTCCGTCAAGCAGTACTGGTCGCCGAGCTGCCGGGCCACCATGGCGTACGTCTGGGTGTGGAAGCAGTACCGGGACAACGCGGCGATCGGCGGCGGCACCTGGACCGTCGACCTGGCCGTGCGCACCGACCGGGCGGCGGCCCGGCAGCGGGCCGGCGGCCAGCCGTACGAGCTGTGGACCGAGCCGTACCGGTCGGCGGGACGCTGCACCACCGCTACCGCCACGGTGACCTCCGCCCGGTCTCAGACGGCCACCACCGCCACCACCGAGCCGCACTGCGACCGGTGACCGGGATGGACGGCCACTTCGAGGTGCACGTGGCGGGGCGGATGCGCCTGCTGCCGCTGACCGCCGATGCGCTGACCATCGGCCGGGCCCCCGGCAACGAACTGCCGATCGACAGCAAGCTGGTCTCCCGGCTGCACGCCCTGGTGGAACGCTTCCCGTCCGGCTGGACCATCCGCGACCTGGGCAGCACCAACGGCACCACGGTCAACGGTGGCCCGCTGCGCGAGGCCCGGCTGCTGCGCGACGGGGACCGGGTGGAGATCGGCCCGGCCCGGCTGGTGTTCCGGGCGCCCGCCCAGCTCGCCGGCACCCGGACGGTGGGCGTGGCGCCGCCGCCGGCGCCCCCGACGCTGACCCGGCGGGAACGCGAGCTGATCGAAGCGCTCTGCCGCCCGTACGTCGAGGGGGGCAGTGCCTTCCCGGAGCCACCGACCGTGCGCGCGCTGGCCACCGCGTTGGGCGTCAGCGAGAGCGCGGTGAAGAAGCACCTGACCAACCTGTACGACAAGTTCGGCCTGGTCAGCAACGACGACCGCCGAAGGTCCCGGCTGGCCGGCGAGGCGGTCCGGCGGGGCGCTGCGACACCAGCCGCCGGCTGACCCGTCAGCGCCGGACGCCGACTCCGCCGTAGCCGTGCGAGACCCGCTCCTGCGGCTCCCCGTCCGGTCGCCACTCGGCCACCGGCACGAGCCCCGGGTCGACCAGGTCGTACCCGTCGAAGAAGCGCAGGATGTCGGCGTGCGAGCGGGGCACCAGCGGCGCGCTGCTCCGCCGGTAGACCGCCTGCCCCTGCTGGGCGGGGAGCGGCGGCGCGCCGTCCAGGGTGAGGTGGGAGACGACCAACTGGCTGCCGGGGGCGGTGGCCTCGCGCAGCCGGGCCACCGCGGCGTACGGGTCCTCGGCGTCGGTGAGGAAGTGCAGCACCGCCACCAGCAGCACCGCCACCGGCCGGTCGAAGTCGATCGACCGGCGCACGTCGGGGTGGGCGAGCAGCTCGTCGGGGCGGCGCAGGTCGCCCCGGACCACGGTGGTGCGGTCGTCGACCGGCAGCAACCGCCGGGCGTACGCGACGGCGACCTCGTCGTAGTCGACGTAGACCACCCGGGAGGCGGGGGCGACCTGGCGGACGATCTCGTGCACGTTGCCCTGGGTGGGCAGCCCCGCGCCGATGTCGAGGAACTGGCGTACCCCCTGCTCGGCGGCGAGCCGTACGGCCCGGCGCAGGAAGTGCCGGTTGGCCTGGGCGGCGACGCCGGTGTCCGGGAAGATCCGCAGGATCTGCTCGGCGGCGGCCCGGTCGGCGGCGAAGTTGTGGCAGCCGCCCAGGAAGTAGTCGTACATCCGGGCCACGTTCGGCCCCTGCTCGGCGTCGGTCGGCGCGGTCACCGGCCCCTCCCCCTGTCTCGGCGTCATCGTCGCGCCTTGATGTCTAGCACTCGCTGCGACGCCATGCTGACCCGCCGTGTCGTTGATCCGGTTGAATCCGGCCGTCACCTGGGACGACGGTGGGACCCCGACCCTTGAGGAGGCACGCCGATGACCCGTGAACGCGAGACCGTGGAGGTCGACCCGGCCCTGTTCCGCGCCGTCTACGATTCGCCCGCCTCGTTGCCGGGCGCGCACCGGTGGACCACCTCCGAGCACGACGTACGCCGGCTGGAGAAACTGCTCGGGATGCCGGCGGGCAGCATCGGGGCGCCGCTCTGGGTCAGCGGCGACGAGCCGGACTGTCCGAAGTGCGGCCGGCGGGTGACCTGGTTGGACATCGTCTCGTCGGCGCTGAAGGGCGTGCACGACCCGGTGCTGATCGCCACCGTCATCCTCGGCGACCGCCGGTACGTCAACACCGAGGTCCCGGACGCGATCGCCGGGGTGCACTGCGTCGACTGCCACACCCCGATCGAGGGCCTGCGCAGCTTCAAGTGCCACAACTGGGCGTACGCCTTCGAGGCCCTGGAGGAGGTGCGGGAGAAGATGCGTTCGGGCCCGGCGGGCGGGGCGGCGACCGTGGGGTGACGCCCTCCGGCCGGTCGGGACGGCGGTGGGGTCAGGCGGCCAGGAGCAGGGCGGCGGCGGCGCCGAGGACCAGGAACGGGCCGAACGGCAGGTGGCTGGACCAGCGGACCCGGCGGGCCAGCAGCAACGCCAGGCCCACCACCCCGGAGAGGACGGAGGTGAGCATCAGCCCGACCACCAGCGTCGGCCAGCCGTACCAGCCGAGCAGCGCGCCGACGCTCAGCGCCAGCTTCGCGTCGCCGAGACCGAACCCGCGCCGGCCGAACAGCAGGGTCGTGGCCGCGAAGGCCAGCGCCAGCCCGGCCCCGGCCGCGAGCGCCCGCAGCCACGGGCCGGATCCCGCGCCGGTGGCCGCGGCGACGCCCAGCAGCAGCACGGTGCCCACGGCGGCCGGCAGGGTCAGCCGGTCCGGCAGCCGGCGTACCGCCAGGTCGACCAGGACCAACGGGACCGACCAGGCCAGCCACCAGGCGACCGCCGCCCGCTCGGCCAGGGTGCCGTCGACCAGCACCAGGACCGCGAGGGCGGCGACCAGGGCCAACTCGACGGCGGCCGGGGGCGCCCCGAGCCGCGCCCGGCAGGCCGGGCAGCGGCCCGCCGGCCCCAGCGTCGCCGGCCCGATCGACGCGCCGCAGCCCGCGCAGCCGCTCCGGGTCCCCGACCCCGGGGGTACGGCGTACCGGGCGACGGCGAAGCGGAGGACCGGGGCGAGGGTCACGAGGCGAAGAATCCCCATCACGGACAGTGATTTCACCGTCGCGCTCGTGTGACGGTCCGGTGTCGACGGGATGTCCGGGGTGTTTGCCGCGGTCGACACGGCGGGTCCGCCCACCTCAGGCGGCGCGACGGTCCGCACCGGGGGACGGATCGGGCGAGTCGCATCGACCGATCCCATAACCCCGGGCCGGACCGCCGGACCGGCCGCCGCGACGGCCCGATCGTCGAGCCGGACCGCACGATCGGGCGCCTTCGGCCCCACCGGCCCACCGTCTTCGCCGTCCACCACCCCCGGCCACCTCCGCTCATCACTCAACGTGTTCGATTGAATTGCCTCTGTTGCATCGGCGGACGTCAGCCTATGCTCGCCCCTTGGGTACGACGCAACCCCCGGCAACAGGCGTCGGAGGCCACCAGAGACATCGAGTTCCACATTCCGCATAGATTCGCACAGGTAAATGCGGCAGCACGGCAAACGAGGTCCGGACGACATCATCCGGGCGCGCTGGCGCATGCCCGGAGGCCGCCCGGTGGTGGCCGCGGGGGCGTACCGAGGAGGGCACGGCGTTGCGTACACGGCATCCCCGCCGCTGGACAACCTGCCTGGTCATCGCCGCGACGGTCGGCGCGACCGCCGGCTGCGGCGGTGGCACCGGGGGGACCGCCGCCACGACCGGCGGGCGGGCCGCCGGGAAACCGGCGGCACCGACCGAAGCGGAGCGGGCGGCCGAGCGGTCCGCGCTCGCCGCCTACACCGGCTACCTGGACGCGTCCCGCACGGCGAGCCGGGAGAGCGACCCACGCCATCCCGGACTCGCCCGCTTCCTGGCGGATCCGCTGCTCACCCGGGTCCGGGTCGCGATCGACCAGGCCCGCCGGCACGGCGCCATGCGGACCGGGACACTCCGGTCCGCCCCGACCGTCACCGCGGTCAGCCTGGACACCGTCCCGCAGACCGTCGAGATCCAGGACTGCCTGGACGCCACCGGCTACCGCCTGGTGTACGTCAAGGACCAGCGCGTGGTGCCCGGTTCCGGCGGCAGCCGGTACCTGGCCACGGCGACGGCCACCCGGTACCCGGACGGCCGCTGGCTGATCAACTCCGGCGCCGCCCACGAGGACCAGCCGTGCTGACCTGGGGAGGAGGGCGCGTCCCGGCTCGGCCGACCGGGGCCGGGACGCCCCGCCGGCTGCTCGCCGGCACGCTGCTGGCCCTCCTGGTGGCCGTCGCCGCGCCGCCGGCCGCGCACGCCGGGGGCCCGGGCGGCGAGTGCCCGCCCAGCCAGAACGACTGTTCCGTCTGGGACGACGACCCGGGCGTCCCCGGTGACCCCGGAGGCGGTGGCGACACCGGCGGCAGCACCGGCGGCGGGGGTGGGACCGCCCCGAAGTGCCAGTGGAACGGCAAGCCGCTGCCCTGCTACAACGACTTCCTCGGCTGGTTCAACAACGGCGACGGGTGCTACTACAAGCTGGCGGAGCCGCAGCCGCCCGCCCCCGAGGGCCAGCAGTGGTACGTGATCACCTGCAACGGCGGTGACCTGAGCGACCAGCGCGTGGCGCTACGGGACGCCCCGCCGCCCGGCTACGGCACCCCGCCCGACCCGGAGGAGATCGCCCGACGGGTGCTGGCCAGGATCACCATGCTGCCGCCCCGGATCGCGGTCGCTCCCCGTCGCAGCACCGGGGCGGGTCTGGTCGGCCTGCCGGTCTGGATGTGGGCCAGCACCGGCCGGCAGTACTTCGGGAAGACGATCACCGACAGCGAGCGGGAGCGTGGCCTGCTGGTGACGGTCACCGCGACCTTCGACCGGATCGTCTGGAACATGGGCAACGGCGACAAGGTCACCTGCGCCGGCGCCGGCACCGCGTACTCCGCCACCGGGCGCTACGCCGGCAAGCCCTCCCCCACCTGCGGCTACGACTCCGGCTACGACCGGGCCGGCACCTACCGGGTCAGCGCCACCACGTTCTGGACCGTGCGCTGGTCCGGCGGCGGCGAGAGCGGCGTCATCCCGCAGACCCGCACCAGCGGCACCGTCCCCATCGAGATCGACGAGCTACAGGTGGTTGCCCGATGAGCCTGGCCACACGCAACGGCATCCCGGTCGACGCGCCGGTCGCCCCACCCCGGGTGGTCCGGCAGCGCCGGACCCGGCCCGGCCTGCTCGGGCTGGCGGTGCTGCTGATCGCCCTCGGCGGCCTCGGTGCGGCCTTCGCGGTCACCTCGGTCCGGGCCACCGGCAGCTACCTGGCCGTCGCCCGCCCGGTCGAGGTGGGCCGGACGCTGGGCGCCGGCGACCTGGTCAGCGTCCAGGTCTCCGGTGGGGCGGGCCTGTCCCCGGTGCCGGCGGGCAAGCTCGACGAGGTGGTCGGCAAGCGGGCCGCGGTGGCGCTCACCCCGGGCACCCTGCTGACCATGGGCCAGCTCACCGACGCGCCGCTGCTCGGCGCCGGGCAGCAGCAGATCGCGCTCAGCCTGGAAGCGGGTCAGGTGCCCGCCCGCAAGCTCCACCCCGGCGACAAGGTGCTGCTGGTCAGCACCCCGGACGACGACGCCGACAGCGCCGCGCCGGGCACCCGGTTCGCCGGCACGGTGATCGACACCGTGACCCCGGAGAACGAGGACGTGATCGTCTACGTGGCACTGCCCGTCCGGGACGTACCGGCCGTGGTGGTGCTCGCCGCGCAGGAGCGGATCGCCCTCGTCCTGACCGAGGCGGCCTGAGGATGGCGATCATCGCGCTGGTCTCGGCGAAGGGCTCGCCCGGCGTCACCACCACCGCGCTGGCCTGCACGTTGAGCTGGCACCGGCGGCTGGTGCTCGCCGAGTGCGACCCGGCCGGGGGGTCGGTGATGGCCGGCTACCTCGGCGGCGCGCTGGACGGGCCACGGGGCCTCGGCGAGCTGGCCGTGGGCGAGCTGCGGGACGGGAGCCTGGAGTCGACGTTCTGGTCCCAGCTGGTCGACCTGGACGCGCCGAAGCGGGAGCGGCTACTGCTGCCGGGCGTCGTCGACCCCGCCCAGGCGGGCAGTGTCAGCCCGCTCTGGCAGCGGTTCGCCGACTTCTTCGCCTCGCTGGAACGCGGCAGGCCCCCGTTCGACGTGATCGTCGACTGCGGACGGCTCCAGGTCGGCGCGCCACCGTGGCCGGTGCTGCGGGCCGCCGCGGTGGTGCTGCTGGTCACCCGGGCCCAGCTGCCCGACCTGTCGGCCACCCGGTCGACGATCCGGGCGATCGAACGGGACTTCACCGAATACCGGGTGCCGCCGGGCACCCTGCGACTGCTCGTGGTCGGTGGCGGCCACGGCCGGGGCGAGATCAGCAAGGCGCTCGGGGTGCCGGTGATCGCGAAACTGCCGGAGGACCGGCGTACCGCGCAGGTGCTCGCTGCCGGCGGGACCGTGCGGGCCGGGCGGCCGCTGATGCGCGCGGCCGGCGGCCTGGAAGTGCCGGTCGGCGCGCTGCTGGACCGCCGCCGGGCCCGACTGGCCTGGCCGGTGCAGCAGGGGGTGCCGGATGCGGTCTGACCTGGTGATGGAGGCACGCCATGCGGTTTGAGCCGGTCTCCCACGATCCGCGCGGCGAGCAGCCCGGCGCCACCTCGACGATGCCACCGGTGCTGGCGAACGGCCGGCACCACGTCGCGGCTCCTCCGGTCGGGCAGCAGGTCGCGGTGCCCCCGGTCGGGCGGCCCGCGCCCGCACCCGCCCCGCCGCCCCGGCCGCGGGTGGACTTCGCCGTGGTCCGCGAGCTGCGTCGGGAGCTGAGCGAGCGGCTCACCCAGTGGCAGCGCGGCCGGGAGTTCGACGCGGACGCCGAGGAGGTGGAGCGGGCCAGGCTGGCCGTCGCCATCGTCTCCGGGTACGCCGACTCGGTGCGCCGGGCCGGCACCCCGATGGACGCTGACGCCGAGCGGCTCCTGCTCGACCAGGTCACCGCCGAGCTGGTCGGCCTGGGCCGGCTCCAGACGCTGCTGGTCGACGGGACCATCGAGGAGGTGCACATCCTCGGCTGCGACCAGGTGCGCATCACCCGGCACGGCGGCGGGGTCGACTGGGCCGAGCCGATCGCCGACAGCGACGACGAGCTGGTGGAGATCCTCCAGGCGGCCGCCCGCCGGGCCGGCGCCACCGAGCGGTCGCTCTCCACCTCCAAGCCCACCCTCGACCTCCAGCTCCCCGACGGCAGCCGGCTCGCGGCGGTGTTCCAGGTGAGCCACCGCCCGTACGCGGTGGTCCGCAAGCACAACACCCTGGACGTCAGCCTCGACGACCTGGCCGGCGCCCGCCCCGACCTGGACGAGATGATCGACCCGCTGCTGCGCGACTTCCTCCGCGCGTCGATGCGGGCCGGGCTGAACATCATGGTCGCCGGGCTGGCCGGGGCGGGCAAGACCACGGTGATCCGGGCGCTGATGGACGAGATCCCGCCGGACGAGCCGTACGTGCTGCTGGAGGAGAGCCGGGAGCTGCTGCCCGCCCGCCGCGGCCACAAGCACCGGGCGGTGATGAGCTTCGAGTCCCGCGAGGGCCACGGCGAACGCGGGATGGACGGGCGGCCCGCCGGCGAGGTGAGCATCGCCGACCTGATCCCGGTGTCGCTGCGGATGGGCGTACTGCGGATCATCGTGGGCGAGGTCCGGTCCCGGGAGATCGTGCCGATGCTCCAGGCGATGACCACCAGCCGTGGGTCGATGTGCACCATCCACGCGCGTACCCCGGCGGGGGTGAGCGAACGGATCATCGAGCTGGCGCTGGCCCACGGCCGGGAGATGACCGTCGACCAGGCCCGCCGGATGGCCGGCAACGCCCTCGACCTGATCGTCTACGTCACCGTCGAGGACGAGACCGCGATCGGCGGGCGCAAGCACCGGTTCGTCTCCCACGTGGAGGAGGTGATCGGGGTCGGTGAGGGCAACCGGATCGTCACCACCACCGTCTTCGGTCCCGGCCCGGACGGCCGCGCCGTCCCCCGCCACCTGCCGGAACGCATCCGGGACAACCTGCTCCGGGTGGGCTACGACGCCCGCCTGCTGACCCGCTTCATCGAGGCCGGCGCCGGCGCGTGGCGTCGCCCCCGGCACAGCCGCCTCGCCGCCCCGGCCCGCCGATGACTGAGATCGCGCTGATCGCGCTCGTCTCCGGTGCGGCCTGCGTCGGCGGGCTGGTGCTGGCCGTGGTGGCGCTGGTGGGCACCCGGACGCCGGTCCGGCCGGCGACCACCGGGGCCGGGCTGCGCCGGCTCTGGCGGGGCTCCGGGACGAGCCACCGCGAGCAGCGGACGTACCAGCTCCTGCTGGGGGCGGCTCTGGTCGCTGGCGCGCTGGCCTTCCTGATCACCGGGCTGCCGGTGGTGGGGCTGATCGTGGCGGTGGCGGTGCCGGGCACCCCGTGGCTCTTCGCGGTCGGCCGGGCCGAGGAGCGGGCGATCGCCCGGATCGAGGCGGTCGGTGAGTGGACCCGCCGGCTCCGCGACGTCTCCGCCACCGGCCAGGGCCTCCAGCAGGCGATCGTCGGCACCATCGCCACGGTCCCGGACGGGATCCAGGAGGAGGTGCGGCTGCTCGCTGCCCGGCTCCAGGCCGGGTGGACGGCCCGCGCCGCGCTGCTGGCCTTCGCCGACGAGATCAGCGACCCGGTCTGCGACCAGGTGGTGGCCGCACTGATCCTGCACCTGACCGACCGGGGTGAGCGGCTCGGTGACGTGCTCGGCTCGATCGCGTCGGCCGCCGCCGCCGAGGTGGCCACCCGACGGGAGGTGGAGGCGAAGCGGACCCAGCCGCGGTTCGCGGTCCGCTTCCTCACCGGGATGACCCTCGCCGTGCTGGCGTACGGGCTGCTCAACAGCGAGTACATCCGGCCGTACGGGACGGTCCTCGGGCAGCTGGTGATGGCCGCGCTCGGCGCGGCGTTCGTCGCGCTGCTGATCTGGGTGCGGTCGATGAGCCAGCCCCCGCCACCGGCCCGCTTCCTGCCCGCCCCCGACCCGGAGGAGGCGATCGCGTGATCGTCGGCTGGCAGCTCGCGGTCGCCGTGCTCGGCGGCGCGGCGATCGGGCTGGGCCTGTTTCTGGCGGTACGGGAGGCGCTGCCGGCCACCCCGGCGCTCGGCCCGGCACTGCGCCGGCTGCACCAGCCCCCGGGGACCGCCACCACGCCCACCCGGGGTCCGGACTGGCTGGGCGGGTTCTCCCGCTGGCTGAGCCCACCGCACCGGCAGCTCGCCCTGATCGACCAGACCCCCGAGCAGTACGCCCTGTCCATCCTGGTCTCCGCCCTGGTCGGGCTGGCCACCCCGGCCGTGGCGGGGGCGCTGCTCTTCCTGGCCGGGGTGCCGCTGCCGGTGGTCGTGCCGGTGCTGGGCAGCATCGGGATGGCGCTGGTCTGCGCGCTGCTCGCGCACCGCGCGGTGCTCGCGAAGGCGGACGCCGCCCGGGAGGAGTTCCGCCAGGCGGTCTGCGCCTACCTGGACCTGGTGGCGTTGCAGCTCTCCGCCGCGCACGGGCCGGTGCAGTCGTTGGAGCGGGCCGCGGCGGTCTGCGACGGCTGGGTCTTCGACCGGATCCGTGAGTCGCTGCGGATCGCCCAGATGCAGATGCACTCCCCCTGGGACGAGCTCCAGGAGCTGGCCGACCGGATCGGCATCGCGGAGCTGGGTGACGTGGGCGCGATCATGCGCTCCTCGGGCAGCGAGGGCGCCCAGGTGCACGAGAGCCTCCGCAGCCGCGCCGACGCGCTGCGGGACCAGATCCGTACCGACAACCTGACCCGCGCCGAGGGGATCACCAGCCGGCTGGACATTCCCGGCTCGCTGCTGGTCTTCGTCCTGCTCGCCTTCGTCCTCTACCCGTTCGTCGCCCGCCTCTAGCAAGACCGACCCCAAGGAGCAGTCCCATGCACGTCGTCACGTTCCTCTACGTCGCCGCGGTGGCGCGCCTGTCCGAGCTGCGCCGGGAGGCCGACCGTGGGGACAGCCCGGTCCCGACCGCGGTGATCATCGCCGGCCTGGTGGTGGCGGGGATCGCCGTCACCGCCCTGGTCCGGACCAAGGCCACCACCTGGATGAACAACATCCCGAACAAGTGATCCGGACACCCTCGCCAGCCGCGTCGCGGGACCGGGCGGCCACCGCCCGGTCCGGGGGCGTGCTCCGGGCCGTCCGCCGCCGGCTCAGCAGCGGGGGTACGGACCGGGGCGCGAACCCGGTCGAGCTGGCCGTGGTGATGCCGGCGGTGCTGCTGCTCCTCTTCGCCTCCGTGCAGCTCGCCGTCTGGTTCGTGGCCCGGTCGACCGCGCTGAACGCCGCGCAGAGCGGGGTCAACGCGCAGCGGGTGCTCCAGGCGCCGGCCGGTGCCGGCGAGGCCCGGGCCACCCGGTTCCTGGCCGCCGCCGGGGACTGGCTGGTCGGGGCGAACGTCCGGTGCGCCGCCGGCGCGACGGAGGTGACCTGCACGGTCACCGGCCGGTCCCTGACCGTCGTTCCTGGGGTCCGGTTCGGGGTACGGCAGACCGCGCACGGCACCGTCGAGCGGTGGACCGAGCCGTGACCGCCGCGCCGGAGGGCCGTACCCGGGGATCGGTCTCGGTGGAGGTGGCCGTGCTCGCCCCCGCGTTCATCGTGTTGATGGTGTTGGCCGGGATGACCGGCCGGGTCGCGGTGGCCGACGAGGCGGTGGAGGCCGCCGCCCACGACGCCGCCCGCGCCGCCTCGATCGCCCGGGACGCGGGCAGCGCGGACCGCGCCGCCCGGGAGGCGGCCCGCCTCCGGCTCGACTGGCGGGGGCTGAACTGCGCGAGCGCGCCCCGGGTCGCCCTGTGGGGATCGACCCGGACCGCGTCGAAGGTGTCACTGAGCGCGGCGTACCGGCAGCCGCTGGGTGAGCCGGTCAGCATCTGGGTGCGGGTGAGCTGCACCGTCTCGCTGAACGACATCCGCTTTCCCGGGCTGGCGGCCTCGGGTGGCACGAGGAACGTCGAGGCGAGCTTCGCCTCCCCGCTGGACAGCTACCGGAGCCGGCGATGACCACCCGGCCGACCCACGACGAGGGCCGGATCAGCCTCTTCCTGGCCGTCGCCATGCTGGGTGTGCTGGCGATCATCGGCGTCTCGTACGACGGCGCGGGCCAGCTCCGCACCCTGCAACGGGCCGACGACCTGGCCGCCGAGGCGGCCCGCAGCGGCGGCCAGATGATCGACCGGGCCAAGGCGATCGAGGGCCGCCCGAAGGTGATCGACGAGCGGGCCGCCCGCGCCGCCGTCGGGCAGTACCTCGGCGGCCTCGACGACGTGACCGGCTGGCGGGTGGCGTTCCCCGTGGTGGCCGGCGAGAAGCAGATCCAGGTCCGGGTGACCGTCGTCTACCGCCGGCACATGCTCGGCCTGATCGGCATGAACCGCACCGTCACCGTCTCCGGTGAGGCCACCGCACGGGCCCTCACCGACCGACCGTAGGAAGGGAAGGCCGCCATGACCGCACCTCGCGGGTCCGCCGTCCGGCGGACCGGGCAGCTGCTCACCGGCTTCGGGTCGCTGGTCGTCCTGGTCGCGCTGCTGGCCGGCGCGCCGGTGGCGCTGCTCGCCTTCGCCGGCAATCCGCTCCCCGACCACCTGCCCAGCCTCGCTGCGGTCGGCACCGCGCTGACCAGCCGGGACGACGGTCAGCTCTTCCTGCGCGCCCTCGCCGTGGTGGGCTGGTTCGGCTGGGCGACGTTTGCCTTCTCCGTACTGGTGGAGCTGGGCGCGCAGGTGGCCCGGCGGCCGGCGCCCCGGCTGCCCGGGATGAGCCGACAGCAGCGGGCGGCGGCGGCGCTGGTCGGGTCGGTGGCGCTGATCATCGCGGCCAGCCCGGCGGCGAGCGCGGCGACCGCACTGTCGTATCCAGGTGCGGCCCCGGTGGCGAGCGCGGCGACCGCAGTGTCCTACCCGGGTGCGGCCCCGGCCGCGCCGGGCGCGACCGCCCTGGCGGCCCCGGCGGCGACGCTGGCGCCGCGTACCGCCGCAACGCCGGCCGGCGGGCAGCCGGCGGTGTACCAGGTGGCGAAGGGCGACTACCTGGGCGAGGTGGCGGAACGCTACCTGGACGACTTCGACCGTTATCCGGAGGTGGCCCGGCTGAACCGGCTGCCCGACGCGGACCGGATCCACCCTGGTCAGCTCATCAAGCTGCCCGCGGGGGCCGACGACGCCGGCACGCGCCGGCACGCCGCCGGGGGCCTGGTCACCCCGCGCAAGCCGTCGGGTGGCCAGGCTGGTCCGCAGCGGTCGGCCGGGGCGATCACCCCGGCCCCGGGGACCCGGACGCCGCACGGCAAGGGCGGACCGTCGGCCCCGCAGACCGCTCGGCCGCAGACCGCGCCGTCGCCGGTCGAGAAGCCGGCAGGGGTGCCCCCGGCGATGGCCGCCGGGGCCTCCCGGGCCACCGAGGACGACGGGATGAACCGGCCGCTGGCCGTCTCGGCGGTGCTGGCGGTGGCGAGCATCATCGGGGCGCAGATCGGTGCGGTGCTGGGCCTGCGTCGCCGCCCGGCCCGGGTCACCGCGGGCCGCACGTCGGCCGCCCGTACCCTCGCCGCCCGTACCTCGACCGCGCGGACCTCCGCCGGCCGGGCGGCCGCGAGCCGGGCGTCCGCGGCCCGCGCCCTGGTCTCCGGCCGGCACCGCCGCAAATGACCCTCGGGTACGCGCACCACATGGCCATGATCATGACGCGGCGCCGACGGGCGCGGCCGGCGACGGGTCAGGGGAGTTTGGTCTGGAGGACGCCGTCGACCACCCGGGTGGGCAGGAGTTGCTGGTCGTTGGCGGACGGTCCGTGCACGACCTCGCCGCCGTTGAGCCGGAACGTCGACCCGTGCCACGGGCAGACCACGCAGTCGTGTCCGTTGATCTCCTGCACCTCGCCCTGGCCGAGCGGTCCGCTCTGGTGCGGACAGCGCTCCAGCATCACGGTGATGTCGTCGCCGTGCCGGTAGACGATCACCGACACGTCGTCCACCTCACGGGTGATCAACTTCCGCTCCGGCAGCGCGGCCAGGTCGGCGACCGCCTTCCACTCGTCGGTCATCAGGTGCAGCTCGGAGATGCTCTGGTTGACCTGCGCGCCCTGCTTGTACGCCAGGTGCCCACCGATGTACGCCCCGGCGCTCGCCGCGGTCAGCCCCAGGTACGCCAGCGCCCGCCCCGTCCCGTGCCGGCCCCGCAGCCGGGCGGCGAGCGAGCCGGCGTAGAGCGCCAGCCCGATCGAGTTGGAGGCGGCGTGCACCAGCCCGACCCGGCGCTGGTCCCGGGCGAGGGCGGCCCAGTCGTTGAGCCCCGCGACGGCGGCCGGTACGGCGCTCACCGTGCCGAGGGCGACCAGCGTGGTCGCGGCGCGCCGCTGGCCCGGCAGCAGGTCGACCACCGCGGCGCTCATCCAGGCGCCCACCGGCACCTGCACCATCGCGGGGTGCAGTGGGTGGCCGAGGAAGACCCCGTGCAGCAGGTCCCGGACCCGCTGCGGCCGCAGGGTTCCCTGCACCACCCGCTGCAGCCGGTCGCCGAACCGGTCCAGCTTCGCGTTCTGCTCGATTCTCGTCATCAGCGCTCGCACCCTGTCCGACTTCCCGGCGGGGGCGGTCGCAAACCGGGCGGTGGGCACCAATCCCCCGCTCGGGTGACGTCACCGCCAGTCGGCGACCTTCGGGTGGAAGGTGGTGTCCCGGAAGAGCCCGTCCAGGCTGCCGCCGAACGCCCGCAGGGTGGCCCGGTCATGCACGTCGATCTCCACGTAGAGGCCGTGGACGTTGTACACCTGGAGGGAGGCGCCGCCGTCCATGCCCGTACGGCGACGGGCCGGATGACCGTCCAGCGTGGAGTCCGGATCGCCGAGGACGGCGCCGTCGCCCGATTCGGAGGCGCGCGGCATCATCAGCACGACCAGGGGCCAGTCCCCGAACGTCGTCCGGCCGCCGGCGCTGTACGCCAGCTCCACGCTCCAGCCGCCCCGGGAGAACCTGCTCACCTGATACGAGATCGGCTTCAGGCCGGCCGGGAGCGCGCTCAGGCGTGCCGGCAGCCGGACCGGTCGGTCCACGCCGTAGCGCACGTCCGCGGCGATCCGACGGGCCAGCAGGCGCGGGTCGGCGCCCTCCGGCGCCCGCTGCACGATCACCTCGGCCCAGGCACCCGGGGCGTACTCCCAGCGCAACGCCGTGGACCCGGGATCGGGCGCGGCGACGGTGTTCCATCGCGCACTGCGGCCGTTGACCGGCTCGGCGGCCTCCGCGCCGGCCTTGCCCGTGGCACTGTCGGGTGCGGCGAAGTCCCACTCGATGCCGAGGACGATGCCCCGGCCCGCCGGCACCATCCGCAGGTCGACCGTCAGGCCCGGGTTCTTGGCGGCCGGCGACACCGGCGTCGCCGCGGTGAGCGCGAGTTGGTCGGCCCGCGTCGTGACGGTGCGGTCGGTCAGGCCATCCGGGAGCCAGCCGAAGTCGGCGTACTGGCGGGAGGGGGCGAAGGCGGCCGGGGCACGCGAGGGCATCGGGGCGGTGCTGGCCACCGTCGGGGTCGGCCTGACCGCGGGCGTGGCGGGCGTCGGCGCGGCCTGCCGCTCGAGGACCGCGGGCGCGGCGACGAGGACGGCGGCCACGGCGAGGCCGGCGGCGGCCGCCAGCCCGACCCGGCGCCGCCGCACGGTCCGGCGCCCGTCGCGTACGGCCCGGTGCAGGTCCACGGCCGACGGCGGGAGCGCCGCGTCTCGCAGCGGCGTGAGCAGCTTCTCCTCCATCACTTCCCCTCTCCGATGATCGCGTACGCGGCGGTGCCGAGCAGACGACGCAGGTGGGCCAGGCCCTGGGAGGTCTGGCTCTTGACGGTGCCTGCGGTGCAGCCGAGGGTCTGGGCGACCTCGTCGACGGGTCGGTCGTGCAGGAAGCGCAGCACCAGCACGGCCCGCTGCCGGGGCGGCACCTGGGCGAGCGCGGCGCGGAGCACTTCCCGGTCCTCGACGGTGTCGCCGGGGGGCAGGGGTACCCGCTCGGGTGGCGTGTCGACCAGCCGTACCCGGGACCAGAGCCGGCGTTTTTCGTCGAGGAAGACCCGGATCAGCACGGTCCGGACGTACGCGTCGAGGTTGTCGGCCTCGCGGGCCCGGCGCCAGTTGACGTAGATCCGGGTGACCGCCGCCTGCACGAGGTCGTCGCCGCGGTGGGCGTCCCCGACGAGCTGGCAGGCGATCCGGCGCAGCGCCGGCAGCCGCGCCGTTACGTACTCGACGTACTCCTGTTCCAGGTCCGCCCGCATCCACCCACCCCGATCGTGAACGATTCCACCCCGCTGACGGGGCCGGCACCGCGGCGGGTTGTACGCGCCGCCGACTTTCCGCGGGCCGTGTCCTGTCGGAGGTGGTGGTTAGCCTCGGTCCATGTCTCGTCACCGCTTGGACCGAGATCAGGCCCGGCAGATCGCGGTCCGCGCCCAACTGCTCGACGCGCACCGGCCAGGAGATCTCGGCACGGTGCTGGAGAGGTTGACCTTCCTGCAACTGGATCCGACGGCGGCGGTGGCGCCGAGCGCCGACCTGGTGGCGTGGTCCCGGCTCGGCGCCCGCTACCGCCCTGAGGATCTGCTGCTGGCCGTGGAGCGGGACAGGGCGGCCTTCGAGCACCGCGCGATGGTGCGGCCGATGACGGATCTGGGGCTCTACCTGGCCGAGATGGCCGCGTCGCCGGAGGAGGGGCGGAAACGGGCCTGGCTGGAGGCGAACGCCTCGTTCCGGCGGGATGTGCTGGACCGGCTGCGGGGCGCGGGGCCGCTGCTCTCCCGCGAGGTGCCGGACACCAGCGTGGTGCCGTGGCCGTCGACCGGCTGGACGAACAACCGCAACGTCACCCAGATGCTGGAGCTCCTCGCCGCCCGCGGCGAGATCGCCATCTCGGGCCGGGTCGGGCGGCAGCGCCGGTGGGACCTGGCCGAGCGGGTCTATCCGGCGGGCACGCCGACGGTGCCGTTGGCCGAGGCCCGGGCGAGGCGAAACGGGCGGCTGCTCCGGTCCCTGGGCATCGCCCGGTCCATCGTCGTCGGTGACGCCGGTGAGCCGGCGGAGGTGGCGGGCACGCCGGGTGTCTGGCGGGTCGACCCGGCGATGCTGGGTCAGCCGTTCGCCGGGCGTACCGCTCTGTTGTCGCCGTTCGACCGGCTGATCCACGACCGGAAGCGGGCGCTGGAGCTGTTCGACTTCGAGTACAAGCTGGAGATGTACGTGCCGAGGGGCCAGCGCCGCTGGGGCTACTTCGCGCTGCCGGTGCTGCACCACGACCGGCTGGTCGGCAAGGTGGACGCGACCGCCGACCGGAAGGCCTCGACGCTGCGGGTGGACGCCGTCCACGAGGACGTCCCGTTCACCCCGGAGCTGACCGCGGCGGTGGGCGCGGAGCTGACGGCGTTGGCGTCCTGGCTGGGCCTGGCCGGGGTCAGCGGGGCGGTCAGGCCGGCCCGACGGCGGGCACCCTGACAAGACCGCGAAGACCCGCGGGCCGCGGACTCAGTGACCGCCCGTCCACCGATCGGCGTGCAGGGCCTCCGCGAGCGGGCGCTTCTGTCGCCAGCCGTGCCGGGCCAGGTCCGGCACCTGCTCCAGGTGGGTCACCGGCCCGACGCAGAGCCAGGCCACCGGCCGGACGCCCGACGGAATGCCCAGCAGGTCGGCGAGGAAGGCCTCCCGGTAGAACGACACCCAGCCGACACCGAGCCCCTCGGCGGTGGCGGCGAGCCAGAGGTTCTGGATGGCCAGGCAGACCGAGTAGAGGCCGGCGTCGGCGATCGCGTGCCGGCCCAGTACGGCCGGTCCGCCCCGGGACGGCGAGTAGGTCACCACGATCGACAGGGTCGACTCCAGCACCCCGTCGATCTTGATCCGGGCGAACCGATCGGCGGCCTCGCCGGAGAGGGTCGCCGCGAAGATGTCCCGCTCGGCCTGCACGTGCTCGTGGAACCGGCGGCGAAGCGCGGCGTCGCGCACCAGGATGAAGTCCCACGGCTGCGTGTAGCCGACGCTGGGTGCGGCGTGCGCCGCGTCGAGGATCCGGTGCAGGGTGTCGTCCGGCACCGGTTCCGAGGTGAACTCGGCCCGGACGTCCCGGCGTCGGTGGATGGCGGTGTAGAGGTCCACGGCAGGCTCCCGCTGCGCTGGGCCCGCCCCGGAAGGTCGGGCGGTCGCATGATCATTGCCGCCGCCGATGCTAGCCGCCGAGCGCCGACCGCGTACCCGCGCCGAGGTCGCGTTGGCCCTGGCGTGCCGGCGCCGCCGGCGGCATGCTGTCCCGATGGCCGTACACGTCACGCACGACGGACCGGTGACCACGGTGATCCTCGACCGGGCGGCGTCCCGCAACGCCGTCGACGGGCCCACCGCCCGGGCCCTCGCCGACGCGTTCCGCGCCTTCGAGGCCGACCCGGACGCCGCCGTCGCCGTGCTCTGGGGAGCCGGCGGCACCTTCTGCTCGGGCGCCGACCTCAAGGCCATCGGCACCCCCAGCGGCAACCGGGTCGAGGCCGACGGCGACGGCCCGATGGGACCCACCCGCATGTCGCTGTCCAAGCCGGTCATCGCCGCGATCTCCGGGTACGCCGTGGCCGGCGGCCTCGAACTGGCCCTCTGGTGCGACCTGCGGGTCGCCGAGTCCGACGCGACGCTCGGGGTGCTCTGCCGGCGGTGGGGCGTCCCGCTGATCGACGGCGGGACGGTGCGGCTGCCGAGGCTGATCGGCGAGAGCCGGGCGATGGACCTGATCCTCACCGGCCGGGCGGTGCCCGCCGCCGAGGCGTACGCGATGGGTCTGGTCAACCGGCTGGTCGCGCCGGGTGAGGCCCGGGCGGCGGCCGAGCGGCTCGCCGCCGAGATCGCCCGCCACCCGCAGACCTGCCTGCGCAACGACCGCGCCTCGGTGCTCGCCACCGGCGGCCTTTCCGAGCCGGAGGCGCTCGCCACCGAGCTGGCGTACGGGATGGAGTCCCTGGCGACGGACGCGGCGGCCGGCGCGGCCCGGTTCGCCGCGGGCGCCGGCCGCCACGGCACCGTCAGCTGAGGTTGCGCAGGGCGTCCTCGATGGCCCGGTGGAACGTCGGGTACGCGTAGATCATGTGCCGGAGCTGACTCAGCGGCACCGCCGCGTGCACCGCCACCACCAGCGCCGACAGCACCTCGCCACCGGCCGGGCCGACCGAGGTGGCACCGATCAGCACGCCCTGGTCGGCGTCGGCGACCAGCTTGATGAAGCCCTCGTTGCCGACCTTGTGGATCCAGCCCCGGGTTGACGACGACAGCTGCGAGACGCCGACCTGCACGTTGATGCCACGCTCGCGGGCCTGCTTCTCGGTGAGCCCGACCGCGCCCACCTCCGGGTCGGTGAAGGTGACCCTTGGCAGCGCCCGGTAGTCGGCGCCGGGCACGGTGCCGGCTCCGCCGCTCGTACCGGCCGTGGCCGTCGCCCCGCCGACCCCGCTGACCGCTCCCATCGCGCCGCCCACCACGCTCGCGGTGCCGCTGGCGTCCGCGCCACCCTCGGCATGCCGGGCGTGGTCGAGCAGGTCGGCGATCACGATTCCCGCCTGGTACATGGCGATGTGGGTGAAGGCCCCCTCGCCGGTCAGGTCACCGACCGCCCAGATGCCGTCGGCGACGTGCATCCGCTCGTCCATCGGCAGGTAGCGCTGGGAGGCGTCGATCGAGACGGTGTCCAGGCCCAGCTCCTCGAGGTGCGCCCGGCGCCCGGTGACCACCAGCAGCCGCTCGGCGGTGAAGCTCTGGTCGCCGGAGTGCACGGTGAACGTGGTCCCGTCGTGGCTGACCCGTTCGGCCTTGACCCCGGTACGGATCTCCACCCCGTCGGCGCGCAGCGCGGCGGTGGCCACCTCGGAGGCCTCCGGCTCCTCGACGGCGAGCACTCGCTCGAACGCCTCGACCACGGTGACCCGGACGCCGAACCGGGCGAAGACCTGGGCCAGCTCCAGCCCGATCGCCCCGCCGCCGAGGATCAGCAGCGTCCCGGGCAGCTCCTCGACCTCGATCGCCTGGTGGTTCGTCCAGTACGGCGTGTCGGCCAGCCCGTCGATCGGCGGCACGGACGGGCGGGTGCCGGTGCCGAGCACGATGCCGTGCCGGGCCTGGAACACCTGCTCGCCGACGCGTACCCGGCCGGGGCCGTCGAGCCGGCCGCTGCCCCGCAGGAACCGACCGCCCCGGCCGGTGAACCGGTCCACCGCGGCCTGGTCGTTCCAGTTGTCGGTGGCCTCTTCCCGGATCCGCTTCGCCACCGGGGCCCAGTCCGGCTGGACCTGCGCCGAGCCGGCCAGCTCGTTGACCCGCCGCGCTTCGGCCAGAGAGTTCGCCGCCCTGATCATCATCTTGCTCGGGATGCAGCCCCAGTAGGGGCACTCGCCGCCGACCAGGTCCCGCTCCACGCCGACCACGCTGAGGCCGGCCTCGGCGAGTCGCCCGGCCACCTCCTCGCCGCCCACGCCCAGCCCGACCACGACCACGTCCACCAGTTCCGGCTCCGCCATGCCGCCAGCATTGCGCACCAACCTGGGGCCGGCCATCGGTCCGGGTGGGAATTCCCGCGCCCGTAATCATTCCCACCGCCTACCGTGGCCGGATGCACGCACGCTTCGCCCCGGTCCGGGACTGCTTCCACGACCTGCTCGCCGGCGGCCGGGAGACCGGCGCCGGCCTGACCGTCTGGTACGACGGCCGCCCGGTCGTCGAGCTGGTCGGCGGCGGCTCCGCCGGTCGACAGTTCGCGCCGGACACCCTGGTGGACGTCTACTCGGTCGGCAAGCCGGTGGCGGCGCTCTGCCTGCTCATGCTGGTCGAGCGGGGGCGGGTCGACCCCGACGCGCCGGTGTCGACCTACTGGCCGGGCTTCCGCGCGCCGGCGACCGTCCGGCAGGTGCTCAGCCACACCGCCGGGCTGCCGGCGTTCCCGGTGCCCCGGCCGGCGGAGGCGATCGCCGACTGGGCGCTGCTCTGCGCCGACCTGGCCGCCGCCGAGCCGGAGTGGGAACCCGGAGCCGTCGCGGGCGAGCACGCCTGGACGTACGGGCACCTGGTGGGTGAGCTGGTCCGGCGGGTGGACGGCCGATCCGTGGGGCGCTTCCTGGCCGAGGAGATCGCCGGGCCGTGGCGGCTCGATCTGGGCTTCGGTCTCGGCGCGGCGGACCAGCGGCGCTGCGCCGACCTGTCGTACGGCGATCCGGCGTGGCCCGACCGGATGCGCGGTGAGCCGGGGTCGCTGCGGGCCCGGGCGGTGGACAACCCGCCCGGCGGTCGGGACCTGGTGGTGGTCAACAGCGCGCTCTGGCGGGGCGCGGAGATTCCGGCGGTCAACCTGCACGCCACCGCGTCCGGCCTGGCCCGGCTCTACGCGGGTCTGCTGGCCGGCGGCACCCTGGACGGGGTGCGCCTGTTCGGTCCCGAGCTGGTCGCCGAGGCCACCCGGGTCCAGTACGACGGCCCGGACCTCGTCCTGGGCCGGCGGGTGTGCTGGACGTTGGGCATGCAGTGGGAGCCGGACGGCAGCTGGGGCATGGGCGGGATCGGCGGGAGCAGCGCCTGGGCCGACCCGGGGCGGGGCTACACCTTCGCGTACGCGACCGCCCGGCTCGCCGACCACGACCGGGTCGACGAGCTGGTCGAGGCGCTGCACTCCTGCCTGTGACCGGTCACCCGTCGAGTCGGGCGTAGTAGCGGACCAGCGGCAATCCGACGAAGCCCGCCTTCTCGTACGTCCGCCGGGCCGGGGCGTGCCCGTCGTCCCCGCCGGTGCCCACCACGGCCAGCACGACCCCGGCGGCCCGGAGGCGGTCCAGGGCGTACCCGGTCAGCGCGGACCCGATCCCCCGCCGCTGGACGGACGGGTCGACGGCGAGCATGTAGATCTCGCCCTCGGTCCGGCCGGCGTTGATCCGGATCGCGACGAACCCCACGGGCCGCCCGTCCACGACGGCGACGTGGACGTCGTTGCCGGTGTCCCGGCAGACCTCGGCCACGGCCCGCGCCTGGCTCTCCCGCCAGTCCGGATAGATCGCCCGGTAAACGGGTTCGCCGAGCACCTCCCCGAACGAGGCGAAGACCGGTGCCCAGGCGCGGAGCGAGAACTCCACCAGGGTGGGGATCTCGGCGGGGCCGAGTGGACGGATCTCGGTTCGCATCGGTCCAGGCTGGACCCCGTTGCCGATCGGGGCCAACGACTTTCTGCCGGAGACTGCGGTGGCGACACTTTCTGTGACGGGCCAAACTGGTGACCGTGGGTCACGGCCGCCGTCGGACCGGACCACCTCCTCCGGCCCTTTGCTCTGCTGCCCTGGATGCAACACCGAAATGACCAGGGGCGCGATGCGCGGAGGCCTGCTGAGGCGATCGATCCACGGTGACGGCAAGTTACCGTTGCCTGGAGGGCAGCAGAGCAAAGCGTGCGAACGGGTGTCCCGGCGCCAGCGGGAGAGCCACGCTGCGTGACCCTGACGGTCAGCGCATCCAGACCGGGTCGGCGCCCGGGACCGCCAGCGGCTGCGGGTAGTCCAGCTTCCGGCGCACCTCGGCCGGCAGCCGCCACGGCTGGTGCACCGCCTTGCCGGCCACCGCCGCCAGCTCGGGCACCCACCGCCGGACGTAGCCGCCGTCGGGGTCGTACCGTTCGGCCTGCCGGACCGGGTTGAGGCTCCGGTACGGGCGGCTGTCGTTGCCGGTGCCGGCCACCCACTGCCAGTTGCCGGAGTTGTTGGCCACGTCCCCGTCGAGCAGCCAGCGGGAGAAGACCGCCACGCCGGGCCGCCAGTCCAGCCCGAGCACCTTGGTCAGGTAGCCGGCGGTGATCAGCCGGGCCCGGTTGTGCATCCACCCCTCGGCCCGCAGCTGCCGCATGCCGGCGTCCACGATCGGCATGCCGGTCCGCCCCTCGGTCCAGGCGGCCATCGCGTCCGCGTCGTACCGCCAGTCCTCGGTCGCCCCGCGCCGGTACGCCTTCCCCGAGATCTCCGGGAAGGCGGCGGTGACCTGGTAGTAGAAGTCGCGCCAGCAGAGCTGCCGGACGAACGGCCCGTCCCGGCCGCCGGCCCGGTACGCCACCGCCAGCGGGGAGAGGCAGCCGAACCGCAGGTACGGGCTGAGCCGGGACGTCTCGTCGCCGGCCATGTCGTCGTGGATGTCGTCGTACCGGTCCAGGGTCGGCAGCCATGCCGTGAGCCGCCGCCGCGCGACGCTCTCGCCGCCGGCCGCCGCGTCCGGCGACTCCCCCTCCGGCGGCGCCGGCAGCGGCCCGACCCGGACGCCGTCGGGCAGGCTGATCCGGTCCGGCGCGGCCAGTTCCTCCCGCCAGGCCGCCCCCTGCCAGCTGCGGAAGTACGGGCTGAACACCCGGTAGTGGTCGCCGCCGGTCGGCCGCAGCGCCCCCGGCTCGACGATGGTGACGCCGGGGAAGAGCCGCAGGTGAAGCCGGTGCCGCTCGCACTCCTGGAGCAGCCGACGCTCGCGGCGGCGGGCGTACCGGCTGACGTCGGCGGAGAGGCCGATCCCCTCGGCGCCCACCTCCCGGGCCAGCCTGATCGTCTCGGCCACCGGGTCGCCCCGGCGGACCACCAGGTCGCCGCCGCGCTCGCGCAGCGCCTCGCGCAGCTCGGCGAGGCTCTGGTGCAGAAACCGGGTGCGGTTCGGCGAGCGGTCGGCCAGCGCCGGGTCGAGCACGTAGAGCGGCACGACCCGGTCGAAGGCGGCGCAGGCGGTGGCGAGCGCCGGGTGGTCGTGCACCCGCAGGTCGCGGGTGAAGAGCACGACCACGATGCGCCCGCTCACGGCAAGGCCGGTCCCGGTACGACGACCGGGGTCCCGGTGCGGGTGAGCAGGGCCCGGCTGGCGACCGCCATCCGACGTCGCTGCGGAACCAGGGCGCGCCGGACGAAGACGTCGTAGTCCTGCGTCGCCACCTCGTCGAGGATGCCGCCGTAGAGCGCGTACGCGGTGCGCATGCAGGCCTGCGAGGCGGGGGCGAGCAGGGTGATGCCCGGCGCGGCGGCGGCGTAGTGCGCCTGGGCGCGGGTCACCTCGTACTCGATCAGGTCCCGGATCTTCGCGGTGGTGCGGCCCTGCGCCTTCGCCGCGAGCAGGTCGTCGCGGGTGACGTTGAACTTGGCCAGGTCCTCGTCGGGCAGGTAGGTGCGGCCCCGGTCGAGGTCCTCGGCGACGTCCCGGATGAAGTTGGTGAGCTGGAAGGCGAAGCCGAGCTGGCGGGCCGGCTCGCGGGCCGCCGCCGGGTCGGAGCTGCCGAGGATGGGCAGCATCATCGTGCCGATGACCGCCGCCGAGCCCTCCATGTAGTCGAGCAGGTCGTCGTAGGTCGGGTACGACATGACCGTGAGGTCCATCGCCATGCTGCGCAGAAACGACGCAAAGTCGTCGCGGTCGAGGTCGAAGACGGCGATGGTGTGCAGCACCGCCGGGAGCAGCGGGTCGTCGACCGGCTCGCCGTGCAGGCCGGCGACGAAGCGGGAGGACCACTCGTCGAGCCGGGCCGCGCGCTCGGCCGGCGGCAGGTCCTCGGTGCGGTCGACGATCTCGTCGGCGTAGCGGGTGAATCCGTACAGGGCGTGCACGTGCCGCCGTTTCCATGCGGGCAGCAGGCGGGTGGCGAGATAGTAGGTACGCCCGTGGCGTTTGTGCAGCTCCTGGCAGCGGGCATAGGCAGCGGTGAGATCGGTGTCCACCGGCCCTCCTCGAAATTCGACGCAGCAATCGACGCAACTCGTAACCCTAGGGTACGCTCGCCCACATGGCCAACGACGCAGTTGCGGGTAATGCGCTCCGCGTCGCGCCGGCTCAGCCGGGAGCGACGGACGATCCGGTCCGCGGCGTACTGGCCGCGTTCACCAAAGACCTGATCAAGGGAGTGGACGACACTCTCGCGGCGCTTCTGGCCGCCGAGGTCGCCTCGCTCACCGAGATCGACGCAGCGATGGGCGGATTCGCCGCAACGGCGCGCGACAACGTGCTGGCGGGCGGCAAGCGGGTCCGCCCCACCTTCGCGTACTGGGGCTGGCGCGGGGTGGTGGGCGGGGCCGCGCCGCTGCCCACGGTGCTCCCGGCGTTCGCCGCCCTGGAACTCCTGCACACCTTCGCGCTGGTGCACGACGACGTGATGGACGGCTCCGACACCCGGCGCGGCCTGCCCACCGCGCACCGCGCCGCCGCCGCCCGGCACGTCGCCGCCGGGCACACCGGCGACCCCGGCCGGTTCGGCGAGGCGGTGGCCGTGCTGATCGGCGACCTCTGCCTGGTCTGGGCCGACCGGCTGCTCAGCCACGCCACCCTGCCCCCGGCCCGGCTCTTCGACGTGCGGCGCTGCTACGACCAGATGCGCATCGAGACCGTCGCCGGGCAGTACCTCGACGTGCTCGGCGAGAACGACGCGGCCAACTGGTCGGTGGACCGGGCGCTGCGGGTGGCCCGCTACAAGACCGCCAGTTACACCGTCCAGCGGCCGCTGCTCTTCGGCGCCTGCCTGGCCGGCGTCGCCGCCGACGCACCGCTGATCGCCGCGTACACCCGCTACGGCCTGGCCGTCGGCGAGGCCTTCCAGCTCTGCGACGACCTGCTCGGCGTCTACGGCGACCCGGCGACGACCGGCAAGCCGGCCGGCGACGACCTGCGCACCGGCAAGCCCACCGCGCTGCTGATGCTGGCCCGGCAGCTCGCCACCCCGGGCCAGCGGCGCGCACTGGAGCGCGCCGGCACGGCCACCGGCCCCCGGGAGGTGGCCCGGCTGGCCGAACTGGTCGCCGACACCGGCGCGGTGGCCCGGGTCGAGCGGATGATCTCCGACCGGGTGACCGAGGCGCTGACCGCGCTCGACACCGCGTCGATCGACGAGACGGCGCGCACCGCGCTGACCGGTCTCGCCACCGCCGCCACGAACCGGCGAGCATGATGAGCGACTTTGCGAAGGAGGTGGTCACGTGCGCACCGTGAACGGACGTACGGACCGGGTGGTGGTCGTGGGCGCGGGCCTGGGCGGGCTGGCGTGCGCGCTGCACCTGGCCGGCAGCGGCCGGCAGGTGACCGTGGTGGAACGCGAGCCGGTGCCGGGCGGCCGGGCCGGCCGGCTCAGCGTCGACGGCTACGAGTTCGACACCGGGCCGACCGTGCTCACCATGCCCGACCTGATCGCCGAGGCGCTCGGCGCGGTCGGCGAGGAGCTGACCGACTGGCTGGACCTGACCCCGGTCGACCCCGCCTACCGGGCCTACTACCCGGACGGCTCGACGCTGGACGTCATCACCGACACCACCCGGATGGCGGCCGAGATCTCCCGGGTCTGCGGGCCCCGGGAGGCCGACGGCTACCTGCGGTTCGTCGACTACGCGCGCAACCTGTGGAACTGGGAGCGGGTCGACTTCATCGACCGCAACCTGGACGCCCCCACCGACCTGCTCACCGCCAACCTGGTGAAGCTGCTGGCCAACGGCGCGTTCCGGCGTCTCCAGACGAAGATCAACCAGTTCTTCTCCGACCCGCGTACCCAGCGCATCTTCTCCTTCCAGGCCATGTACGCCGGCCTCGCCCCGCACGACGCGCTGGCCATCTACAGCGTCATCGCGTACCTCGACTCGGTGGCCGGGGTGTACTTCCCGCGCGGCGGCATCCACGCGGTCTCCCGCGGCATGGCCGGCGCCGCCGAGAAGCACGGCGTGCAGTTCCGGTACGGCACCACGGTGACCCGGGTGGAGACCGCCAACGGGCGGGCCACCGGCGTGGTGACCGCGGACGGCGAGCTGATCCCGGCCGACGTGGTGGTGCTCAACCCGGACCTGCCGGTCGCCTACCGGGACCTGCTGCCCGAGGGGCGGCAGCGCAAGCTGACCTACTCGCCGTCCTGCGTCGTCCTGCACATCGGATCGAAGCAGGGGTATGAGAAGATCGCCCACCACAACATCCACTTCGGGCGCAAGTGGAAGGGCACCTTCGACGAGGTGATCCGGCGCGGCGAGCTGATGACCGACCCGTCGCTGCTGGTCACCAACCCGAGCCGGACCGACCCCTCGGTCGCCCCGGCCGGCCGGCACACCTACTACGTGCTCGCGCCGGTGCCCAACCTGCAACGCGCCCCGTTCGACTGGCGCGGTGACCTCAGCCGCCGCTACGCCGACCAGCTGATCCACACGCTGGAGGAGCGCGGGTACGTCGGCTTCGGCGACGGCGTCGAGGTGTTGCGCACGATCACGCCCGCCGAATGGGAGGAGCAGGGCATGGCCGCCGGTACGCCGTTCGCCGCCGCGCACAGCCTCTTCCAGACCGGGCCGTTCCGCCCGTCGAACCTGCACCGGACGCTGTCCAACGTGGTCTTCACCGGCTCCGGTACCCAGCCCGGCGTGGGCGTGCCGATGGTGCTGATCTCGGGCAAGCTCGCCGCCAACCGCATCACCGGCGCGGGTCGGTGATCAGGTGACCTCCCGGGAAGGACACCTTGTCGAGCTGGTCGACGACACCGGGCACGTGCTCGGCGAGGCCACCGTGGCCGCGGCGCACCAGGCGCCGGGGCGGCTGCACCGGGCCTTCTCGGTGCTGCTCGTCGACCCGGCCGGCCAGGTGCTGCTCCAGCGGCGGGCGGCGGCGAAGACCCGCTTCCCGCAGCGCTGGGCCAACTCCTGCTGCGGCCACCCCCGGCCCGGCGAGTCCCTGGTCGAGGCCGCCAACCGTCGGCTGGCCGAGGAGCTGGGCGCCGGCCCGGTGGAGCTCGCCGAGGTGGGCGTCTACCTCTACTACGCGGAGGACCCGGCCACCGGCCGGGTCGAGTTCGAGTACGACCACGTGCTGCGCGCCGACGTGGCGGCTGACGTCCAGACCCGGCCGGATCCCGACGAGGTGTCCGAGCTGCGCTGGGCCGACCCGGGCCGGCTGATGTCGGAGATCGACGCCGACCCGCGCACGTACGCACCCTGGCTGGGCGGAGTGGTCAGCCGACTGCTGCGCCCGAACAGGTCCACCGGCGGTCCCGCCGGCGACATCATCCCGCCCGGTGTTCCGGCGGACGACGCGTCGGAGCGGTCGGGTGGCCGATGAGCCGCTGAGCGCGGGGGCCGTCGCACGCCGACTGGGCGTGGCGGTCACCACGCTGCGCACCTGGCACCAGCGCTACGGCCTCGGCCCCAGCCAGCACGTACCGGGTCACCACCGGCGCTACACGCCGGCCGACCTGGCTCGCCTGGAGGTCATGCGCAAACTCACCGCAGAGGGCGTCAGCCCGGCCGAGGCCGCCCGCTGGGCCAAGCAGAGCCCGGCGGTCAGCCCCGCCCTCGAACAGCGGTTGCGGGCCGGGGTCGGCCGCGACGGCGGCGGGCAGACCATCCCGGTCGGCCGCGCCGGACCGGCCGCCCGCGGCCTGGCCCGGGCGGCCATGCGGCTGGACTCCACCGCGATCAGCGGGGCGATCTCGCACGCCCTGGCCACCGACGGCGTGATCGCCACCTGGGAGAGCCTGCTCCGCCCGGTGCTGTTCGGCATCGGCGAGCGGCACGCCGCCACCGCCGGGCTGATCGAGGTGGAGCACCTGATGTCCCGATGCGTCTCCGAGGCGTTCTCCGCCGTGGCGAGCAGCGGACGCCCCACCGGGCCGGCCCGGATCCTGCTCTCCTGCGCCGACGAGGAGCAGCACACCCTGCCCCTGGAGGCGCTGGCCGCCGCGCTCGCCGAGGCGGGAGTGGCCTACCGCACACTCGGCGCCCGGGTGCCGGTGGCCGCCCTGATCGAGGCGGTGAACCGGACCGGCCCGGCCGCGGTGGCGGTCTGGTCGCACACCCGGGCCACCGCCGACCCGGGGCAGCTCAGCGCCCTTCTCGCGGTGCCCCGCCGGCCCCTGCTGGTGTTGGCCGCCGGGCCGGGCTGGCGGGCCGAGACGCTGCCGGCCGGGGTGGTGCGGCCGGTGGATCTGGCGGAGGCGGTCTCGCTCGCGCTGGCCGTACGGGACTCGTTGGGCCAGTCGACAGGGGACTGACCAGGGCTGCCGCTTTAGGCGCGCGTCCACTACCGTCGGGGCGTCCGCGTAGCCGATCCCCTCGGAGTGACGATGCGTCCACGTCCTG
Organism: Micromonospora sp. BS32; assembly: GCF_059089345.1. NCBI lineage: Bacteria > Bacillati > Actinomycetota > Actinomycetes > Micromonosporales > Micromonosporaceae > Micromonospora > Micromonospora sp. BS32. The sequence goes on from NZ_JBSSHR010000002.1 coordinate 185,777, forward strand.
TCCTGGCGGTCACCCTCGGCCTGGTTCTCCTGCTCGCCGGCTGCGGGGAACGGACCGGGACGACACCGCAGGCGGACGGCGCGACGGCGGCGGCCACCCCCAGCGCGCCGCTGCCGCCCGAGCCGACCCGGGCCCCGACGCCCCGGCCCACCCCCAAGCCCCCGGCGAAGCCCCCGCTACGGGCGCTGCCCGCCAAGCTGCCCGCCGGACTCAACCGCACCACGGGGGTACGCGGGGTAGCGCTCACCTTCGACGACGGCCCCAGCGCGGCCTGGACGCCGAAGGTCCTCGACCAGCTGCACGCCGCGCACGTCACCGCGACGTTCTGCGTGGTGGGAGTACAGGTGCGCAGGCACCCGCAGCTGGTCGCCAGGATCGTCCGCGAGGGTCACCAGCTCTGCAACCACAGCTGGCGGCACGACATGGACCTCGGCCGGCGACCGGTGGCCGAGATCCGGGCCGACATGGTCCGGACCAACGAGGCCATCCGCCGCGCCGTCCCCGGGGCGAAGGTGCCGTTCTTCCGTCAGCCGGGCGGCCGGTGGACCGCGGAGGAGATCGCGGTGGCCCGGCAGCTCGGGATGCGGCCGCTGCACTGGAGCGTCGACCCGCAGGACTGGGCGAAGCCGACCACGCCGACGATCATCCACCGGGTGGAGGGGGCCGCGCGCCCCGGCGCGGTGATCCTGATGCACGACGGCGGGGGCAACCGGGGTGGCACCCTGGCCGCCTGCCCGCACCTGATCTCCGACCTCAAACGCCGGTTCGGCATCGTCCCGCTCCGCTGACAGCCCTGCTGACCTGCGGTTATGCGGTACGGTGTGCCGCCGGCCATACCGGTTTGGCCGACCGGCGGGGCATGGCATATGCTTCTCATGCCTCCGGCGGGGCCGGATGGGAGCAAGTCCGCTTGAAGTTGCGAGTGTGCAATGATGGCGGGGCCGCCCTCATCGTCTAGCGGCCCAGGACGCCGCCCTTTCAAGGCGGTAGCACGGGTTCGAATCCCGTTGGGGGCACGGTCCGACTCCGGTCGGATGCAACAAATGCTAGGTCCTGTGGAGCAGTTGGAGTGCTCGCCGCCCTGTCAAGGCGGAGGTCGCGGGTTCAAGTCCCGTCAGGACCGCCAGCGCCGACGCCGCGTGAACCATTGCGCGGCGTTCTGCGTATCGGAGCATGTGACCCTCGGGTAGCATGACCCGGAGCACCACGGCCAGGTAGCTCAGTTGGTACGAGCGTCCGACTGAAAATCGGAAGGTCGGCGGTTCGACCCCGCCCCTGGCCACATAGCCTTTCGCCGGGCTACATGAGCGCCGATCAGCGGAAACGCAGGTCGGCGCTCAGCTTTGCGTGCCCGCAGCCTGTCTGTCCGGTCTGTCCCTCGCTGACCCCGGATTCCCACTAGTGGCCGCCGCTTATCGCACGTAGATCGCACGGGCTCTGCTACGTATGGCGGCCCACGCTGCCCCCTCCTCGACTGGCCTCCGCTCGGTAGGCTCCCTCGATGGCGATCTCTCCCTATCTCCGGGATCTGCGTACGAAGCTCGGGCAACACCTGTTGATGCTGCCCTCGGTTAGTGGCGTGGTCTGCGACGAAGATCAAATCCTTCTCGTGCGACGCGCCGACAACGGATGCTGGTCCCTACCAGCAGGAGCGGTCGAGCCGGGCGAGCAACCCGCAGACGCCCTCATCCGCGAGGTCGAGGAAGAAACCGGCGTGCGGGTCGTTGTCCAGAGCATCGCGGGCGTCGCGCTCTACCCTCGCACCTACCCCAACGGGGATGTCTGCCAGTACATGAACGTCTGGTTCCGCTGCCGTCCGGCTGGTGGCCAAGCGCGGGTCAACGACGACGAGGCGCTGGCCGTCCGATGGTTTCCTGTGCGGGCGCTACCAGAGATGGAACCGACCGCAAAACTCCGGATCGAAACCACCCTCGCCAACCCTGAGGGCGCCTGGTTCGCTCGTCCAGGCGAGCAGCACGACGTGCTGACTACGTCCGGCAGCTCGTGAAGGAGTGTGCTCAACCGGTCGCAATGCCCGAAACGCCTGCTCGCGACAGCTGGCTCGAATGCTTCTCATGCCCGCCCGTGACCCCTAAGTGTGGCGGCTACCGGCCGCGGACGGCCCATCGCGGCCGGAGGATTATGAGAAGACCACGGATGGCTGGTGAGGTTGCTGCGCCCCTGGTCAGCCCGTCAGCTGTTGTCGAGCAAATGCTGGCATCTGCCGGTGGTCTTGGCTGTACGGATGGCTATACAGCGCGTCTCGCGGGATCTCCTCGGTCAGGCAGGCTTGTCCCTACGCCCTCGCGGTGCCTGAGCGAGGGAGCCCGCCTAGCGGGCGTCCGCCGCTGATCTCCGAGGGAAGGCCGGGGTTCGGGGCGGAGCCCCGAGATGGCGCCGGGTGAGGGGGTCGAGCGCTGTGCCACCCGATTGGTCGCGTGCTGTTACTCGGCTGGTGGTGAGATCAGGTCAACAACACCATTGCCAATGAAGAGTAAGCCGACGAGCATCAGCCCGATCCCCCAGATGTACCGACCGAGGGCGAACCCGCCATGGCGCTTCATCTCCTCCGGGGGTACCTCGCGGCCCTCCACCCAGCGAGCCATCCAGCGAGTCGATGAACTCCGCGCGATCTGACGGGCGTGCTCGTCTGCGACACCGAAGAGGTTCGCTACCCAGATGAGGCCGACGAACCCAAGGAGCAGGCCGAATCCGATGAGGCCAAGAGCCTGCTCAATGTGCAAAGGCATGACGGCTCCAAAGTGGGCGAACGCCTCCGGCAATGTGCGAAGCCAGGATAGGCGATGATTAGAACCTCGATCACGACGCGCTGCCGGCCGGAGGGCGCCAGCAGGCCGGGGCCGGGCCGGCGCGGCCCGCTTACGGGCCGCCTTGATGAGTACGCGGGCAAAGACCGGCTCTTCGTCAGCCGTGACGGATCACCGTTGCGGGGGGACAGCCTGTATCAGGCGTTCGTCCGGGCACGGAAGAAGGTGTGCCTGGATGACCTGACCTTCCACGACCTGCGGCACACGGGGCAAACCCTCGCCGCGCGTGGCGGCGCACGGAGCTGGCGGCGCACGGAAATGTCGCACGGCTGCCCCGGCACATCACCATGCGCGGCTAGCTGATGGGTTACTCCCGCGATACGACGAACCAACCCAGCGCAGCTAGAGCAACCAGCAGTGCTGCCGCCGACAGGATGCCCGAGATCAGGAAGGGCATGGGGATTAGCGACGTGGCTTCCAGGATCAGCAGACTTGCGGCAACCAACATGACGCCGACGCCAACGCGGACTCGCCGGGACTGCTGGCTACATGAGCGCCGATCAGCGGAACGCAGGTCGCCGCTCTGCTTTTCACCTCCGCTGCCCGCCTGTCCGGTCTAACCCTCGTTGGCCCCGGAATCCCACTGATGGCCGCCCCTTGTTGCACGTGGATTGCACGCGACGGACCGCCGCTGAACGGCGTCGCGGGGCCTGGTGGTGATCGACGTAGGATCGGTAGGCAAGGTGACACCGCCAGGCCGCCTCGGACGAGACTGCGGGTAGGACATGATCGAGATCCTGTTCTTCGACGGTTGCCCGAACCATGAGGGACTGGAGGGGCACCTGCGGTCCTTGCTGGCCGAGGCCGACACTGACGAGCCGATCACGTCGCGGCGGATCGAATCGGACGAAGACGCCGAGCGTGAGGGGTTCCTCGGCTCGCCCACCATCCGGGTCAACGGGGTAGATGTCGACCCCACTACCTCTGAACGTGACGCCTACGGCCTGATGTGCCGCGTCTACGCCACGGAGGACGGGCTGAGGGGCACTCCACCTGACCAGTGGATCCTTGATGCCCTTCGTCGGCATATCTGAGCCGCGGTCGGTCGTCACCAGGAGCTTGACCGGAATCCCGCCTTCGACAGCTGATGCACCGCAGAACGAACCGAACCATCGCCTTGGGCGACGGCAATGCGGTGGGGCAGGCAAGAGCGGGCCGCTGTCGCTGCCACCATCGCCACCACGCGCACCACGCGGAGGGCGTCCAGGACCGGGGCGGCGCCGTCGAAGCTCAGGTCCCTCCTGGCGCCACGGTGGCAGCCCGTGAAGGTTGGGCCGCTGTCACTTGACCGGGTTGCACCCGGCCCGCTACCGTTTCTTTAAACCGATCAGTTGAAACGAGGATGTCGATGCCGCTCGACGCCTTGTCCAAGGTCTTCGCGGCCCTCGCCGACCCGACGCGCCGCGACATCGTGGCCAGGCTCTCGGTAGCCGACGCCACGGTGAACCAGCTCGCCGAGCCATACCAGATGAGCCTGCAGGCGGTGTACAAGCACCTACGGGTGCTGGAGGAGGCGGGCGTGGTGAGCCGATTACCAGGCCCGCAGCCGCGTCCGGTGCACCTGGAAGTCGGCGCGCTGGACCTGATGGACGAATGGACCGAGCGGTACCGCCGCCAAGCCGAAGAGCGCTACCAACGCCTCGACCGGGTGCTGGCCGCGATGGTCGAGACCGACGACGACGAGGAGCACCAGTCATGACAAAGGTGGAGGCGGATCCCACGATTCCCATCATCCGCATCACACGCGACTTCCGGGCCACACCTGAGCGGCTGCTGCGGGCGCACACAGACCCGGAGCTCTTCGCCCAGTGGGTCGGCCCGAACAGCATGCAGACGCGCATTGACCATTGGGACGCGCGTACCGGCGGCAGCTTCCGGTTCTTGTCCATCAGGGATGGTCTCGAATTCGGCTTCCATGGCTGCTTCCACGAGATCCGGCCGGATCGCATCGTGCAGAGGTTCACGTTCGAGGGCGACCCTGACGGGGTTGCCCTGGAGACGCTCTGGTTCGAGGATCTCGGCAACGGCTGGACCAGGCTCCGCACGCAGTCTCTTGTGGACAGCTTCGAGGGCCGCGACGCCTGGCTGAAGAGCGGCATGGAGATCGGCGTGGAAGACGGGTACGCCAAGCTCGAAAGAATGCTGGCCAATGGCCCTGTCTGACCTCGACCCGACAGAGCGGCACCGCCACATCGCGGCCACATTTACCGACCGCGTCCGCGCCGCCAGACATTGGGACGCCCCCTCGCCGGTGCCTGGTTGGACAGCCCGCGACGTGGTGCGCCACCTGACCGAATGGCTCCCACCGTTCCTCGCCGCCGGCGCCAGCGTCGACCTGCCCCGCGGGCCGAGCGTGGACGACGACCCGGTCGCCGCCTGGCAGGCTCACTGCGATGGCGTGCAGGCGCTGCTGGACGATCCGGGAACCCCGCAACGGATGCTGGTCGACCGGCACATCGGCGAGGTGCCGCTCGACCAGGCGATCGACAGGTTCTACACCTCCGACGTGTTCATGCACACGTGGGACCTGGCCCGCGCCACCGGGCAGAACGACCGGCTCGACACCGGCTTCTGTCAAGTGCTGCTGGCTGAGATGGAGCCACTCGAAGACGTGCTCCGCTCGTCAGGCCAGTACGGCCCTCGCGTAACCACCCCCGGCGACGCCGACGCCCAAACCCGGCTCATCGGGCACATCGGCCGCGACCCGTTCTGGACGCCCGCCTAGGGACCTCGGTCGGGGAAGGTCCCGATGGTGGGCTGGGCGGAACGGATCGAGACTGGCCACATGACAGTGGAAAGAGCACTCCGCCACCCGATCGGTCGGCTCGCCACCTCGTGGCGGACGGCGTACGGCGCGCAGAGCCGCCGATCCTTCGGCTTCTCGCTCCGCGCGGTACCGCTTGCCCTGCTGCAGGCGGCCCGGGCGGCCGGCGCGGGACGTCTCCGGGCGCTGGCCCGCGCCCTGCTGGCCCTGCCGGTCGCCCTCGCCTCGACGGTGCTGACCGCCACCCTCGCGTTCCTGGTCCTGATCAACGTGCTGGCCTATCCGTTCCGCAGTCTCCTGGGCCTGCCCGGTCCGACCGACGGCGGGTACCAGGACTCCTGGGGCGGGCCCACCCTCGCCGGCGCCTGGGCCGTCCACGCCGGTCTGGTGCTGACGCTCGTCGTCCCGGTCGTGGCGTGGGCCGTCCGAGGCCTCACCAGCCTGCAACACCGACTCACCGGTGTCGCGGCCACCCGCGCCGGCACGGCCCGACCGGTGCCCGTCCAGTCGACGCCCGTACTGCCCGCCCCCACCGGGCCGGCGTCCGTCGAGCCGGCACCCGTCCGAGCGGTCGCCGCGCCGGTGGGGCGTGCTCCGGTCGCCCGCGTACCCCGGCTGGTCGTCGTCGGTGCGGCAGTCGCCCTGTTCGTCGGGTTCTCGCTGACCGCGCACGCCATGGGCATCGGCGACAATCTGCTCTGGTTGCCCCGCGACCTGACCAGCTCCCTGGCGCTGGCCGTCACGGTCGCGCCGCTGGCCGCGCTTCCCCTCGTCACCGGCCCGGCCCGGTGGCGCCGCCGCCAGCACTGAACGCCCTGGCTGCGGCACACCGCCACCCACGCCGACCGGGGCCGACCTCGAGCTCGCTGGCCGAGGTCAGCGGTCGGGGCGTTGGCGCCGCTGGGCCATCCCGCCCTGGATCGCCTCCCAGACGCTCCGGCCGGCCTGCCGCAGGGTCTCCCCCGCCTGTCCGGCGAGCTGGGACGCCTGAGCCGCGGCCTCCTGCGCGCGTTCCCCGACCCCCTGCGGGCGTTCGCCGCCCTCCCGGCCGGTTCCGACACCGCCCTCCGCAGCGCCGGACGGACGTCGGCCGCCCTCCTGCCCGGTTTCCCCACCAGGCCGGGCACCCTCGGCCCCGCCCCGGGCACCGCCCCGGGCGCCCTCGCCCCGCTCCGCACCCGCACCGCCAGTTTCGGCAGCACCGGGCCGGGCGCCCTCGGCGCCGCCGCGATCCGCACCCGCACCGCCGGTCCCGGCAGCACCGGTCGGGCCTGCACCGGTGGCGCCGCCCTGGCCGGCGGCGCCGCCCGTGGCGCCCGTACCCCCGGGGGGAGCGGGCGTGGACGGCGCGATCGGGCCCAGTGGGGGCTCCGGCGGCGAACCCACCGGCGCCGGGCCGGCCGGCGACTCCGGCCGGGGCCCGACGGGCCGTTCCGGCCGGACGGCCCCGGGAGCCTCGGGTCGGGCCGGCCGGGGGGTGTTGACGCCCTGCGGGTGGCCGGGTGACGCGGGGGGTCGGCGAACGCCCGTCGCCCCCTCGGCTCGCAGGTCGTCGGGGACCACCGTGCCGACCCGGTCGGCCACGGCACCGATCGAGGCCACCGGCTGGCGGACCTGCCGGCCGGCCTCGTCGATGAGCGGCGCGGTCGCGTCGGTGACCCGGTCGGCGAAACGGTTGACGTCGGTCAGCGCCACGTCGGCGCTACGGGCCAACGCCTGGATGATCTCCGGGTTGCGGTCGAGGGTGGTCAGCGCGCGGTCCAGGATCTCCACCAGCCGCTCCAGCCGGACCTTCAGCAGGGCCTCGGCCTGGACGCCCTCGATGTCCAGCTCCACGCCCGCCAGGTGCACCCGCACCCCGGCGTCCAGCTGGAGGAGGTTGGCCAGCCGGACGCGCAGCGACACGTCGGCGTCGAGCTCGTTCACCGCCAACCGGATCGCGTCGACCGACACGTTCGGGATGTCGAGCAGGACGTCCGGCTCGACGTCCCGCCGGTCCCCGGTCCGCTCCGGCTCGGGTGGCCGTGCCCCGCTCTGGCTCATGCTTCCGCTCCCCGTCGGGCGGCCCGGCGCCGGGCCACGTCAGCCGCGGTTACCCGCTTTGGGGAGCGCCATCCGTGGCCCCGGAGGCACGCTCCGGCTCGCCGCGGAACCCGATGTCACTGTCCGGAAGGAGGCAGAGACGCGAAGCTGCACAGCGAGGCATCAGCCGGTATGGTCCGGGCCTATGGGACAGGAGATGGCGGATCCGGACCACGTCCGTCAGAACGTCGAACGGTACTGGCTCCGCAGCAGTCTTCTCGTCCCCGCCACCGCCGAGCAGGCGTTCGCCGTCTTCACCGGGGCGCTGACCGACTGGTGGGTCCGGGAATACACCTGGTCCGGCCCGGCGGCCCTGGCCGAGTTGGGGATGGAACCCCGGGCCGGCGGGATGCTCTACGAGATCGGCCCGTACGGCTTCCGCGGCGACTGGGGGCGGGTGCTCACCTGGGATCCGCCCCGCCGGCTCGTCTTCACCTGGCAGCTCGGCCCGGACCGGGTGCCGGTGCCGGACCCGGCGCGGGCCAGCGAGGTCGAGGTGCTGTTCCTGCCCGACGACTCGGGGCAGACCCGGGTCGAGGTGGAGCACCGGCACTTCGACCGGCACGGCGAGGCCGCCGAGGGCTACCGGAAGGCGCTCACCGCCGGCTGGCACGAGCTGCTCAGCAGGTACCTCGCGGTGGTCTCCCGGCGGAGCTGACCGCTCACCGCCCGATCCCCGGCGGCGCGTCGGAGCCGTCGACCGCCCCGGCGCCGCCCAGCTCCGCCCGGCGTCCCGCCGCGGCCCCCGGGCCGAAACCGCTGCCGGCCAGTCGACGGCGCGGCGCGCTCCGCAGCCGCGGGTAGACCTCGGTCACCCGGCGGGCCACCCGGTCGGAGCGGTCCGCGAGGACCAGCGCGACCGAGGGCTCGCCGCGCTCGGCCACCGCGCCCGCCTCCGCCGCCCGCAGCCGCTCCCCGACCACCCCGGCGAAGCCGGCCAGCCAGGAGCGGCGGAAGGCGGCGGGCTGCTCACCGGCCGGTACGACCGCCGCGGCCAGCCCGTGCGCGGCCTGGACCAGCAGCGAGGTGAAGAGCAGGTCGACGCGTTCCAGGTCGCTGGCGAAGCCGAAGAGGTGCAGGGCGAAGCCGCTGCCCTCCCGCCGGCGTACGCACCGGCAGCGCAGTGGGTCGGCGACCGCGGCGAGCAGCGCGGCCTTGTCCCGGGCGTACGGGGCGGGCACGTCGACCACCCGGTCGCCGACCGGATCACCGGCCGGGTCGCGGGCGGCCAGCAGCGCCCGGTCGACGCCGTAACGGGCGATCAGCTCGGTGGCCTTGGCGGTGAAGGCTGCGGACTCGGCGGCCGTGCAGGCCGGGTCCTCCGCCTTGGCCAGCAGCTTGCGGACCTTGCTGAGCATCGCCTCGGACATGGCTACCAGAGCTATCACAGAAGTTTCACGGGTTCGCCACCGCCGGCCCGGACATTGACCGGTACCATCGCCACGCTCAGCTCCCTGTCCGCAACACAGGGTCCACCCCCATCCCTGGAGGCACCACATGGCATCACCGGTCGCCCGCCTGACGGCAGGCACGGCGGCGCTGTCGCTGCTCGCCCTCGGCGCACCCGCGCAGGCCGCCCCCGAGGCCGACGCGACGGCCAGCCCGACGACCAACCTGGCCGCACCCCTGGCCACCTGCTACGGCGGCGCGGTCCGCTCGTACTTCCAGACCGGCTCGTGGGGCGGCGAGGCCGGCACCTACCGGACCACCAGCCGCTGCCGTGACATCAACGTCCGCAACGCCAGCGCGTTCGGCACCGAAGCCTGCGTGGTCTTCGTCGACAAGACCGAGAGCTGCAACTACCTGACCTACCTGAAGCCGGGGTCGAGCTGGACGGCGGTGGCCACCAACGTGCGCGACGGGGTCAACTTCCGGGTCCGCTTCTCCAACCTGCGCTACCAGTACGATCCGCTGATCGCGTACCACGCGTTCTGACCGGCGCCGGCGCGGCGCCCCGGCCCTTTCCGGCCGGGCGCCGCGCCGTCACCCGGCCCGGTCGCGCAGGGTGGCCACGGTCGAGCCGGCCAGGGTCAGCAGGCAGTCGGGCAGCTGGCCGTCGGCGACGGCCGCCCCGAAGAGCGCCTCGCCGGTGTCGGCGTCGTGGTTGGCGTACGCGCTGACGAAGCGGGCCACCCAGCGGGCGTCGTAGCCGGCCTCCTCGATACCGGGGAAGTCGAGCGCGCAGGCGCCCGGCGGGGGCGGGTCGCCCACCATGGTGGCGGCGAGACACCAGGCGACCCCGTACGCCCCGGCGAGTCCGGCCCGGTCCACCACAGCGTCGAAGGTTCCCACCACCGCGTCACCGTCGCCGGCCAACGCGGAACGGAGGACGGCGGTCGCGTCGTCGAACGTCTGGTCGGGTACGTCGGTCACCTGCGGAACAGTAGGACGACCGGTCAAGCGGTGACCCGGCACGACGCGCCGGTAACGCAGCGTACGGGCAGGTGTCGGGCCGCCGACGCGGGCCGGCTCCACGCTCCCGTGATCCGGACGGGCACGCTATCGTGCCCAGCGGACCTCCCCGGAGGAAGGAAGACAATGCTCGTAACACGCGGCCCGCGCGCAGCCATCGTGGCGGCCAGTGCGGCGTTCCTGCTCGTCACCAGCGCATGCGGGACGACCGACAAGCCTGAAGAGGCAGCCACGCCGCAGGTTCGCCTGTACGGCACCGACGGCAACATGCTGAACTCCTTCGCAGCCGAGCTGAAGGACAACGCCAACCTGGTCGACGGCATGAAGGGCACCACCCCGCTCACGCCGTTGGCCGAGGACTTCAAGGAACGACTACGCGCCGTCGACCCGAAATTGACGGACTTCCTCTACGCGGCGGAGTCGTACGACGCCGTGATGATCAGCGCGCTGGCGGCGCAGCTGGCCGGCACCACCCGGCCGTCGGAGATCGCCAAGCAGATCGTCGGGGTGACCAACAACGGGCAGCGCTGCACCGAGCCGGTGAGCTGCCTGGCGCTGGCCCGCGACGGTCAGGACATCGAGTACCGCGGCCCGTCGCTGAACCGGGCCGGGTTCACCGACGCGGGCGAGCCGGCCACCGCCAGCTACGCGACGCTGCACTTCGACGACCAGAAGATCAACGACGCGAAGACCGAGTTCGTCGGCGCCGGGGACGAGACCGGGGCGAGCACCAAGAACCCGCCGAAGCCGAGGAAGCAGCGGGGCGGCCGGACCGACCGCAGCGACGGTTCTCCGCTGATCCTCGGCGGCCTGCTGCCGAAGACCGGTGATCTGGCCCTGGCCAACCCGCCGCTGGCGGCGGGCGCGGCGCTGGCGGTCAAGGAGATCAACGCCGCGGGTGGCGTACTCGGCGAACCGGTGGTCTGGATCGACGGCGACGACGGCACCAGCCCGGAGGTCGCGAAGGCCACCGTGGCCTCCCACATCCGCAAGAAGGTCCAGGTCATCATCGGTGCCGCCGCCTCCGGCATCTCCAGCTCGGTGCTGCCGGACGTGGTGGCGGCGGGCCGGATCCTCTTCTCCCCGTCCAACACCGACTCGGGGCTGACCAACGCGGAGGACAAGGGGCTCTACTTCCGTACCGCCCCGCCGGACAGCCTCCAGGGCCGGGCGTTGGCCGACGTGATGCTCCGGGACGGGCCGCACAAGATCGTCCTGGTGGCCCGGAAGGACTCCTACGGTGAGGGCCTCCAGGAGACGGTGCGGGCGGAGCTGGAGCGGGCCGGCGTCGGCGGCGACCGGGTGAAGCTGCTGACCTACGACCCGCCGGCGGACGCCAAGGCCCCGCCGGTGGACTTCTCCGGCATGGCGAAGGACATCAAGTCGTACAGCCCTGAGGCCGTGCTGATCATCGGCTTCAGCGAGAGCGCGGGGCTGATCAACGCGCTCGCCGACGCGGATGTGCCGATCCGGCACTGACCACGGAAGGCGACGGCCGCACCGGTGGACCGGTGCGGCCGTCGCGCGTCGCGGGGCGGTTCAGCGCGGGCGCCGCCGCTCCAGGAAGTCGGTCATCCGCCGACGCTTCTCCTCGTCCTCGAAGAGCACCGCCTGGCTGACCAGGTCGAGGTGCGGGTGGGCGGCGGCCGGCGCGTCCACCGCCAGCTTGGTCAGTCGCAGCGCCAGCGCCGAGCCCTTGGCCATCTCGTCGAGCAGGCCGTGCGCAGTGGGCAGGAGCTCGGCCGGCTCGTCCACCACCCGGTTGACCAGGCCGATCCGCAGCGCCTCGTCGGCGTCGACCCGGCGGCCGGTGAAGAGCAGTTCCTTGGCCCGGGCCTCACCGATCAGCGCCGGCAGCCGGTACGTCGCGCCCGCACCGGCCAGGATGCCCAGTCGCACCTCGGGCTGGCCGAAGACCGCCCGGGCCGTGCAGACCCGCAGGTCGCAGGCGTACGCCAGCTCGGCGCCGCCGCCGAGCGCCGGGCCGTCGACGGCGGCGACGGTCGGCATGGGCAACGCCCGGATCCGGGCGAAGGCCGCCTGGTTGATCGCGGCGAGGGCGTCCAGCCGACCGCGTTCGCGCAGCTGGGCGATGTCGGCGCCGCCGGCGAAGATGCCCTCGGCGCCGCCGGTGAGCAGCAGCAGCCGGGGGCGTGCCTCCAGGTCCGCGCAGACGGCGTGCAGCTCGCCGATCAGGTCGGCGTCGATGGCGTTGCGCTTCTCCGGGCGGTCCAGCGTCACCACCAGCCGGTCCGGCAGTTCCTCGATCCGCAGCCCGCTCATCGCTTCTCACCGCCTTCCCAGCGGTAGAAGCCCTGGCCGGACTTCTTGCCCAGCTTCCCGGCGGCGACCATCTCCTCGAGCAGCGGCGGCGGCGCGAAGCGGTCCCCGTACGCGGCCCGCAGGGTCCGGGCGATGTCGAGCCGGACGTCCAGGCCGACCAGGTCGGTGAGCTCCAGCGGGCCGACCGGGTGCCGGTAGCCGAGCACCATCGCCTTGTCGATGTCGCCCGCGCTGGCCACCCCGTCGGCAACCATCCGGATCGCCTCCAGGCCGAGGGTGACGCCGAGCCGGGAGGTGGCGAAGCCGGGCATGTCGCGTACGACGACGGGGTCCTTGCCCAGCCGGCCGGCGAGCGCGACGGCCGCCGCGGTGGTCTCCGCCGCGGTGGCCGGGCCGACCACGACCTCCAGCAGGGCCATCGCCCAGACCGGGTTGAAGAAGTGCAGCCCGAGGAAGCGGTCCGGCCGGTCGAGCCCGTCGGCCAGCTCGGCGATCGGGATGCTGGAGGTGTTGCTGCCCAGCAGCGCCGGCCGCAGCCGCTCGGCGGCGCGCAGCACCGTCCGCTTCAGGTCGGGCCGCTCGGGCACCGCCTCGACCACCACATCCGGCTCCGGGGCGACCTCGTCCAGGGCCCCGCGCAGGGTCAGCCGGGCGCGGTTCGCGTCCGCCTGCGCGGCGTCGAGCTTTCCGCGCGCCACCGCCCGGTCCCACAGCTCCCCGAGGCGGGTGGCGGCGGCCTGCGCCCGACCCGGGTCCACCTCGACCAGGTCGACGGCATGGCCCGCGCCGGCCGCCACGTACGCGATGCCGAGGCCCATCGTGCCGGCCCCGACGACGACAAAACGACCACTCATGACGCTCCCTCGCTGCGTGCGGCGGCGCACGGGGTCTCCGTCGCGTCGCACCGCTCGCTTCGCTCGCTCATGGGTGCGACCCTATGCAGCACCGCGCCGGGCGGCATGCGTGGGGGAGCGCCCGGTCGGGTACAGACGGCGGTCAACACCGAGGGAAGGACCAGTCGACATGAGCCAGGCACCGGAGAGCGTCGAGAGCACTCAGACGGCCGGCGAGACCGTGGAGACGCGGGGCGACGAGCGCGTCGACCTGCTCCGCGCGGACACCAACAACGACGGGAAGACCGACGTGTGGGTGGTGGACACCGACGGCGACGGCAAGGCCGACCTGTTCCAGTTCGACACCGACGGTGACGGCAAGGTGGACATCACCATGGTCGACATCGACGAGGACGGCACCCCGGACGAGGTGGTCGACGGTGACGGCGGCCTGCCGCCGGAGCAGCTCCCCCCGACCGTCCAGGTCTAGGCCGCGCCGGGGCCTCCGGTTGGCCGGGGGCCCCACCGGCGGCTCAGCCCGCCAGCCGCAGGGTGGCCAGATAGTACGGGGCGTCGCGGTCGTCCACGTCGGTCAGTCGCCAGCCGGTGCCCGGGACCAGTTCGGCCAGTTCCTCGGCCGAGCAGACCAGGTAGTCGAACCAGTCGGTGCCCAGCTCCCGGTAGCGCAGCCGGAGCCGGAGCTGACCGCCGAAGCGGCCGCGCCGCCGGTTCAGCTCGTGGTAACCGGTGTGCACCGGGTCAGTCGTGCCGTACGGGTCCGTGCCGTGGGCGATGACCTGCGCGCCGGGGCGGGCCATCGCGGCCAGCGCGGCGAGGAAGGCTGGTGCCCGTTCCCGCCCCTCGATCAGCCCGAGGTTGTTGCCGAGCAGCAGGAACGTGTCGTACCGGCGGCCGGCGGCGACGTGCTCGTCGACCGTGGCGTGGACGAGCTGCCGGACGCCCCGGTGCCGGCAGACCCGCAGCGCGCCGAGCGAGGTGTCCAGCCCGGTGACCGGGACCCCGCGTTCCTGGAGCACCAGCGCGATCCGCCCGCCGCCGACGCCGATGTCGAGCGTCTCGCCGCGGGCCCGGTCGACGGCCCGGTGGTCGTACGGCTGCCAGTCCTGCGGCCCGTCCAGGTAGTGCGCGGCGGGAGCGCCGTTGATCAGCCCGTCGTCACGCTCGATGATCTCGATGACCGGCCGGGGCAGCCGTCCGCCGACCAGCGGCCGGGGACCGATCCCGGTGTGCACCGCGTACGCGTCGCGCAGCATCTCGCCGAAGACGTCGCCGATCCTGGGTTCCCCGGTCACCACGCCACGCTACTTGCCGGCCAGCTGGGCTGTCGCGGCCGTATCCTGGCGGCGTGACGGAGCTGGACCGCCTGGCGGCGGAGAAGTACGTCCTGCTGACGACGTTCCGCAAGGACGGTCGCGCGGTGCCCACCCCGGTGTGGGCGGTCCGCGACGGCGACACGCTGGCGGTCTGGACTGCCGCCGACTCCGGGAAGGTCAAGCGGATCCGGCGCGACGGCGCGGTGACGGTGGCGCCGTGCGACGTGCGGGGACGCCCGCACGGCGGGGCGGTGCCGGGGCATGCGGTGCTCACCGGCCCGGAGGAGAGCCGCCGGGTCCGCGACCTGATCAAGCGGAAGTACCGGCTGCTGGGCCGGCTCAGCCTGCTCGGCAGCCGGCTGCGCCGGGGCGAGCGGGGCACGATCGGGATCCGGGTGAGCCTCCAGGAGTGAGCCACCCGACCCCGGACATGGTTCAGGGGCGGTGGATCGGCGCTGTCGCGCCGTCCGCCCGCCCCTGAGACCGGAACGTCCTGGTTGCCGGGAGGTCAGTCCCCCTGGCGCTGCTGCGGGATCTGCCCCTGGAGCAGTGCCCGTACCTCCGACTCGCGGTACCGACGGTGGCCACCCAGGGTCCGGATCGCGCTGAGCTTCCCCGCCTTGGCCCACCGGGTCACCGTCTTCGGGTCGACACGGAACATCGACGCCACCTCGGCCGGCGTGAGTAGCGGCTCCGGTTCGTGCGTTCGCGATGCCATCGGTCACTCCTCCACATGTATAGACATCGGCCGGGGTCCCGCCGGCCGACGCGTCTCCCATGGTCCGGCTAGTCCCCGATGTCCGACATGGGCCGAACGGCCGAAGGTCCCTAGACGGACGGATGAACCATGCCCGATTTATCTGACTTTCACACGCCAGAAAGTACCTTATTCGGACTCATGATCACGCTTCGTGATGCGCCAACCACGAGGTTGCCTCATATCCGACACCGTAAATGGGTGGTTCGTGGTCAGTTGCACCGCTCCAGCAGCTGCACCGCGCGCCACCGGGCCACCAGCCGGTCGTACGCCGCCGACGCCTCCTCCGCCTCGCCCCGGGAGAGCCCGGCCAGGCCGGTCGCCACCAGCTCCGTCGAGTCGTCCGCCGCGAGGGTCTCGTCGGCGAGGAGCTGCACCAGGCCGCCGTAGTCGAGTTCCACCACCGAACGCGGGTGGAACTCCTCCAACCAGCGGGCGGCCTCCTCCACCGCCTCGGTGATCGGCGCCTCACCGACGGACTTGCGCAGCACCGACAGCGCGCGGGAGGCACGTCGGCGGGCCTTGGAGATCTCGGTGCGGTAGCGCAGCGCCCGCCGTGCCGGGTCGGTGACCAGCTCGCGCTCGCCCGACTCGAAGAGCACGAACCAGCGCAGCGGCACACCCCACGTGGCGATCTGCTCGTGCAGGCGCGGCACCCCGTGCTCCAGCACCCGGGCGCCGCTGCGCCAGTCCTCCACCACCGCCTTGGCCTGCCCGGCCAGGATCGGCGGGACGAACGCGTCGGCCAGAACCGACGGCACCCCGTCGCGCGCGCTCAGCGCCGCCTCGGCGACCCGGATCCGCAGGTTCCACGGGCAGACCAGCAGCGTGTCGTCGGCCTCCAGGACGTACGCCTCGTCGGGCAGGTCGGGCAGCCGGGTCCAGCCGGCGCCCAGCGCCTCGATCACCACGGTGCGCTGCCGGCCGGGCCCCTCCAACGGGGCGACCGCCCGCCCCTCACGGACATACCGCCGCCAGTACGACTGGCGCTCCCGGTCGAAGGCGGTCAGCGGCTCGTACACGCGCAGGTAAGAAGCGAAGAGCGACGGCACCGCGCGATCCTCCCATGAAACCGGGCCGGCACGCCTCCACCGTCCGCGGTCACGCGTGACGTCGGCGACAGTGCGGCGCCGGCCGATATTAGGCTCAGCAGGACCGGCAGCATCCCGCCGGCGTCCACGAGGTCCGCGTCCCACAAGGGCGCACACCGACACAGGAGCAAGCCATGGGCGTATTCGCGAGCACCGACGACCCGGGATCCACCGGTCACGAACAGGTCGTCTTCTGCCAGGACAAGCAGTCCGGCCTGAAGGCGATCATCGGCATCTACTCGACGGCGCTGGGCCCCGCGCTCGGCGGCACCCGGTTCTACCCGTACGCCAGCGAGGAGGCGGCACTGGCGGACGTGCTCGACCTGTCCCGCGGCATGGCGTACAAGAACGCCCTGGCGGGGCTGGACCTGGGCGGCGGCAAGGCGGTCATCTGGGGTGACCCGGAGCAGGTCAAGAGCGAGGCGCTGCTGCGCGCGTACGGCCGCTTCGTGGAGTCGCTGGCCGGGCGCTACTACACCGCCTGCGACGTCGGCACCTACGTCGCCGACATGGACGTGATCGCCCGGGAGACCCGCTACGTCACCGGCCGTAGCGTGGAGCACGGCGGCGCCGGCGATTCCTCCGTCCTCACCGCATGGGGCGTCTACCAGGGCATGCGGGCCGCGGCCGAGCACGTCTGGGGCGCGCCGACGCTGAACGGCCGGCGGGTCGGCGTGGCCGGCCTGGGCAAGGTCGGCAAGCACCTGACCGCGCACCTGCTCGAGGACGGCGCCGAGGTGGTGGCGACCGACGTCAACCCGAAGGCCCTGGACTGGGTGCGCGCCAACCACCCGCAGGTCGACCTGGTCGACGACGCCTCCGCGCTGGTCGCCGCCGACATCGACGTGTACGCCCCGTGCGCGCTGGGCGGCGCGCTCAACGACGACACGGTGCCGGCGCTGCGCGCCAAGGTGGTCGCCGGCGCGGCCAACAACCAGCTCGCCCACCCCGGCATCGAGAAGCTCCTGGCCGACCGGGGCGTCCTCTACGCCCCCGACTACGTGGTGAACGCCGGCGGCGTGATCCAGGTCGCGGACGAGATCGAGGGCTTCAACTTCGACCGGGCCAAGCTGCGCGCCACGAAGATCTACGACACCACCCGGGAGATCCTCCGGCTCGCCGACGACGAGGGCGTGCCGCCGGCGGTGGCGGCAGACCGGCTGGCCGAGCGGCGGATGGCCGACGTGGGCCGGCTGCGCACGATCCACCTGCGGTGACCCGCGCCTCGGGGCGTGGGTCCGCCCGCGCCCCGGGGTCGCCGTTTGTCCCCTCTCGGGGGGGTTTGTCTGGTGTCACGGCCGCTCCGCCGCCCGCCCCTTACCCGGTACACTCGGTGACGACCGGATGACTGCGACGCGCAGGGCCGGCTTACGGTAACCCGAGGTGCCGAACGGCGGCATCCCCATGTACCGTAAGAGCCACGAGAGATGCCTGACGTCATCGGGGCCCGCCTTCGGGCTGCCCCGCATTCTGTGCGAGGGGGTCGAGCCATGGGGCGCGGCCGTGCTAAGGCCAAGCAGACGAAGGTGGCGCGGGAGTTGAAGTACCACTCCCCGAACACCGACCTCACCGCCTTGCAGCGCGAACTGGCGGGTGCTGGTAAGTCTGAGCAGCACTTCGACGACGACTACAAAGAGTATGTCGACGACGATGATGAGGATCACGCGGACGACGAGCCGGATCCCTGGGCTCCTCCGACCCGCTGACCTCCGGTCGCATCTGAGCACGCGGCAACTCCCCGCGTGCTCACGCATGTGCCCAACCTGAGCGGCGCCACAGACCGACGATCAGGGACCCACCGTGCCGGATACGCTCCGGCAGACCGGCAGGGTCCCTGATCTCGGTGTGTCAGCGCGGGCGGTTGTTCCAGTTGTAGAACGTCGGGATGTTCTCGAAGTGGTTCCAGGCGCAGACCGCGCTGGCGCCGTCGGAGCCCGACACCTCCGCCCGGGACCGGCGCGCGGCCTCGGCCTCGTGGAGCAGTGCGGTGAGCCCTGCGGCGGCGTCCCGGACCCGATCGGCGACCGGTTCCACGACACCTCCCCCGACACGCTCAGGCTGCCGGTGACTGGTGGTCTCGGGCATGCTCCAACACTCCCTCCAATAGGCGGATCTTGCTGTTGCGGCAGTGGTCGGTCTCCGTACCGTCGAACCGCCCCTGCTCGAAGTAGCGGTTCGCCGCGTGGCCGCCACCGCAGAAGCCGAAGTAGGGACAGGACGACCGGCACGCCTCGACCCCGGTGAGGAACTCCGCCACCCAGGGCGTGTCCGGCGCGCCGGCCAGGATCTCCCCCAACGGGGTCGACAGCACGTTGCCGCTGCTGAAGTCGCCGTACCGGGGGTCGGTGAAGCCGGCCAGCTCCGGGGAGAGCACGACCACCGAGCCGTCCTGGGCGACGGTGGGGATCGGGTCGAGCCGTCGGGGCAGCAGGTCGTCCGTCGTACCGTCCAGCACCGCCGCCGCGTAGCGCAGCGACCACTCCACCTCGCGCAGGTGGATCCGGGGCGCCTTCCGCCAGGCTCCGACCAGTTCCGCCCAGAACGCGGTCACCGCCGCCGCGTCGTGCGCGTTGCCCCGGGTGTTCACCCCCTCGGTCTCCTCGACGTTGACGCCCAGCACGTCGCAGCCGAGGTCGAGGAAGTAGTCGTACAGCTCGGTGGCCAGCCCCGGGCCCGGACGGCTCACCACGGCCAGGGCGGAGAAGGGCAGCCCGTGCCGGCGCAGCGCCGCGACGCCGCGCAGGATCCGGTCGTACGCCGGCCGGCCGGCCCGGGTCACCCGCTCGCCGTTGCGCTCCCGGGGGCCGTCCACGCTCACGCTCACCCGCACCTGGTGCTCAGTGAAGAACGCGCACCAGGCGTCGTCGATCAGCGTGGCGTTGGTCTGCACGTGGTGCTCCACCGCCGGCCCGAACGGGGCGATCAGCGCGGCCAGGTGCTCCCGGCCGGCCGCGAGCGGCTCCCCGCCGTGCCACACCACCGAGAAGCGCGACCGTTCCGCCCACGGGTTCACCGCGGCGGCGACCGCCTCGGCCACCGCCACCGGCATCCGCCGGTCGAGGGCCCGGTGCGGGAGATAGCAGTACGCGCAGTCCAGGTTGCAGAGGGTCGTCGGCTGCATCACCACGTACGACGGGAGCGTGCCGATGCCCCGCATCCCGGTCACGCCCGGTGCCCGAGCAGCCATCGGCCCTCCTCCCCCGTGCCTGAAGTGCCCTTCAGGCTAGGCGGCGATGGCCACTCGGGTGAACCCCCGATCAGGTGCCCGGCTGATCAGCGGAGAGTGATCATCCCCGGGTGTGCTGACCGATCATCTGCACGTTGCCGGTGCCCTCGATGATCTCGCCGGCCTGCCAGGCGTCGACGCCCCGGCCGGCCAGGGTGGCCAGCGCGCGGTCGGCGTCCTCGGCCGAGACGATCGCGAACATGCCGACGCCCATGTTGAAGGTCGCCTCCATCTCCGGGTCCTCGATCCGCCCCTTGGACTGGATCAGGTCGAAGATCGGCTGCGGCTTCCAGGTGGACCGGTTGACCACCGCGTCGACGTGCTCGGGGAGCACCCGGACCAGGTTGCCGGGGATGCCGCCGCCGGTGACGTGGGCGATCGAGCGCACCTCGGCCTCGGCGATCAGCTTGAGGCAGTCCTGCGCGTAGATCTTGGTCGGGGTGAGCAGCTCCTCGCCGAGGGTGCGCTGCCGGCCGAAGTCCTCGATCACCACGTCCAGCCGCATCCGACCGGCGCCCAGCAGCACGTGCCGGACCAGGGAGTAGCCGTTGGAGTGCAGGCCGGACGAGCGCATGGCGATCACCACGTCGCCCACCTCGACCCGCTCCGGGTTGAGGATGTCGCTCTCCTCGACCACGCCGACGCCGGTGGCGGAGATGTCGTACTCGTCCGGGCGCAGCACGCCCGGGTGCTCGGCGGTCTCGCCGCCGAGCAGCGCGCAGCCGGCGTACCGGCAGCCGTCGGCGATACCGGCGCCGATCTCGGCGACCTTGTCCGGCACGACCTCGCCGGTGGCGATGTAGTCGAGCAGGAAGAGCGGCTCGGCGCCGCAGGCCACCAGGTCGTCGACGACCATCGCGACCAGGTCGATGCCGACCGTGTCGTGGATGTCCATCTGCTGGGCGATCACCAGCTTGGTGCCCACGCCGTCGGTGGAGGAGGCGAGGATCGGGTTCTTGTACTTCTTCGTGTCCAGCCGGAACAGGCCGGCGAAGCCACCCAGGTCACCCATGACCTCCGGGCGCCGGGTCTGCTTCACCTTGGACTTCAGCAGCTCGACCGCGCGGTCGCCCGCGTCGATCGACACCCCGGCGTCGGCGTACGAGACCGAGCGTTTGCGCGTCGCGCGGCCGGCGCCGGCCGTCCAGGGCTGGCGGTCGCCACCAGCGCCGGTCGGGCTGCTTCCTGCGCCGCTGCGCTCGGACACGTGCGTCACGGTTCTCCCCTTTGTGGTTCTCGGTGCCGTGCCGGTGGTGACCGGACGACCCCGGTGGTGCTACGGGTGGACGGTCGCGCCGCCCGGAGCGGCGACGAGCGGTGGGGCGATGTGCTCCGAGGTGCCGGCGACGCGCCGCCCCACTCCTTCGAGCACGTGCTTGCCGATCAGGTTCCCGGCCGGCAGCTCGATCGGGTACTCCCCGTCGAAACAGGCCCGGCAGAGCCGCGTCTTGGGCTGCTCGGTCGCGGCGATGAGGCCGGGCAGCGACACGTAGCCGAGGGTGTCGGCGCCGATCGACCGCCGGATCCCCTCGTTGTCCAACCCGTTGGCCAGCAGCTCGGCCCGGGTGGCGAAGTCGATGCCGTAGAAGCACGGCCAGTTGACCGGCGGTGAGGAGATCCGGACGTGCACCTCCAGCGCGCCGGCCTCGCGGAGCATCCGCACGATGGCCCGCTGGGTGTTGCCGCGCACGATCGAGTCGTCCACCACGACCAGCCGCTTGCCCCGCACGTTCTCCCGCAGCGGGTTGAGCTTGAGCCGGATGCCGAGCTGGCGCAGCGTCTGCGAGGGCTGGATGAAGGTGCGCCCGACGTACGGGTTCTTCATCAGCCCGGCGCCGTAGGTGATGCCGGAGGCCTCCGCGTAGCCGATCGCCGCCGGGGTGCCCGACTCCGGCACCGGGATCACCAGATCCGCCTCGACCGGGTGCTCCTTGGCCAGCTGGCGGCCGATCTGCACCCGCGCCGCGTGCACGTTGCGGCCGGCGATGGTGGCGTCCGGGCGGGCGATGTAGACGTACTCGAAGAGGCAGCCCTTCGGCTCCGGCGCGGCGAACCGGCTGGAGCGCAGGCCGTCCTCGTCGATCGCGATCAGCTCGCCCGGCTCGACCTCGCGGACCACGCTGGCGCCGACGATGTCCAGGGCGGCCGTCTCGCTGGCCACCACCCAGCCGCGCTCCAGGCGACCGAGGACCAGCGGGCGGACGCCGTGCGGGTCACGGGCGGCGTAGAGGGTCGACTCGTCCATGAAGACGAAGCTGAACGCGCCGCGCAGCTGCGGCAGCACCTCCAGCGCGGCGGCCTCCACGGACAGGTCGGGGCGGCTGGCCAGCAGCATCGTCACCAGCGAGGTGTCGTTGGTGGCGCCGTCGGCGATCAGCCCCCGCTCGGCGACCTCCTTCTGGAGCTCGGCCGTGTTGACCAGGTTGCCGTTGTGGGCCAGCGCGATGGTGGTGCCGGAGCTGGTGGAACGGATGGTCGGCTGGGCGTTCTCCCAGGTCGAGCCGCCGGTGGTGGAGTAGCGCGCGTGCCCGATGGCCAGGTGGCCACGCAGGCTCGCCAGGGTCGGCTCGTCGAAGACCTGGGCCACCAGGCCGAGATCCTTGTAGACCACCACGCCCGAGCCGTCGCTCACCGCGATGCCGGCCGCCTCCTGACCGCGGTGCTGCAGCGCGTAGAGGCCGAAGTAGGTGAGGTTCGCGACCTCTTCGCCGGGGGCCCAGACACCGAAGACGCCACAGGCGTCCTGGGGGCCGGGTCGCTGGGGATCAAGGTCGTGGCTCAGCCGGCCGTCGCCTCGGGGCACCTGCCGCTCCCTCATGCTGGTCTGGACTGGCCGGGCGGGTCAGCAGGCACTGATCCGCACTCCTCGGCCGAGACCACTGTCGTCGCCTGACAGTGTACGCGAATGGCCGTCGATACAGATAGTCACGATTCGGCTCCATGGCGTCACGGAGCGGGGTCGCCCCGTTCCAGCTCGAGGGGCAGGTGCTCGGAGAGGTCCGCCCGGTTTCCACTCACCCGTACGCGACCGTCCGTCACCGCATCCGCCCAGGAGAGCCGTCCGGTGGCCAGGGCCAGCCAGACCGCCGGCGGCATCTCCACCACGTTCGGCGGGGTGCCCCGGGTGTGTCGGGGACCCGGAACGCACTGAACTGCACCGTAAGGTGGGACACGCACCTCCACCGATCGGCCGGGGGCGCGCTCCGCGAGGGCGGTCAGAAGGGTACGGACCGCCTCCCGGTACACCGGCCGATCGGGCGTACGCCCCTCGTCGAGCGCCGTGAGCGCCGCCGCGACCGCGGCGGACTTAATGTACGGAGAGGACACGACGGGACGATACGACTCGCCCGCAGCGCCTGCCACGCTGGCCCTGGGTCGCGCTGATCCGGTCAGACAAGGCATAGTTGCCGACGGCGTATTCGTACCGTGATGATCCCCGGCCCTGGCCGGGGAGGTCAGACCGGAAGGCGGTGGACGTGTCAACGCACCGACATGCCTGGAAGCAGCGGGCGGGTGTGGTCGCAGTGCTGGCTGCCGGCGCCCTGCTCACCGCCCCCGCGGCACCGGCCCTCGCGGCCACCGCGACCGTGCAGCCCGGCTCGGTGACGGTCAACGCCGGCAGTGACGCCACCGTCAGCGTGACCATCCTGCCCAGCCCGGAGGACAAGAGCGGCGAGCTCGGCCTGACCGGCCTTCCGTCCGGCGTGTCCTGCGCGAACGGCTGCGGGAACTTCCCGTTCAACGGCCCGCCCGGCTCGCCGAAGACCGTCCTGCTCACGCTCAAGGCGAACGACAACGCGGGGGAGGCGAACACCTCCGTCACCGTCCAGGTCAAGCCGGACCAGTCCGCCCCCGCCACGGCCAACTTCCAGGTCGCCGTGAAGCCCAAGCCGCCGCCGCCGACGACGCAGCCGCCGCAGGTCCAGACGGTCAAGTCGGTCTCCGGCAAGGTGACCATCGCGGCCAACGGCGAGGCCGTCCCCAACGCCGTGGTGATGCTGGTCGACTCGGCGCAGCACCAGTTCCAGACGACCAGCGACGACAACGGCAACTTCCGCTTCACCGGCTCCACCGACAATCCGATCACACCGGGCCGGCTCTCCCTGGGTGCCAGCAAGGACGCCATCGTCGCCACCAAGTCGATCAGCGCGAGCGCCGGGCAGAGCCTGACCGGCCAGCGGATCAGCCTGGCGATCAAGGTGGAGGTCAGCCCGACCGCGACGCCGCAGGCCACCGAGGAGGCCACCGCGCCCGCCGGAGAGGCGACCGAGGAGGCCACCGACGACCAGGCCACCGAGGCGGCCCCGGCAGCGGGGGAGGCCGCTTCGAACGACGAGGGCGGCGGCGTCGGCTCGTTCCTGATCATCCTGCTCGGTGGCCTGCTGGTGGCCGCCGGAGTGGGCACCATCGTGCTGCTCTGGATGCGCCGTCGCAACGCCGATGACGACGACGCGGACGGCCCGGCCGGTGCCGCCGCAGCGTCGGCGGTGCCCGGCGCCCGGGGTGGGTACCGGGGCGCCGACGACCACACCCGGGTCGTCAACCGGGCCGGCGCCGGAGCCGACCCGACGATGGTCGGCGGCGCCGCGCTGAGCGACGCGCCGACCATGATGCACCGTCCGATCGTCGACGACGTCCCGCCGGACCCGTACGCGGCTCCGCCCCAGGCGTACGGCGCGGGCGCGGCCGCGGGCGGCTGGGCCGGCAACGGGTACGGCGACGAGCCCCCCGTCCAGGGCGGCTACGGCCAGCAGGCGAGCTACGGCAACGCGCCCTCCTCGGGTGGCGGCTACGGTGGTGCCCCGTCCTCGGGCGGCGGCTACGGCGCGGCGGGTGCGGCCGGCGCGGCCGGCGCCTACGGCGGCGCCCCTGCCTCCGGCGGCGGCTACGGCGCCGGCCAGGGTGGCTACCCGCAGCAGGACCAGGGCGGCGGCTACGGCGAGCAGCGGTACGACGAGCCGACCGGCCGGTACACCGGCGACGCGGCGCAGTCGTACACCGCGCCGGCCGACCCGTACCCGACCAGCACCTACCAGCCGGAGCCGGCGAACGGTTACGGCCAGCCGGAGCAGGGCGGCTACGGCCGGTCCCAGGAGCCGACCGGTGGCTACGCCGGCGGCAACGGCTACGGCGCCGGCCAGGGTGGCTACGACGCCGGCCCGCAGCAGGGCTACGACGGCGGGTACGACCAGCGCGGCGGCGGCTACGGAGGCCAGCCGGGCGGGTACGACCAGCCCGGCGGCTACGGCCAGCAGGCCGGGTACGACCAGCCGGCCGGCTACGGTCAGGAGCCGCCGCAGCCACGCAGCGGCGGCTACGACAACCACAGCTACGACCAGCAGCAGGGTGGCGGCTACTACGGCGACCAGGCCCCGACGGGGCGGACCCGGCCCGACGCCGCCCCGCAGGAGCGCGGCGGTCGCCGGTTGGACTGGCTGGACGACTGACCCACCCGGGGCCGCGCCCCGACGGCAACGCGACGGCGAAGGGCCGCCCGGACATCCGGGCGGCCCTTCATCGTGTGACGGTGCCGCCCGACCGGCTTTCCGTGGGCGGGGCGACGCGACAGCGCGCCGCGGGGGCGGTGGCGGTGGCGCGGGAACGGTCATGCGGCGGAGAAGACACCCTGACGCAGGACGGGTACCACGTCGGAGACGCCGATCCGGACGGCGACCTCGACATCCCCGGCGAAGCCGCCCTCGATCAGCTCGCGGCCGGAGACGCAGCCCCGTACCGCTGCCGGCACATCCGGGGTGCTCGCCAACGCGGCGAGGGCCATCGCCGCCTCCACCGACAGCCCACCGGGCACCCCGGAGATGGCGTCCAGCACGCTGGCCGCGCCGAGCTGGTCCTCCACCGACGGGCGCAGGGTGCCGTCCGGCCAGCGTTCACCGGCGGCGACCACGCCCACCGGGGCGTCCCTGGTGCCGTACCCCTGGCGGCGCAGCCAGCGCCCGACGGCGCGGCCGTTGCGCAGGCAGGCCGCGACCACCGGCAGGCCGGTGGCGCTGGCGGCGGCGCTGATGGCCGAGCCGTTCGGCGACGGCAGCACCAGGTCCGCGACGACCGGCGCGGTGGTCAGCGCCGCCGGTGAGAGTGACCACGGATGGTCCGGCGTCACCTGCCGGCGGCCCACCGCGGCGACCGCGCCGACCCGCACGGCGTACTCGGCCGCCTGCTCGCCCCAGGGGAACGGGTGGACCCGCATGCCGCGGCCGACCCCGACCTCCACGGCGGTGGTGAACGAGAGCACGTCCACCACCACCAGCACGGCGCAGACCCGGCCGAGCTCGGCCGCCCCGGTCAGCCCCCAGTCGAACCGGGCGCCGGAGCCGGGCTGGGCGTGAACGGCCGCGGCCAACGCCTCAGCGCTTATCGGGCGCGGAGGACTGCTCGTCGTCGCCGGAAACGGTCTCGGCCGCCGGCGCATCGGGAGCCGTAACATCGGCACTGCCCTCCGTGGTCGGCTCCTGCTCGGCGGCCGGCACCCCGGCTGCGGCACCGGTGGCCTCGTCGGCCGCCGGCACGGCGTCCGTCGCGGTCTCCGCCGCCGGGCCGGTCGTGGCCGGGTCGGTCTCCTCGACCGGTACGCCCGCGGCGGGCGGCACGACCGTGACCGCCTCGGCGACCGGCGCGTCGGCGGCCTCGGCCGGCCCGGTGGTCGGCACGTCCACCGGGCGCGCGGCGGTGGCCGGCGCGACGGTGGTGGTACCGGTCCGGGTCGCCTCGATCTCAACCTTGGCGGCCTCGGGCCCACCGAAGAGTCGGGGCAGAGTCGCGCTGTGCGCGGCGTGCAGCTCGTCCAGCCCGATCCGGAACTGGCCGTGCACCTCCAGCGCGGCACTGGCCGGATCGGTCATACCGATCAGCTCCCACGGCACGCCCCGCTCGGCGCAGAGGGCGGTGAACGCCTTCTCGTGCCCGCGCTGCACCGACACCAGCACCCGGCCGGCCGACTCGCTGAACAGGAAGACGAACGGCAACGAGCCGTCGGCGAACCGCTCCGGCACCCCGATCCGGGCGCCGACCCGGCGTCGCAGGCAGGACTCGACCAGGCTCTGGGCGAGACCACCATCGGAGAGGTCGTGCGCGGAGCTCAGGTGACCGACCCGGGCCGCCTCGGCCATCAGCTCGGCCAGCTGCCGCTCCCGGCCCAGGTCGACCTGCGGCGGCATGCCGCCGAGGTGCTCGTGGGCGACCCACGCCCACTCGGAGCCGGAGAGCTCCACGTGCGTGTCGCCCAGCAGGAAGATCTGGTCGTGTTCGCCGCCGGCGCGCGGCACGAAGCCCATCGGCACCCGGTCGGCCACGTCGTCCAGCACGCCCAGCACACCGACCACCGGGGTGGGGTGGATCGCCGCCGCGCCGGTCTGGTTGTAGAAGCTGACGTTGCCGCCCGTGACCGGGATGCCCAGCTCCAGGCAGCCGTCCGCCAGACCGCGGACGGCCTCGGCGAACTGCCACATCACGCCCGGGTCCTCGGGCGAGCCGAAGTTGAGGCAGTTGGTCACGGCGATCGGCTTCGCGCCGGTCACCGCCACGTTCCGGTACGCCTCGGCCAGCGCCAGCTTCGTCCCGTTGTACGGGTCGAGGCGGGCGTACCGGCCGTTGCCGTCGACGGAGAGGGCGACGCCCAGGCCGGTCCGCTCGTCGATCCGGATCACGCCGGAGTCCTCCGGCTGGGCCAGCACGGTGTTGCCCAGCACGTACCGGTCGTACTGCTCGGTGACCCAGGTCTTGTCGGCCAGGTTCGGCGACGCGATCATGCGGAGCACGGTCTCCCGCAGCGCCTCCGGGTTGGTCGGCCGGGGCAGCGTCTCGGCCCGGTCGGCCTGGAGCAGGATCAGGTCGGCCGGCTCGCGCATCGGGCGGGCGTAGACCGGGCCGTCGTCGACCAGCGAGCCCGGCGGCACGTCGACCACCACGTGGTCACGCCAGGTCACCAGCAGCCGGCCCGGCTGGCCGTCGGCCGACGGCGCGGTGACCTCGCCGATCGCGGTGGCGAGCACGCCCCACTTCTCGGCGGTCTTGAGCACCGCCTCCAGCTTCTCCGGCGTGACGACCAGCAGCATCCGCTCCTGGGACTCGCTGGCCAGGATCTCGTGCGGCTCCATCGAGGGCTCGCGCAGCGGAACCCGCTCCAGCCAGACCCGCATGCCGGTGCCCGCGGACGCGGCGGTCTCGGTCAGCGCGCAGGTCAGGCCCGCGCCGCCGAGGTCCTGGATGCCGACGACCAGCTCGGCGTCGTACAGCTCGAGGCAGGCCTCGATCAGCAGCTTCTCGGTGAACGGGTCGCCCACCTGCACCGACGGGCGGCGCTGCTCGCTGCCCTCGTCGAAGGTGGCGCTGGCCAGCACCGACACGCCGCCGATACCGTCCCGGCCGGTCTTCGCGCCGAGCAGCACCACCACGTTGCCGGGGCCGGTGGCGTCCTTCTTCTGCAGCCGGTCGACCGGGAGTACGCCGAGGCAGAGCGCGTTGAGCAGCGGGTTGCCCTGGTAGCAGGGGTCGAAGACCAGCTCGCCACCGATGTTGGGCAGGCCGAGGCAGTTGCCGTAGCCGCCGACGCCGGCGACCACGCCGGGCAGCACCCGGGCGGTGTCGGGGTGGTCGGCGGCGCCGAAGCGCAGCGGGTCCATCACCGCGATCGGGCGGGCGCCCATGGCGAGGATGTCCCGGACGATGCCGCCGACGCCGGTCGCCGCGCCCTGGTACGGCTCGACGAAGCTCGGGTGGTTGTGCGACTCGACCTTGAAGGTCACCGCCAGCTCGTCGGAGACGCGGACCACGCCGGCGTTCTCCCCGATGCCGGCGAGCAGCCGGTCGCTCGGCGGGGCCTTCTCGCCGAACTGGCGCAGGTGCACCTTGCTCGACTTGTAGGAGCAGTGCTCGCTCCACATGATCGAGTACATGGCCAGCTCGGCCTGGGTGGGGCGGCGGCCGAGGATGTGCCGGATCCGGTCGTACTCGTCGTCACGGAGGCCCAGCTCCGCGTACGGCTGGAGTTCCTCCGGGCTGTCGACGGCCCGCTGCACGGTGTCCACACCGGCGGTCCAGTCGGCGGCCGGCGCCAGGCCGGAGTGCCGGCCCGCGTCGGCCGGGCCGCCCTGCGGTGCCACGGCGGCCGGGGCGCCCGGGTAGGGGCCCGGTGTCTCCCGTACGGCCGGGTCCTGATGGGTGGTCATGACCTCTCCTCGCTGCGCTCGTCGCCGCCCGCCGGGCGGTGGAGCAGACCGATGTTCCCGCCGCGCACCGTCACGCCGGCGTCCCCACCAGGTGCTTGAGCACCGAGGTGAAGAAGCCGAGACCGTCCAGGGAGGGGCCGGTGAGCGCCTCGACCGCGTGCTCGGGGTGGGGCATGATGCCGACCACGTTGCCGGCGGAATTGGTGATCGCGGCGATGTCACGCTGCGAGCCGTTGGGGTTGCCGCCGACGTAGCGGGCCACGACCCGCCCCTCGGCCTCCAGCTCGTCCAGGGTCGCGGTGTCCGCGACGTAGCAGCCCTCACCGTTCTTCACCGGGATGAGGATCTCCTGCCCGGCCTGGAACGCGTTCGTCCAGGCGGTGCCGACGGACTCGACGCGCAGGACCTGGTCCCGGTTGCGGAAGTGCAGGTGCTGGTTGCGGGTGAGCGCGCCGGGGAGCAGGTGCGCCTCGCAGAGGATCTGGAAGCCGTTGCAGATGCCGAGCACCGGCAGGCCGCCGCGCGCCGCGTCCACGATCGTCTCCATCACCGGCGCGAACCGGGCGATGGCGCCGCAGCGCAGGTAGTCGCCGTAGGAGAAGCCGCCGGGGAGGACGACGCCGTCCACTCCGTGCAGGTCCGGGTCACCGTGCCAGAGCCGGACCGGGTCGGCGCCGGCGATCCGGACGGCGCGGGCCGCGTCGCCGTCGTCGAGCGAGCCGGGGAAGGTCACCACACCGACGCGCGCGGTCACGGGTGCGCGTCCACGGTCTCGTCGGCCTCGACGACCCGGACGGTGAAGTCCTCGATGACCGGGTTGGCGAGCAGCTTGTCGGCGATCTCCCGGGCCCGGTCCAGGTCCGGTTCACCGGTGAACTCGATCTCGATCCGCCTGCCGATCCGGACGGAGGCGACGTCACTGACGCCGAGCCGCGGCAGCGCGTTTGCGACGGCCTGGCCCTGAGGATCGAGGATCTCGGGCTTGAGCATGACGTCGACGACGACGCGAGGCACTGGGCACTCCTGACTGTGTACGCAGTTGGGTGCCGGCCCACTACGGGCGAGCGCAGCCAGCGTACCTGGCAGATTCCGCCCCGGACGCACCGGTCGGGGGCAGTCCAGGCAGTGATCGACATAACCGGCTGCCGTCCGTCGCCGCACCCGCTCCCAGCTCGACCAAACCCGCCCTGAGCAGGCATTTTCCGCCGACCATGGCGATCAAATTGTTACCTCGCGGCGGCTCGGCGACGTCCGGGGTGGTTGTGGGCTCATAACGGTTCGGTCAACCCTGCTGGCCGGTGTCCGACAGTACGGCGCGACCCGGGCCGATCGACCCGTTCCCGTGCCGCCCGTCCGCGCCGCGCCGTTTTGCAGCATCCGATCAGGTGAACACGGCTCGCGAACGAGCCGCCCGGCTACTGACAGCATCGGAACCGTGCTGGTCGTGACGACGGATCAACTGCCTGGCTACGAGATCCGCCAGATCCTCGGCGAAGTGGTGTCGTCGATGGCGCGGACGCGGAACCCCTACCGCGAGGGGGTCAAGAACCTGCGCGGCGGCGCGTACGACCCGATGGCGCCGGACAACCTGACCCGCTGGCGTACCGACTCGGTGGCCCGCCTGGGTGAGGAGGCGCTCCGGCTCGGCGCGAACGCCGTGGTGGGGATGCGGTTCGACAGCCGCGACTGCGGCGAGATGTGGATGGAGATCTGCGCCTACGGGACCGCGGTGATCGTGGTGCAGAAGACCCCCGACGTGATGCCCCACGATCAGCCCCTGGTCGCCGCGGAAACGGCCCACGAGCCCAGCTTCACCGAGGCCCCCGGCGGCATCGCCGAGCCGGCGAGCGCCCCCAACCTCTCCTCGTCCGCCGACACCCCCACCCGCGACTCCTGACCCGGCCAAACCTTGTTGATCAAGAAGTTTGCGCCCTCGTGGAGCGTTCCCGCGTGCGCAAACTTCTTGATCAACGGCGAGAGGGCCGGGGTCAGAGGATGGGGGGTGGGGTGTAGGTGGTGGCTTGGGGGTGGGCGGCCAGGATGTCGGCGATGCGGGTGGTGATGCGGTCGATCTGGGTGGTGGCGGCGCCGGTGAAGGCGGCGCGGTCGGCGACCAGGGCGTCGATCTCGGCGCGGGACAGACCGAGCCGGCCGTCCGCCGCCAGGCGGTCGAAGAGGTCGTTCTCGGGAGCGCCCTTCTCGCGCATGGCGAGCGCCACCGCGACCGCGTGCTCCTTGATCACCTCGTGCGCGACCTCCCGGCCCACCCCCCGTCGGACCGCCGCGACCAGGATCTTCGTGGTGGCCAGGAACGGCAGGAAGCGCTCCAGCTCCCGGTTGATCACCGCCGGGTACGGCCCGAACTCGTCCAGCACGGTGAGGAAGGTCTGGAAGAGCCCGTCGGCGGCGAAGAACGCGTCCGGCAGCGCCACCCGGCGGACCACCGAGCAGGAGACGTCCCCCTCGTTCCACTGGTCACCGGCCAACTCGCCGACCATCGACAGGTAACCCCGGATGATCACCGCGAAGCCGTTCACCCGCTCGCTGGAACGGGTGTTCATCTTGTGCGGCATGGCGCTCGAACCGACCTGCCCCGGCTTGAAGCCCTCGGTCACCAGCTCCTGGCCGACCATCAGCCGGATCGTCGTGGCCAGCGAGGACGGCCCCGCGGCCACCTGGGCCAGCGCGGAGAGCACGTCGAAGTCGAGCGACCGCGGGTAGACCTGCCCGACGCTGTCCAGCACTCGGGCGAAGCCGAGGTGCCCGGCCACCCGGCGCTCCAGCTCGGCCACCTTGTCGGCGTCGCCGTCGAAGAGGTCGAGCTGGTCGGCGGCGGTGCCCACCGGCCCCTTGATGCCGCGCAGCGGGTACCGGCCGATCAGGTCGTCCAGCCGCTCGTACGCGATCAGCAGCTCCTCGGCCGCCGACGCGAAGCGCTTGCCCAGCGTGGTCGCCTGCGCGGCGACGTTGTGCGACCGGCCGGTCATCACCAGGCCGGAGTACTCGTGGGCGTGCCGGGCGAGCCGGGCCAGGGTGGCGACCACCCGGTCCCGGATCAGCTCCAGCGAGGCGCGCACCTGGAGCTGCTCGACGTTCTCGGTGAGGTCCCGGGAGGTCATCCCCTTGTGCACGTGCTCATGCCCGGCGAGTGCGCTGAACTCCTCGATCCGGGCCTTCACGTCGTGCCGGGTGACCCGCTCGCGCTCCGCGATCGAGGCCAGGTCGACGTCGTCGACCACCCGCTCGTACGCCTCGACCACCCCGTCGGGAACGGCCACGCCCAGGTCGCGCTGGGCCTTCAGGACGGCGAGCCAGAGCCGCCGCTCCATCCGTACCTTCTCCTCGGGTGACCAGAGGGCGACCAGCTCGGGCGAGGCGTAACGGTTGGCGAGCACGTTCGGGATCGTCGTCACGTACCTCATTCTCTCCTACGGCCCGGTCCGGCCTGGACCCGCCCGCCGCCGGTCAGGCGGGCGCGGGACGCCCGGTGAGCGCGCGCCACAGCCCGGCGCACGCCTCCTCCTCGGTGTCGAAGACCTGCCGCACGTCGTACGTGCCGCGCTCGTAGGCGCCGATCTCCCACCGTCCCCCCGCCGACCCCCGCAGGAACCAGAAGTCGGCAGGGACCGGCACGTGCTCGTGCACGCCCTCGATCTCGAAGGCGTCCGGCGACAGTCCCGTCGTCAGCAGGGCGTTGCGCACCTGGTGCCGGTCCACTCCCCACCTCCCGATAAAGGACGATCAGTGCCTTCATCGTCGGGAGGTCGGAACGTGAATGTGAGCTTTTGTGCTTGTTGCCCACCGAAGGTGGACCTGGTCGGTCAGGGGCGGTTCAGCTCGTAGATCGTCACCGGGCCGGCGACCAGCCGGACCCGGGCCAGCCGGGCCAGCTCCGGGGAGACCGCGCCGGCCCGGGAGTCGGCGAAGAGCCAGCGGACGTCGTACTCCCGCGCCATCCGGTCCAGGTCGACCGGAGTGGGTGCGGTGAAGACGCCGTCGTTGAACGCGAGCAGCGCGGGGTCGGGCGGGTCCTGCCGGACGTACCCGAGCCCGTAGCGGCCCTGCGCGGCCAGCGCGGCGTCCGTGTAGCCCCAGCTCTCCATTACGGCCCGACGGCCACCGAGACCGGTCACCCAGAACGCCCGCGCGTCGCAGTGCGGGACAGTCGCCACCGGCTGGCAGTGCACGTTGGTGGCCACCACGTCGTCGGTCCCGGCGTGCGCGTCCAACCAGAGCGCCGCCCGCGCCTCGTCCGCGGTGAGGGCGAACCGCGAGGGATACACCGGCCCGGCGGGCCGGGACAGCAGATTCACCGTGCCGTCCACGCCGGCGGCCACGCTCCCGCCGAGCAGCGCGGCGGTCACGCCCACCAGCGCGGCCCCCACCCACCGCCGGCGACCGGTGGCCCGCTCGCCGGCCGGCGCACCGCTCGGCGCCGCTTCCGCGGCCACGGCGGTGGGCTCCTCGCCGATCCGGGGCGCGCCCGCGCCGACCGGCCGGATCCGGCGGGCCAGCGCGGCGACCCCGACCCCGAGCAGCGCCGCCAGCGCCACGAACACCGCGAAGCGGACCACCGAGTCGGCCAGCTTCCCGTTCCAGGCCGCCAGCTGCCGCTCGGGGCGGCCGAGGAACGGCACGGCCAGCGTCACCACCGCGCCGGCCAGGGCGCTCACCACCGGCACCGGCCACGGTTGGCGCGCCGCCACCAACCAGCCGGCGGCCAGCAGCGCACCGAACGGCACCACCCCGAGCCAGAAGTAGAGCTGGCTGGCGGTGGGGTGGTAGGTGACCCAGGTGGCCCCGGCACCCGCCAGCACCGCGCCGGCGAGCAGCCAGCCGGCCGGATCCGCCCGGTGCTCCCGGGTGGCGAGCAGCGACAACCCGGCCCACCGCGGCGTGTTGGTCAGCAGCCACCAGCCGAGCAGCGCGAACCCGAGCAGCCACCCGATCCGGCCGGCGTCGGCGAGGCCGGGCGGCAGCAGTCCGCCCGGGGCGGCCCGGTCGCCGGCGCCGAGCGTCTCGGTGTACGGCAGCATGAAGCGGATCACGCCGAACAGTTGCGGGCGCAGCGACGAGGCCCCGCCGCCGGCGAACAGGACGTAGCCGACGCCCATCGCCGCCACGAGGCAGGCCAGCGCCCCGAACGCCGCCCACGGCACCCGGCGCCGCACCCACCAGCCGACCAGCGTGGCCAGCCCCAGGCCGGCGATCACCGGTGGCAGCGCGCTGGACTTCGACCCGGCACAGGCCAGCCCGAGGAGCGGCACCAGCGGCCAGGCCCGCCCGAGACGCTGGTCCCGGACCACGTCGAGGCAGATGCCGGCGAGCAGCAGCATCGGCACCAGCACGTACGTCTGCGAGATGCTGACCAGCGACAGCGGCGAACTACCCGGCGTGCTGACCGGCGAGCCGAGGAGCACCGGCAGCCCGAGCAGGCCACCGGCGGCCGCCACCGGACCGGCCCAGGCGGTCCGGCTGAGGTCGCGGGCCAGCCCGGCGACGAGCAGGACCGCCGTGGCGGACACCGGCACCAGCCAGAGCCGCAGCAGCACCACGGCGGGCGGAATGCCGGTGACCATGCTGCCCGTGGCGACGTGGGCGTCGGAGAGGTAGTGGTACCGCAGCGCCTCCCCGGCGACGTGCGGCAGCCGGAACGGCATCGACCGGGTCAGCTCCTGCGCGAGGCTGAGGTGGTAGAAGAGGTCCTGGTAGTACGCGGAGGTGGCCGGCGGCAGCGGGACGTGCCGCCACTGCGTCATCGCCCAGCCGAGCACCAGCAGCAGCACCACGCAGATTGCCCAGTTCCAGGCCACCGGGAGCGGCCGGCGCGGGCCGACCCGCCAGTGCCGGCGCAGCCCCGGCACGGCCAGGAAGGCGAGCAGCACGGGCGCCGGCCACCAGCGCAGCAGGGACTGCTGACCGGTGGCGGCGGCGCCGGCCCAGGCGACGAGCTCCAGCAGCAGGCCGGTGGCCGCGCCGTAGCCGAGGTCCTCGGGCAGGTTGCCCCGCCCGCCGCGCAGCGCCCGGTGCACCAGCGTGCCGGGCAGCACCAGCGCCACCGCCCAGTACGCGGCGAACCGCCAGGCGTCGGCGACCGGCACGTCGCCGCGGTCCCAGGCGAACAGGACGGCGACCAGGACGATCACCCAGGGCAGGGCGGACGCCGCGACGCGCAGCGGGCCGACCCGGCTGGGGGCGGGCCGGTCCGACACGTGGTCCTCCACGGCGGTGCCTGGGGCGGTCACCGGCGGATCTCGAAGACGGTGACGTCGTACGAGACGAACCGGGGGGTCGCGTACCGGGCCAGCTCCGGATTGACGCCCGGCTCCACGGCGACCAGCCAACGGATTCGGTGGTTCTCGGCCAGCGCGGCGACGTTCACCTCGGTCGGCGCGGTGAAGACGGCGTCGTTGTGGCTCAGCCGCTGCGGGTCCCAGTACGGACTGCCGCCGAGGTGGTCGTAGATGGTGCGGTCGGTCAGCGCCTGCTCGACGTACGCCCAGCCCTCGACCAGCACCCGCCGCTCCGAGTACGCAGCCAGCCAGAAGTCGCGGTTGTCGCAGAGCGGACGGGCGGGGAACCGGCAGTGGCGGTTGGTGGCGACCAGGTCGTCCGGGTCGGAATGCTCCCGTAGCCAGCGGGCCGCCTCGATGCCGCCCACCGGGATGCTGGGCTCGGACACGGTCAGGTCCCGCAGCGGCGCACCGGACGAGACCAGCTCCGTCATGTACCGCAACTGACCCGAGTCGCTGACGGCGGAGGTCGCGGCGAAGAGCACCACCACCGCGGCCACCCCGGCCGACGGCGCGAGCCGAACCAGCCGGGCGAGGACGAGCAGCACCACCCCGAGCGCCACCAGCACCGCCACCAGGGCGAGGTACGGCTCGACCACCCCCTCCAGCAGGTGCAGGCCGGCCGGGCGGTACCGGCCCGCCCCGTTCCGGACCACGAACACGGCCGACACCCCGAGCGCGGCGGCCAGCGCCAGCAGCCCGACGAGGGCGAGCCGGGCGCCGCGGCGCAGCTCCGCTGCGCGGGACAGCAGGCTGGCCAGCCCGAGCGCGGCCAGCATCGCCAGGTACGGGCGGGCCGTCCGACCGAAGTAGATCTCGCTCAGCCCGGGATGGCCGAACGTGTACATCGCACCGATCCCCGCCGCGGCGAAGCCTGCCATGAACAGTACGGCCGGATCGGAGAGCCAACGCCGGCGCAGCAGCCCGACGATGCCGACCAGGCCGAAGGCGCAGGCCAGCAGGGAGATCAGGGCGAGCGTCCCGAGGGCGGACCAGGGCTCGGTCGGCATCGGCGCGCCGAGGACGAGCCCGCCCACCATGCTCCACCTGACCACTGACAGCGGGGCGACCTCGGTGCCGTAGCTGCCGCCGTTGAAGAGCACGTACTGGGCGAAGGCGAACCAGGCCAGCACGATCGCGAGCGCGGACAGCGTGCGCAGCCGCCGCCGGCGGGTGACCAGCTGCCCGACCAGCGCGAGGAGCAGCCCGCAGGCCAGGGCGGGCACGAAGGTGGCCTTGGCCCCGGCGACGGCGCCGACCAGCAGCACCAGGGCGGCCCAGCCGCCGGCCGGGGCGGCGGCCTCGCGGAGCAGCCGGGCCAGCACCAGCAGGACGGCCAGGGCCAGCGTCGCGGCCATGGTCTGGGTCGGGCTGAGCCAGAACGTGTCGAGCAGCGTGGCGTCGAAGACCGGCGCGGAGGTCCAGGCGTACGGGACGGTCGCGGTGCCGAGGTAGAGCAGGAGCAGCGCCACCGGGCCGGGCCACCACCGCCCGCTGATCGCCCGCAGCACGCCCACCACCAGCACCAGGAACGCGGCGACGATCGGCAGTACCAGGAGCCGCAGGATCAGCACCTGCGGTTCGATGCCGGTGATCCAGCTCGACGCGGCGGCGTGCGCGTGCGCGTACCAGTGGTACTGGAGCGCCTCCGTCGCCACGTACGGCGCGGTGGGTCGCATGTGGTGCTTGAACTCGCCGACCAGCGCGATCTGGAACGGCAGGTCGACGTTGGGGGTGAGGGAGGCCGGGCCGGCCAGCGCCTCGGTCCGGAAGAACAGCGCCGAGCGGGCCAGCATGAACAGGGCGAAGCCGGCGAGCGCCCAGCTGACCCCGAGGGGGAGCCGCTCGGGTCCGCCCCGCCAGTGCCGGCGCAGTCGGGGCACGGCGAG
Source organism: Micromonospora sp. BS32 (assembly GCF_059089345.1). Classification (NCBI taxonomy): domain Bacteria; kingdom Bacillati; phylum Actinomycetota; class Actinomycetes; order Micromonosporales; family Micromonosporaceae; genus Micromonospora; species Micromonospora sp. BS32. The sequence goes on from NZ_JBSSHR010000002.1 coordinate 222,754, forward strand.
GAACGCGACGATCGTGAGCGCCGGCCAGCCCAGCACGGCCAGCGGCACGTCGAGGGCGCGGGCCGGGATGTATACCGCCAGCTCGACGGCGAGCCCCAGGGCGAAGCCCGCCGCCACGTCGACGGCGAGGGTGCCGGAGCGCCCGTGCAGGGCGCGCCACAGCAGGGTGCCGGGCAGGGCCGCGCAGCCGACGGTGTAGCCGGCGAAGAGGGCGATGTCCTTCCCGGAGACGCCGTACCAGTTCAGGACGACCGCAGTGGCGGCGAGCACCAGGGCGGTCGGCAGCCAGCCGCCGATTCGGGGGAACCGCCGTCGTCGCGGCGGCGGGGTCGGTTCCGGCGCGGCGGCTCCGTCAGGGCCGGACGCGACGCCGTCCGGCAGGTCGGAAGTTCCATCACTGTCCACGGGGGACGGTGCCGCGTCCTCCGTTGTGTGCAGCTCCAGCATCCGGCTCAGCCGCTGACGGGAACGCCCGGCCGGTCGGCGGAGACCGCCGGGTCCGCCGAATCGGCCACCACCAGCGGCTCCGCCAGCTCACCGGGCGACTCCACGGAGTCGAAGCCGACGTGGAAGATCGGCCGGTTCTGCACGGTCGCGTAGATCCGTCCGACGTACTCCCCGAGCAGGCCGAGGCAGATCAGCTGCACCCCGCTGAGCAGGAGCACCGCCACGAACATCGAGGTCCAGCCGGGGATCGCGGTGCCGGTGGCGTACGCGGTCATGCCGAAGGCGATCAGCGCCAGGCAGGCCACGAAGCTGGTCACCCCGAGCCAGGTGGCGACCCGCAGCGGGGCGGCCGAGAAGTTGGCCGTGCTGTCCCAGGCCAGGGCCACCATCTTGCGCAGCGGGTACTTCGTCTCGCCGGCGGCGCGCGCCTCCCGGACGTAGCTGACCTCGGCGCTGGGGAAGCCCAGCGAGGGGATCAGCAGCCGGTAGACCGGCGCGCGCTCGGGCAGCCGGCGCAGCACCTCGACGACGTCCCTGCTGAGCAGCCGGAAGTCGCCGGCCTGGGCGGGCATGTCCCCGCCGACCAGCCGGCGCATCAGCCAGTAGTAGCCGCGGGCGGTGTTCCGCTTGAAGACGGTGTCGGTGCTGCGGTCGGAGCGGACGCCGTAAACCACGTCGACGCCGTCCTCCCGGGCCACCCGGAGCATCTCGGCGATGGTCTCCGGCGGGTCCTGGAGGTCCGCGTCGATGCTGACCACCCAGCGGCCGCGGGACCGGTGCAGGCCGGCGGTCAGCGCCGCCTGGTGCCCGCTGTTGCGGCGCAGCTGGACCAGGCGCAGCTGCGGCCACTGGCGCGCGTGGACACTGACCAGGCCGGCCGTGCCGTCCCGGCTGCCGTCGTCGACGGCCACCACCTCGTACTCGACGTCGAGGGCGTCGAGTACCGGCCGCAGCCGGGCGACGAGGGCCCCGATGACCGCCGTCTCGTTGTACATCGGAACGACCACGGAGAGCGTGATCGGTCCGGACATGGTTGATCCCATCGTTGCCGGCCCCGTCCCGGACGCAGAGAATCTGTAACGCTGTTCGACCTAGAAACGCTACACGGGGCCGACGCCCGGCGCGAGGGACCACACTTCCGTGCCGAGGTCTCCGACCGGTCACCTGCGGGTGAACTATCGGTTGACGGTTCAGCGCTCCAGGATCGCGGTCACCCCCTGGCCGCCGGCCGCGCAGATCGAGATCAGGCCCCGACCGCTGCCGGACTCGGCGAGCAGCTTGGCCAGCGTGGCCACGATCCGCCCACCGGTGGCGGCGAACGGGTGGCCGGCGGCGAGTGAGGAGCCGTTGACGTTCAGCTTTTCCCGGTCGATCGACCCGAGCGGGCCGTCCAGGCCGAGCCGCTCCTTGCAGAACTCCGGCGACTCCCACGCGGCGAGGGTGGCCAGCACCTGGGAGGCGAACGCCTCGTGGATCTCGTAGTAGTCGAAGTCCTGAAGGGTCAGCCCGGCCCGGGCCAGCATCCGGGGCACCGCGTACGCGGGCGCCATCAGCAGACCCTCGTCGCCGTGCACGAAGTCGACGGCGGCCGTCTCGGACCAGGAGAACCAGGCCAGCACGGGCAGGTGGTGCTCGCGCGCCCACTCCTCGCTGGCCAGCAGCACGGTCGAGGCGCCGTCGGTGAGCGGGGAGGAGTTGCCGGCGGTCATGGTGGCCCGCTCGGCGTCCGGGCCCTTCGTGCCGAAGACCGGCTTGAGCGAGGCGAGCTTCTCCGGGCTGGTGTCCGGCCGGAGGTTCTGGTCCCGGGTCAGCCCGAGGTACGGCGTCATCAGGTCGTCGAAGAAGCCCCGGTCGTACGCGGCGGCGAGCCGCTGGTGCGAGCGCAGCGCCAGGTCGTCCTGGGCGGCCCGGTCGACGTTCCAGCGCACGGCGGTGCGGGCGGCGTGCTCGCCCATGGAGAGTCCGGTGCGCGGTTCGGCGTTGCGCGGGATCTCCGGCTGGAACGGCTGGAGCGGGCGCAGCTTGGCCGCGACCTTCAGCCGCTCACCGAGGGTGCGGGCGGAGTTGAGCTTGAGCAGGGTGCGGCGCATCTCCTCGTTGACCGCGAGGGGGGCGTCGGAGGTGGTGTCGACGCCGGCGGCGATGCCCACGTCGAGCTGCCCGAGGGCGATCTTGTTGGCGACCAGGATGGCCGCCTCCAGGCCGGTGCCGCAGGCCTGCTGGATGTCGTACGCCGGGGTGTGCGGGTCGAGCCGCGAGCCGAGCACCACCTCGCGGGCCAGGTTGAAGTCCTTGGAGTGCTTGAGCACCGCGCCGGCCACCACCTCGCCGACCCGCTGGCCGGCCAGCCCGAACCGGGCGATCAGCCCGTCCAGGGCCGCGCCGAGCAGGTCGGCGTTGGACGCGCTGGCGTACCGCGAGTTGGACCGGGCGAAGGGGATGCGGTTGCCGCCGATGACCGCGACCCGCCGGATGCTCTGCACGATCCCGCCTCCGTTTCAGGGCTTGCCCACAACCTACTGGCCAGTAGGCTACGCCTATGACCGACAGGTACGCGAGCTTCGTCCAATCGGGGGCCGGCCGCGCGCTGGTCAAGCGCCTCGGGCTGCCCGACCCGCCGCGACTGCGCCGGCACACGCCCGGCGACCCGCTCCTGCCCGGGCCGGTCCTGCTGGGCGCGGCGACCGGGGGCCGGCTCGCCGAGCCGGTCGGCAAGATCCTGACCGCCGCCGGGGTCGAGCTGCGCGACCCCGCCGCCGACACCGACCCCACCGCCCGGTTCGGCGCCCTGGTGTACGACGCCACCGGCATCACCGACTCCACCGGCCTGCGCCAGCTCTACGACTTCTTCCACCCGCACGCCCGCGCGGTGCTGCCCAGCGGCCGGGTGGTCGTGCTCGGCACCCCGCCGGCGGAGTGCGGCTCTCCCCGCGAGGCCACCGCACAGCGGGCCCTGGAGGGGCTGACCCGCAGCATCGGCAAGGAGTTCGGCCGGGGCGTCACCGCTCAGCTGGTGTACGTGACGAAGGACGGCGACGCTGGCACGCTCACCAGCCTCGAATCGACCCTCCGCTTCCTGTTGTCGGGCCGGTCCGCGTACGTCTCCGGGCAGGTGGTCCGGGTGGGCGCCGGTCACGCGGCGCCGCCGGCGGACTGGGACCGGCCGCTGGACGGGCAGGTCGTGCTGGTCACCGGAGCGGCCCGGGGCATCGGCGCGGCGCTGGCCAAGGTGCTGGCCCGCGACGGCGCTCAGGTCGTCGCCCTGGACATCCCGGCGGCCGGCGACGCGCTGGCCGCGGTGGTGAACGAGATCGGCGGCAGCGCCCTGCAGCTCGACCTGACCACCCCGGACGCCCCGACCCGGCTCGCCGAGCACCTCGCCGCCCGGCACGGCCGGGTCGACGTGGTGGTGCACAACGCCGGCATCACCCGGGACAAGACCCTCGGCCGGATGGACGCCGACCGCTGGGACCAGGTGATCGACGTCAACCTCTCCAGTCAGGAGCGGATCAACGACGTACTGCTGGAGCGCGACCTGATCCCGGCCGGCGGCCGGATCGTCTCGGTCTCCTCCATCGCCGGGATCGCCGGCAACCGCGGGCAGACCAACTACGCCACCAGTAAGGCCGGCGTGATCGGGCTGGTCGACTCGCTCGCCCCGGCGCTGCGTGGGCGCGGGATCAGCGTCAACGCCGTCGCGCCCGGGTTCATCGAGACTCGGCTGACCGCGCGGATCCCGCTGGCGCTGCGCGAGGCGGGCCGCCGGATGAACAGCATGTCGCAGGGCGGGCTGCCGGTGGACGTGGCCGAGACCATCGGCTGGTTGGCCTGGCCGGCCAGCGGCGCGGTCAGCGGCAACGTGGTCCGGGTCTGCGGTCAGAGCCTGCTGGGGGCGTGATGGCGCGGCGGAAGGAACGACCGGAGGACGCCTCGACCGAGGACCTCTCCGTCCATGAGCTGATCGACGGGCCGACGGAGGTCATCTCGCCGGCGCAGCTGGCCGCCGTCCGCGCGGCCGGCCCGTCGGGGCACGACGCGAGCACCGAGGCCACCCACGACCTGTCGCGGTACGCCACGGACGAGCCGGCCGCCGCCGGGAGACGGGCCCGGCTGGAGCTGTCCCGGATGCCGGCGCAGGGGGCGCTCTACCGGCGGGCGCTGCGCGACGCGGTGCCGGTGATCGGCCGGTCCCGACGCCCGGACGCGCCGCCGCAGGTCGAGCTGGCGGTCACCGGGGCCACCGTCGACCGGGCGCACCTGGCCGACTACGACCGGGTCTGCGGCTTCCGGCTCGCCGACCGGCTGCCGGCCACGTATCCGCACGTCATGGGCTTCCCACTGGCACTGCGGCTGATGACCACGCCGGAGTTCCCCATCCCGCTCACCGGGGTGGTGCACGTGGGCAACCGGATCACCGTGCACCGCCCGATCGAGGCCGGCGAGACGCTGGACTTCGTCACCTACGCGGAGCACCTGCGCCCGCACGAGCGGGGACGGCAGATCGACGTCGTCCTGGTCGGGTCGGTCGCCGGTGAGGAGGTCTGGCGCGGCGTCTCGACGTACCTCGGGAAGGAGCGCACGCCCGGCGGCGGCGCCCGGCGCGACCCGGGTGACCGGCCCGCGCCGCCGGCCGCCTCCGCCCGGTGGCGGGTCGAGCCGCGGGTGGGTGCGGACTACGCCCGGGTCTCCGGCGACCACAACCCGATCCACACCTCGAAGCTCGGGGCCCGGCTGCTCGGCTTCCCCCGCCCGATCGCGCACGGGATGTGGAGCAAGGCCCGCTGCCTGGCCGCGCTGGAGAGCCGGCTGCCGGACGCCTACACCGTCGACGTGGCGTTCAAGCTGCCGGTGCCGCTGCCCACCACGGTGGCCTTCAGCGCCACCCCGGGCTGGGACTTCGCGCTGCACGACGCCCGGACCGGCCGGCCGCACCTGGTCGGCACGATCCGCTGACGGCGGGGTGCCGGGGCGGCGTCCCCGGCACCCGTTCTCCCCGGATGCGCCTCCGCCCGAGGGTCGGTCACCGGAGCATGAGGGCATGCAGTCGGTGCTCGACCTGCTCCACCACACCGTCACCTCGCCGTGGGTGTACCTGGTGATCTTCGTGGTGACCGCGGTCGACGCCTTCTTCCCGGTGGTGCCGGGCGAGACGGTGGTGATCACCGCCGGGGTGTTCGCCGCGGCCGGCGAGCCGAACCTGGTCGCGGTGATCGTGGTGGCCGCGGTCGGCGCGCTCGCCGGCGACCACGTCTCGTACGGCATCGGCCGGGGCGGCGGCGCGCACCGGCTGGCCCGGCTGCCGGCGGAGAGCCGCCGCCGAACCGGGTCGGACTGGGCCCGGCGGGCGGTGGATCGGCGAGGCGGCTCGATCCTCACCACGTCGCGGTACGTGCCCGGTGGCCGCACCGCGGTCACCCTGACCATGGGTGCCGTCCGGTACCCGCTGTCCCGCTTCCTCTTCTACGACGCGGTGGCCACCGGCAGCTGGGCCACCTACTGCGGGCTGCTCGGCTACTTCGGCGGCCTGGCCTTCGAACACGATCCGGGCCGCGCCCTGCTGGTCGGCGTCGGGCTCTCCCTCGCCGTCACCGGCCTGCTGGAGCTGGGCCGGTGGCTGCGTCGCCGGGCGCACCGGCGGGCCGCCGCCCGCCGCTGAAGCTGATCAGGTGGGCGGGGTGGGCGGGCGCCAGGTGGCGCCGCGCAGCAGTTGGCCGGCGCCGAGCCAGGCCGCGTTCATCATCCGGGTGGCGGTCTTCTCCGGGTCGGCCTCCGGGTGGTCGGCGAGCCAGTCCGCGAGGGACTCGGTCGCCCCGACCAGGGCGTACGCGACGACCTCCAGCTCGGTCTCGCCCACCTCGCGCCCCTCGGCGCGCAGCGCGTGGTCGAGCATCCCGGCGACCACCTCGACCAGCCGGGCGCGCATCGCGGCCAGCTCGCCGGCGAACGGCTGGGAGCCGCGGGCCTGCCGGTAGAGCACCGCCCAGCCGTCCCGATGTGCGCCGACGAAGCCGAAGAAGGCGCGCAGCCCGCGCCAGAGCCGTTCGTCCGCGGGCAGGTCCGGCGCGGCGGCCCCGGCGATGGCCTCCATCATCCGGGTGCCCTCCCGGTGCAGGCAGGCGACGAAGAGCTCCTCCTTCGTGCCGAGGTACGCGTAGACCATCGGCTTGGAGATGCCGGCGTCCTCGGCGATCTCGTCCATGCTCGCGGCATGGAAGCCGCGTCGGGAGAAGACCTTGACGGCCGCGTCGAGCATCTGCTGCTCGCGTACGGCCCGGGGCAGGCGCTTGAAGGTGGGTGTGCTGGACACTCTTGCGAGCATACCTACTCGTGCGTAAGGTTACGCCCGAGTAACCAAAGTCGGCCCGCCCGAGAGGTGCATCCCCCAATGACTGACTTCGACCCGGCCAACTTCGGCAACGTCGGCCCCAAGGAATTCGCCCAGCTGGTCAAGTCCACCCCCGACGACAAGATCGCCGAGGTCATGTCCGGCGACCTGCGCGGCAAGATCCTGAGCACGGTCTTCGGCCGGATGCCGGAGCTGTTCCGCCCCGACCGGGCCGGTGCGACCAACGCGGTGATCCACTGGAACATCACCGGTCGCCCCGACGGTGGCACCGACACCTACGAGATCGCCATTGCCGACGGCAAGTGCGTCGTCAACGAGACTCCGCAGCACGACCCGAAGCTCAGCCTCACCATGGGCCCGGTCGAATTCCTGAAGATCGTCTCCGGTGGCGGTAACCCGGTGATGATGTTCATGACCGGCAAGCTGAAGGCCAAGGGCGACCTGGGCCTGGCCGCCAACATCGCCAACCTGTTCGACATCCCCAAGGCCTGACATGGCCGAGTTCTCGCTCGACCTGAACGAGGAACAGCGGGATCTACGCGACTGGGTGCACGGCTTCGCAGCCGACGTCGTGCGCCCGGCCGCGGCCGAGTGGGACGCCCGGGAGGAAACCCCCTGGCCGGTCATCCAGGAAGCGGCGAAGGTCGGCCTCTACGGCTTCGAGTTCCTCGCCACCTGCTGGGCCGACCCCACCGGCCTCTCCCTGCCGATCGCCAGCGAGGAACTCTTCTGGGGTGACGCCGGCATCGGCCTGGGCATCTTCGGCACCTCCCTCGCGGTAGCCGCCATCTACGGCGCGGGCACCCCCGACCAGCTCGTCGAATGGGTGCCGCAGTGCTTCGGCGACGTCGACCAGCCCGCCGTCGCCGCCTTCTGCACCAGCGAGCCGGAGGCCGGCTCCGACGTCGGCGCGATGCGTACCCGGGCCGTCTACGACGAGGCCACCGACGAGTGGGTGCTGCGCGGGCAGAAGGCGTACGCCACCAACGGCGGGATCGCCGGGGTGCACGTGGTCACCGCCTCCGTCGAGCCGTCGCTCGGGTCCCGGGGGCAGGCCGCGTTCGTCGTACCGCCGGGGACCGCCGGGCTCACCGCCACCCGCAAGCTACGCAAGCTCGGCCTGCGCGCATCGCACACCGCCGACGTCTTCCTCGACGACGTCCGGGTGCCCGGGCGCTGCCTGCTCGGCGGCCGGGACGCCCTCCTGGAACGCCTCGACCGGGCCCGCTCCGGCCGGCGCGCCTCCGGGCAGGCCGCGATGCGCACCTTCGAGCTGTCCCGCCCCACCGTCGGCGCACAGGCGCTCGGCGTGGCCCGCGCCGCCTACGAGTACGCCCTGGACTACGCCAAGGACCGGGTCCAGTTCGGACGGCCGATCATCGAGAACCAGGCGGTGGCGTTCGCGCTCGCCGACATGCGGACCGAGATCGACGCCGCCCGGCTGCTGGTCTGGCGGGCCTCCTGGATGGGCCGCAACAACCGGCCCTTCACCGCTGGGGAGGGCTCGATGTCCAAGCTCAAGGCGGGCGAGGTGGCCGTCTCGGTCACCGAGAAGGCCGTCCAACTGCTCGGCGGGGCCGGCTTCCTGCGCGACCACCCGGTCGAGCGCTGGTACCGGGACGCGAAGATCTACACCATCTTCGAGGGCACCTCCGAGATCCAGCGGCTGGTCATCTCCCGGGCCATCTCCGGGATGCAGATCCGCTGACCGTCACCCTCGGTGCCGGCACCCTCCACCCCGGGTGCCGGACGGGGTGGCCCGGCAGACACCGGCTGGGCTCCGGCAGGCATCCGGTGCATGATCGAAAGGTGACGCCCCGGTGAAGGGGCCCCCGCCGGGGCCCCTTCACCGCACGCCCAGAAGGAGGCCCGCCGCATGGACCTGCCGTTCGTCGTGGCCACGCTGACCCGGCGCGGGTTGCTCACCCCGGGCCGACCGATCCGGGTCGCCTCCCAGCTCGGGGCGCTGCGCAAGTGGGGCTGGAGCCTCGCCGGTGAGCTGCGCCAGGCCGCCGCCCGCGACCCCGGCCGGGTCGCGGTCGTCGACGACCAGGGCGCGGAGACGAGCTACCAGGAACTGCTCGACCGCGCCGAACGGCTGGCCCGGGCCATGCGTACGGCCCTCGGCGTACAGCCCGGCGACCGGGTCGGGGTGCTCTGCCGCAACCACCGTGGACTCATCGAGGCGATCGTCGCCGCCACCGTCCTCGGCGCGGACGCGGTGCTGGTCAACACCGGCCTCTCCGCCGCGCAACTCACCACCGTCGCCGAGGAGCAACGGCTGCGGCTGCTGGTGCACGACGCCGAGTTCGCCGAGCGGGTCCTCGGCCTCCCCGCCGAGGTGCAGCGGGTGGACGAGCGCGGCCACGAGGAGCTGATCGCGGGGGCGCTCCCCGGCGAGGAACTGCAACCACCCGAGCGCGACGGCCGGACCATCGTGCTCACCTCGGGCACCACCGGCACCCCGAAGGGCGCCCGCCGCCCCACCCCGAACGGCTTCGGCCCGCTGGTGTCCATCATCGACCGGATCCCGCTGCACACCCGCGACACCGTGCTGATCGCCGCGCCGCTCTTCCACACCTGGGGGTACGCCGCCCTCCAGGTCGCCTTCGCGCTGCGTGCCACCATCGTGCTGCACCACCGCTTCGACCCGGCGGCCACGCTGGCCGCGCTCGTGACCCACCAGTGCCAGGCGCTCTTCGCCGTACCGGTGATGCTGCAGCGGCTGCTCGACGTGCCGCCGCCCGACCCGCTGCCCCCGCTGAAGGTCGTCGCGGTGAGCGGCTCGGCGCTGCCCGGCGGGCTCGCGCCCCGCTTCATGGACGTCTACGGCGACGTGGTCTACAACCTGTACGGCTCGACGGAGGTCTCCTGGGCGTCCATCGCCACCCCGGCCGACCTGCGCGAGGCGCCCACCACCGCCGGCCGGCCGCCGCACGGCACCCGGCTGGAGATCCTCGACGCCGACGGCCAGCCGGTGCCCGACGGCCGGGTCGGCCGGATCCTCGTCGGCAACGAGATGCTGTTCGAGGGCTACACCTCCGGCGCCCGGCGGGAGACCCACGACGGGCTGCTCGACACCGGCGACCTCGGCCGGATCAACGCCGACGGGCTGCTCTTCGTCGACGGCCGGGCCGACGACATGATCGTCTCCGGAGGCGAGAACGTCTTCCCGTCCGAGGTGGAGGATCTGCTCTCCCGCCTCCCCCAGGTCCGCGAGGCCGCCGTCATCGGGGTGCCCGACCCCGAGTACGGCCAGCGGCTCGCCGCCTTCCTCGGTCTGCACCCCGGCGAGACCCTCGACCCGGAGGCGGTCCGCGAGTACGTCCGGCACTACCTGGCCCGCTTCTCGGTGCCCCGCGACGTGATCTTCGTGAAGTACCTGCCACGCAACGCCACCGGCAAGGTGCTCAGCCGGGAACTACGCCGCTACTACGGCTGACGGTCGAGTGGTTCAGCGCCGAGCCGGGGGCCGTACGGTCGGCGTGACCCCCGGCGGGCGCTCACGGGTAGAGGGTCAGGCCGGGGGCCCGGCATATCTCGACGAGCTGGTCCATGGTGAGCAGCGGCGCGTCGGCCGTCGTCGAGGTCTGCATCCTGTTGCCCACCGGCTGGCTGCGGAAGTTGTTGGTGATGGCCAGCACCGAGGTGCCGTCCGGCCGGGACAGCGACACCCACAGCTGCCGCTGGCCCGGCTTCGCCTCCAGGCGGCTGACCATGGCCGTCGAGCCGTCCGGGTATCGGACGATCCGGCAGTCCTCGGAGTTCATCGACCGCGCGCAGTCCAGGGTGGACTCCTCACGAGGGGTCGGCAGCACCCGGAGCATGAAGAATCCGCTCTCCCTCCCCCGCCGGAGCGTGGCGCCGACCTCGTACTCGCGGTAGCTGGGGTGGTACTGGAACTGCGGATCGGCGCAGCCCTGCTGGGCCGGGTCGACGCGTAACCCGGCGGGCAGCCGGGTGCGGAGTCCGTCCCGCAGCGCCGCGGTCAGGCGGGCCACCCCGGCGGCCGGCTCCTCCGTCGGCCGGGGGCGCACCGTGCCGTACGACTGGAGGGGTGGCTGCGGGCCGGTCGGCTTCGGCGTCACGCCGGTGCAGAGCTTCACGGCAGTGGCAGGGCTGGCGGTGGGTGAGCCGATCGCCGGAGGCACGACCGCCCGGGGCGCCGGTCCCCCGGCGATCAGCGCCGGCGTGACGACCGCCGCGGCGACGGCCGCCGCCACCCCGGTGCCGCTCCACACCCAGGTCCGGTGCCGGCGACGCCGTCGGTCGACCCGGATCAGCTGGTCGACGTCGATCCGGCTGGGGGGTGCGTCGGCCACCGCGACGCGCAACTCGTGCGAGATCTCATCCATTGGTACGTGCCTCCCGACTGGTCGGCGTGGCGACGAGGCGACCCCGCAGCGCCTCGATCGCCCGCGCGGACTGGCTCTTCACGGTGCCCGGGGTGCAGCCCAGCTCGCGGGCGGTGTCCTCGACCGACAGGTCGCAGAAGTAGCGCAGCACGAGCACCGCTCGGCGGCGCGGCGGCAGCTCGGCGAGGAGGGCGAGAATGGTGAGGCGGTCCGCCGTACCGTCGGTGGTGGCGCGGACCGCGCTGTCCGGCACCTCCGCCCAGGCGGCCTCCCGCCGCCACGGTCGGCGGCGCTCGTCCAGCCAGACCCGGAGCAGGGTCCGCCGGACGTAGGCGTCCGGACTGTCCATCGCGGACACCCGCCGCCAGTGCCGCAGCAGCTTGACCAGAGCCGTCGACACCAGGTCGTCGGCCGTGTGCCAGTCACCGCAGAGCAGGTACGCCGTCCGACGCAGCGATTCCAGCCGCGCCGCGACGAACTCGCGGTAACCCTCGATGTCGGCAGGCAATCCCGCCACCTCCTCGCCTCACCGGTCAAACGGAAGCGAGCAGCGCCGAGGTTGCCCGCTCAGTCAGGAATCGTGATGCTGCCGTCCAGGGCCGCGGCGGCGATGTCGGTGCGGTGGTGCGAGCCGGCCAGCTCGACGCCGCGTACCAGGGCGTAGGCGGCGTCCCGCGCGGCGGCGAGATCCGGGCCGGTGGCCGTACCGCAGACGACCCGGCCCCCGGCGGAGAGCAGGGTGCCGTCGGCCCGGCGGGCGGTGCCGGCGTGGATGATCCCCGCGCGGTCCGCGCCGGTGATCACATCACCGGTACGCGGCGACGCCGGGTAGCCCTCGGCGGCCACCACCACCGTCACGGCCGCGCCGTCGTGCCAGCGCAGTGGCGGGTGCGCGGCCAGCGTGCCGGTCGCCGCGGCGTGCAGCAGACCGGCCAGCGGGGTCTCCAGCAGGGCGAGGACGACCTGCGTCTCCGGGTCGCCGAAGCGGGCGTTGAACTCGATCACCCGGGGGCCGGCGACGGTGAGCGCCAGGCCGACGTAGAGCAGGCCGGCGAACGGGGTGCCCCGGCGGCGCATCTCGGCCAGCGTCGGGTGCACGACGTCGCGCATCACCTCGTCGATCAGGTCCGGCGGGGCCCAGGGCAGCGGCGCGTACGCCCCCATGCCGCCGGTGTTCGGGCCGGAGTCGCCGTCGCCGGCCCGCTTGAAGTCCTGCGCGGGCAGCAGCGGCACCGCCGCCTCGCCGTCGGTCACCACGAACAGGGAGACCTCCGGGCCGGCGAGGTACTCCTCGATCACCACCCGGCCGCACTCGCGCGCGTGCTCCAGGGCGATCTCCCGGTCATCGGTGACCACCACGCCCTTGCCGGCGGCCAGCCCGTCGTTCTTCACCACGAACGGGGGACCGAACTCGTCCAGGGCCCGGCCGGCGCCCTCCGGATCGGTGCAGGTGAAGGCCCGCGCGGTCGGTACGCCGGCAGCGGTCATGATCTCCTTGGCGAAGGCCTTGGAGCCCTCCAGGCGGGCCGCCTCGGCGGACGGCCCGAAGGCCGGGATGCCCTTGGCGCGGACCGCGTCCGCCACGCCCGCGACCAGCGGCGCCTCCGGCCCGATCACCACCAGGTCGGCGCCCACCTCCACAGCCAGCGCGGCGACCGCCGACGGATCGGCGGGAGCGACGCCCCGCAGCTCGGCAAGCGAAGCGATGCCGGGATTCCCCGGCGCCGCCACCAACGCCTCCACCGAGGGATCACCGGCAAGTCCCAGCGCGAGCGCATGCTCCCGCCCACCACCACCCACAAGAAGAACCCGCACGACCCCGGATCCTACCGACCACCCCACCCCGCCCTGTTGATCAAGAAGTTTGCGTCCCAAATCCGGCCGATGGACGACCCAAACTTCTTGATCGATGCCGACTCCAGCGGTCAGCGGGCGCGGAGCGCCGCCTTCACGGTGTACGGGATGTAGTCCGGGCGCAGGGTGTCGGCCCAGGTGAAGCGGAGAATCCGCCAACCGGCGTTGACCAGGCGGTTCTGTCTCGCCCGGTCTTCGTAGACCGCCTCCGGCCTATCGTGCGGGGCCCTTCCGTCCACCTCGGCGATCAGTCGAGCCGTCCGCCACCCCAGATCGCCGACGCCGAGCAGGTAGCCGTCGTCGTCGCGTACCTCGATCTGGAGCGTGTCGGGGGCGACGCCGCCGTCGACGCAGCGCAACCGGGCCCGCGTCTCCAGCGGTGACTGCGCCCGCCCGTCCGCCTCGGCGAGATGACCGCGAGCCGCGACAGCACCCCTTCGCCGGGCGACGAGGGACGGGATCAGTGACAGGTCGGTGGGAGTGACGAGTCGCCAGTTCAGGGCCGAGTCGAGCGCACAGACCGCGGAGTACCGGTCCACTCGGAGAATGACGTCGGCCAAGGTACGCAGCGGCGTGGTCGTGCGGACACCGGCGACCTCACAGACGTCGACCGGGTCGACGGTGAGCTGATGCACCACGAGATCGACGTCAGTGGGACGCTGCGGTCGCGGACAGTCCACGGGCACCGAGACGTGGACGGTCGACGTCGGGCGGAGCCCCGCGATCCGGTGCAGCTCGGCGGCCGTGCCGAGGACCGCGAACGCTCCGGGACCGAGGCTCGCGACCGCTGCCCGGATGCGCGCCCGGCGGAGTGCGACCCCACCTGCCGACCGGCACGGAACGAAGCAGCCCCGTGCCACCCGCGTCCACTGCCCGGAGCGACACAGGTACCGAATCTGGTCCCGACTGAAGCCGGCGGACAGTGCCTGTGCTGTCGTCACCACCCCGTCCTGTTGGGCGGCGATCCGACCGAGAAGTTCGAGTTCCGCCATCCACCCAGGCTGCCCACCAGCCCCACCGCCGCGCCGCCCCTGTGGACAACCCTCCCCAGCCTGTGGACAGCCGCCACCTCCGCCTGTTGATCAAGAAGTTTGCGCACCAGTTCGCGCTGAATCCGTGCGCAAACTTCTTGATCAACGGGGCCAGACCGGGGTCACGGCCCGGGGTGGGGGTGGGGTTAGGGGAGGAGGGGGTGGCGGACTACGTTTTCTTCGCGGCCGGGGCCTACGCCGACGACGCTGACCCGGGTGCCGCAGAGTTCCTCGATGCGGGCGATGTAGCGCCTTGCGTTCTCGGGGAGGTCTTCCTCGGTCCGGGCCTTGGTGATGTCCTCCCACCAGCCGTCGAGCTCTTCGTAGATCGGCGTGGCGTGGTGGAAGTCGGTCTGGGTCATCGGCATGTCGTCGAACCGCTCGCCGTTGATCTCGTAACCGACGCAGATCGGCACCTTCGCCATGCCGGTGAGCACGTCCAGCTTGGTGACCACCAGATCGGTGACGCCGTTGAGGCGGCAGGCGTACCGGGCGACGACGGCGTCGAACCAGCCGCAGCGCCGCTCCCGGCCGGTCGTCGTGCCGTACTCGTGGCCGATCTTGCGCAGGTGCTGGCCGTTGTCGTCGAAGAGCTCGGTCGGGAACGGGCCGGCACCCACCCGGGTGGTGTACGCCTTGCTCACCGCGATCACCTTGGTGATCGCGGTCGGCGGGATGCCGGCACCCACGCACGCCCCACCGGCCGTCGGGTTCGACGAGGTTACGAAGGGGTACGTGCCGTGGTCCATGTCGAGCATGGTGGCCTGGGCACCCTCCAGCAGCACCGTCTCGCCGCGGTCCAGCGCGTCCCAGAGCATCACCCGGGTCTCGGCGATGTACGGCTTGAGCCGCTCCGCGTACTCCAGGTACTCCTCGATCGTCGCGTCGAGGTCGATCGCCTTGCGGTTGTAGATCTTGAACAGGAGCTGGTTCTTCTCGCGCAGCGCGAGTTCCAGCTTCTTGCGCAGGATGCCCGGGTCGAGCAGGTCCTGCAGGCGGATGCCCATCCGGGCGACCTTGTCGCCGTACGCCGGGCCGATGCCGCGTCCGGTGGTGCCGATCCGGCGGGTGCCGAGGTAGCGCTCGACCACCCGGTCCAGCGCCCGGTGGTGCGGCATGATCAGGTGCGCGTCGCCGGAGATGCGCAGCCGGGAGACGTCCACCCCGCGCTCGGCGAGGCCGTCGATCTCGGCGAGCAGCACCTTCGGGTCGACCACCACACCGTTACCGATGACGATCATCGCGCTCGGGGAGAGCGCCCCCGACGGCATCAGGTGCAGCGCGTACTTCTGCCCATCCGGCGTGATCACCGTGTGGCCGGCGTTGTTGCCGCCGGAGTAGCGCACGACGTAGTCGACCCGCTCACCAAGCAGGTCGGTAACCTTGCCCTTGCCCTCGTCGCCCCACTGAGCGCCTAGGAGCACGATCGCTGGCATCTCTTCCGCCTCCAGAAGGCTCGGGTGCCAGGTGGCGACCGGTTGGCGAGCCCGGGGTGTCAGGCTAACAAGTAGTGACGGCGTGCCCGGCAGGGGTCGCGTCGAGAGGCAGGAGGCTCCTTCGTGTACGACGTGGTGCTGCTCACCCTCGGCTCGGAGCGGGACGCTCCCGGTGGAGGCTGCGGCAGCGGCGACGCCTGCTGCGGCGGCGCCTCCGAGGCGGCCGGAGACAAGCCCGACGAGCGCTGCGAGACGCCACGCGTACCGGTGCTGGCCTGCGCGGACGCGCTCACCGCCCGGGGCGCCCGGGTGGAGACCGTCACCGCCCGCTCGGACGCCGAGGTCGACGAGGTGCTGGCCCGGCTCGACGGCCCGCCCCGCCCCGACGGCCTGACCTGGCCCGATCCCGACTCGAAGACCAGGCTGGTCGTTGCCACGGCCAGCGACGCCCAGTTGCGCGCCGTCGTGCGCCGACTGGTCCGCCGGTACGCCCCACCGCCCAGCCGCCGCCCCGCCGACCTGGCCGGCAACCGTACGGTGCCCGACCTGCCGCCGATCGGCGTACTGCCGCTCGATCCGGCCCGGGGTGGCACGCACCGGGACCTGGCCGCGCAGCTCGGCCTGCCGCGCGACCCCGCCGTGGTGGCCGCTGCGGTGCTCGACGGCGACGTACGCCGGCTCGATCTGCTGCGCAACGACGCCGGCTCGGTGACCCTGGACGGCGCGCTGCTCGGCGCCGCCGACGAGGCCGGCCGGCCGCTGCACTGGCGCGGCCGGGTCGAGGTGGACGACGCGGTGCTCTCCGACGGTGAGGACCCGATCCTGGCCTGCGCGGTGGGCAACGCCGGCGGGTACGCGACCCTCGACCAACTGCCGCTGCTCACCGCCCCCGACCCCACGGACGGGCTGGTGGAGGTGGCCGTGGCCGTTCCCGTGGTGACCCGGTCGGCGTTGGGCAGAAAGCGGATCCGCTTCGAGGTCCGCCGGGCCCGGGGCCGCGCGGTGTCCGTCGTACCCCGGGACGAGAAGGTGCCGTTCCTCGACGACGGGGTCGAGGGCGAGCTGAGCCGCAAGCGCTCCTGGTGGATCGAGCCGGGCGCCTGGGCGGCCTTCACCGGCTGACCTCGCCCGGGTTCCGCTACTTTCCGTAACCGGAAGGGGACGGCCTATCCTCGGCAGGAGGAACGGGGAGGAATCGTGGTGGACGAGAACGCCGACCGGGCGAGGCTGCCCGGCCAGCAACCGGTGCCGGAGCGGGACATCGAACCGCTCTGGCCCGACCCGACCGACCCCGGCCCGACGGGCCCGGTCTGGGCCGCCCACCAGTCCGCGGCCTACCCCTCGCTGACGGCCGAGGTCGACCCCGTGCCCGAGGCCGACGGCTGGTCTCCGCCCGCACCGGACCTGGGCGGCCAGCCCGCAACCGCACCGGGGCAGGGCCGCGATTCCGCGCCGGGCCTCGTGCCGACGCTTCGGGTCGGTCAGCCGGCTCCGGTGAACCTCGACCTGCCGTTCACCCTGGACCAGGCGATCGGCGCGCCGCCGCCGGTGGATCCGCCGGCGCCGGTTTCGCCGCCCGGGGCCCTCGGGCACGGCACGCCGCAGTCGGCGACGCCGGGACCGCCGCCCGGGACCGTCGAGCAGGACACGCCGCAGTCGGCCGCGCCGGGCACCCCGGTGGTGGCCGGCGGGCGGGGCGAGTCGCCGTGGGCCCAGCCTCCCCAGCGGACGTCCGCCGGCATGGAGGAGGCGATCGGCAGCGCCACCGTCCCGGGCACCGGCACCCCGGCGCCGCCGAGGCTCGGCCCGTTCCCACCGTCGCCCGGCACGCCGCTGAACCCGCCCGGGCCACACCCGCCGACGGAGTACCCACCCGGTCCGACGCTGTCGATACCCGCCCCGCAACCCGGCCCGCCGGCGCGACCCGGCCCAACCCCGCACGCCAGCCCGGCGGCGCACAACGGCCAGCCCATGCCGCCGGCACCCGGCACCGGGCCGCCGCAGCCCTCCGCCGGCTGGCCGGGTACCCCGTGGCCGCCGGCCGGTACGCCGCAGCAGCGGTACCCCCAGCAGCCGGAGCGGACGCCGGCCGGCTTCCCGGAACCGGCCTGGACGCCGGAGGGTGGCGTCGCGCCGACCGCGGAGGACTTCGCCCGCCGCCGGCAGATCCGCCCGGCCGACCCGGTCGCCACCATGGGCGTACGGGCGGTGGTGAACCGGATGGGGCTGGTGAAGCTCCCGCCCGGGCGGCACGAGCAGGAACTGCGCCAGGACATCGAGATGGTCCGCCGCAACTTCGGTGGGCTGCGCCAGGTGACCGTGGTCAACCCGAAAGGCGGCGCCGGCAAGACGGTGGCCATCCTGCTGCTCGCGATGACCTTCGGGCAGAAGCGCGGCGGGTACGTGCTGGCGTGGGACAACAACGAGACCCAGGGGACCCTGGGCATGCGCGCCCAGCAGGACTTCCACTCCCGTACTGTCCGGGACATGCTGCGTGACCTCGGGCAGTTCCAGGGCGCGCACGGCCGGATCGGCGACCTGTCGCAGTACGTCCGCTCGCAGGGCGAGGGGATGTTCGACGTGCTCGCCTCGGACGAGTCGGCCACCGGCGGCGAGATGCTCACCGCGGCGGCGTTCGCCGAGATCCGCGAGGTGGTCAGCCGCTTCTACAAGCTGATCTTCGTGGACACCGGGAACAACGTCCGGGCGCAGAACTGGCAGGCCGCGATGGACGCCACCGACCAACTGGTGGTCACCATGTCGGCGCGGAACGACTCGGCGGAGACCGCCGCGCGGATGCTCGACCACCTGGAGCAGAGCGGCCGGCAGCGGCTGGTCCGGCAGGCGGTGACCGTCGTCTCGATGCCACCGTCCCGCAAGGAGATCGACCTGCCGGCGATCCAGGAGCACTTCGCCGCCCGGACCCGGGCGGTGCTGCTGGCGCCGTACGAGCGGTTGATCGACACCGGCGAGCCGATCCGGTACGGCGGGCTCTCCTCGGCCACCCGGGACGCCTGGCTGAAGATCGCCGCGGCGGTGGCTGAGGGCCTCTGAGCTGGTACGACGGCCGGCCCGGTGCGGAACCGGGCCGGCCGTCGACCGGGGTCAGGCGCCGGCCAGGGCGTCCCCGGCGGCCGGGTCGCAGTCGCGCAGGAACTGGGCGCAGCGGGCCGCCTCGTCCGCCTCGCCGATCTCGCCGGCGGCCCGGGAGAGCACGTACAGGCAGCGGAGGAAGCCCTGGTTGGGCGCGTGCGACCAGGGCACCGGGCCGTGGCCCTTCCAGCCGTTGCGGCGCAACTGGTCCAGGCCGCGGTGGTAGCCGGTCCGGGCGTAGGCGTACGCCGCGATGGTCTGCCCGGCGTTGAACGCCCGGGTCGCCAGCGCCGCCCAGGCCGCGCTGTGCGTCGGGAAGCGGGCCGCGACCTCGGCGTACGCCTCGTCGGTGTCCGCCTGCCCGGCGTCGGCCAGGGCGGCGTCGGCCTCGTCGTACGCGGGCAGGAGGGTGGCCGGGGGCTCCGGCAACAGGTTCTGCATCGCCCCATTCAACCCGCTTCGCCCCCCGCCGCGCGAGGGGGTCCGGGCGATGCGCTGGCTGAACGGTGGAGGCGTTCGTCACGCCTGCGGCTTCCGCCCCCGGCCCTGCGGCCCATGCCGCCGCGAGATGTTTTCCACTACAACTATTGGTCCGGAGCCTCCCCAGGAACCGGTTACGCAGGAGCCCGGTGGCCTCGGTCACCGGGCTCCTGTCGTATCCGGCGGCCCTGGTTTGGCGGGTTGCCGGGCCGGGGCAGGATGGCGTGGTGCCGACCCCACCTCCCGCGGACGTCCTCGCGCCGCACGAAAGCCACCATGACGAGATCGAGACCCGGGAGGAGTTCGACCGACGCCGGGCGACCGGCAGCCTGGCCGGCCTGACTGTGCAGGGGCTCCGCCTCGACCTCGACCCCGTGCCCGACCTGACCGGCACCGACGTCGCCGGCACCCTCTTCGTGGGCTGCCGGTTCGCCTCCCGGGAGGTGGGCGCCGACCTGGTCCGGCGCGGGGCGAACGTGGTGCCCCCGTTCTCCGGCCTGCCGTACCCGACCCAGCCGACGCACCTCTACACCCCCGACGACCTGGCCGCCGGCTTCGCCGAGGGCGGGTTCGCCGGGATGTACGACACCCGGGTGTACGACCACTTCCGGGCGCACGGCGGGGCGCTGCCGGACGTCCGGGAGGCGCTCGGCCAGCGGCTGCACGACCACGGGGTGGACAACGCCCTGGGCGACGCCACCCGCGCCTGGCTGGCCGCGCACGGTCCGCAGTCGGTGGTCGGGGTGATGGGCGGGCACGCCGTGCCGCGCGGCAGCGTGCCGTACCGGATGGCGGCGGTGCTGGGCTGGGAGCTGGCCCGGGCCGACCGGCTCGTGGTGACCGGCGGCGGCCCCGGGGTGATGGAGGCGGCCAACCTCGGCGCGTTCCTCGCGGCCTGGCCGGCCGACGAGCTGACCGCGGCGATCGACCTGCTCGCGGCGGCGCCCGACTTCATCGACCATGACCGCTACACCGCGGCGGCGCTGGCCGTCCGCGCGCGGTACGCGACCCCGCCGGCGGTCCCGCAGCAGCGCTCCCCCGGCCTGGACTGGGCCCGCTCCGGCGGGCTGGCCATCCCCACCTGGCTGTACGGGCACGAGCCGGCGAACCTCTTCGCCGGGCGGATCGCCAAGTACTTCTCCAACGCCATCCGGGAGGACACCATCCTGCGGCTGGCCCGGGGCGGGATCGTCTTCGCGCCCGGCCGGGCCGGCACGGTGCAGGAGGTGTTCCAGGCGGCGACGAAGACGTACTACGGCACCGACGGGGCGAGCGGGGCGTACGTCTTCCTGGACCGGGCGTACTGGACGACGGAACTGCCGATCGAGGCGCTGCTGCGGCCGCTGCTCGCCGCGTCCCCGTTCGGCGACCTGTCGTCGACCGTGCACCTCACCGACGATGTCCGGGAGGCCGTCACGGTGCTCACGGCCTGAGACGCCGACGGCCGGCGCCCCGAGCGGGGCGCCGGCCGTGGAAGTGGAGCTGGTTACTTCATCGTGGTGCCGGTGGAGCGCAGGTGCTCGCAGGCCTCGACGACGCGGGCGGCAAGACCGGCCTCGGCCGCCTTGCCCCAGGTCCGCGGGTCGTACTGCTTCTTGTTGCCGACCTCGCCGTCGATCTTCAGCACGCCGTCGTAGTTGCGCAGCATGTGGTCCGCGACGGGGCGGGTGAAGGCGTACTGGGTGTCGGTGTCGATGTTCATCTTCACCACGCCGTAGTCGAGCGCCTCGCGGATCTCCGACAGCAGGGAGCCGGACCCGCCGTGGAAGACCAGGCTGAGCGGCTTCTCCTTGCCGTACTTGGCGCCCACCGCCTCCTGGATCTGGTTGAGGATCTCGGGACGGAGCTTGACGTTGCCCGGCTTGTAGACGCCGTGCACGTTGCCGAAGGTCAGCGCCGCCATGTAGCGGCCCTTCTCGCCCAGGCCGAGCGCGTCGACCATGGCCAGGCCGTCCTCGACGGTGGTGTAGAGCTTCTCGTTGATGGCGTTCTCGACGCCGTCCTCCTCGCCACCGACCACGCCGACCTCGATCTCGAGGACGATCTTGCCCTTGGCGGCCTCGTCGAGGAGCTGGGCGGCGATCTCCAGGTTCTCCGCCACCGGCACGGCCGAGCCGTCCCACATGTGCGACTGGAACAGCGGCTCCTCGCCGCGCTTCACCCGCTCCTGGCTGATCCCCATCAGCGGCCGGACGAACTTGTCCAGCTTCTCCTGCGGGCAGTGGTCGGTGTGCAGCGCGATGTTGACCGGGTACTTCTTGGCCACCTCGTGCGCGTACGCGGCGAACGCCACCGCGCCGGTCACCATGTCCTTGACCGACGGGCCGGAGAGGTACTCCGCGCCACCGGTGGAGACCTGGATGATGCCGTCGCTCTCCGCGTCGGCGAAGCCCTTCAGCGCCGCGTTCAGGGTCTGCGAGGACGTCACGTTGATCGCGGGGTACGCGAACCGGCCGGCCTTGGCCCGGTCCAGCATCTCCGCGTAGGCCTCGGGGGAAGCGATGGGCATGTCGAACGCTCCTTACTTACCGCTGTCGGCCGGTCTGGCCGCTGTCTTCCTTAGCTGGCGCCGGACCGCGCTGTCCACCGCGGGAAGTATCCCGTAGAAGGTGGCGCCGGGCACAACCGGCTCCCTCACCGAGCCTCCAGCCTGTCCGGTACGGCGACGCTGATCAGCCAGCTCACCACCGCCATCACGATGGCTCCCCAGAAGGCGGCCCAGAAACCGTCCACCCGGAACGGCAGGTCCAGCCCGCGGGCGATCGCGTCGGTGAGCAGGAAGAGCAGCGCGTTCACCACCAGCGCGAACAGCCCGAGGGTGAGCAGGTAGAACACGCAGCCGAACACCTTGATGACCGGCTTGAGCACCGCGTTGACCACCCCGAAGATCAGCGCCACCGCGAGCAGGGTGAGCGCCTGGTTGGCGCCGTTGCGGCCGGTGACGTCGACCCCGGGCACGATCAGCGTGGTGACCCAGAGCGCGACCGCGGTGATCACCAGTCGGATCAGGAAAGCCACGCCTCCATCCTGACACCGGCCGGCACCTCCGGAGGGACGATCCACCGAGTCCGCTTACCGCGCCAACCGCGCGACGACCCCGCACAACCCGTACGGTGTGGGTGTATTCCGCCGGAACCAGGGAGGGACGATGGGTCAGCCCGACGAGGACTTCGCCCCGAGCGACCACCTCAGCCCGGAGGAGCGGGACCCGGAGGCCGAACCCGCCGACGCGGTCGAGCAGGCCGCCTCGATCGACCCGGGCGACATCGACGCCGAGCCGCACCGCGGCCTGGAGGTCGGCGACTGGGACGCGATGGAGCAGGCCCGGGTGGTCACCGGGGACGAGGACGACTACCGCTGACGGCGCGCACCCCAGCCGGGTGAGCTGTCCCGGTCACCGCAGCCGGCTTACCCGGTCCGGGTGCGCCGCGGCCCACCCGGCCAACCGGTCGCCGCGCAGCGCGGCGAGGAACGCCGGCGCCTCCTGCGGGTCGGGCCGCAGCCGCCAACTCTGCCCCCGCGGGGGCCCGACCGGCACGCTCAGCCCCACCGGCTCGACCGACCTCAACTCCGGCACGACCCGGAACAGCTCCAACAGGGAGCCGTCGGCGCTGGACACCGTCAGGTCCGAGCCCACCGCGGCCAGCAGCCGGGACAACCGCGCCGGGTTGGTGACCAGCCCTTCGTCGGTGGCCCCGCGCACCAGCCCGGCCGCGAAGAGCTGGGCGTTCCGGTCCCGGTCGAGCGACCCGTCCGGCAGCCCCTTGCGCTGGCGGAGCAGGTCCACCGACGCCGCGCCGTTGAGCCGCTGACAGCCGGCCGGGAAGAGCCGGTCGGTGTGCGTGGAACGCACCGGGCGCGGCAGGCAGACCTCGACCCCGCCCAACTCGTCGGTGACCGTGCGCAGCACCGGGTACGTCAGCACCGCCCCCGCGTCGACCCGTACGCCGGTCAGTTCGGACACCGTGCGCCGGGTCAGCTCGTAGCCGTCCTTCAGGTCCGGTCGCCCCTCGCCCGCGCCCTTCAGGAACGCGCTGTTCAGCTTGCCGGTCCCGTGCCCGGGGATGGGCACCTCCATGTCCCGGGGGAGCGAGACCAGATAGGGCCGGCTGCGGTCGGCGGGAACGTGGATGATCAGTACTGAGTCCGCCAGTGGGGCCGATCCGTCGAGGCCGAGCAGCAGCACGTTCACCGCCCCGGCCGGCGCCGGCGGGGGCGGGCTGGGCTGCCCCAGCAGCACGGCTTCCCCGCCGGGTCGGTCCGGGGTGAACTGCGGGATCGCGACGCCCATCAGGCCGAACACGGCCAGCGCGGCGGCCCCCGCCTCCAGCCGGCGGCGACGCCGTCGCCGCCCGACGACCATCCGGTCGATCGCCGCGCGCAGCGGCCCGGTGGGCGGGGTGAGCGGCTCGTGCCGGACGAAGGCGGCCCGCAGCTCCTCCTCGACGGTCATGAGCAGACCTCCATGTGTTCGGCGCGCAGGGTGGCCAGCGCCCGGGAAATGGACGAACGGACGGTCCCTACGGCGCAGCCGAGGATCTCGGCGATCTCCGCGTCCGGCAGGTCCTCGTAGTAGCGGAGCACCAGGCTGGCGCGTTGCCGGCGGGGCAGCCGGGCCAGCCAGGACCAGACCTGGTCCCGCTCCACGGCGTCCTGGGCGTGGTCGGCGCGCACCGGCACGGTCTCCTCCGGCTCGCCGCGCAGCAGCACCCGACGTACCCAGGACCCCCGCCGCCAGTCGACGTACTGGTTGGTCAGCATCCGGCGGACGTACCGCTCCGGCGAATCGGCCCGGGCGACCCGGCGCCAGTTCAGCTGGACCCGCACCATGGTGTCCTGCACCAGGTCCTGCGCCTGGTGCGGATCACCGGTCAGCATGACCGCGTAACGCAGCAGCGCGGCCAGCCGCGAGTCGGCGAACTCCTCGTACGTCACTGCACCTCCCGGTGTCCCGACATGATGACGGGAGCGGGCGGCCGGAACGTTGCGATCCGCGCGGACTCGGCAGCATCGCCGTGTCATGCGAGGGCGGTCGTACGGTCACGAGACGTGACAGTCGCAGGGGCCACTCGCCGGCCAGAGTCAGCCGTTCGGCCCATTCAGCAGCCCGGAAGGACGTCCGGGGCGACGCGAAGTCTTAAGGACAACTTAAGATCCGCAGGCTCCACCTGGACATTCCCACGGGAGGAACCCCCAATGCTCAAGCACTCCACCCGGCGCTGGCTCGCCGGGTTGGGCGTCGCAGGCGCCTTCGTCGCCGCCTCCGCCACCCCCGCCGTCGCGGCGACCGCGCCGTTCGAGCTGATCACCCAGGACCTGCTCGTCGCTCCGGACCACTCGGGCTACACGTACGTCTTCGCCAGCCCGACCGATCCGGAGGGCGGGCCGGCCAGCTTCGGTCGTACCACCCTGGACATCGACTTCTCCGGGATCTCGGGCTTCGCTGCCATCGAGCAGCACGGTGAGGGTGACGGCTGGGCGTGCGAGCTCGCCGCCACGAAGCTGCACTGCGAGACCGACGTCCCCGACGACGAGGGGCCCGCATTCGGTTTCCAGGTGTCCGGCCGGAGCGAGGCCACGCCGGGCAGCAAGGGCGACCTGAAGTACGTGATGACTGCCGGCGGCCGGACGGTCAGCGCGACCTCGACGGTCACCATCGCCGAGGGCGTCGACCTTCAGGCTCCCGAGACGGCCATCGTCAGCGGTGCCCCGGGTGCCCGGGTGGACATCCCGTCGGTCGTCCACAACGGCAGCGAGGCGACCAGCCACGGCGCCGTACTGATGCTGAACAGCGACTACCTCACCCGGTACGCCGGCACCTTCTCGAACTGCGTCGACAGCGAGTTCGTGGCGGCCGTCTGCACCTTCGACGAGGAGCTGGCGCCGGGTAAGACCTACCGGCTCTCCGAGCCGGTGCCGTTCACTGTCGACAAGGACGCCCGGACCGGCGCGAGCCTCCAGGCGGCGAGCGTCTGGTGGACCAAGGACGACTGGGAGCTGGTCAGCCGGGACCTGCCGCAGGGCAAGCCGGGCACCGGGGCCGAGCTGCACCTGGTCGAGGAGAGCGGGGCGAAGTCGTTCGCGCCGCAGACCGACACCGACACTACGAACGACTTCACTTTCATCACCGTCAAGGTGACCGGCGACAACCGGGCGGACCTCGCCGCCGAGGGCGCCACGGCCAAGGGCGCGAAGGGCGACACCGTCGAGGTGCAGCCGGGCTTCACCAACCTCGGCCCGGCCCTGCTCGAGTACCAGGACCAGCCGCTGTTCCGGGTCTCGATCCCCGAGGGCACCACGGCCGTGGAGGTGTCGGGCGACTGCCAGCCGTACACCTCGGACGCCGAGTGGGACCAGTGGAACGGCAAGTGGGGTGAGCCGGGCGCCCGGGAGTACGGGTGCATGGCCAGCGAGACCCCGAAGGGCGTGCGGTACCCGTACCAGTTCAGCCTGCGGATCGACAAGGTCGTGCCGGGCGCCTCCGGTGCCCTCGCGGTCCGGCTGGACGGCGACCCGAACAGCAAGAACGACACCGCCAAGATCGTGATCAATCCGACCGGCACGGGCACCGGCGGCAACGGCGACAACGCTGGTGGCAACGGCGGCAGCGCTGGTGGCAACGGCGGCGGTGACGGCGGCAGCCTGCCGATCACCGGCACCGCCACCGGCCTGATCGCCGGCATCGGCGCCCTGCTGCTCGCCGCCGGCGCCGGCGGCTACGTGCTGGCCCGCCGGCGCAAGACCCGCTTCGTGGCCTGATCCACCTCGTCCCACCCGGAGCCCCGTCGACCACCGGTCGGCGGGGCTCCGTCGTACGCGACGGCGGCGAAAACGGGACGACGCATGATCGACGCGCCTGGAACCATGACCGGGTGCTGCTGACTCTGACCACCACCCACCAGCCGGCGACCGACCTCGGTCACCTGCTGGTCAAGCATCCCGACCGGGTGCAGAGCTTCGCGCTGCCCGCCGGCGTTGCGCACGTGTTCTACCCGCAGGCGGACGAGGACCGGTGCACGGCCGCGCTGCTGGTCGAGGTGGATCCGCAGCGGCTCGGCGTCGGTCGGGGCCGGGGTCGCGGGAACACCGCCACCCCGGAGAGCTTCACCCTCGGGCAGTACGTCAACGACCGGGCGTACGCCGCGTCCAGCCTGCTCTCCTCGGCACTGTCCACGGTGTTCCGCTCGGCGCTGCGCGGCGAGTCCCGGGACCGGCCGGAGCTGGCCGCGAGCGCGCTCCCGCTGGAGGTACGGGTGCCGGTGCTGCGCTGCCGGGGCGGCGCCGAGCTGGCCGCCCGGCTCTTCGCCCCGCTCGGCTGGACGGTGACCGCCACCCCGCTCCCGCTCGACGAGGAGCACCCCGACTGGGGTGACAGCCGCTACGTCGACCTGCTGCTCACCGGCACGGTCCGGCTCGCCGACGCCCTCAACCACCTGTACGTCCTGCTGCCCGTCCTGGACGACGCCAAGCACTACTGGGTGGCGCCGGACGAGATCGACAAGCTGCTCCGGGCCGGCGCCGGCTGGCTGGCCGACCACCCGGACCGCTCGCTGATCACCCGCCGCTACCTGGCGCACCGCCGGGCCCTGGCCGGGCAGGCCCTGGCGCGGCTGGCCGAGCTGCGACTGGCCGACGAACCGGCGACCGACGACAGCCTGGCCGGCGAGCAGCAGGCGGAAGCGCCTCGACGGCCGTCCCTGGCGGTACGCCGCCGCGAGGCGGTGCTGGCCGCGCTGGCTGCCAGCGGCGCGACCCGGGTGCTCGACCTGGGCTGCGGCGGCGGCGCGCTGCTCACCGCGCTGGTCGCCGACCGGCGGTACGCCGAGATCGTGGGCACCGACGTGTCCAGTCACGCGCTGACCATGGCGGCCCGCCGGCTGCGGCTGGACCGGCTGCCCGAGCGGCAGCGCGACCGGATCCGGCTGTGGCAGTCCGCGCTGACCTACCGGGACGACCGGCTGCGCGGGTACGACGGGGCGGTGCTTATGGAGGTGATCGAGCACCTCGACCCACCGCGCCTGCCGGCGCTGGAGGACGCCGTCCTCGGCCACGCCCGGCCGGGAACGGTCGTGGTGACCACGCCGAACGCCGAGTACAACGTCCGCTACGAGGGGCTGCCGGCCGGGCGGTTCCGGCACGCCGACCACCGCTTCGAGTGGACCCGTGCGGAGTTCGCCGACTGGATCGGCCGGGTCAGGGCGGCGTACGGCTACACCGCCACCATCAGCGGCGTCGGCGACGACGATCCCGAGGTGGGTGCCCCGACCCAGCTCGCCGTGCTGACCCGCGTCGACGGCACCCGGAAGGAGGAGAGCCGATGATCACCCTCGACATTCCCGAACTCGCCCTGGTGGCGCTGGTCGGCGTCTCCGGCTCGGGCAAGTCGACCTTCGCCCGCCGGCACTTCGCCCCCAGCCAGGTGCTCTCCTCGGACGCGTTCCGGGCGCTGGTGGCCGACGACGAGAACGACCAGTCCGCCTCCGCCGACGCCTTCGACGCGCTGCACCACGTCGCCGCGACCCGGCTGCGCCGCGGCCGGCTCACCGTTGTCGACGCGACGAACCTCCAGTCGCACGCCCGGGCCGGGCTGGTCAGGGTCGCCCGGGAGCACGACGTGCTGCCGGTGGCGATCGTGCTGGACGTGCCGGAGGCGCTGGCCTGGGATCGGACGCAGGGCCGCGCCGACCGGACCTTCGGCCGCCAGGTGCTCGGCCGGATGCAGCGCGACCTGCGGCGGACGTACGGGCAGCTGGCCCGGGAGGGCTTCCGCAAGGTGCACGTGCTGCGCGGCGTCGAGGAGATCGAGGCCGCCGAGATCCGCTACGAGAAGCTCTTCAACGACCGGCGGGAGCTGACCGGGCCGTTCGACATCGTCGGCGACGTGCACGGCTGCCGCGAGGAGCTGGAGGCGCTGCTGCTCCGGCTGGGCTGGACGCTGCGCAGCGACGACGCGGGCCGCCCGGTGGACGCGGTGCACCCGGCTGGTCGTACCGCGGTCTTCGTGGGTGACCTGGTGGACCGCGGCCCGGACTCCCCCGGCGTGCTCCGCCTGGTGATGGGCATGGTGGCGGCCGGACACGCGATCTGCGTGCCGGGCAACCACGAGCAGAAGCTGCTGCGGAAGCTGCGCGGCCGGGACGTGCGGCTCACCCACGGGCTGGCCGAGACGATGGACCAGCTCGCCGCCGAGCCGGAAAGCTTCGCGGCCGAGGTGGCGACCTTCGTCGACGGCCTGGTCAGCCACTTCGTCCTCGACGGCGGCCGGCTGGTGGTGGCGCACGCCGGCCTGAAGGAGGCCTACCAGGGCCGGGCGTCCGGCCGGGTGCGGTCGTTCGCGCTGTACGGGGAGACCACCGGCGAGACCGACGAGTACGGCCTGCCGGTCCGCTACCCGTGGGCACGGGACTACCGGGGCTCGGCCATGGTCGTGTACGGCCACACCCCCACCCCGGAGCCGGAGTGGGTGAACAACACCATCTGCCTCGACACCGGCTGCGTGTTCGGCGGAAAGCTGACCGCGCTGCGCTACCCGGAGAAGGAGCTGGTCGCCGTTCCGGCGGTCAAGGAGTGGTACGCGCCGGTCCGCCCGTTGGTCGCCGCGCCGGCCCGCCCGGACACCGTGCTGGACCTGGCGGACGTCACCGGTCGGCGGCACCTCGAACACGCCTACGGGACGCTCACCGTGCCGGCGGAGAACGCCGCCGCCGCGCTGGAGGTGATGAGCCGGTTCGCGGTGGACCCGGGGCGGCTGGTCTGGCTGCCGCCGACCATGGCGCCCTGCTCGACGTCGACCGTCGACGGCTTCCTGGAGCACCCGGCGCAGGCGTTCGACGACTTCCGCTCGGCGGGTGTGGACGTGGTGGTCTGCGAGGAGAAGCACATGGGTTCGCGGGCGGTGGTGCTGGTCGAGCGGGAGTCCACCGGCGGGCCGTTCGGCGGCGGGGTGGTGCACACCCGCACCGGCCGGCCGTTCTTCGGCCCGCCGCTGGACTCCGAGCTGCTGGCCCGGGTCCGCGCGGCGGTCACCGCGGCCGGGCTCTGGGCGGAGCTGGGCACCGACGCGCTGCTGCTCGACTGCGAGCTGCTGCCCTGGTCGGCGAAGGCCGGCGCGCTGATCCGCGAGCAGTACGCCAGCGTCGGCGCGGCCGGTCGGGCGGCGCTGCCGGCGGTGCTCGCCACGCTGGACGTCGCCGCCCGACGCGGACTGCCGGTGGGCGACCTGCGGGACCGGATGGCGGCCCGCCGGCAGGAGGTCGAGGGCTACTCGGCCGCCTACCGGGCGTACGTGGCGCCGACGGACGGGCTGCGCGGGGTGACCCTGGCGCCGTTCGCGGTGCTGGCGGGGGCCGGGGTGAACTTCGCAGACCGGGACCACGGTTGGCACCTGGCGCTGGCCGACCGGCTCCGCGCGGCCGACCCGGAGTTCTTCACCCCGACCCGGCGGCAGGTGGTCGACCTGGCCGACCCGGCGGCGGAGGCGGCCGCCACCGACTGGTGGCTGTCGCTCACCGCGGCCGGCGGGGAGGGCATGGTGGTCAAGCCGTACGCCGGGCTGACCGCCCGGTCGCCGAAGGGCTCGCTGCTGCAGCCGGGGATCAAGTGCCGCGGTCGGGAGTACCTGCGGATCATCTACGGTCCGGGCTACACCGACCCGGGTCAGCTCACCGCGCTGCGCCGCAGGTCGCTGGGGCGCAAGCGGGGCCTGGCGCTGCGCGAGCACGCCCTGGGGCTGGCCGCGCTGGACGCGTTCGCGGAGAACGCCCCGCTCTGGCGCCGGCACGAGCTGGTCTTCGCCATCCTCGCCTGCGAGTCCGAGCCGGTCGACCCCCGCCTCTGACCCGACCCGCCCGGGCCCCGGTGCCGGGGCACGTTCCCGGAAGGAGTGGCTGTCCCGCCCGCCGCGGCCACTCTTTCCGGGTAGGTACGGCCGGCGGAGTGGAGCCACAGGGGAGTTCGGTAGCCTGTGTGGCCGTGGACACAGGTGAGAAGACCCGGGTGGTCGTCGAGACGGTCGCCCTGAACCCGCTCGATCCCAAGGAGCTGCTGCAGACCTTCGGGTTGGTCGGCGTCTGGGCCATCCTCTTCGCCGAGACCGGCCTGCTGGTCGGCTTCTTCTTCCCCGGTGACTCGCTGCTCTTCCTGGCCGGCGTCGCCGCGTCGCCGGTGGCGGACGCGATCTTCGGCGACGGCACCCGGCTCTCGCTGATCGGCCTGCTGATCGGCGGCCCGATCTGCGCGATCCTCGGCGCCCAGCTCGGGCACTGGCTCGGCGCCCGGTACGGCCGACGGATGTTCGACCGCCCCAACTCCCGGCTCTTCAAGCGGGAGTACGTGGAGAAGGCGGAGTACTACTTCCAGAAGTTCGGCCCGGCCAAGGCCGTGGTGCTGGCCCGGTTCATCCCGATCGTGCGGACCTTCCTCAACCCGGTCGCCGGCGTGCTCGGCATGCCGGCCCGCCAGTTCCTGATCTGGAACATCGTCGGCGCGGTGCTCTGGGTGGACGGCATCCTGCTGATCGGCTACCTGCTCGCCGACCAGATCTACCACGCCATCGGCGACAAGATCGACCGGTACATCCTGCCGGTGGTGGTGCTGATCGTGCTGATCTCGGTGCTGCCGATCTTCTTCGAGTTTCTCCGCGACCGGCGGGCCCGCAAGCGCGGCGAGGCGGTCGCGGTGATCGCCGCCGCGAGCGCGGCCGGCGCGGTGGACGCGGTCCGCGACACCATCGAGCACCGTCTGCACCACGACGAGCCGCGCCACCCGCAGCAGCCGTACCAGCAGCAGCCCCACCCGCAGCAGCAGCCGTACCGGCAGGAGCCGCCGCAGGGCGGGCCCGGCCAGGGCCACTGACCTGGTACGACGAACGGCCGGTCCCGGGCGGGACCGGCCGTTCGTCGACGTGCGCCACCGGGAGCCGGTGGTGGTGCAACGAGCTCAGTGGTGACGGGCAGGCGTCACCGCCCGATGACGCCACCCCTGGTACGCCACCGGACGCCGCCCCCGGCGGGGACGGCGCGAGGAGTCAGCGAGCCTTCTTGGTGGCCCGCTTGCGCGGCGGGGTGAGCAGGTCGGCGATCGTGGCGATCGCCGCCGGCACCAGCCGGTAGTACGCCCAGACACCGCGCTTCTCCCGCTCCAGCAAGCCGGCCTCGGTGAGGATACGCAGGTGGTGACTGACCGTCGGCTGAGAGAGGCCGAGCGGCGCGGTCAGGTCGCACACGCACGCTTCGCCCTCGGGGGCCGACTGGATCAGGCTGAGCAGCCGCAGCCGCGCGGGGTCGGCAAGGGCCTTGAGGACCCCCGCCAGCCGCTCGGCATCGGCACGTTCGATCGGCTCGCCGGCAAGCGGCGAGATCTGAGGCATGGTCATTTCAGCCAACGCAGTTCCCACGTATTCCATCCTTCCACCAGCAGCATCGATCCGCCTGCATATCAGCAGATCCGAATCGGCAAATTTTTACGCCACAAGGCCGAGGTCAGCCAACGTATAGGCCGCCCGATACGGCAGTCCGGCGGCTCGCACCGCGTCGCCGGCGCCTCGATCAACAATAACCGCCACACCCACGATATCCGCCCCGCCCTCGCGCAATGCTTCGACTGCGGTCAACACGCTGCCGCCCGTCGTCGAGGTGTCCTCCACCGCCAGTACCCGCCGGCCGGCGATGTCAGGCCCCTCGATGCGTCGCTGCAAACCGTGCGCCTTGCCGGCCTTGCGGACCACGAAGGCGTCCAGCGGCCGGTCGGTCTCCGCCGCGGCGTGCAGCATGGACACCGCGATCGGATCGGCGCCCAGGGTCAGCCCGCCGACGGCGTCGTACTCCCAGTCGGCGGTCAGATCCCGCATCACCCGACCGACCAGCGGTGCGGCCCGGTGATGGAGCGTGACGCGACGCAGATCCACGTACCAGTCCGCCTCGCGGCCCGAGGAGAGCACCACCCGCCCGTGGACCACCGCCAGGTCAGTGATGAATTTACGCAGGTCGTCGTGGTCCCCCATGGCGATAGAGGGTACTGCGCGAGTCTGTGCGCCGTCTGTGGGGTCCACCCAGGTCAACCTCGCGGGCGACGATGGGTGGCGATGGACGGCTACGCTCCGCGATGATCGCGTCGATCGGGTCCGCCGCCGCGGCCGGCGGACGGGGCACCGCCGCGGCTCAGCCCCCGGTCGGGTCGACCCGGCCCCGCCGGTCCCGGTACGCCAGTTGCAGCAGTCGTCGGGGCGCGTGCCGCAGCCCGGCCACGGCCAGCTTGTAACGCCAGTCGGGAACGCTGACCGCCTTGCCTTTGCGCAGGTCACGCAGGGCCTCGTCGACCACGTCCTCGGCCCGCAGCCACATCCACCCCGGGGTCGCGGACATGTCGATGCCGTTGCGCTCGTGGTACCCGGTCCGGGTGTAACCAGGGCAGAGCGCCATCACCCGTACGCCGAACGGCCGCGCCGACTGGTCGATCGACTCGCTGAAGCTGGTCACCCACGCCTTGCTGGCCGGGTACGTCGAGCCGGGCATGACCGGGGCAAAACCCGAGACGGAAGAGACATTTATCACTGCCCCGTTCCGTCGATCCGTCATCGGACCGAGGGCGGCAAGCGTCAGCCGCAGCACCGCGTGCACGTTGAGCCGGAGCAACCGCTCCTCGTCGGCGACGGTGGAGCGCAGGAAGGGCCGGTTGAGACTGACCCCGGCGTTGTTGACCAGGAGGTCGACCGGAGCACCGCCGGTGAGCCGCCGCTCCACCGTCGCGCAACCGTCGTCGGTGGACAGATCGGCGGGAAGGATCTCCACCTGGTGGCCGTACCGGCCGGTCAGGTCGGCCGCCACGTCGGCGAGCCGGGTGGCGTCCCGGGCGACCAGCACCAGGTGCGAGCCGTCGGCGGCGAGCCGTCGGGCGAACGCCTCGCCGATGCCGGCGGTGGCACCGGTGACCAGGGCACGTCGCTCGGTGGGCGGGGGCTCGGACGTCACGGGCGGTCCTCAACGGGCGGCAGCGGGGACTGCGGGGGCGGATAGGGCTGGTACGGCGGCGGACCCGGCGGGACCGACCCGCGGGGCGGCGGCTGCGGAGCCGGGCCGTACGGCGGGGCTGGGCGGGGGCCGGCCGGAGCGGGCCCGCGCCGACGGAACCAGGCGTTCGCTGCCGGCAGCGCCAGCAGCAGGGCCACCACAAGGTAGCCGAGCGCCTGGGCCACCGAAAGCCCTCCGTTCACCGGGATCCACCAGGACGGGTAGGCGTCGCCGAGGAGGCCCACCAGTTCCCCGCTGGTGCTGCTCTGGCCGCGTACCGGGTTGGTCCGCTGGGCGACCAGCACCGCCACCCCGCAACATCCGAGGAGCAGCCCCAGGCCGCAGACCACCCAGGTGGCCACCCGGGCGCCGGCGCGGCGCGCCAGCAGGCCGGCGGCGAGACCGACGAGCAGCAGACCGACCAGCACGGTCAGCACCGCCGAGACGATGGTGAGCACGCGGAGCAGGAGGACCACGCCGTCGACGTCGTCGGCGCTCGCGGTCGTCCCGGCCGCGGCCGCCCGGAAGCGGTCCACCGTGCCACCGAGGGCGAGCAGGGACACGACGGCGTACACGGCGGCGGCGAGGGCCATCAACGCCAGCACCGCCGCCGCCAGCGTGACGGCGACCGGCCGACGCGCGGGCACCTGATCCGGGTACGACACGACAATTCCCTCCGGTAGGCGTCGGGATGCAACCTACTCGGAGGGAATCGTCGGCGTCGCTGCTACGCGCCCGCTGGGCGGATCAGTCCGATCTGCCGCCGGACGACGAGCTGTCCGAGCCGCCGGACGACGAACTGTCGGAGCCGCCGGACGACGAACTGTCGGAGCCGCCGGACGACGAACTGTCGGAGCCGCCGGACGACGGGAGGTCCGGGCCGCCCGTGGAGGGCGGGGTGTCCGGCGTGCCGGCGTCCGGCGTACCGGGCGACGGGGCCGACGGTGACGTGTCCGCGGCGGGCGGGGACTGCCAGTCCGACTGCTGGCCGGGCTGGCCGGCGTGCGGGTGACCGGGCGGGGCCGGGTAGCCGCCCTCCGGGTAGCCCGGCTGCGGGTGACCCGCCTGGGGATGGCCCGCCTGCGGGTAACCCTGCTGGGGGTAGCCCTGCTGCGGGTAACCGGCCTGCGGGTACCCCTGCTGGGGGTAGCCCTGCCCAGGGTGGCCCGGGGTGGCCGGGTAGCCGGGGTAGGCGGCGCCGGGGACCGGCGGCTCCCAGGCCGGCTGCGGCTTGCGGAAGAACTCGTTCGACTTCGGCAGCGCCAGCAGGATCAGCGCGGTGATGAGGGCGAGCAGACCGAGCACGCCGAGCAGGATGTTGACCGGGCCGTACCAGGACGGCAGCGCATCGTCGAGCCGGCGTTGGATCTCCTCCGGGCTCGGCCCGTTCCCGCCCGAAGCCCCGCCGGTGAAGCCACCGGTGGCGTTGCTGACCAGTCCGCCGCCGCTGCAGCAGATCAGGATGCCGCCGAGCACCCAGGTGGTGATCCGGGAGCCGTTCCTGCCCCGGTTGTTCAGCATGGCCAGCACGACCAGACCGACGGCGAGCAGCAGGGCGAAGATGGCGCCACCGACCGTGGCCGCGACAGCGATGTCGGGCACGGTCTCCGCACCCTCGACGCCGCTGTCCCGGAAGGCGTCGGTCATCGCGTCCCGCACCGCGCCAATCGTGGAGAGCGCCACGATCAGGGCGATCACCTGGATGACGGCGAAGAGGATCAGCAGATAGCTGGAAATGGTCACGACGGACGGACGGGTCCGGGCCGGGGTGCTGTGGGAATCGACCATGATTCTCCTTCCCTTGATCGGCTCTCACCGTATCGACTCCGCCCCAACCCGGCTCGACACGCGCCGGACGCCCCGTCGACGCTAGTAGCCGCGCCACTCCGTACGGGCGTACTCCAGCACCCTGGGCTGCAACAACGTGGAGGCGGGCACGTCCAGTCGACGCCGGTCGGCGGGGAAGGCCGCCGCCGCGCGGAGCACCGACGGGTCCAGAAAGCGCAGCGGCGGCACGTCGGCGGGCAACTCCAGCGTCGGCGGGGTGGCGCCCGGTGCGGCCAGCACGAACCCCCAGTCGCCGAAGCTCGGCACGTCCACGTGGTACGGCACGGTGGCGAATCCGGCCGCCCGGACCGACGCCTCGATCGACCAGTACGACCGGGGCGCGAAGTACGGCGACCCGGACTGCACCACGAGCCGGCCGCCCTCGCCCAGCCGGGCCCGGATCAGCGCATAGAACTCGACCGTGTAGAGCTTGGCGGTCGCCGTCTCGTCCGGGTCGGGCAGGTCGGCCACCACCACGTCGAACCGTTCGGTGGCCGTCCGCAGCCAGCCGAACGCGTCCAGGTTGAGCACCCGCACCCGCGGGTCGTCGAGCGAGCGCCGGTTGAGCTCGCGCAGCTGCGACTCGGTGCGGGCGAGCGCCACCACCGCCGGATCGAGGTCGACCACGGTCACCCGGCGCACGTCCGGGTATTTCAGGATCTCCCGCACCGCGAGCCCGTCGCCGGCGCCGAGCACCAGCACCTCGCCGCGCGGCCCGCGCATCGCCGGGTGCACCAGCGCCTCGTGGTAGCGGTACTCGTCGACCGAGCTGAACTGGAGGTCGCCGTTGAGGAAGAGCCGTAGGTCGGTGTCGGCGTGACCGGTCTCGCGAACCGACCGGGTCAGCACGATCTCCTGGTAGCGGCTGCGCTCGGCGTGCACCACCGGGTCCCGGTAGAGCTGCTGCCGGGCGGTCAGCTCGAAGTCGGCGGCGGTGATCCAGGCGTACCCCAGGCAGAGGGCGACCACGACGGAGCCGGCGGTGAGCGCGACCCGCGCCCGGCGGCTCAGCTCCCGGCGGAAGACCGTGCCGACCAGCACCAGCCCGGCGACCGCGTTCACCGCGCCCACCACCAGGGCGCCCTTGAGCTGGCCGAAGACCGGGATCAGCAGGAACGGGAAGGCCAGCCCGCCGAGCAGCGCCCCGACGTAGTCGGCGGCGAAGAGGTCGGCCACCGCGCTGCCGGCGGACTGCGCGCGGATGCGTTGCAGCATCACCATCAGCAGCGGGATCTCCGCGCCGATCAGCAGACCGAGCACGAAGGCGGTGCCGACCAGCGCCGGGCCGTAGAGGTCCAGCCAGGCGAAGGCGGCGTAGAGGCCGAGCACGGAGAGCCCGCCGAGCAGGGCGAGGGTCAGCTCGATCGCGGCGAACGCGGCGGCGGCCCGGGACTGCAACGGCTTGGCGACCAACGCGCCGACACCCATCGCGAAGACCATCACGCCGAGCACGATCGAGGCCTGGCCGACCGCGTCGCCGATCAGGTAGCTGCCGAGCGCGACCAGGGCCAGCTCGTAGACCAGGCCGCAGGCGGCGCAGACGAAGACCGCGAGCAGCACCGCCGCGCGGGCCGCACGCCAGTGCGGGCGCGCGGGCGCGTCGGTGGTCACGCTCCCTCCCGGGTACGCCGCGTCGCCGGCTCCGCCCCGGCGCGCTGCGCGGGAACGACTCCCCGGCGCTGCCGGCGGCGCTGCACCACGCCCACCGCGAGCAGCAGCGCACAGAGCAGCAGCAGGCCGACGGCGGTGAGCAGGTAGCCCCAGCGGTCCCGCCACAGGTCGCTGCCGGCGGCGGGCAGCGGGGACGGGTCGGCGGCGTCCGGGGTGGGGGTCGGCGCCGGCGAGGCCAGCCCGACCTCCACGGCCAGCAGCGGGAGCACGGTCGCGGCCCGGGTGGCCGCCCAGCCGGGGTCGTCGATGAAGACGTCCTCGGTCAGCCCGAACCGGTCCAGGCCGGCGCGCAGGGCGGAGCGGTCGGCGACGGTGAGGTCGTCGGAGCCGACCACCCGGACATAAGCGTAGTCCGCGGCCTCGCTGCTCTCCGAGGTGTACGTGACGTCGGCGACCACCTCCACCCAGCGCGGGCAGCTGTGGGCGGTCGCTCCGTCGCCCCGGTTGGAGCCGACGCTGATCGGGGTGGCACCGCCGTTGAGCTGCCAGCCGTAGCAGATGCCCTGACTCTCGGCGGCGCGCTGGAGCAGGGACACGGCACCGGCACGCTCGTCGACCGCCGGGGCGGGGATGCGGGTGTCGGAGCTGCTGCCGCCGATCGAGCCGAGGGCGCAGAGCCCGATCACCGCAAGGATGCCGAGCGCACCCAGCGCCTGTTTCCGGGCGGGGGTCTTCCCGCTGCTCACCGGGCTCTTGGCCCCGGTCAAGGCCGAGCGGTCCGCCGGCCCGTCGCCGGTTGCCATCAGCTGATCGCGGCCGCGATGATCGCGCCGGTGGCGAGGTGGACGACGGCGGAGACCCAGACCGCCGGGTGCGGCTCCGGGTCGACCAGCAGCGCACCCAGCTTGCCGGGGGTGGCGATGTCCAGCAGCACGAAGGCCACCGCCATGATCACCAGTCCGAGGATG
Source organism: Micromonospora sp. BS32 (assembly GCF_059089345.1). Classification (NCBI taxonomy): domain Bacteria; kingdom Bacillati; phylum Actinomycetota; class Actinomycetes; order Micromonosporales; family Micromonosporaceae; genus Micromonospora; species Micromonospora sp. BS32. Next base: position 260,208 of record NZ_JBSSHR010000002.1, read on the forward strand.
CCGTACGCGGCGGAGCCGACCAGGCCGAGGACGAAGTCGTCCTCGCTGGCCGCGATGGCGGCGACCACGATCACTCCGACCCCGGCCAGGTTGGAGGCAAGCAGCAGCGCGGCGTTGCGGTTGCGCTCGTGCCAGATCTGGTGGTTGAGCCGGCCCGGGGTGGCCAGGTCGACCAGCAGGTAACCGATGCCCATCAGGACGACGCCGACCACCCCGTAGGCGAGGGTGACCAGCAGGTCGGTGACGAGGTTCTGCACTTCAGCTCCAGGAATGAGGGGTCGGTGGGTGGGCTACTTGCCGGCGCCGGGGCCGCCACCGCGTACGGTGCTGCCCCGCCCCCAGCCCCAGTAGTTGCCGACGGTGGAGTGGTAGCGCGGGTAGGCGGTGCGCATCCGTTCCAGCAGGATCACCGAGCCGGTGGCGATCGGCAGGATCACCAGCGAGTCGTCGTCGTAGCGCAGGTAGACGCCGCTGCCGTCGACGTACTGGTCGGCCGGCTTCCAGGCGTCGGTCACCTCCTTCGCCACCTGGCTGGGGGACCGGGGCGAGGTGTACGCGATGGCGTCCCGGCCGATGTCCCGACTCGCCGCCCGGGTGTACCGGTCCTGCACGTAGCCGCGTGCCGAGAAGTTGCCGTAGAAGATCGCGAAGGCGGCGACCAGGGCGCCGACGACGGCGCAGCCCACCCCCAGCACGAACCATCGCCGGTACGTCATCGCAGTGCCACCACCGTCTCGGTCAGGACCAACTCGTTCGTCTGGGGATACGCGTGCCAGGTGCGCCAGGCCACCGAGCCGTCGGGCGGGTCCGGGCGGACGGCCAGCGCGGTGACCGCGTCCGGGTCGCCGGGGAAGACGCCGACCAGCGCGTACGGGTCGTCGGCCAGGTCGGCGCGGAGCGCGGCGACCCGGGTACGCAGTTCACCGGCGGGTGGCCGGAGCACGGTGGCCGTGAACCGGTAGCCGCCGGCCTCGTCGTGCAGCGTGCCCGGCAGGTGCGGCGGCCCGCCGGGCAGGCAGGCGACCGTCTCGGTGAGCGGAGCGGCGCTGCCGTCGACGGTCAGCACGACCTGGTGGGAGGCGCCGAGCAGGCGCAGCCGGAGCCGGACCCCGCCGGGCAGGTCGAGGTCGCGGACGTGCAGGGCCGGGCGTTCCGGGCCGCCGAGGTCCAGGCTCAGGTCGGCGGCGCTGGTGTCGACGTACGGGGTGTCAAGCGAGACGAGCACGCTCAGTCCACCGTCCCGGGGCCGGCCTGCGGGTAGACCATCACCTCGGTGCGGTGCAGCCGCTCGCCCCGGGCCACCTCCCAGCCGGCCTCCCCGTACGCCTCGAAGGCGAGCCGGGAGCCGTCGGAGGCGCGGTAGTCGTGGTAGCGGACGGTGCCGCTCGGGTCGAGGCCGGTGGTGCCGGTGGCCGAGTAGCGGGCCTGCCCGGACTCCTCCCAGGAGTAGCTGCGCCCGGCGAAGTCGAGGGTCGGGGCGCCCGGGGTGAGCGGGGTGCCCGGCTCGGCGGCCCAGAGCACCAGCTCCAGGTCCGGGTCCTCCTCGACCGACAGCCAGCGCTTCACCCCGCCGGCGTCGTCGAGCAGGTGCTCCGCCCAGCTCCACGCCCCCTCGACGAGGTGCACCGATCCCCGGACCGCGTACGACACCTGGCGGATCTCGACGATGTCGCCGGGCTTGAGCTTGCGTGGGTCGCCGCGCAGGGCATCGGCGTCGCTGTCCCGGAACGGGTCACCGGGCCGGGCCGTCGTCGCCGTCCGCTTCCGTCCACGTTGGATCGCGATCACCGCGATCACCACTCCGACGACCCCGACGAGACACCCCACCGCCGTCACCAGGTACGCCACCGAACCGTCCACTGCGACCGCCTTCCCACGTGCGTTGGCGGGAACGGTAACAACCGCGCGCACCGGGGGACATCGGCCGGTTGCTGTGTGTTCGGTCAGCTACCGTGCGGTCCGCCGGGAGCGGTCGGGTCGGCGGGCGGCGGGATGGCGCCCCCGGCGTCCTGCTGCCCCTGCCCGGCGTCCCCCGGTGTCGAGGGCGTCGATTCGGGCGCCGGCGCGGTGGCCTCCACCGGCGGCGTCGGGGCGAAGGGCGACGGGTACGGCGGGTACGGCGCCGGCGGGTACGGCGCCGGCGGGTACTGGCCCGGCTGCGGGACCCCGTGCAGCCGCGGATCCGGGCAGACCATGTAGCCGGGCGGCAGCACGAAGGCCGCCGGCATCGGGTGGTAGCCGACCGGCGGTCGGGCGTCGGTCGCGGACCGGGGCACGAACCAGCGGTGCACGGTCGGCTGCACCAGCAGCACCACCACGGCGAGGGTGAGGCAGAAGACCAGCAGCAGGCTCAGCCCGCCGACGGCGAAGAGGACGTCCTCGGACCGGTCCGGGCCGCTGCCGTAGAGGGCGTCGAGGAACTTCGAGTCCTCCGGGAAGCCGGGGTCGTACTCGTCCGGGGCGTACTCGCCCGGGCCCTCGTCGAGGAAGAAGAGGAAAGGCAGGAACAGGACGCCCGAGCAGCCCTGGCCGAGCATGATCAGCACCTGCACACCGGCGATCACGAACACCGTGATCCGGGCGGCGTTGCTGCCCCGGCGGATCCCGAGGGCGGTGACCGCGAGCGCGACCGCCAGCAGCACGGCGGGCACGCCGATCACGCAGGCCATCATGACGTTGCCGAACCGCTCGCCGGAGACCTCCTCCGGGTCGGCGTCCGGCACCAGCCGCAGCGCCCGGTCGATCTCGCCGTTCCAGTGCACGGCCTGCCAGACCACCAGACCGGCCAGCACCAGCAGGAGCGCCGCGATGGTGAGCTGCAACCAGAACGCGACGGTGACCAGGCGGGGCCGGGGCGGGCGTACCGGCGGGGCGGCAGGTGCGGTCATGCGGGAGAGCTACGGCAGCGCCGGCGCTCTCCGCTGTCCCGTTTCCGGCCGGATTCAGCTCCCGGCGAGCCGGTCGGTGGCGTACTCGCGCAGCGTGGTCGTGCCCATCACGCAGCCGGAAAAGGTGGTGAACCCACCCTCGTCGTCGCGCATCGCCGTCCAGGCCTCCCGGGCCGCCCCCGGATCGACCTCCTCGAGCAGCGCCGCCGCGTACGCCCGACCGGCCGGCGAGGCGTGCGTGAGCAGCCAGTCCACCTTCTTCCGGGCCCTCTCCGGGTGCTCGCGGAGCGCCGCCTCCACGTGCCGGTACGCCTCCGTGGCCGGAAGGATCTGCGAGGCGATCCCCACGCCGCCGAAGGCCAGGGTGTCCGCCTTCGCGAGTTCCCGGATCGCCGCGTCCAGCTCCCGGTCCCGCTTCCCGATTCCCAACATGTCCTCCTACTGCCCGCTCGCCCCGCCCCCGACCCCGGTGATCATGAAGTTGTTGCCTGCCGTACCGGCGTGTCGGGACAACAGCTTCATGATCATCCGGGGGGAGTGGGGTCAGGCGGCGGTGACGGCCAGGGCGTCCTTGGTGTCGGCCAGGTCGACCCGGACCGTGTCGCCGTCGCGGATCTGCCCGGCCAGCAGGGCCTTGGCGAGCTGGTCGCCGATGGCGGACTGGACCAGCCGGCGCAGCGGACGGGCACCGTAGATCGGGTCGTACCCGTGCTCGGCGAGCCACCCCCGGGCGGAATCGGTGATGTCCAGGCCGAGCCGGCGGTCCGCCAGCCGCCTCCGCATCCGGTTGAGCTGGATGTCGACGATCTCGCGCAGGTCGTCACCGCGCAGTGCGGCGAAGACCACGATGTCGTCGAGGCGGTTGAGGAACTCCGGCTTGAAGTGGGACCGGACCACCGCGAGCACGCCCTCCCGGCGCTGCTCCTCGCCCAGCGTCAGGTCGCCGATCACCGACGATCCCAGGTTGGAGGTGAGGATCAGGATGGCGTTGCGGAAGTCCACCGTACGGCCCTGGCCGTCGGTGAGCCGGCCGTCGTCGAGCACCTGGAGCAGCACGTCGAAGACGTCCGGGTGGGCCTTCGCCACCTCGTCGAGCAGGATCACCGAGTACGGCCGGCGGCGCACCGCCTCGGTGAGCTGGCCACCCTCCTCGTAGCCGACGTACCCGGGCGGGGCGCCGACCAGACGGGCGACGGAGTGCTTCTCGCCGTACTCGCTCATGTCGATGCGGACCATGGCCCGCTCGTCGTCGAAGAGGAACTCGGCGAGCGCCTTTGCCAGCTCGGTCTTGCCGACGCCGGTCGGGCCGAGGAAGAGGAAGCTGCCGGTCGGGCGGTCCGGGTCGGCGACACCGGCCCGGGCCCGGCGGACCGCGTCGGAGACCGCGCCGACCGCCTCGGCCTGGCCGACCACCCGGGAGGCCAGCGACTCCTCCATCCGGAGCAGCTTGGCGGTCTCGCCCTCCAGCAGCCGGCCGGCGGGGATGCCGGTCCAGGAGGCGACCACGGCGGCGATGTCGTCCGCGCCGACCTCCTCCTTGAGCATCGCGCCATCGGCCTGGAGCCGGGCCAGCTCCTCCTCGGCGGTCGCCAGGTCGGCCTTGAGCGCGGGGATCCGGCCGTAGCGCAGCTCGGCGGCGCGTTCCAGCTCGCCGTCGCGCTCGGCCCGCTCGGCCTCGCCGCCGAGCCGCTCCAGCTCCTCCTTGGCGGTGGAGAGCTTGGTGATGTGGCTCTTCTCGGTCTGCCAGCGCTCGGAGAGGGCGGTGAGCTGCTCGCGCTTGTCGGCCAGCTCCTTGCGCAGCCGCTCCAGCCGCTCGGCGGAGGCGGCGTCCGGCTCCTTGGCCAGCGCCATCTCCTCGATCTCGAGCCGGCGGACCGCCCGCTCGATCTCGTCCACCTCGACCGGACGGGAGTCGATCTCCATCCGGAGCCGGGACGCGGACTCATCGACCAGGTCGATCGCCTTGTCCGGCAGGAACCGGTCGGTGATGTAGCGGTCGGAGAGGCCGGCGGCGGCGACCAGCGCGGCGTCGGTGATCCGGACGCCGTGGTGCACCTCGTAGCGCTCCTTGAGGCCGCGCAGGATGCCGATGGTGTCCTCGATGGTCGGCTCGCCGACCAGCACCGGCTGGAAGCGGCGCTCCAGGGCCGGGTCCTTCTCGATGTGCTCGCGGTACTCGTCCAGCGTGGTCGCGCCGACCATCCGCAGCTCACCGCGGGCGAGCATCGGCTTGAGCATGTTGCCGGCGTCCATCGAGCCCTCGCCCTTGCCGGCGCCGACGACGGTGTGCAGCTCGTCGAGGAAGGTGATGACCTGCCCGTCGGAGTTCTTGATCTCCTCCAGGACGGACTTGAGCCGCTCCTCGAACTGGCCGCGGTACTGCGCGCCGGCGACCATCGCACCGAGGTCGAGCGAGACCAGCTTCTTGTTCCGCAGCGACTCGGGCACGTCACCGGCGACGATCCGCTGGGCCAGCCCCTCGACGATCGCGGTCTTGCCGACGCCCGGTTCACCGATCAGCACCGGGTTGTTCTTGGTCCGGCGGGAGAGCACCTGGATCACCCGGCGGATCTCGGAGTCCCGGCCGATCACCGGGTCGATCTTGCCGTCCCGGGCGCTGGCGGTGAGGTCGACGCCGTACTTGGTCAGGGCCTGGTAGGTCTGCTCCGGGTCGGCGGTGGTGACCCGCCGGTCCCCGCCCCGGACGGTCGGGAAGGCGGCGACCAGGTTCTCCTCGGTGGCCCCGGCGTTCTTCAACGCGCCGGCGACCGCGCCACCCACCCGGGCCAGGCCGGCGAGCAGGTGCTCGGTGGAGGTGTACTCGTCGCCGAGCGGCCGGGCGATCTGCTCGGCGGCGCCGATGGCGTTGACGAACTCCCGGGCCAGGGTCGGCTCGGCGATGCTGGAGCCGCGGGCGGCGGGCAGCGCGTCCACCGCGCGCTGGGCGACCCGGCGCAGCTCGGCGGGGTCCGCGCCGACGGCGCGCAGCAGGCCGGCGGCGGTGGAGCCGTCGGTGTCCAGCAGCGCCAGCAACAGGTGCCAGGGCTCCACGGTGGCGTGACCGCGCTGGTTCGCCAGCGCGACGGCCCCGGTGATGGTCTCGCGGCTCTTGGTGGTGAGACGTTCCGTGTTCATGGGCTCCCCCGGATCGGCGTGTCCACTAGGAAGGACGAAACCAGAGTTGAGCGTATTCCGCTCAACTCCAGGTATGTGACCCGGGTCACTCGGGTCGCCGCCACCGCCAGTCGAACTCCCCGGCGGCGGGCGGCGGCCCCGGCAGCGGGGGATCGGTGACGGCGAGGCCGGCCAGCAGCACCGCGAGATGCCGCCGGCGCAACTGCCGGGTCCGCTCGGGATCGGGTACGCGGATCGCCGCACACCCCTCCAGCAGCAGTCCGACGTCCTGCACCACCAGGTCGGGTCGGAGCCGCCCGGCATCCCGCGCCCGCTCCACCAGCGCCGCGGTGAGCTCGTTGGCCCGCGCCGCGTCCCGACCCATCTCGGGCGTCGGGGTGAAGGTGCCGGCCAGGTGCACGGTCAGCGAGTGCACGTCGGCATCGACGACGCGCTCCAGGAAGCCGGCGAAGGCGTACCAGTCGTCCGGGTCGCCGGCCGCCTCCTCGGCCGCCTCGATGAACCGCCGCAGGCCGTCGTGGCAGAGCTTGCGCAGCAGGTCCTCCTTGCCGGCGTAGCGCCGGTAGAGGGCGCTGATGCCCACGCCGGCATGCTCGGCGACCGCGGCGATCGGAGCCTTCGGGTCGGCGAGGAAGACCGCGCGGGCGACCTCCAGGATCACCGCGTCGTTGCGCGCCGCCTGGGCACGCCTCCCGGCGAGCGGCGGGGTGTCGGTCGGGTTCGGCATGACCCCAGAGTATCAGTGGAACGGATCGTTCCGCTCTGCTATCGTGGAGCGGAACGAAACATTCCGTTCTGAGGAGCAGCGCATGTCCGACACCGCCATCCGCCCGTTCCGCGTCGACATCCCGCAGACCGCCCTCGACGACCTCGCCGACCGGCTCCGCCGGGCCGTCTGGCCCGGAGAGCTCCCGGGCGTCGGCGACGCGTACGGCACGACCACCGACCGGATCCGCGAGCTGACGACGTACTGGCTGGAGAAGTTCGACTGGCGGGCCGTGGAGGCGCGGCTGAACGCCCACCCGCAGTTCGTCACCGAGCTCGACGGCGAGGACATCCACTTCCTGCACGTCCGGTCGTCCCGCACCGACGCCACCCCGCTCGTGCTCACCCATGGCTGGCCCGGATCGGTGCTGGAGTACCTGGACGTGATCGCCCCGCTCACCGAGCCCACCGACCCCACGGCGCCCGCATTCCACCTGGTCATTCCGTCGCTGCCCGGCTTCGGCTTCTCCGGGCCGACCCGCAGCGCCGGCTGGAACCGGTACCGCACCGCGCGGGCCTGGGCGGAGCTGATGGCCCGGCTCGGTTACGACCGCTACGGCGCGGTCGGCAACGACGCCGGCTCGATGATCTCGCCGGAGATCGGCCGCATCGACGCCGAACACGTGCTCGGCGTCCACGTCACCCAGCTCTTCTCGTTCCCGTCCGGGGACCCGAGCGAGTTCCAGGAGCTCTCCGAGGCCGACCAGGCGGCGCTCGCGCACCTCCAGTGGTTCTTCGAGAACAAGTTCTCCTTCAACCAGGTGCAGAGCCAGCAGCCGCAGACCCTGGCGTTCGCGCTGGCCGATTCGCCGGTCGGCCTGCTCGCCTGGAACGGCCAGCTCTTCGACCGGAGCCTGGACCCCGACTTCGTGCTCGCCAACGTGTCGATCTACTGGCTCACCGGCACGGCGGCCTCGTCGATGCGGTTCTACTGGGAGGACGCGCACACCACCGAGCACCCGACCGGGCCGACGACGAGCCCGACCGGGCTGGCGATGTTCCCCGGCGACTTCCAGTCGATCCGCCGCTTCGCCGAGCGGGACCACGGGAACATTGTGCGCTGGACGGCGTACCAGACCGAGGTCGAGGGGCGCGGCGACGTGGGCGGGCACTACGCCGCCCACGAGGCGACCGACGTGCTGGTCGCCGACATCCGGGAGTTCTTCGCCGCGCTCCGCTGAGCCGGCGGCAGGCGGGCGCCCGGTCGGGGATCCCCGGCCGGGCGCATCGTCCGCTCGCCGGGTGGACCCGACGGTCGCCCGTCAGTCGCCCTCGACGGTCACCCGGATCCACCGGCGGTCCGTGCCGACGCCGGTGCCCAGCACCACGTCCGACGAGCCGCGGGCGAAGACGGTGCCGTCGTCGAGGGTGGTCAGGTAGTGGTCGGGGCCGACCGGCCAGGCGACCGGGGTGTACCGGCCGTCGATCACCACACCCGCCCCGTACGGGCCGGTCACCGCGACCCGGCCGGCGCCGACCGGGGCCACCGACAGGATCCGGGAGGGGTAGGACTGCGCCGGCACCGCCTCCCAGCGCCCCTGCCAGCGCCAGAGCGCCGGGAAGTCCAGCCGGTCCGGCCGCTCACCCACCAGCCAGACCTGGCTGTCCGGGGCGACCTGCGCCCGGACGATCGACAGCTCCCCGTCGGCCGCCGGCACCGGGGTCCGCTGCCAGCTCCGACCCCGGTCCGTGGAGACCGCGGCGGACGGCCCGTCGCCCGTCACCCCCGCCGCCACCAGCAGATCGTCGGCGGAGGCGACGCTGTTCAGCGCCGGCACCGGCGGCTGGACGGAGAGCGGGCGCAGCGTCCGGCCGTCCCACTCACCCACCCGCTCCGCGCCCTCGATGATCTGGAACCGCCCCTGCGCGGCCCGCCACGCCGGCGGCTCCCCGTCCGTGCGGACGAAGCTCGCGCCGCCGTCGGTCGACGCGTACCAGCCGTGCGGCTCGGTCAGGAGCGTGACCAGCCCCGGCGCGGTGTAGAGCTGCTGGTTGTCGGCCACCGGGCGGGGATGACGCACCTTCACCCAGGAGCGGCCACCGTCCAGGGTGGAGAAGAGCAGCGCCGGGCAGTTCCGGTCCGGCGGGCGCCCGTCGCAGCTGGCGAAGAGCGCCCAGCCGTGGGCGGCGTCGGCGAACTCGACGTACGGGTCGTCGTACCGCTGGGCGACGGCGACCCGGACGGCGCGTACCTCGTCGAAGCCGCCGGAGGGCAGCGGCGCCGGCGCGGTCGCCACCGGCCGGGGCGGCGCGGAGGTCCGGGCCGGCGGCTCCCGCCGGATGTCGCCGATCGCCGAGCAGGCGGCGAGCACGGGTACGAGCAGCAGGACGGCCAGCGACCGCCGCGCGCGATCGATCATGACCTCCCCCTCCACCGGGTAGCCTTGCCCGGGTGCGAGTACGTGTCGAACAGACTGCCCTACCCGGGATCGGTGTGCGTCACGACCTGGTGACGGAATCCGGCCGCCGACTCGGTGTGGTCTCCCACCGCAACGGCCGTCGCGACCTCGTCCTGTACGACCCGGACGATCCCGACGCCTGCCAGGCGGACATCCCGCTCACCGACGACGAGGCGGAGGCGCTCGCCGACATCCTCGGCGCGTCGCTGATGCTCGGCCAGCTCTCCGGCCTGCGCGAGCAGGCGGCCGGGCTGCTCACCGAGCAGATCGCCATCCCGGCGGGGTCGAAGTACGTCAACAGGCGGCTCGGCGACACCAGGGCACGTACCCGCACCAGCGCCTCCATCGTGGCGGTGCTGCGCCAGGGCGAGGTGATCGTCTCGCCCGATCCCACCTTCCGCTTCGCGGCCGGTGACGTGGTGGTCGTGGTCGGTACCCGCAAGGGCCTCGACGGAGTGACCGCCATCCTCGCCGACAGTGACCCGGACGGCTGAGGCGGATGCACGAAACCACCACACTGCTCGTCGAGGTCGGCGCGCTGCTGCTGCTCCTCGGTCTGCTCGGCCGGCTCAGCCGGCGGTTCGGGGTCTCCCCGATCCCCCTCTACCTCCTCGCCGGCCTCGGCTTCGGGCACGGCGGCCTGTTGCCGCTGAACGCCAGCGAGGAGTTCTTCGCGGTCGGCGCCGAGATCGGCGTCATCCTGCTGCTGGTCATGCTCGGCCTGGAGTACAGCGCCAACGAGCTCGTCGGCAACCTCCGCTCGGCGGCGCCCGCCGGCCTGATCGACGCGGCGCTCAACGCGCTGCCGGGCTTCGCGTTCGCACTGCTGCTGGGCTGGGGCTGGGTGGCCGCCGTGGTGCTCGGCGGGATCACCTGGATCTCGTCCTCCGGGGTGATCGCCAAGGTCCTCGGCGACCTGGGCCGGGTCGGTAACCGGGAGACCCCGGTGATCCTCTCCGTGCTGGTCATCGAGGACCTGGCGATGGCGCTCTACCTGCCGCTGGTCACCGCGCTGCTGGCCGGCGTGGGACTGGTCAAGGGCGGGATCGCGCTCGGCGTGGCGGTGCTCACCGTCGTCGTCGTGCTGGTGGTCGCCATCCGGTACGGCCACCTGATCTCCGCGGCCCTGTCGGCGAAGGACCCGGAGGCGCTGCTGCTCGGCGTGCTCGGCCTGACCCTGTTGGTCGCCGGCGTGGCGGCCAAGCTCCAGGTCTCCGCCGCGGTCGGCGCGTTCCTGGTCGGCATCGCCCTCTCCGGGCCGGTGGCGCACCACGCCACCGAGCTGCTCTCCCCGCTGCGGGACCTCTTCGCCGCGGTCTTCTTCGTCTTCTTCGGGCTGGTCACCGATCCCCGGGACATGCCGCCGGTGCTGCTGCCGGCGCTGGCCCTGGCCGTGGTCACCATGGGGACGAAGCTGCTCACCGGCTACCTGGCGGCGCGCCGCGCCGGGATCGCCGAACCCGGCCGCTGGCGGGCCGGCTTCGCGCTCATGCCGCGCGGCGAGTTCTCCATCGTCATCGCCGGGCTGGCGGTGGCCGCCGGCACCGTCGAGCCCCGGCTGGCGGCGCTCGCCACGGCGTACGTGCTGATCACCGTGGTGACCGGTCCGATGTTGGCCCGACTGCCCGACATGGGCTGGTTCAAGGCGTGGCTGCGCCGGCGCGGCCCGGCCCGCCGTACCGAGCCGCTGCCCACAATCGACTGAGCGCGGGCGGCCGGGTCGGCCGTACGGCCGACCCGGCGCCGGTCCGGCCGTCGCCGAATTGCTCCCATCAGGGGCTTCCGCCAGCTGGCGAGGGCGCGCTACCGTGGCGCCCCAGCAGGCCAGTCTCCGCAGGTGGGCGGGGTGCCCCCGCGGGTACACGAGCGGAAGGTTGCCGGTGAACGTGCAGGAGTCGACGTTCCACGGCTTCGCCAACCCCGTCGATCCGTCGCCGGCGGAGTTGCGGGCCTGGGCATACCAGCCGGATTCGGTCCCGCTGACCTCCATGCCGCCGGACTGGGACCTGCTGGTCGCCGGGGATCACCTGGTGCTCACCCTCTTCGACCTGGCCATGGATCCGGCCTGCCCGGCCCGCCGGTTCGCGCTGCACTGCCTCTACATCTACGCCGCGGACGGCATCCGGACGAACTTCCGCGCGCACCCGAAGCGGCGCTTCCGCAAGCTGGTCGAGCAGGCCGAGCGGGACGGCGACGAGCTGATGGGCATTTGGGCGCACAACAGCCGGATGCTGCTGGCCCGGCAGGACCTCTTCGTCTACCGGGACTGGTGCGAGGGCGGCCTGGTCCGGGAGAACCGCCGGCTCGCCTGACTGCGAGCACGGCCCCTGACCGGCGTCACCGCGTCCCGGCCCGCACGTCGGGGACGGCGAACGGGCCGGGACCCCCTGACCGGCGTCACCGCGTCCCGGCCCGCACGTCTGGACGGCGAACGGGCCGGGACCCCCCGTGGGTCCCGGCCCGCACGTCGGTGGACCGTCAGCGTTGCGATCCACCCTGGTTCCGGCGTCTGGCCTCGGTGCGTCCCTGGTCGATCCCGTGGTCGACCTGGTCGGCGAACCGGCCATTCTTGATCATGTCGGCGAGCCTGCCGTCGCCGAGCCGGCCGAATCCCTCCCGGACGTTCTCGGCCACCTTCTCGAGCCGGTCCTCCGCCTGCTGGGCCACCTTCTTCGCCGATTCCGCCATGGCTCCCCCTGCCAGTTCGGAGTCCGGATTGAGCTGGTTGGACCTGATTGCCAGGCTAACGGAACCGGCCCGGCCCGCGCCGGATAAATCCGGGAACCGCAGGCCAGGCCGGGCCCGGTGAAGGAAAAAACGACGGTCGGTGGAACACGAGGTACGTCACCGGGCCGCCGAGACAGCCGTGGTGTTCCACCCGCCGTCCGGGCCACGCCGACGCGGAGGGGGCGGGTGGATCAGCGGTCGGTACGCCGGGGGCGCCAGACCACCAGCGCGGTGGAGGTGCGGTTGGTCGGCACCAGGTCGCCGCGCGGGAAACCACCCAGCGACTCCAGCTCAGCGATCCGCCGGTACGCGGCGTCCAGCTCCGCCTCCAGCCGCGCCACCCGCTGCTGCGCCTGCTCCAGCAGCCGCTCCAGCCCGATGATCCGCTTGACCCCGGCAAGGTTGATCCCGTCGTCCTGACTGAGCCGCTGGACCTCGCGCAGCAGGACCACGTCCCGCACGCTGTAGCGACGCCCGCCCCCGGCCGCGCGGCCGGGCTGCACCAGGCCCAGCCGGTCGTACTGGCGCAGCGTCTGCGGGTGCATTCCCGCCATCCGTGCCGCGACCGAGATCATCAGCACCTTGGCCTCGTAGGCAGGGTCACCCGAACCGACGAACCCGTCCGACATCCCACTCACCTCCGCACCACTTGACCGGTCAGCCGACCCGACGCACCCGCGCGTCGAGATGTTCGCGTCCGGCCGGCGGCGTCGACCCGGCGAACGTCTCCAGCGCCGCGCGGGCCTCGTCCGACACCGTCGCCGGCACCACCACGTCCAGCGTGACCAGCAGGTCACCGGCCTGACCGTCGCGCCGGACCACACCCTTGCCCCGGGCCCGCAGCACCCGCCCGGACGGCGTGCCCGGCGGGACCCGCAGGGTCACCGCGCCGTCGAGCGTGGGTACCCGCAGGTCGGTGCCGAGGACAGCCTCCGCGAAGGTGATCGGCACGGTCAGGGTCAGATCGTCCCCGGTACGCCCGAACAGGTCATCCGGGCGCACCTTCACCTGGACGAACAGGTCGCCCGCCGGACCACCGCGCTCGCCCGGCTCACCGCGCCCGGCCAGCCGGATCCGCTGCCCGTCGGCCACCCCGGCGGGGAAGCGGACGTTCAGCGTGCGGGTCTTGGTCACGCCGCCGGTGCCGTGGCACTCCGGGCACTTCTCCTCGACCACCGTGCCGACGCCCTGGCAGTTGCGGCACGGCTCGGAGAAGCTGAACGACCCCTGGTTGCGGGTGGTCACCCCGGCGCCCTGGCAGACCGGGCAGGTCTTCGGCTGGGTGCCGGGCTTCGCGCCGTTGCCGTGGCAGGTGTCGCAGACCCCGGGCGCGCGCAGGGTCAGCGGCAGGGTCACCCCGCGTACGGCGTCCTGGAAGTCCAGCGCGACCTCGGTCTCCACGTCGCGACCCCGGGCCGGGCCACGGGCCCGCGCCGGCCCACCGGGGCCGCCGCCGGAGAAGATCGAGCTGAACAGGTCGGTGAAGCCGCCGCCACCGAACCGGGTGTCCGTACCGCCGCCACCGGCGCCGAACAGGTCGGAGACGTCGAACGGCACCCCGCCCGGCTGGGCGCCACCACCGCGGGCGTTGCGCCGGAACGCGCCCGAGCCGAACAGCGACCGCATCTCGTCGTACTCGCGGCGCTTGGCGTCGTCGCCGAGCACCGCGTACGCCTCGGAGACCGCCTTGAACCGCTCCTCGGCCTTCGGGTCACCCGGGTTGTGGTCCGGGTGCGACTCCCGGGCCAGCTTCCGGTACGCCTTCTTGATCTCGTCTGCGGAGGCGGACTTCTGCACGCCGAGCGTGGCGTAGTAGTCCTTCTCGATCCAGTCCTTGGAACTCACCGGTCCACCCCCTTCCGAGTGATGTGGCCCGGTCGCCCCGTCCGCCGTGCGACGGCGGGCGGGGCGACCGGATGGTCGTGCACTATTCCGGGTCGGCGACCGCGACCAGCGCGGGCCGCAGCAGCCGCTCGCCGAGCTGGTAGCCCCGGCGCATCACCTGTACGCAGGTCGGCTCGTCGACGTCCGGCGAGGTCTGGTGCGCGACCGCCTCGTGCCGGGTGGGGTCGAACGGGTCGCCCTGCTCCCCGAAGGGGGTCAGGCCGAACTTGCCCAGCGCCGTGGTGAGCTGCTCGGCCACCGTGCCGAACGGGCCGACCAGGTCGCCGTGCTCCCGGGCCCGGTCCAGGTCGTCCAGGATCGGCAGCAGCGCGGCGAGCACAGAGCCGGTCGCCTGCTCCTGGACCACGCCCCGGTCCCGGTCCACCCGCTTGCGGTAGTTGGCGTACTCCGCCGACACCCGCTGCAGGTCCCGGGTCCGCTCGTCCAGCTCGGCCCGGAGGGCTTCCAGCTCGGCGCCGAGCGGGGAGCCAGCCGCGCCACCGTCGACCGGCTGCGCGGGGGCGTCCACCACCGGAGGGCCGGCCGGGGTCGGACCGTCGATCGAGGTGGCCTCGATCTCGATCTCGTCGACCACGACCTCGCCCTCCTCGACCAGACCCTCGGCCGGGACGTCCGCCCCGGCGTCGGCGGCGGCGGGCTCCTCCTCGGTCTTGCCGATCTTGCGGTTGTTGCGGATGACGACCCGCGGCCCGTCGCCGGCGGCCTGCTCGGCGGGCGCGGAGCCACCCGGCGCCGACCCGGTGGCGGCCGGGTCGGCGGCTCGTGGCTTCTCCGTCATGCGACTACCTCGATTTCTGTGCCGTGGGTCGGGGTCCGGGACGGACCGTCACTTCTTGTCCTCGTCCACGATCTCCGCGTCGACCACGTCGTCGGCGGCACCGGCCTGCGGGCCACCCGGGGCACCCGCGCCCGGGCCGGCCGCGCCGGGCTGCTCGCCCTGCTCGGCCTGCTGCGAGTAGAGCAGCGAACCGGCCTGCTGGGAGACCTGCGCCAGCCGCTCGTGGGCCGCCTTGATCTTCTCGATGTCCTGGCCGCCGAGCGCGCCGCGCAGCTCACCGAGGGCCTCGTTGAGCTGCTCCCGGTTCTCGCTGGGCAGCTTGTCGCCGCTCTCGGCGAGGAACTTCTCGGTCTGCCACTGCAGCGCCTCGGCGACGTTGCGGGTCTCCGCCTCCTCGCGGCGACGCTTGTCGTCGTCGGCGTGCTCCTCGGCGTCCCGGCGCATCCGCTCGATGTCGTCCTTCGGCAGCGAGGAGCCGCCGGTGATCGTCATCTTCTGCTCCTTGCCGGTGCCGAGGTCCTTGGCGTGCACGTTCACGATGCCGTTGGCGTCGATGTCGAACGTGACCTCGATCTGCGGCACGCCGCGCGGCGCCGGCGGGAGGCCGGTCAGCTCGAAGGTGCCGAGCTTCTTGTTGTAGGCCGCGATCTCCCGCTCACCCTGGAAGACCTGGATCAGCACCGACGGCTGGTTGTCGTCCGCCGTGGTGAAGACCTCGGAGCGCTTGGTCGGGATGGTGGTGTTGCGCTCGATGAGCTTGGTGAAGATGCCGCCCTTGGTCTCGATGCCCAGGCTCAGCGGGGTCACGTCGAGCAGCAGGACGTCCTTGACCTCGCCCTTGAGCACGCCGGCCTGGAGGGCGGCACCGACGGCGACGACCTCGTCCGGGTTGACGCCCTTGTTCGGGTCGCGGCCGGTGAGCTGCTTGACCAGGTCGGTCACGGCCGGCATCCGGGTCGAACCACCGACCAGGATGACGTGGTCGACGTCAGAGACCTTGATCCCGGCGTCCTTGACGGCCTGCTCGAACGGGCCCTTGCAGCGGTCCAGCAGATCCTGCGTCATCCGCTGGAACTCGGCGCGGCTGAGCGTCACGTCGAGGTGCAGCGGGCCGGCGGCACCGGCGGTGATGTACGGCAGGTTGATGTTGGTGGTGGTGGCGGCGGACAGCTCGATCTTGGCCTTCTCGGCCGCCTCGCGGAGCCGCTGCAGGGCCATCTTGTCCTGGCCCAGGTCGATGCCGTGCTCGCCGCGGAAGGTCTTCACCAGGTGGTCGATGATGCGCTGGTCCCAGTCGTCACCACCGAGGTGGTTGTCACCGCTGGTCGACTTGACCTCGATGACGCCCTCGGCGAGCTCCAGCAGGGAGACGTCGAAGGTGCCGCCACCCAGGTCGAAGACCAGGACGGTCTGCTCCTTGGAGCCCTTGTCCAGCCCGTACGCCAGGGCGGCCGCGGTCGGCTCGTTGACGATCCGCAGCACGTTGAAGCCGGCGATCTCACCGGCCTCCTTGGTGGCCTGGCGCTGGCCGTCGTTGAAGTAGGCGGGGACGGTGATCACCGCGTCGGTGATCTGCTCACCCAGGTAGGCCTCGGCATCCCGCTTGAGCTTCATCAGCGTGCGCGCCGAGATCTCCTGCGGGGTGTACTTCTTGCCGTCGATGTCGACGGACCAGTTGGTGCCGATCTCCCGCTTGACCGAGCGGATCGTCCGGTCCGGGTTGGTCACCGCCTGGCGCTTGGCGACCTCACCGACGAGCACCTCCCCGTTGCGGGCGAACGCGACGATCGACGGGGTCGTCCGCGAGCCTTCAGCGTTGGCGATGACGGTGGGCTCACCGCCCTCGAGAACGCTGACGCAGGAGTTCGTCGTGCCGAGGTCGATACCGACCGCACGTGCCATCTTCGCTTCCTCGCTTCATAACGTTTAAGCAGGTCGGAGGGCCTGCCCGGCGGGTCGCCCGCAGCGACCGCACCACAAGTTGAGTGAACTTGACTCAATAGTGCCACGCCGTCGCCAAACCGCAAGTCGAGGTTGAGTCCACCCGGCGCAACCCGACCGTTATTACCGTCCGGTTGTCTTCCCTTGCATCGGTCGGGCACGCTTTAGCGGTGACGACGCACGGCGATCCCGCCACCCGGTCCGGCGCGCCCACCGTCGCCGCCCGCTCCGGGTCGTCGGAGGCTGGGGAGGCTCCGCCCGGCACCGCCGGGGACGGCCTGCCGGCCGCGCTGACCGGGCTCCGGGCCGCGATCGGTGCCGCCCGGTTCCCACTGACCCTGCCCTCGGCCGAGCCCGCCCGACGTACCGCCGCCGCCCTCGGCGACCAGCTCGACGACTACCTGCTGCCCCGGCTCGCCCGACTCGACGCGCCCCTGCTGGTCGTCGTCGGCGGCTCCACCGGCGCCGGCAAGTCGACCCTGGTCAACAGCCTGGTCCAGGCCCGGGTCAGCGCCGCCGGGGTGCTCCGGCCGACCACCCGCTCACCGGTGCTGGTCTGCAACCCGGCCGACTCCGGCTGGTTCCGCCGCGGCGAACTGCTGCCCGGCCTGACCCGGACCAACGAGCCGAGCGATGATCCCCGCACCCTGCACCTGGTCACCGCGCCCGCACTCCCCGCCGGTCTGGCCTTCCTCGACGCGCCCGACATCGACTCGGTGGTTGACGCCAACCGCGCCCTCGCCGGCCAACTGCTGGCCGCCGCCGACCTCTGGCTCTTCGTCACCACCGCCGCCCGCTACGCCGACGCCGTCCCCTGGGAGCTGCTGCGCAGCGCCCGGGCCCGGGGCGCGGCGATCGCCATGGTGCTCGACCGGGTGCCGCCGGAGGCCGCCGACGAGATCTCCGCCCACCTCTCCGAGATGCTCGCCGCCCAGGATCTCGCCGCCGCGCCGCTCTTCGTGCTGCCGGAGACCTGGGTCGACGGGCAGGGCCTCCTGCCGGGCAAGGTCACCGCGGCGCTGAGCGCCTGGTTCGCCCGGCTCGCCGCCGACGCCGAGGCCCGCGCCGCCGTGGTCCGGCAGACCCTGGACGGCGCGCTCGCCTCGCTGCACCCGACGGTCGAGGCGCTGGCCGACGCCGCCGACGAGCAGGTCGCCGCCGCCGACGCCCTGGACGACCGGGTCCAGGCCGCTTACCGGGGGGCGCGGCGGTCGGTCGAGGAGGGGCTCAGGGACGGTCGGCTGCTCCGCGGCGAGGTGCTCGCCCGCTGGCAGGAGTTCGTCGGCACCGGCGAGTTCTTCCGTACGTTGGAGGCGCGCATCGGCCGAATGCGCGACCGGCTGGTCGCCGCGGTCTCGGGCCGGCCCGCCCCCGCCGTCGAGCTGCGCAACGCCATCGAGTCCCAGCTGGTCACCCTGCTGCGCGGGGTGGCCTCCGAGGCGGCCGAGAACGCGTACACCGGGTGGCGGGCGCACCCGGCCGGCGCGGCGCTGCTCGACCCGGCGCTCGCCCACCCCACCGACGACCTGCCCGACCGCGCCGAGCGGATGGTCCGCGACTGGCAGCGCGGGGTGCTGGAACTGGTCAAGGAGGAGGGCGGCGACCGACGGTTCGTGGCCCGCACCGCCGCGTACGCGGTCAACGCCACCGGGCTCGCCGTGATGATCGCGGTGTTCGCCTCGACCGCGTTCATCCCGACCGGCCTCGAGGTGGCCACCGGAGCCGGCACCACGGTCGCCGCGCAGGCCGTGCTCCAGGCGATCTTCGGCGACCAGGCCGTCCGTAACCTCGCCAACAAGGCCCGGGACGACCTGCTGGAACGGGTCCGCGCGCTGCTGGACGAGGAGGCCGCCCGCTACCTGACCCGTACGGCCGACGCCCGGCCCGGCGCGGACGCCGGCGCCGAGCTGCGCCGGGCCGCCGGCCGGGTCGAGGTGGCCCGGCACCGCAGCGGCCTGGCCGACCACCACGGGTCGGCGCTGCCCGCCCCCACCACCGAGGGCGGCGCCCGGTGACCAACATCGTCGGCCGGATGCGCGAGGCGTTCCGGGGCGACCAGCGGGTGGACGCGGACGCCCTGGTGGCCCGCCTCGACGCCGTCCGCCGCTTCCTCGGCGCGGTGGACGGCCAGCTGCCCGACTCCCGGCTGGTCGCCGCGCACACCCTGGTCGAGCGGGCCGGCACCCGGCTGGCCCTGTCCCGGGACCACACCGTGGTCGCGCTCGCCGGCAGCACCGGCAGCGGCAAGTCCAGCCTCTTCAACGCCCTGGCCCGGCTGGAACTCTCCCCGGTCGGAGTGCGCCGCCCCACCACGGGCGTGGCGCACGCCTGCGTGTGGGGGCAGCTCGACGGGGCCAACCGGCTGCTCGACTGGGTCGGTGTGCTGCCCCGGCACCGGTTCGTCCGGGAGAGCGCGCTGGACGCCGACGACGAGTCCGGCCTGCACGGGCTGATCCTGCTCGACCTGCCCGACTTCGACTCGGTGCAGCGGTCCCACCGGCTGGAGGTGGACCGGCTGCTCGGCCTGGTCGACCAGGTGGTCTGGGTGGTCGACCCGCAAAAGTACGCCGACCGGGTGATCCACACCAGCTACCTGCGTGAGTTCCAGCGGCACAAGGACGTCACCCTGGTCGTGCTCAACCAGGCCGACCGGCTGGTCCCGGCCGAGCTGCCCCGGGTCCTGGCCGACCTGCGCCGGCTGCTCGACGCCGACGGGCTGGACGGCGTGCCGCTGCTGGCCACCACCGCCGTCGACCCCGCCGGCCTGGAGGGGCTGCGCCAGGCGCTGGAGCGTACGGTCACCGAGCGGCAGGCCGCGCTGCGCCGGCTCGCCGGCGACGTGGACATCGTGGTCGACGGGCTGGCCGAGCTGGTCACCGCCGAGGTGCCGAAGGGCGCCCCGGACGACGCGACGGTCCGGGAGCTGGACCGGGCCCTGGCCGGCGCGGCCGGGGTCCCGTCGGTCGCGGAAGCGGTCGAGGGGGCGTACCGGCACCGCGCCGGCGGCACCACCGGCTGGCCGCTGGTGCGCGGTTTGCGCAAGCTGCGGCCCGACCCACTGCGCCGGCTGCACCTGCCCGGGCCGGCCACCGATCCGGACCGGCCGGAGGAGAGCCTGGTCGCGGCCACCTCGGTGCCCGACCCGACGGCCGCCCAGCGGTCCGCCCTCGGGCTGGCGATCCGCGCGGTCGCCGACCGGACCGGTGCGGAGCTTCCCGCACCCTGGCCCGCCGCGGTCACCGCCGCCGCCCGCTCCCGCCTCGCCGACCTGCCGGACGCGCTGGACCGCGCGGTCGCCGGCACCGACCTGGGGATGGATCGGCGGCCGATCTGGTGGCGGATCGTCGGTGCCCTCCAGTGGCTGGTCACCCTCGCCGCCCTGGCCGGCCTCGGTTGGCTGGCGCTCGGCTACGCGCTGCGCGCCCTCGGCCTGCCCGAGCTGGAATACCCGCTGGTCGGCGAGGTGCCGCTGCCCACCCTGCTGCTCCTCGGCGGGCTGCTCGCCGGGCTGCTGGTGGCGGCGGCCACCCGACCGGTGATCCGGTGGGCTGCCCGGCGGGCCCGGCAGCGGGCCGAGAGACGCCTGACCACCGCGGTGGCCGAGGTCGGCGGGGCGTACGTGGTCACCCCGGTCCGCGCGGTCCTGGAGCGGTACGGCCAGGCCCGGGACGCGCTGCGGGACGCCGGCCGCTGAGGGCTGGCGCCGGAAGCCCGGTGGCGGCGTAGGGTCGGTCCATGGCCACGCCACAGACCCCCTACGACGCGGTGCTCCAGGCCGCACGCGACGTGACCAGGCTGGACACCGCGCTCGACGCGGAGATGCTCGGCACCGCGCTGCTCGGCAGCGTCTACGCGATCGCGGAGACGGACCGGGAAACCGCGGTGCGCGAGTTCGTCTCCGGGTTCCTGGCCGCCACGTCGCGCCGCCGCACGGCCGCCGCCACCACCATCCGCTCAGTCTTCGCCGCGCTGGTGCCGGACGCCGAGGGCGCGGCGAAGGTCCGCCCGGGCACCCAGGCGCCCGCCTGGTCCGGCCAGCTCGGTCGGGTCCACCTCACGGGCGTCTGGTCCTACGGCGACGTGTACGGCGACCAGACCTCCTACCTGGCCACCTTCGCCTACGACGACGCCACCGGCGGCCCCGAGCACGCCCTGGTCGCGCTGGTCGACCACAACATCGGCATCACCAAGGACGTCTTCGTCGGCGGTCCCGCCGAGCGGATCCTGGAACAGGTCCGGCAGATGTGCGCCGCGGACGACCTGACCTGGTTCCGCGAGGAGGACCCGGCCCGGATGCACGGCGAGGTGAGCCGGCACCTGGCGGTCACCGACGATCTGGGCGAGTTGCCCGCCGAGGGCTCGCTCGCCACCGACCGGGCGCTGGTGGGTGCCCGGCTGGCGCTGCTGCCCGGCGCGCCCGCCGACACCACGAGCTGGGACGCCGAGCCGCTCGGCGGCGACGAGCGCACCGAACTGGTCCGCGCCTTCCTCGCCTCGCCGGAGGCCGCCCGCTTCGGGCTGGCCCAGCTGGATGACGACGCCGAGCTGGCCTCGCTGCACTTCTGCCTCAGCCTGCTCTTCGACCACGCGGCGAGCTTCCCGGACGCCGACCCGATGCGGTGGAGCCCGGCGGTGGCCGGCCTGTTCCTGCTGGACTGGGTGCACCGGCGCGCCGTGCTGGACATGGACGACGCCGCGATGCTGCCCCGGGTGCTGCGCGCCTGGGCGGCGTACGCGGCCCGGCGGCGGGGGCTGCCGGAGCGGGCCGGCCGGCAGACCGACGAGGCGATCGAGGAGCTGGTGCCGGAGTTCGCCCGGCTCTACAGCACCGGTGAACGGCGCAGCCCGGCCACCGCGGCGGTCGCCCAGCTGATGGCGGACGGGGTGGACCCGGACGACCCGGCGGCACTGGACGCCTGGATCGAGGCGAACCGGCAGCGCCTGGGCGACGACACCCCCTGATCCGTCGGCGCCGGTCGCGCTCCCGGGCCGGGGCCGATCCGGGTCACGGCTCGACCAGGGTGAGCCGGCCGGGGGCGACGCCGACGCGTACCCGCTGCCCCCAGCGCAGCGCGATCCGGTCGGTCTCCAGGCCGTCGGCGAAGACCACCAGGCCGTCGGACTCGGCGGTCAGTTCGAGGGTGTCGGCGGCGGCCAGCCGCCCGGCCACCAGGTCCGCGCCGGTGACCGGGGAGGGCCACGCCTCCCGGACGTACCAGCAGAGCGCCTCCTCCTCCGGGGCGGGCGGGGGCGGCGTTCCCGGACGATTGCGCGCGATGGACGCGCACCAGCCGGTCGCCCCCGTACCGCTGCCCACCACCACCCCGGAGGAGGAGTGCCGTTCCCGCCGGGTCCGCCCGCCGTCGGCCACGGCGAGCAGGTAGCGGGCGGACTGGTGGGAGCTGTGGCCGACGTACACCTCGTTGAGGCCGACCAGCTCCTGCCCGTCGTCGAGGGCGGCGCGGACCATGGCCCGCCGGCGGACCGGCGCCGCCCCGGCGACGGTCGCCGGAAGCAGCGCCGCCACCTGATCGGCGGTCCAGCGGACCAGCACCCCCGCGTTGCGGCCCGGTTCCGGGTCGACCCCGATCACCGGCTGCCCGGCCAGGTACTTGGCCACGTTGGCGACCAGCCCGTCCGGACCGACGGCGACCACCACGTCCTCCGGCCCGAAGAGGAACCGGGGCAGGTCGTCGCGGTCCACGGTGCCGCGCCGCCAGTCGGCCGGCACGGCGGCCGCGACGGTGGTCAGCGCCGCCTGGAGGGCGTCGTGCCGGGCCACCACCTCGGTCAGGTCCCGGCCCCGCTCGCGCAGGTACCAACCGGCGGCGGCCCGGGTGCCGTGCCGGCCCAGCAGTTCCTCCAGCTCGCTGCGGCGGCGTACCACGACGACCCGGGGGTGCAGGGTCGCGCTCACCGGTCGGCGGCGGTCGACCCGGCCAGCCGGCCGACCAGGTCGGTGAGCAGGTCCGGGGTGACGGTGAGCTGGCCGATCTGCGGAAGCTGGCCGGCCAGGTCGCGGACGGTCAGCGCGCGCAGCACCGCGGGCGGCAGTTCGGCGTACGCGGCCAGCTTGGCCGCCTCCGCCTCGGCCTCGGCGGCACCGACGGCGCGTACCGTGTCGGCCTTGGCGGCGGCGAGCGCCCGCTCCTTGTCGGCGGTGCCGGCGGCGAGCAGGCGGTCCTTCTCCGCCTCGGCGGTGGCGAGCACCCGGGCCCGTTCGGCGGCGGCCGCGTTGGCGACCTTCTCCCGCTCGGCCTTGCCCTGGGCGGTGGCCAGCTCGGCGGAGGCGTCCAGCTCGGCCCGGCGGCGGGTGTTGGCGCCGTGCTGTTCGACGAGCTGCTGCTCGCGGCGGGCCAGCTCGATCTTGTTCTGGAGCTCGTTCTCGGCGATGGTGCGTTCCTGCTCGACGGCCTGCGCCCGGCGGGCGTAGGTGGCCCGGTCGGCCTGCACCTGGACCGCCTCCCGGGTGGGTGTCTGCAGGGCCCGTTCCAGCTCGGGCTCGGGCCGGATCGCCACCACCCGGGCGCTGACCACGGCGACGCCGATGTCGGCCAGCCGGGGCTCGGCGCCGAGCGCGGCGGAGACCGCCTCGCGGACCGGGGAGACCGTGGTGAGCGCCTCGGCGAGGGGCACCCGGGCGAGCAGGTCGAGGGCGGGCTGCTGGGCCAGCTCGGCGAGGAGCGTGGCGACCTGGTCGAGCGGGCGGGAGCGGGCCTTGCCGGTGCGCGGGTCGACCGAGAAGTCGAGCCGGCCGGCGGCGAGTGCCGGGTCGGCCACCCGGTAGGTCACAGTGGCCTGGACGGTGATGTCGGCGAAGTCGCCGGTACGGGCGTGGAAGAGCAGCGGCAGCTCCCGGTCGTCCACCGGGACCTCGCTGAGCACGGCGGTGAGCGGCCGGTACCAGAAGGACTGCCCGATCCCCTCCCGGCGGACCCGCCCGCCCACGTGCAGCCGTACCCAGTTGGTCGGGGTCCCGCGCAGGTGGCGCAGGAAGAACCGCCTCGTCACATCGGCCATGGTTGTCGCCCTCCCCTTTTTCGTCTAGCCGACGATAAACACTCTGCTAGGTTATCGTCAAGGTGGTGATAAAGAGATGGCGGAGTACCCGTCGTTCGCGGTGACGGTCGATCTGGTGGTGCTCACCGTGCGTTCCGACGCCCTGCACCTGCTGCTGGTGCGTCGTGGCATCCCCCCGTACCGGGGGCGCTGGGCGCTGCCCGGCGGCTTCGTCCACATCGACGAGGACCTGCCCGACGCCGCCGTCCGCGAGCTGACCGAGGAGACCGGGCTGCCCGAGCCGGCCGGCCACCTGGAACAGCTCGGCACGTACGGCCGGCCGGACCGTGACCCGCGCGGCCGGGTGGTCACGGTGGCCTGGCTGGCGCTCCTGCCCGACCTGCCCACACCGGTGGCCGGCACCGACGCCGCCTCGGCCGACTGGCTGCCGGTCGCCCGGCTCGCCCCCGGTCAGCTCGCCTTCGACCACGACCGGATCGTGGCCGACGGCCTGGAACGCGCCCGCGCCAAGCTGGAGTACACCCCGCTGGCCACCGCGTTCTGCCCGCCCGAGTTCACCGTCGCCCAGCTCCGCGCGGTCTACGAGACGGTGTGGGGCGTCAGGCTCGACCCGCGCAACTTCCACCGCAAGGTGACCGGCACCCCGGGCTTCGTGGTGCCGGCCGGCCGCGCCACCGAGGGCGAGCGCGGCCGCCCCGCGCAGCTCTTCCGGCGCGGACCGGCCACCCTGCTGCACCCGCCGATGCTCCGGCCCGGGGAGCCGGCCTAGCCGAGGGCGACTCGCTCCGCCCGGCGGCCGGGTCTAGCCGAGGGCGGCGAAGACCACCCCGGCGACCAGGCCACCCACGGCGCCGCCGACGACAACCTGCGCCACCGTGTGGTCGCGCAGCCGCACCCGGGCCCAGCCGACCACGGGTAGCAGCGGCGCGACGACCAGCAGCCGCGGGCCGAAGGTCAGCGCCAGCACCACCACCGTGCCGGTCGCCACCGCGGAGTGGATCGACATCTTCCACCAGTGGCTGACCGTCACGGCCACCACCAGGCCGACCACCCCGGCGGCGACCAGGGCCAGCACCGGGCGCGGGGCGCCGAGCGCGGCGAGCAGCGCCAGGCCTGCGGCCGCCGAGGCGAGACCGAAGAGCAGGGGTACGCGCCGCTGCTCACGGAGCCCGACGTGATGGTCGGTCAGGCGCCCGCGCCGGACCGAGCCGACGATGTACGCGAACGGGATGCCGCTGGCGAAGACGGTGGCGAGCAGTCCCCACGCCAGCCCGTGCGGGCCGCCGGCGCCGTGCCAGGCGACCGCGACGGTGAGCGCGGTGACCAGCACGGCGGGCGCGGTCACCTCGGTGACCAGCCGGGCCAGCCGGGTCGCCGGTCCGGGCGGGACGAGCGGGCGGATGCCGCCACGGCCACCGCCGCCGTCGATCGTGTCCAGCGCCCCGTCCCCGATCCGTCCCCACCGAGCCGGCACCGCCGACGGACGACCCGGAATCCCGGCGGCGTACGACCGGCGTGGCCCCGGCCGGCACGTCGGCACGTCGGGTCGGTCAGCCGGCGTCGCCCGTCACCGTACCGTCCGCAGTGTGCCCGTCGTGGCGGGTCACACCGGCCGGCCCGGCAGCCGGGTGGGGATGGTGGTGGCGGTGGCCCGGGGACTCGCGCTCGGGACCAGGGTGACCGTCACGGTGGGACCGGGCGTGGGGCCAGCCGGCGGGACGGTCGGCGGTCGGGTCGGCACGGGACGGGTCGGCAGCGGGGCCGGGCCGGGTCGGCGGGCCGGGAGGGGCGGGTCCGTCGGCGTGGGGTCGGGCGGGGTGGTCGGCGTGGGGTCGGCCGGGTCCGTCGGCGTGGGCTCGGGCGAGGACGTCGGGGTGGGGCCGGACGAGGACGTCGGCGGCGGGGTGGGAACGCGCGGCCGGGCCGCCCCCGGCTCATCCGGGCGCGGGGGCACCGGGGCGGCCACGGGCAGCGGCAGGAACGGGGTGCCGGGCGGCAGTGGGTCGCCGTCGCTCGGCTGCCGGGGCACGGGTGCCCCCGGGCCGGTCGGCGAAAGGGCCGGCTGACCGGTGGCGGGCACCGTCACGATCACCGGTCCGACGGAGGGGGTGGGCAGGAACGGGGTACGCCCGTCGGGCAGCGCGCTGCCCACGGTGGCCGAGCCGGCGCTGATGGCGGCGAGGATCGGCATCGACGCCGTGCCGGCGAGCAGGGCGACGGTGAACAGGTAGCCCCGGCCGGGACCGTCCGAGCCGGGAGCCCGGTGCGAGCCGATCATCCGCCGGTACGCGGGGCCGGGCGGATGCCGGCCGAGCAGCGGAGCGACGGGACCCTCGGCTGTCTCGGACACGCACACTCCTCGTCGTCGGCACGGACGTCGGCCAGCCGCGCTGCATAACCAGACAAAGGCCTCTAACGCCCTCAATCTGACCCCCGTCAGCTTGAACCAGTGACGCTCAGTTCACCAGTGAGCACAGCGTGTCGACACACAAAATGTCCGTCGCGGTGAATCTTCCAAGCGACAAATCCCTCGATGCGTCACTAAGCAGACGGAACCAGGCGGGGGGAGGAGGCCATACTGTGGGCCCGCTCACCTCCTCTGCAATCATTCAGGCACGACGGCAAAGCAGCCGCACCTCCGCGCACCCCGCGGCAGGCGTGGTTGGGCGCCGGCGCTCCCGATCCGGGTTCGCCCCACGAATCCGGCTCAGGTCGCGCGGCAACCCTCACCAGGGCTAGGCGCGGCCGCCACGGACCAGCCCGGCACCGGCCGGGCCGGCGCACCATTTGCGCGGACCGGTCACCCCCGGCGCCGGCGCAGAGACGACAGGGAGAGACGGATGGCAAAGGGCGACCCCGCGGTCACCAGCCGCGGCCGGCGGGCCGCACCGCGGTCCAAGCGCACCGCCCCGGCGGGCGAGCCGGAACTCGTACAGCTGCTCACCGCCGACGGTGAGCGGATCGAGAGCGCGACCGGCCCCGACGGGACCGAGTACCGCGTCGACTTCACCGACGAGGAGTACCGCGGGCTGTACCGCGACCTCGTGCTGGTCCGCAAGCTGGACGCCGAGGCGACTGCGCTGCAGCGCCAGGGCGAGCTGGGCCTCTGGGCCAGCCTGCTCGGCCAGGAGGCGGCACAGGTCGGCTCCGGGCGCGCGCTGCGTACCCAGGACATGGCCTTCCCGACCTACCGGGAGCACGGCGTCCTCTACTGCCGAGGCATCGACCCGATCATGCCGCTCGGCCTGTTCCGCGGCGTCGACCAGGGCGGCTGGGACCCCAACGAGTTCAAGTTCAACATGTACACGATCGTGATCGGGGCGCAGACCCTGCACGCGACCGGCTACGCCATGGGCGTCCACATGGACGGCAAGACCGGCACCGAGGACGGCGAGGCGGTGATCGCCTACTTCGGCGACGGCGCCACCAGCCAGGGCGACGTCAACGAGGCGTTCGTCTGGGCCAGCGTCTTCAACGCCCCGCTGGTGTTCTTCTGCCAGAACAACCAGTACGCGATCTCCGAGCCGCTCGAGCGGCAGACCCGCGTCCCGCTCTACCAGCGCGCCGGCGGCTTCGGCTTCCCCGGCGTCCGGGTGGACGGCAACGACGTGCTCGCGTCGTACGCGGTGACCCGGCACGCGCTGGACAACGCCCGGCTCGGCCAGGGCCCCAGCCTGATCGAGGCGTACACCTACCGGATGGGGGCGCACACCACCTCCGACGACCCGACCCGCTACCGGATCGCCAGCGAGGTCGAGGCCTGGCAGGCCAAGGACCCGATCGCCCGGATGAAGGCGTTCCTGACCAAGCAGCAGATCGCCGACGCGGACTTCTTCGCGTCCGTCGACGAGCAGGCCCGCACCGAGTCGGTGCACCTGCGCGAGCGGGTGCTCGCCATGCCCAACCCGGAGCCGGTGACGATGTTCGACCACGTCTACCCCAACGGGTCCCCCGAGCTCGACGAGCAGCGGGCGAAGTTCAGCAAGTACATGGAGTCGTTCGAGGGGAGCGCCCACTGATGGCCACGGAGACGCTCACCCTCGGCAAGGCCCTCAACACCGGTCTGCGCAAGGCCCTGGAGAACGACCCGAAGGTCGTCATCATGGGCGAGGACGTCGGCAAGCTCGGCGGCGTCTTCCGGATCACCGACGGGCTCCAGAAGGACTTCGGCGACCAGCGGGTCATCGACACCCCGCTGGCCGAGTCCGGCATCATCGGCACCGCGGTCGGCCTGGCCATCCGCGGCTTCCGCCCGGTCTGCGAGATCCAGTTCGACGGCTTCGTCTACCCCGCGTACGACCAGATCGTGTCGCAGGTGGCGAAGATGCACTACCGCTCGCAGGGCAAGGTCCGGATCCCGATGGTCATCCGGATCCCCTACGGCGGTGGCATCGGCGCCGTCGAGCACCACTCCGAGTCGCCCGAGGCGTACTTCGCGCACACCGCCGGCCTCAAGGTCGTCACCTGCGCGAACCCGCAGGACGCGTACACGATGATCCAGCAGGCCATCGCTTCGGACGACCCGATCGTCTTCCTGGAGCCGAAGCGGCGCTACTGGGAGAAGGGCCAGGTCGAGCTGGACGCCCCGCTGGACGCGGCGTACCCGCTGCACTCGGCCCGGGTGGCCCGGCCGGGCGCCGATGCCACCGTGCTGGCGTACGGACCGATGGTGCGGACCTGCCTGGACGCGGCCACCGCCGCCGCCGAGGACGGTCGGGAGCTGGAGGTCATCGACCTGCGCACGCTCTCCCCGCTGGACCTGACCGCCGCGTACGAGTCGGTGAAGCGCACCGGCCGCTGCGTGGTCGTCCACGAGGCCCCGGGCAACCTGGGCCTGGGCTCGGAGATCGCGGCCCGGATCACCGAGGAGTGCTTCTACTCCCTGGAGTCCCCGGTGCTGCGCGTCACCGGCTTCGACACCCCCTACCCGGCCTCCCGGGTGGAGGAGGAGTACCTGCCGGACCTCGACCGGGTGCTCGACGCCGTCGACCGCACCTTCGGCTGGTGAGCGGCATGTCACGGATCAAGGAGTTCAACCTCCCCGACCTGGGTGAGGGTCTGACCGAGGGCGAGATCCTCGCCTGGCTGGTCAAGGTGGGCGACGTCATCGAGCTGAACCAGCCGATCGTCGAGGTGGAGACGGCGAAGGCGGCCGTCGAGATCCCGGCGAAGTGGGCCGGTCAGGTGCAGGCGATCTTCCAGCCGGAGGGCACCACGGTCGAGGTCGGTACGCCGATCATCGCGATCGACACCGACCCGGGCGCCGGCCCGATCGAGGAGTCGACGACCGGCGCGCCGGCGTCGGCGCTGCCCACCCCGTCGGCGGCGTCGCTGGCCGCGGTCGAGGTGGCCCCGGCCGAGGGCGCGATCGAGCCGGGCCTGATCGGTGGTCCCGCCCCGGGTGGGCGTACCGCCGTGCTGGTCGGTTACGGCCCGCGGACCACGGCGGCGAAGCGGCGCCCCCGCAAGGGCGACGTGCCGGCCCAGGCCCCGGCGACCCCGGCCGCGCCGGTCCAGGCGGCTCCGGCTCCGGTGGCGCCCGCTCCGGTGGCGTCCACTCCGGCACCGAACGGCAACGTGCGGGCCGGCGGGCTGGTGCTCGCCAAGCCGCCGGTGCGCAAGCTCGCCAAGGACCTCGGCGTCGACCTGGCCACCCTGACCGGCTCGGGCCCGCTGGGCTCGATCACCCGGGAGGACGTACAGCGGGCGGTGGGCACGGCCCCGGCGGCGGCCGAGCCGCTGACGGTCGCGGCGCCGGTCGCGGCCGTCGCGAGCTTCGGCGCGGACCGCGAGCAGCGCATCCCGGTCAAGGGGGTACGCAAGCTCACCGCCGAGAACATGTCCCGCTCGGCGTTCACCGCCCCGCACGTGACGGAGTTCCTGACCGTCGACGTGACCCGGGCGATGAAGGCCCTGGACCGGCTGCGCGAGCGGCGGGAGTGGCGCGACGTACGGGTCTCGCCGCTGCTGCTGGTCGCGAAGGCCGTGCTGCTGGCGGTCAGGCGGCACCCGATGGTCAACTCGACCTGGGCCGGCGACGAGATCGTGGTCAAGGACTACGTCAACCTGGGCATCGCGGCGGCCACCGAGCGTGGCCTGATCGTGCCGAACATCAAGGACGCCGGCCGGCTCTCGCTGCGTGAGCTGGCGGACGCGATGACGGGCCTGGTGCAGACGGCGAAGGCGGGGAAGACCTCCCCGGCCGACATGTCCGGCGGCACGCTGACGATCACCAACGTCGGGGTCTTCGGCGTCGACACCGGTACGCCGATCCTGCCCCCGGGCGAGTCGGCGATCCTGGCCTTCGGCGCGGTCCGGGAGATGCCCTGGGTGCACAAGGGCAAGGTCAAGCCGCGCCAGGTCACCACGCTGGGCCTGTCGTTCGATCACCGGATCATCGACGGGGAGCTGGGTTCGAGGTTCCTGCGCGACATCGGCGACTTCCTCGCCGACCCGGAGGCGGCGCTGCTCGCCTGGACGTGACAGTCCACCGCACCCGCTACGGCCGGTGTGCACGGGTTCACGCCCGGCACGCCGGCCGTAGTCCGTTCGGGCGATCGAACCTTCGGTTCAGAACCCCTTTGACCTACGATCCTTAGGTCCGTGGTTCAGCTCACCTAATAATCGATGGAAGTTGGGCTCGTCTTGCGCTTAAATAGAGACATCAGGGGCTGACAACCGAATAGCCGGAGGAGAGACCACCATGAGCATGATCGAGCGAATCCGCACCCGCCGCGACGCCAACCGCCGTGCCCGCGCCATCGAGCACGCGCTGCGTTCCGCCAACTCGCCGGCGGTCCGCGAGGAGATCCTCGCGATCGCCCAGCGTCGCATGGGCTGACGCCACCCGACTCTTCTCCTCTCCTCCAGATCGACGACCCGCCCGGGCACCGGGCGGGTCGTCGGCGTTCCAGGGCCCCGAGACCGGGATTCCACCTCGACCCGACGCCCGGTACGGTGGGGCACGGTCGCCACCCGTCGACCCGCGACGCGATCGGCCGGATGACGGCCGATCGACACCGTCCGGCGACGCGGAGTGACGGCCGGTGCTCCCCGGTAGCCACCCGCGCGCACCGGATACGGTGCGGGGAGCCACGGCCGATCCGCCGGAGCGTTCGGCGACCCAGCCGACCGGACCGGACGGCGTCGGCGGCCGACATGTGATGGAGGAGGCGCACCCATGACGTCCGAGGGCCCGCACCGCCCCGGCCAGGAGCCGGACGAGGTGCCGCCGGGCGCCGGTGGACCGGCGCCGTACGGCGACCGACAGCCGCAACAGGACACCGGGTACGGCGCCGCCGCCCCGGACCTCGGCTGGGCGCCACCGCCCCCCACCGGCCGACCGAACCCGTCCGCCCCCGCCTGGGGCGCGGCTCCCGATCAGCCCGCGACCTGGGGCGCCGCGCCGGTGCCACCGCAGGGCGAGCCGGCGCAGCCCGGCCAGTGGGGTACGCCGAGCGGCCCGCCGCAGCCCGCCTGGGCAGCGCAGGCCGACCGGCCCGCCAACGCCTGGGCCGCCGCTGCGGGGCCCTCCGCCGCACAGGGCGAACCGGCGCAGCCCAGCTGGGCGCAGGCCGAGCCGGCCGCCCCGGCGTGGGCGCAGCCCGAGTCCGGCGCCCGTGGTGCCGCCCGGGTGCCGCAGCCCGACGCCGCGCCGGCCAACAACGGCTGGCCCGCGCCGGCCGATCCGGCCACCTCCGGCGGTTGGACCCCGGCGCAGCCGGAGCAGGCCGCCGGCACCAACGGCTGGGGCACGGCCACCACCCCGCACGAAGCCGCCGCCGAACGCTCCGGCGGTTGGCACTCGGCCCCGCAGGACGGTGCCACGAGCAACGGCGGCTGGCCGAACTCCACCCAGGACGACCCGGCCCGCTCCGGCGGCTGGGACACCGGCGCCGCCGGCCAGGAGCAGAACAACGCCGCCCACCACGGCGGCTGGCAGGCCGGCGGCCAGCAGGATCCGGCCACCTCGGCCGGCTGGCACGCCGCCGAGCAGGACGACCCGGCCCGCTCGGGCGGCTGGAACGCCGCCGCACCCTCCACCCAGGACGAGGCCCCCCGCAGCGCCGGCCGCGCATCGGTACCGGTGCCGCAGCAGTCGGAGGCGGCACCCGGGTGGGCGCAGCCCGACACCGGTGCGCGCGGCGCGGCGAAGGTCCCCCAGGCCGACGCTCCCGTGAACAACGGCTGGTCCACTGAGGACGACCCGGCCCGCTCCGGCGGCTGGGCCACCGGCCAGCAGGACGAGGCCGCCCGCTCCGGCGGCTGGCCCGCCGAGCAGCAGGACGACCGTCCGCAGCAGCCGTGGGCCGCCGCGGAGGAGCCGGCGCCGTCTCGCTGGGACCCGCCCGAGCAGCAGCAGGCCCCGGACGCCTGGGGCACCGGCGCGGCCCGGGACGACCAGCGCGACGACGCCCAGCAGGGCCAGGAATGGCCGGCCGCGCCGCGTGCCGGGGCCTGGGGCGCGGCTGCCGTACCGCCGCAGGAGGAGCGTCCGGAGCAGGGCAACTGGACGCCGCCGGAGCAACCCGCCCGGGCGACCGCATCCGTCGCCACCCCCGACGGGCCGCCCGCCTGGGGCACCACCACCGACAACCCGCCGCAGTGGGCCGGTGCCGAGCGACCGGCCGTACCGGACGCCCAGCCGTGGTCGGCCGACGAGGCGTGGGGCCGTGCCGGCGCGGAGCCTGGGCAGCGCCCGGCCGAGGAGGCCTGGGAGCCGGAGCGCTCGGAGGACCAGCCCGTCTACCAGCCGGGGCCGGCCCCCGGCATCTCGCCGGCCAACGCCGTCCCGCTGCCGCCGCAGGAGCAGCGGGTTCCGGGCGCCAGCCTGGCCGCCGCCCCGCCGGCCGACTTCGCCCCGCCGGCCGACTTCGCCCCGCCGGCCCAGTTCGGCCACCCGGGCGAGCAGGCGGGCTTCGAGCCCCACGGCCGGGACGGTGCCGGCTACGAGCCGGAGCGCCCCGCCGCCGGGGCGGGCTGGGGTCCGACGGAGGAGCCGGAGTCGCCGGCCGTTCCCGTGGTGCCCGGGCCCCGTGTGTCGCCGGAGTCCGACGGCGCCGGGCGGGCCTCCGTACCGGTGGCCGACGGCGCGGACTCGGCGGCCGGCCGGGCCTCGGCGAGCGCCTCGGTGCCGCTGGCCAGCCGAGTGATGCCTCCGACCGACCAGGCGCTGCGACCGGGCGGCACGCCCGCCCCGCAGCCCCGGGTGTACGGCCGGCCCGCCCGCCCCGAGGCGGACGAGCCGGTCGAGGAGCAGCCGGAGCACATCCCGCACCAGCGCCACGACGACCACGACCGGGGCCGGTTCGACGACCAGGACCGGGGTCGCTTCGACGAGCGGCCGGACGCTCCGCACGCCTTCGGCGGCGAGGTGCCCTCCGCTGCCCCGCCCGGCTCGCCGGCCGCGCCGCCCGCCTCCTTCCCGGGCGCCATCCCGGCCTTCGCCGACCCGGCGAGCAACAACCGGCCGATGAACGGCACCCGCCCGCACAGCCCGGCCGAACGGCCGGCGGAGCAGTTCGGCGGTCCGGTTGCCGGTGGCCCGCCCGCTGGCGGTGTCCCGGGGTACGGCCACCCGGCCCACGACCCCGCGCACGGCGGTGTCCCGTCGCCGTTCCCGGCCGCCGGCCAGCAGTTCCCGCCCGCCGGCCAGCAGTTCCCGCCGGCCGGTCAGCCCTTCCCCGGTCCGGGCGGCCAGTCCGGTCCGGGCGGGTGGCCGCACGATCCGGCGCCCGAGTCGGACCAGGGACGCTTCGACGCGTTCAAGCCGGACGCCGAACCGAAGGCCGAGCAGCCGGTGCCGAAGGTCCGCAACGGCAGGGTGCTCGCCATCGTGCTGGTCGCGGCGGTGCTGATCCTGGCCGTGCCGCTCGGTCTGCTCAGCCTGCTCGGCATGGTCGGCGGGGACGACGAGCCGGCCGCGTTCAATCCGGCCGTCGGCTCCTGCGTCAAGCAGTCCGGCAACGGGGCGAGCGCGGCGAACTGCGGTGAGCAGGGCTCCTTCACGGTGGTCTCCAAGGTCGACGCCAAGGAGAAGTGCGCCGATCCGACCCAGCCGCATGTGGTGCTGCCGGGTGACGGCGCCGACCGGGTGCTCTGCCTGAAGCCGGCGGCGGCGAAGTAAGCAGCTCCGACGGCGGGGCCACGGTGATCCGTGGCCCCGCCGTCGCGTGTGATCGACCCCGCGCCGGGTCCCGGCCGGTCGGCGGCCCGCCATCCGGCAGACTGGGGCCATGAGCGCACGAGTACGGGCCCCCGAGCTGCGCGGTCGGGGCTGGCTGAACACCGGTGGGCGGGAACTGAAGCTCGCCGACCTGCGCGGCAAGATCGTCCTGCTGGATTTTTGGACCTTCTGCTGCATCAACTGCCTGCACGTGCTCGACGAGCTGCGCCCGCTCGAGGAGAAGTACGTCGACGTGCTTGTCGTGGTCGGCGTGCACTCGCCGAAGTTCGAGCACGAGAAGGACCCGGACGCGCTGGCCGCGGCCGTCGAGCGGTACGGGGTGCACCACCCGGTGCTGGACGACCCCGAGCTGGACATGTGGCAGCAGTACGCGGCGAAGGCCTGGCCGACCCTGTCGGTGGTCGACCCGGAGGGCTACGTGGTGGCCACCATGGCCGGCGAGGGGCACGCCGAGGGGCTGGCCCGGCTGGTCGACGACCTGATCGCCACGCACGAGGCGAAGGGCACCCTGCACCGCGGCGACGGCCCGTACGTCCCGCCCGCGGAGCCGGAGACGGTCCTGCGTTTCCCCGGCAAGGCCGTGCTGCTCGACGGCGGCAACCTGCTGGTCTCCGACTCGGCCCGGCACTCCCTGGTCGAGCTGGCCCCGGACGGGGAGAAGCTGGTCCGCCGGATCGGCTCCGGCGAGCGCGGTCGCACCGACGGCCCGGCGGAGGCGGCCTCCTTCTCGGAGCCGCAGGGGCTCTGCCTGCTCCCCGCGCACGCCGCCGAGGTCGCCGGCTACGACGTGCTGGTCGCGGACACCGTCAACCACCTGCTGCGCGGCGTACGGCTGGCGACCGGCGAGGTGGTGACCGTCGCCGGCACCGGCCGGCAGTGGCGATCGACGGTCGACGACCACGCGCACGACGCGCTCTCGGTCGACCTCTCCTCCCCCTGGGATCTCGCCTGGTACGACGACAAGGTCGTCATCGCGATGGCCGGCATCCACCAGCTCTGGTGGTTCGACCCGATCCGGCGGACCGCCGGCATGTACGCGGGTACCACCGTGGAGGCGCTGCGCGACGGTCCGCTGTCCGAGGCGTGGATGGCGCAGCCGTCCGGCCTGTCGGTCTCGGCCGACGGCGCCCGGCTCTGGGTGGCCGACAGTGAGACCAGCGCGATCCGGTACGTGGAGAACGGAGTGCTGGGCACCGCTGTCGGGCAGGGGCTCTTCGACTTCGGCCACGTCGACGGTCCGGCCGACCGGGCGCTGCTCCAGCACCCGCTCGGAGTCTGTGCGCTGCCGGACGGTTCGGTGCTGATCGCGGACACCTACAACGGCGCGGTGCGCCGCTTCGACCCGGAGACCAACCAGGTCGGCACGGTGGCCGACGGCCTGGCCGAGCCGAGCGACCTGGTGCTGACCGCCGAGGGCGAGGTGCTCATGGTCGAGTCGGCCGCGCACCGGCTGACCCGGCTGGCCCCGGGTGCGCTCTCCGCGGCGGGGGCGAGCACGGTCGACGGCCCCCGGCACCGGATGGAGCGCAAGCCGACGGACGTCGCGCCGGGCGAGCTGACCCTCGACGTGATCTTCACACCCGCGCCCGGGCAGAAGCTCGACGACACGTACGGCCCGTCCACCCGCCTGATGGTCTCCGCCTCGCCGCCGGAGCTGCTGATGGAGGGGGCCGGCACCACCACCGACCTGTCCCGCCGGCTGGTCATCGACGGTGCGGTGGCCGAGGGCGTGCTCCAGGTGACGGCGCAGGCGGCCACCTGTGACGCCGACGTCGAGCACGCCGCCTGCCACCTGACCCGGCAGGACTGGGGCGTCCCGGTACGGGTGGTGGACGGCGGCGCGAGCCGGGTGCCGCTGGTCCTGCGCGGCATGGACGCCTGACCGGGGGCCGGTTCACCGGGGCGGCGCGCTGGTCAACGCGCAGTCCCGGACGGGGCCGGTGGCGACGGCGGCCCGGACCCCGGTGAAGGCGGTCCGGCCGTCGCTGAGGGGCTGGTAGGTGGGTTCCAGCACGACGGTCCAGCCCTTCCTGAGCACCTCGGGGTGCACGACGAAGGTGAGGGCCGGCTCGGCCGGTTGCGGCTGGGGGACGGTGATCAGGTCGGCCTGGGTTTCGACTGGCGCGGCGTCGTCGTACCGGGTCCCGGCGCAGCGCTGGCCGACGGGGATGAAGTCGACGACCGCTGGTACGCCCGCCGCGCGCAGCTCCCGCTCGACGGCCTCGGCACCCCTGGGCTGGTACAGGTCGACCCGTACGGTGCCGTCGCCGCTGGCCTTCACCACGTTGAGCGGCGGTTCGGTTGCGGTGCCGGGCGGCGGCTTGTAGAGGGGGTCGTCCGGCGATCTCGGGGGCGCCGTCGGCGTCGGGGTCGCCGGGAGTGCCGGGGCCGGCGGGTACGCCGGGGCGGGCGCGGGTGACCGGCCGGCCCACGGAGCCACCAGCATGACGGCCGACACGGCGGCGAGACCGGCGCCGGTGGCGGTGAGCAGGGCCCGGTTGCGGCGGCGGGTCCGGCCCCGGCGCGCGATGGCGTCGACCGGGTGTGCCATCCGCACGTCGGTGAGCGTGCGTCGCACCGCGCGCAGCACATCGTCGTCATTCATGGACCGCTCCCAATCCCCGCACGGACACGAGGTGCGTCCGCAGGGTCGCGACGGCACGGGACAGGTGGGCTCCGACGGTCGCCGGTGAGATGCCGAGGACCTCGCCGACGGTGCGGGCGTCCAGGTCCAGCCAGATCCGCAGCACGACCACCTCCCGCTGCCGCTTGGGCAGTCCGCGCAGCACCGTCAGCAGCGCCCGGTCCATCCCGGCCGACTCATCCGGGGGTTGGCACCGGTCGCGGCCGTCCAACGCCACCTCGCGCCGACTGCGCCGCCACCAGGAGATCCGCAGGTTCAGCGCGGTCCGGACGACCCAGGCGGTCGGCGCGGGATGGTCGTGCAGTTTCCGCCAGGAGGCCCAGGCCCGGGCGTACGCCTCGGCGACCAGATCCTCGGCCAGGACGCGGTCGCCGGTGACCGCCAGCACGGCGCGCAGGCAGTCGTCCCGGCCGTGGTGGTAGAAGTCCGCGAACTCCGCCCGTTCTCGCTGCACGTCTCCTTCACGCACCGGCACGATGATTCGTTTACCGGGCGGGCGGAATTCAGGTGAACGGTTTCGGGGTGACGCCGGCGTCGATCAGGGCGGCCCGGACGAGCGCCGCCGAGGCGACCGCGCCCGGGGTGTCGCCGTGCAGGCAGATCGACCCGACCGCGCACGGCACGACGGTGCCGTCGACCGCGACCACGGTGTGTTCGGTGGCCATCCGGACCGCCCGGTTGGCCACCTCCTCCGCGTCGGTGACCAGCGCGCCGAGCGCGGTCCGGGGCACCAGCGTGCCGTTGGGCAGGTAGCCCCGGTCGGCGAAACCCTCGGCGACCACCCGCAGCCCGGCGCCGACGGCGAGCTGGGCGAGCTTCGACCCGGGCGCGCAGAGGATGGGCAGTTGGTCGTCGTACCCGGCGACGGCGGCGACCAGGGCGGCGGCCTGGGACTCGTCGACGGCCGCGGCGTGGTAGAGCGCGCCGTGCGGTTTGAGGTAGCGGACCCGGGTGCCGAAGAGCCGGCAGAAGGCGTCCAGCGCGCCGAGCTGATAGGTGGCCTCGTCGCGCAGCTCGGTGAAGGCGTACGCGATGTGCCGGCGGCCGAAGCCGGCGAGGTCCCGGTAGCCGACCTGGGCACCGACGGCTACCCCGCGTTCGCCGGCTGCGGCGCAGACCCGACGCATGGTGGACGGGTCCCCGCCGTGGAACCCGCAGGCGACGTTGGCGGAGGTGACCAGGTCGAGCAGCGCCTCGTCGTCGCCGAGCCGCCAGATGCCGAATCCCTCGCCGAGGTCAGCGTTGAGGTCCATGGAATCTCACCGTAGTCCCTGGCCGGGCCTGCGCGAGCCCGGTCACGTCGTCCACCACCGCGATGACCGGGTACCCGCCGGTGGTGGGGTGGTCGGCCAGGAAGATCAGCGGTTGGCCGTCCGCCGGCACCTGCACCGCGCCGAGCACCACGCCCTCGCTGGGCAGCTCTCCGGCGACCGCGCGGGTCAGCACCGCGCCGACCAGCCGGGCGCCCACCCGGTTGCTCACCGGGCTGACCGTGTACGCGGTGGTCAGCAGCGTGTCGAGCGCGCCGGCGGTGAACCAGTCGGCGCGCGGTCCGGGTCGTACGGCCAGCCGCACCTCGCCGGGCACCGGCGGGACGACGGTGACGTCGACCGGCGCGGGCGGCCCGGGCCACGGGCCGAGCGGCAGCAGGTCGCCGTCGCGGACCGGGGACGGGCCGAGTCCGGAGAGGGTGTCGGTGGCCCGGCTGCCGAGCACCGGCTCGACGGCGATCCCGCCGTCGACGGCGAGCCAGGTACGCAGCCCGGCGCGGGGCGGGCCGAGCCTCAGCTCCACGCCGGCCGGCACCGCCAGCGGTCGGCCCAGGTCGCCTGGGCGGGTACCGACCCGGACGTCCGCGTCGGCCCCGACGAGCGCCACGGTGACCGCCCGGGTGGGACGCAGCACGCAGCCGGTCAGGGTGACCTCCAGGCCGGCGACGGATTCGGGGTTGCCGACCAGCCGGTTGGCCAGCGCCAGCGCGGCCGGGTCGAGCGCGCCGGACCGGGGCACGCCGAGGTGCGCGAACCCGGGGCGGCCGAGGTCCTGGACGGTGGTGAGCGGGCCGGCCCGAAGCACCTCGAGGAAGGCGGGCCCGCTCACTCGTCGCGCTCGCGGCACACCAGCCGGACCCGGGTGCCGGGGGCCAGCCGGGCGGGCTGGTCGGCGCGCACGTCGAACAGGGTCAGCCCGGTCCGCCCGACCAGCTGCCAGCCGCCCGGCGAGGCGGTGGGATAGATCCCGGCGTACCGGCCGGCGAGGGCCACCGCGCCGGCCGGCACCCGGGGGCGGGGGGTGGCCCGTCGGGGCACCGCGCATTCGGGCGGCAGCCCGGCCAGGTACGCGAACCCGGGCGCGAACCCGCAGAACGCGACCCGGAACTCGGTGCGAGCGAGCCGGTCGACGACCGCCGCCACGTCCGTCCCCCAGTGCCCGGCGACGACGGGCAGGTCCTCCCCGTCGTACACGGTGGGCACCTCGACCGCTCCGGCGGCGGCCGTGGAGGTGGCGGGTCGGGGCGTCCAGCGGGCGATCCGCGCGGCGGTCGACCCGGGGTCCGGTACGCCGTCGAGCAGCACCGTCGCCGCGGCCGGGACGATCTCGACGGCGATCAGCTCGCCGGCGTCGCGGCGCCGCCACAGCTCGGCCCGCCACGCCTCCACCTGGTCGGGGTCGTCGCAGTCCAGCAGCAGGGCGTGCCGGCCGACGGGTCGGATCCGCATCCCGCCATACTCCCCGATCGATGGCTGCGGCAGGGCCGGTGGACCTGTACGGGTGGGTGACAAGCCGCACTACCTGCAGGTAACCTACGGTGCCGTAACCTAGGTGCGTGACCACC
Source organism: Micromonospora sp. BS32 (assembly GCF_059089345.1). Classification (NCBI taxonomy): domain Bacteria; kingdom Bacillati; phylum Actinomycetota; class Actinomycetes; order Micromonosporales; family Micromonosporaceae; genus Micromonospora; species Micromonospora sp. BS32. The sequence goes on from NZ_JBSSHR010000002.1 coordinate 299,432, forward strand.
TCCGCACGGCTTCGACTCAAGCCGGTCGACCTCGGCAAGCCGCGGATGCGCGGCTGGCTGCACACCTACGCGTTCTTCGTCGCCCTGCTGTGCGGCATCGTCCTGTGTTCCGTCGCGGCCACCCGGCCGGGCTGGGCACCGCTGGTCAGCTGCCTGATCTACAGCCTGACCGTCTGCGGCCTCTTCGGCACCAGCGCGCTCTACCACCGGCGGGTGTGGTCGGAGCGGGGCTACCAGATCATGCGCCGGATGGACCATTCGATGATCTTCGTGTTCATCGCCGGCACGTACACGCCGTTCTGCGTCCTGCTGCTCGACCGGCGGCTGGCGACGATCATGCTCAGCATCGTCTGGGGCGGGGCGCTGGCCGGCGTGGCGGTGAAGATGATCTGGCCGCACGCGCCGCGCTGGGTCTCCGCGCCGCTCTACCTGGCGCTCGGCTGGGTGTCGGTGGCGATGCTGCCGCAGATCCTGCACTCCGGCGGCGTCACCGCCCTGGTGCTGCTCGCCGTCGGCGGGGCGGCCTACAGCGCCGGCGCGGTCTTCTACGCGCTGCGTCGGCCCAACCCGTGGCCCACCGTCTTCGGCCACCACGAGTTCTTCCACGCGTGCACGCTGCTCGCCGCGATCTGCCACCACATCGCCATCTACTTCGCGCTCTTCGCCTGAGCCGAGACGGACGCAGGGCCCCGCGCCGTTGCGGGGCCCTGCGTCGTACGGGGGTGGATCAGGCCGGGTAACCGGGGCGGCGCACCTCGCGGTACTCCTCCCGGACCACCCGGTCGTCCTGGACCGGGACGACCCGGTCGGCCACGACCCGGTCCTCGCGCACCGGGGTGGCGACGACGGTCCGCCGACGGGTGTTCCAGAAGTAGAGGGTGGTGAGCAGGCCGGCGACGCCAGCGAGCATCAGCACCCAGCCGACCACGTTGAGGTTGAGCCACCCCAGGTCGGCCTCCACGGCGAACGCGAAGATCGCACCCAGCGCGATGAGGAAGATACTGGCACCGATGCCCATGACGTCGCCTCCCTGGCTGTCAGCTGGCGTTTCCACCGCGGCCATCGATGAGCGAGCGGCATCCATCGACTTACCCAGACGCTCCGATCGTCAATCAGGCAAGCTGGGCACATGACCGACGCCCATGCCGAGACCAGGACACTCGTGCTGCTTCGGCACGCCAAGGCCGAACAGCCCGCCGGAGGCGATCCGGACCTGGAACGCCGGCTGACCGCACGGGGGCACGCCGACGCGGCCGCCGCCGGGGCCTGGCTGGCCCGGCACGCGATCCTGCCCGACGTGGTGCTCTGCTCGGCGGCCCGGCGCACCCGGCAGACCTGGCACGACGTGGCCCTGGGCATGACGGGTTCCCCTCCGGAGGGCGGGCCGACGGGGTCCACCCCGGCGGTGCGCTACGAGGCAGCCGCGTACGAGGCGCACCCGGACGACCTGCTGAAGCTGGTCCGGACCGTCGACCCGACGCCTCGCACGGTGCTGCTGATCGCCCACAACCCGGGCATCTCGCTGCTCTCCGCCCTGCTCGACCCGGAGCGGGCGGACCCGGACGGGCTGCGCACCACCGACCTGGTGGTGCACCGCCTCGGGATGCCGTGGGCGGAACTGGCGACGGGCGGCGCGCCGATCGTCGACCGGCACACCGCCCGGGGCTGACCGCCGCCGCCCGAGGATCAGGAGGGTGGTGCGGTGGGCGGCGGCGGGTCCGGCGGCGGGGGCATCATCGCGGTCGGATGGGAGAGCCGGTTCTCCTCCACGATCAGCGTGCGGGCCCGCTTGCGCCGGTCCTGCCAGAACCAGAGCGTGGTGAGCAGGACGGCGAGACCGGCCAGGATGAAGACCCAGCCGACCGCGCGCAGGTCGATCCACCAGACGTTGGCCCGGATCGCGAAGGTCATGATCGCGCCCAGCGCGATGAGAAAGATGCCACTACCAATGCCCATGTGCGCTGCACTCCCCCGTGCGGTGGCCCTTGGGCGTGCCCTGACGTGGTCCGCGACGGTTACCCGTCAGGCGGCCCGCCTACCCGGCCGGGCGCGGCGGATATACGACGGCGGCCACCTTGCCGGTGTAGAACGCCTTGTCGGCGGCGGAGACCTCGCCGGCCAGCGCCTTGAGCGCCACGTCGGCCTGCTTCTGGAGCAGCCAGCCGACGACCAGGTCGCCGATGGCCAGCAGGAAGCGGCGGCTGCTCAGGCCGACCTTGTAGAGGGCGCGGGTGTCGCCGCTCTGCGCCTCACCGAGCCAGCCGGTCATCGTGCCGAGAATGTTCTGGATCTCGCCGAGCGCCTTACCGAGCGCCTGACGCTCCTCCTTGAGCTGGCCGTTGCCGGCCTCGGAGGCGATGAACTCCTGGATCTCGCCGGCGACCGCCATCAGGGCCTTGCCGTTGTCCCGGACGATCTTCCGGAAGATCAGGTCGAGGCTCTGGATCGCGGTGGTGCCCTCGTAGAGGGTGTCGATCTTCGCGTCCCGGACGTACTGCTCCAGGGGGTAGTCCTGGAGGAAGCCGGAGCCGCCGAAGGTCTGCAGCGCCTCGTGGCCGAGCAGTTCGTACGCCCGCTCGGAGCCGACGCCCTTGACCAGCGGCAGGAGCAGGTCGTTGACCCGCTTGGCCAGCTTGATCGCCTTCTCGTCACCGGCGGCCTCGGCGATGGCCACCTTGTCCTGCCAGGAGGCGGTGTAGCAGACCAGGGCGCGCAGGCCCTCGGCGTACGACTTCTGCAGTAGCAGCGAGCGGCGCACGTCCGGGTGGTGGGTGATGGTCACCCGCGGCGCGGTCTTGTCGGCCTGCTGGATCAGGTCGGCGCCCTGCACCCGGTTCTTCGCGTACTCCAGGGCGTTCAGGTAGCCGGTGGAGAGGGTGGCGATCGCCTTGGTGCCGACCATCATCCGGGCGTACTCGATGATCATGAACATCTGCCGGATGCCGTCGTGCTTCTCGCCCAGCAGCCAGCCCTTGGCCGGTACGCCGTGCTCGCCGAAGGTCACCTCGCAGGTGTTGGAGACCTTCAGGCCCATCTTGTGCTCGACGTTCGTGGCGAAGACGCCGTTGCGCTCGCCCAGCTCGCCGGTGTTCTCGTCGAAGTGGAACTTCGGCACCACGAAGAGCGACAGGCCCTTGGTGCCCGGGCCGCCGACGCCCTCGACGCCGACCGGGCGGGCCAGCACGTAGTGGACGATGTTGTCGCTCAGGTCGTGCTCACCGGAGGTGATGAAGCGCTTCACGCCCTCGATGTGCCAGGAGCCGTCCGGCTGCTGCACCGCGCGGGTGCGGCCGGCGCCCACGTCCGAGCCGGCGTCCGGCTCGGTGAGCACCATGGTCGAGCCCCACTGCTTGTCGATGAAGAGCCGGGCCCACTTCTTCTGCTGCTCGGTGCCCTCGACGTCGAGCACGTGCGCGAAGGACGGGCCGGAGGAGTACATCCAGATCGGCGCGTTGGCGCCGAGCACCAGCTCGGCGATCGACCACCAGAGCGCGCGCGGGGCGTTGGTGCCGCCGAGCGCCTCGGGGAGGTCCAGCCGCCAGAACTCGGAGTCCATGAACGCCTGGTACGACTTCTTGAACGACTCCGGCAGCGGCGCGGTGTGCGTCGCCGGGTCGAAGACCGGCGGGTTGCGGTCGCTGTCCGTGTAGCTGGCCGCGAGGTCCTCGCGGGCCAGGCGGTCGACCTCGGAGAGGAAGCTGCGGGCGGTGTCGACGTCCAGTTCCGTGTACGGCTCCTGGCCGAACGTCCGGTCCGCCCCGAAGACCTCGAACAGATTGAACTCGAGGTCCCGAAGGTTGCTCTTGTAGTGGGTCATGCTCGCTGGCCCCGCTTCCGGACAGGTGTTACCGATCAGTAACCCCGACTGTATTACTCGCCGGTAGCCAACGACAAGCCGATCACCGAAGTGACAGCGATTACACACCTGCGGTTCGGCTTACGGGCGGGGTCAGCTCTCCGCCGCGCCGACCTCCCAGCTGGGCACCGGCACGGTCGCGCCGCTGCGCGGGCCGGTGTATTCCATCAGCACCAGGGCGATGTCGTCGTCGAGCCGGCCGTGCACCCACTCGACCAGCGCGGTCTCCAGCGAGGCCAGGCCGTCGCCGACCGTGCCGTGGCCCAGCAACCGCCAGGCCCGGTCGGCGGTGGGGAAGAACTCACCCTCCCGCCGCGCCTCGCCGAGCCCGTCGGTGAAGAGCAACAGCCGGTCACCCGGCTCCAACCGCTCCACCCGGGGCCGGACCACCGGCATGAACCCGAGCGGCGGGGCCGGCGCGGGCGGCTCGAGCGGGATCACCGCGCCCCGACGCAGCAGCAGCGGTGCCGGGTGCCCGCAGTTGACGATGGTCAGCGTCCCACCCCGCTCCTCGACCAGCGCGGCGGTGACGAAGTCCTCGTCGCCCACGTTGCGGGCCACCGCCCGGTCCAGGTCGGTCACCACCGCCCGCAGGTCGGCCCGCTCGAACGCCACGTGCCGGTACGACCCCAGCACGATGCTGGCCAGCCGGACCGCGTCCAGCCCCTTGCCCCGGACATCCCCGATGATCATGCGGACGCCGTACGGGGTGTCGATCGCCTCGTACAGGTCGCCGCCGATCTCGGCGGTGGCCGTCGAGGAGATGTAGCGGGCGGCGACGGCGAGGGTGCCCACCTGCGGGCCGAGCGGGCGCAGCACCGCCTGCTGGGCCACCGACGCCAGCTTCGACAGCTCGGCGATCCGTTCGGCCTGGCGCTGCCGTACCCCCGCCACCCCGGCCGCGACCAGGGCGGCGGCGGCAATGCCCGCGAGGTCCACCCCGGTGGTCACCGACGCGGCGGGCTCGGCGAGGGCGAAGGCCGCCCCGACGGCGAGCGCGACCAGCCCCACCCCGAGCACCACCCGCCAGGAGGCGAAGCCGGCGGCCAGGATCGGCGCGATCATCATCAGCGCGACGTAGTGGGCCGTGCCGCCGTCGGCCAGCTCGACCGCCGACACGATCGCGAGCAGACCGAGGGCCGCGCCGACACCGGCGCGGGACGCGGGGCTCAGCGGGCCGCGGCCCGACTGAAAGGCATGCGTACGTACGAGGGACAGCATGCCTGATGGACGTGAACCCGGGAATGAACCTGACCCGTCGTCCGAGGGTGTTCTGACCGGGCGGGTCACCACCGCGGTCCGATCACCGTCAGCCGAGCACCTCGTACGTGACGGTCAGCTCACCGAGGTCGACCGAGGCGATCGCCTCGAAGGCGGCCCGGGACAGGTCGATGCAGCGGCCGTCGATGTACGGCCCACGGTCGTTGATCCGGACCGTGACGGACTTGCCGTTGTCCGGGTTGGTGACCCGGACCCGGGTGTTGAACGGCAGCGTCTTGTGCGCGGCGGTCAGCTCGTCCGGGTTGAAGGTCTCGCCGTTGGCCGTCATCTGGCCCTCGTCGTAGAAGGACGCGCCGCAGGAGCCGCTCTCCACGACGGTGCTCTTCGGCTCGGCCTTCCTGGTGGTGGCGGAGGGCTTCGGCGTGGCGGTGCGGGTCCTGCTCCGGGAGGCCGCCTGGGTCCGGGTCGCCTTCGGGCTGGCGGTGACGGTCGGCGAGGGGCTCGCGCTCGGGGAGAGCGTCGGGCTGGCGCTCGGGGTCGGCGACGCGGCGGTGGCGCTCGGGGTGACGGCGCTGGGCACCGCCTCGGCCACGGCCGGGGTCCCCGCGTCGCTCGAGGTGAGCTGCACCGCGCCGACGGTGCCGCCGACGGCCAGCGCCACGCCGACCGCCGCGGTGGCGGCGATGCCGGCCGGCGAGGAGAACATGCGGGTACGGGAGTGCCTGCCAGCCACCGGCCGGGTCCTTTCGTCAATGAGCAAATCGGGTCGGACCGTAACGAGAGAAGCACTTCCGACGTCAACGTGATCATGTAGGTATCGCCCGAATTGCAGTGATACGTGTAGCCGATCATCCGAGGCGTGCTGGGCCGTACGGCCCAGAATGCCACCGGTGGCATTCGTCGGCGAAGATGGGCGGATGGCCACTGAGCTGTGCGAACGTCTCGTGGAACTGTTCCGCTGGGTCGACACCGGCCCCGGCAGCAGCCACCTGGTCAGCGACACGTCGGGCTGGTGGCGGGACCCGGAGGTGCTGGCCGGGCTCGGGAGCGCCCTGGTCGCGCCCTTCCGGACGGCCGCGCCGACGGTGGTGGTCGCCCCGGCCGTCACCGGGCTGCTGCTCGGCCCGCTCGCCGCCACCGCGCTCGGGGTGGGCTTCGTCCCCGCCCACAAGCCGGGCGACGGGAGACTGCCGGTCGGGCCGCTGACCTGGGCGCAGAGCCCACCGGACTTCCGTGGCCGCCAGGTCGACCTGGCCGTGGCCGACCGCCGGCTCGGTGCCGGAGACCGGGTGCTGATGGTGGACGACTGGGTGGCCACCGGGGCGCAGGTCCGGGCGATCCGGGAGATCTGCGCGGCCCGCGGGGCGCACTGGGTGGGCGCCGCCGCGATCGTCGTCGACTGCCCGCCCGACGTGGCCACCGAGCTGGGCGTACGCGGCCTGCTGACCGCCGACCGACTGCACGGTTGACCTCAACCGAACTTCAGGTTCCAGGATCGACCCATGAACGACGGCATCCTGGACGAGGCGTACCGACGGCTGCACCGCACCGGCCCGGAGTTCGAGGGCTGGCTCTCCAACCACGGGCCGATGGCGGTCGAGGCACTGGTCCGCCACGGCCACGACCGGAGCGTGCACCGCTGGCTGGACGACTACCTCCGGCGGCTCGACGAGCTGCCCCGCGGCCTCCGGCCGATCGAGGACTGGCGGGACGCGCTCGGCGACCCGAAGCGGGCCGGCGACTGGCTCACCCACTTCGACCGTGAGCTGCGCGAACGGCCCTGGCAGGAGGTGCTGGGCGAGTGGTGGCCGCGACTGCTGCCGGGGATCGCCGCCGGGGCCACCCACGGGGTGATCCGGGTCGGGCACGCCGTCCGGGTACTGCGCGAGGACGGCCCGGCGCCGGACCGGCTGGCCGAACTGGGGCAGGCGCTCGGCTACTGGGCGGCCCGCTGGCAACCCGTACCGGGCGCCGCCGACCCGTGGCGCCACGATCCGGCCGGCGACCGGCACCGGCACGACGACGGCCTCGCGAGCGCCGCACGCTCGGGGGACCCGGACGGGACGCCGGACGTCGCCGCCGCGCTGGCCGCGCTGCCCCGGATCGCCGACCGTACCGGGGGCATCGTGGCCCGGCTGGGCCGGCTGCGGGACGTACCCGAATGGGAGGGTGCGCTCGCGGCGCTGCGCCCCGCGCGGACGCCCGCCGCCGCGGAACGGGGCCTGGTCACCCTCGTGCACCGGGCCGCGTTGGACTACCTGCGGTTCGGGCACGCGAACGCGGTGATGCTGGTGCACGCGGTGACCGCGCCGACGGCGGTGCTGCGTACCCTGCCCGCCCTCGACCCGGTGCTCTGGGCGCCCAGCCTCGCCGCGGCCTGGTCGGCCACCGCAGCGGTGACCGCCGTGTACGCCCCGGCCAACGGCGCCCGGATGCCGGCGGTGGCGGCCGGCGCCCCGGCGGAGGTCTTCGCCCGGGCCGCCCGGCACGGCGACGCGCACGTGGTCAAGCTGGCCGACGCGGTGCTCGACGCACACACCCTGACCGGGGACGAACGGGTGCTCGCCGCCGCCGGCCTGGCCGGTCAGCTGATCTGAACGAACTCCTCCACGGCGGTGCAGACCCGACCCAGCACCTCGGCCGAGCGGGCCAGCGGGCCGGGCACCATCATCCCGTGGTCGGCGTCGGGGATCTCCAGCACGTGCGGGGTGAGGCGGCGGGCCAACTCACCGTCCCACACCCGGTCGGCGGTGCCGCCGACCAGCAGGAACGGCGCAGTGGCCCGGCTGAGCGCGTCGACCACCCAGGGCAGGTGCAACAGCGGGGTGAGCCAGACCGCCGACAGGCCGCGGTCGGCGGCGAGCGGGGCGGCCATCGAGCCCAGCGACTTGCCGACCAGCAGCTCCGCCGGCCCGGTCAGGGCCGGTGTCACCTGCTCGACCACCCAGTCCATCGCCGCGGCGAGCCCGTCCCGGTCGGACCCGAACCGGTCGGGCACCTGCCAGGAGACTTCCTGGACGGTGAAGCCGCCCCGGCGCAGTGCCTCGCCCGTGTAGGCGAAGAGCGGAAAGCGGGTGTCGTAGCCCTTGCCGGGAATGAGCACGGCACGCCGGTCTGCCATCGTCGCCTCCTGTCGTCGCCCCTCACGGTAGCCGCGCACCCTCGAGCGTGGGGGGCGACCAAATGTCGCGACGGTGATCACCCACGCGGGTAGCGTCGGCGGCATGTGGCCTCGGATCGGTGGACTCCGCACGCTCGCCCTCGGCACCCCCGGGCCGGTGCGTGCCAACCTCAACACGCTCGTGCTCGCCGGAGTGAAGACCGCCACCGCCGGGCTGCTCACCGAGTACGCCGAGGAGGGCGAGGAGCTCGAGCACGTCGGCGAGCGGCTGGCCCTGGTGGACGACCACGACACCCTGATCGGGGTCGTCGAGATCACCGGGCTGGAGGTGGTCCGCTTCGCCGACGTCCCCTGGGAGTTCGCCCGCTCCGAAGGGGAGGGTGACCGATCCATCGAGGAGTGGCGGGAGGGGCACGCCGCCTTCTGGGCGCGGGTCGGCACCCCGGTCACCGACGACACCGAGATCGCCTGCCTCCGCTTCCGGCTGGTCTCCGCCGGCGACAGCGGCATCGCCGGCGGAGACCTCAGCACCTGACGATCACGCCGTACGCAGCTCCGGCAGCAGGCGGGTCGCGACGTCGACCAGCACCGCCTCGTCGCCGGCGTACCAACTGCTGGCCCGGGGCCAGTGCGTGATCACGTCGGTGAAGCCCAGGGCCGCCGCCCGGGCGACCTGCTCGGCGAAGAAGTCGGCGCTGCTCAGCGAGAAGACCGGCGCCGCGTCCAGGGACAGGTAGCGGGGCAGCGTGGCCGGGTCGCGGCCGGCCTCCGCCAGGGTGGTGTCGAGTCGGGCGGACACCTCGGCCACCCCGTCCCACCAGGCCGCCATGTCGTCACCGCCGATGCCGGTGGTGACCCAGCCCTGGCCGAACCGGGCGACCAGCCGCATCGAGCGGGGACCGTTGGACGCCACCACGAAGGGCACCCGGGGCGTCTGCACGCATCCCGGGTTGTTGCGGGCGTCCACCGCGGCGAACCACTCGCCCCGCCAGGTGGTGCCGTCCTCCCGCAGGATCAGATCGAGCAGCTCGGTGAACTCGGCGAACCGGTCCACCCGCTGCCGCGGCGGCAGCGTCTCGCCGCCGAGCACCGCAGAGTCGAAGCCGATGCCGCCCGCGCCGAGACCGAGCAGCACCCGGCCGCCGGAGACGTCGTCGAGCGCGGTGATCTGCCGGGCGAAGGCCGCCGGGTGCCGGAAGTTCGGTGAGGCGACCAGGGTGCCGAGCCGGATCCGCGAGGTGACCGTCGCCGCGGCGGTCAGCGTGGCCATCGAGTCGAACCACGGCCCGTCGACGAGGTCCCGCCAGCCCAGGTGGTCGTAGGTCCAGGCGTGGTCGAAGCCCCAGTCGTCCGCCTGCCGCCACCGGTGCTGCGACTCCGACCAGCGCTGGTCGGGAAGGATCACGATGCCAATCCGCATGATCGGCAGCCTACGACCCGCGGCGGACGCTCCCGGCTGCGCCGCCGCACCCGCCGAGCCGGTCAGCCCGTCAGCCGGCGGCCAGTTTCGCCAGCATCCGGGGCAGGTGCGGGTCCAGCGTGCGGGGGTCCGCCGCCAGCACCTCGGCCGGTGTCCACCAGCGCACGGCGCGGAACTCACCCGGGTCCGGGGTGAGCGGCTGGTCGCGCCGGCCCGCCAGCACGTACCAGAGGCTCACGTCGACGTGCCGGTCCGCCGGCGGCCCGACCGTCGGGGTGATTGTCAGGAAGAGCGGGCGCTCGCCGGGCTCCGGCGCGAAGACCGCGGGCACGCCCAGCTCCTCCACCACCTCCCGGCGTACGGTCGCCGCCGGGTGCTCGCCGGGCTCGACGTGACCGCCGGTGGGCAGCCACAATCCGGCGTTGCGGTGGTCGACCAGCAGCACCGCGCCGTCCGCCGGATCCCGGAGCAGGAAGTATGCGACCAGGTGCGGGGACGGCGTGCGCGGCTTCGCCCGGCGGAAGACGTCGTCGGTGCGCCCGAGCCAGTCGAGGCACTCCGCGCGGTGCGCGGCCTCCAGATCGTCCAGCGGGTCGATCGCCCCGACCAGGGCCCGGATCTCGTCCATCACCCGCATCGCACCGGTCACCCCTGTTCGGCCGCGTCGGCGGCGGCGCGAACGAACTCGCGTACCCGCTCGGTGGTGTTGGTCGCCAACCAGACCGGGCCGCGCAGGATCGGCGGCGCGTCGTGGATCGGCACGTACGCCAGATCCGGCCGGGCGTGGTAGCGGCGGGTCAACTCGCCCACCGGCAGCACGCCCCGACCCAGCGCGACCAGGGAGAGCAGCTCCGAGAAGGTGGCACCGACCGGCCCCTTCGGCACCGGCCGGCCGGACGGGGTCCGCTCCGGGGTGCGGTCCCGCTTGAACTCCGCCGAGGTGGCCGCCGGGTACTGCACCACCGGATGGTCGCCGAGCACCTCCAGGGAGACCGACCCGGCGGCGGCCAGCGGATGCCCGGCCGGCACCGCGAGCAGCCGGGCCTCGGAGATCAGCGCCGGGCCGTTTGCCATGCCGTCGAAGGGGTACGAGGCGATCAGCACGTCGATCGAACCGTCCAGCAGGCTGGCCCGGGAGTTGGTCAACTGCGCCTCGTGGACGTGCACCACGCAGTCCGGGTGGCGGGCGGTGAACAGGCTGACCGCTCGGAGCAGCACCGGCGCCGTCCACTCGCCGAGGAAGGCCACCCGCAGCTCGCCGGTGACGCCCCGGCCGGCCTCGACGGCCCGCCGCACCGCCTCGTCCATGCCGGCGACGAGCGGGCGCAGGTCGTCGGCGAGCCGGTGGCCGATCGGGGTGAGCCGGACGACGCGGCTGGTCCGCGCGAACAGCGGCGCGCCGATCCGCCGTTCCAGCTTCCGCACCACGTGGCTGATCCGCCCGGTGGTGACCCCCAGCGTCTCCGCCGTCCGCCCGAAGTGCAGCTCCTCGGCGAGGGTCAGGAAGGTGTCGACCTCGTGCCGCTCCAGCACGCTGGCGCTCCCGTCGTTGAATCCGGTTCAACGATCGTAGTCCGATCGGGTCTTGGTCCGGGTTCCCGCCGCCAGCAGGCTGGACGTACCGCATCTCGGCGGCAGGTGAACGACAGGAGAAGCGATGTCCACGGTGGAGGAGTATCTGAGCGGGCTCGACGAGCCGATGCGGGAGATCGGGGCGAAGCTGCTGCCGATCATCGACGCGGCGCTGCCGGGCGCTGCCGGGGCAATGTGGCACGGTCACCCGGTCTGGAGGCTCGGCGAACGGCCGGGGCAGCGGCCGGTCTGCCTGCTCAAGGCGTACCCGGCGTACCTGACCCTGGGGCTGTGGCGCGGCCAGGGGGTGACCGACCCGTCCGGCCGACTGGTGGCCGGCGCCCGGTCGATGGCCTCGGTCAAGCTGCGCACGGTGGCGGAGGTCGACGCGGCCCTGTTCACCGACTGGCTCCGCCAGGCGTACGACCGGGAGGCGGCGTGAGCAGCGTGCGGGTGACCGGATTCGACCACCTGGTGCTGACCGTCGCCGACGTGGAGCGGTCCCTGGCGTTCTACACCGGCCCGCTCGGCCTGGCCCCGGTCCGGGTCGACGAGTGGCGCGCGGGCCGGGTGCCCTTCCCCTCGGTACGCATCGACGCCGGCAGCATCATCGACCTGGTCCACGGCCAACGGGGCGACTCGAACGTGGACCATTTCTGCCTGGTCGTCGCCCCGCTCGACTGGGAGTCGCTGATCCCGTCCGGCGACCTCGACGTGATCGAGGGGCCGGTGCGGCGGTTCGGCGCGCGGGGCTCGGCCACCTCGGTCTACGTCCGCGACCCGGACGGGAACGTGGTGGAGCTGCGCTGGTATCCGCAGGACCAGGCTCCGCGCTGACGGCCGCCCCGCCAGTCCGCCGCCCTGGCCGGGGCCGCGGCATTTCCGCTGGCCCTGGGCCCCCCGGCCCGGTAGACAGGTCGACATGATCGACGCCACCGACATGGACTCCGACGAGGTCCACACCGTGCTGGACGCCCTCGCCGCCGCCGGCTGCCCGGCCTGGATCAGCGGCGGGTGGGGTGTCGACGCGCTGGTCGGGCGGCAGACCCGGCCGCACCGCGACCTGGACCTGGCCGTCGCCGAGGAGCACGAAGCCGCCGCGTTGAGTGCCCTCGGCCAGCTGGGCTACGTCATCGAGACCGACTGGCGGCCGGTCCGGGTGGAGGTGGTCGCCGAGGGACGCGGCCGGGTGGATCTCCACCCGCTGGCCTTCGACGAGGCCGGCGACGGTCACCAGGCCGGACTGGACGGCGGCAGTTTCCGCTGGCCGAGGGAAGGCTTCACGCGTGGGGTGGTGGCGGGCCGCCCGGTGCACTGCATCTCGGTCGACCAACAGGTGCTGTTCCACAGCGGATACGAGCCCCGGGAGATCGACCGCGCGGATCTGGCTCTCCTGCACCGACTCGCCGAGGGGTAGGAGGCACCGCCAACGGCGCGACTGCTGGAGCCGGCGCAGCGCTCTGCCGGTACGGTCCGCTGGTGGCTACCCTCTTCTTGACCTGCGGCATCCAGGGCAGCGGGAAGACGACTCTCGCCCGGCGCCTGGAGCGGGAGCAGCACGCCCTGCGACTCACCGCCGACGAGTGGCTCCGGGAGCTGCATCCCGAATCGTCCGAGGTGGAGCTCGACGCCCTCCGGGATCGCGTGGAACGACTCCAGTGGTCGACGGCGCTCCGGGTGCTGACACTCGGTGCCAACGTCGTCCTCGACTGGGGGCTGTGGGCGATGGAGGAGCGGGACCGTTACCGCTCCGTGGCTCAGTCGCTCGGGGCCCGGGTGGTGCTGTGCCTGCTGGAACCCTCCAGGCGGGAACTGCGCGATCGGCTGAGCAGGCGGAACGCGGCCCTGCCGGCCGGGGCCTTCCGGATCACCGACGAGGAATTCGAGCAGGCGTGGGAGTTCTTCCAACGGGAGCGCCCCACTCCGGATGAACTGGCGCTCTTCGACCCGATGCCCCGCCCTCGGCCGTGCCCCCTTCCACCTGGCGACGACATAATGTGATCGTCATCACAGCGGATTCTGGTCGGCGTTTGCCTTGTCGGCTCCGATCCCTGAGTGAGCCGGCAACCGGACGGGTGTCGCCTGACGGAGAGGAACGTGCCTGATGACGAAGGTGACCGCACAGCTGTCCGTGTCGGTGGACGGTTTCTACGCCGGTCCACGGCACACCGGCGATGGCGACTGGATGGATTCGGCGGAGAGCGCGAAATTCTTCCGGGTCACCCGCTGGGTGACCGACGCGGCAGCGTGGCGAGAGCGGCAGGGCTTCGCCGGCGGGGACCAGGACACGAACTCCGACGTCATCGCCGAGTCGTTCGGGGCGGCCGGGGCGTACGTCATGGGGCGCCGGATGGCCGACGGCGGTGAGGTGCCCTGGGGTGAGGAGCCGCCCTTCCGCGCGCCGGTCTTCGTGGTCACCCACCGTCCCCGGGAGCCGCTGATGCGCCGAGGTGGCACCAGCTTCACCTACGTCACCGATGGGGTGGCGAGCGCCGTCGAACAGGCGCGCGCCGTGGCGGGCGGCCGGGACGTCGCGGTGGCCGGCGGCGGAAGCCTGGTGCGCCAGGTGCTCAAGGCCGGCCTGCTCGACGAGTTGGAGCTGCATGTCGTACCGGTCGTGCTCGGGACCGGGCTGCGGCTGTTCGACGCGGACCTCGACCTCGGCGAGAAGGAGGCGGTCGAGCTGACGCCGACCCGGGTCATCCACACGCCGCAGGTCACGCACATCCGCTACGCGGTAGGCGGGCGCGCCCCGCTGGTGCTCGACGACCGGGGCAGCGGTGGCGGGCCCACCGTCACCCGGTGACAGGTCGACGCGTGGCCGGGAAGCCGGCCCGGTCGCAGGCGGCGAGGCACCTGGGGCAGGGCCGTCCGGCGTACATGATGGAGTCGGTCGACCAAAGCTGAACGGGAGGAGTTTGCTGTGGCGAGGTTCGTGACCATCGGGTACGGCGACCAAGCGGGCTACGACCGCACCGACGCAGCCGTGCGGGACACGGCGCACGCGCATGACGCCCGCCTCCGGCAGGACGGGGTGGAGATGGGCCTCGCCGGCCCGCCCGTGCAGGTCCGGAACCACGACGGCGCGGGGGTGACCACGGCGGACGGACCATTCATGTCCTCCTCCCTTCCCGTAGCCGGGTTCGCCGTCGTCGAAGCAGCGACGCTGGCCGAGGCCATCGACATCGTGTCGCGTACGCCCTGCGCCGTCGCGCACGGCGTGGTCGAGGTATGGCCGTTGCAGGAGTCGCCGTAGGTGCTGAATCTCCCCCGCCCGCCCATCGACAGGTCAGCGCCGCGACGGCGGCCAGGATCGCTGATGTGGGTGCTTGACGGATACTGCCGGCATGGGGACGCCCTACACTCCTGCTGCCAAATTCCGTCGCACCCAGGCCGAACGCGCCGACCAACTGCTGTCCTGGCAGCGGTCGGACCAGGCGTTCTTCGCCGCCGGCGCATGCCATGTGCTCGCCTTTGTCGCCGTCGAGCGGTACGCCTCCGCCGGTTTCGGCGTCGTGGGCCTACGTCAGCTCGGCGAGCCCTACGTCAGTCACGTGATCATCAGCAACGGTCGCTGGGCCTTCGACCACGACGGCTGGACGCCGCTGCCCGAGCTGATGCGCGCCACCGCGGAGTACGAGCCGCACCCGCCCTGGGAGCTGCTACCGATCACGTCGACCCTTCGGCGATTCTGTGCCGATCACGCCTCCCGCATGCCGGCGCAGTATGCACACGACCCGGTGCCACGTGCCCGAAAGTACCTGCGAGAGCGACCCCGTCCAGCGGAGGCGGTGTAGACCCCCCGGCACGGCGCGTCTCCACGTTGATCATCGCGGCCCCAGGCCGGTACGCCCGTCGATCAGCTCGCGGACGGCGTCCAGGTGACCGGCGTGGCGGGCAGTCTCCTCGATCATGTGCAGCATGATCCGGCGCAGATCCGTGGTCTGCGACGCCAGTGGCTCCTCCGGATGCCTGCCGGCGGGTGCGGCCGTGAGCGGCGTGAGGGCAATTGTCTCGTCCGAGATACGGCACTGGTCGCGGTAGAAGCCGTAGACGAGGGACAGCGGGCGAGGCGTGGTGAGCGGTGGGTGATCGCCGTCCGGCCAGGGCAGCGGCGCGGCCGAGCCGGTGAAGATCTGCTGGAACCAGTGCCGTTCCGCGTACCCGAGATGTTCCACCAGCCCCAGTGGCGTCCATCCCGAGGGGAGGACGGGCTTGCGTAGCGCGGCCTCGTCGAGGTCCGCCAGGATGGCCAGAACGCTGGCCCGCTGAAACGTCAGAAACTCGTGCAGCGCGGTCTTCTCCACATCGATTTCCGTCATGCCGGCACGCTACCGATAGGTACCGACAGTGCTGAGCCTCGTAGCAAGGATGCTGAGGGGCGGGTACGACGAGCGCAAGGAGCAACCTCAACGACTGAGGCCCAGCGAGGAAGCCTGTCCTGGGCCGGGCCCCCGCTGGATCAGCGGAAACGGCGTTGCCTGGTTTCCGCACCTGCGGCAGCCTTACCGCGTGATCGAGACGCGTGTGCTCACCGAGGGCGACTGGAAGGTCTGGCGGGAACTGCGGCTCGCCGCGCTGACGGAGGCGGCGTACGCATTCGGTTCCCAGCTGGCGGAATGGCAGGGCGACGGCGACCGTGAGGAACGCTGGCGCGGTCGGCTGGCCATCCCCGGCTCGTACAACATCGTGGCGATGCTCGACGGGCAGCCCGTCGGCATGGCCAGTGGGCTGCCGGCCGGTCAGGAGGGCGTCGTCGAGCTGATCTCGATGTATGTCGCGCCGCTGGGACGTGGCCGGGGCGTGGGCGACCATCTCCTGAGTGTGGTCGAGCAGTGGGCACGGCAGGCGGGCGCGGGAACGCTGCGGCTGGCCGTGGTGGAGGGCAACAAGAACGCCTGGGCGCTCTACCGGCGGAACGGCTTCCGGGAGACAGGGGAGCTGGGCGACCTCATGCCCGACGGCATCCGTCGGGAGCACCTCATGGTCAAGAGCCTCGCTGCTTAGCGGCGGCGGCTGCCGATCGCGTAGACGTTCAGCAACCTGACCATGGCGAACATGGGCTTCGCCAACGGCGTTGACGAGCCTGGCACCTTCCGGGGCTTCGGGGCTGGCTGATCGGAGCCGTGAAGAGCAGGCGAAGGACACGCGGCATGACCCCTGAACCTGGAACATCGATGGCCCCGGCTGGGACTGTCGTCCTGGCCCAATGGCACACCGCAGCCCCCTGCACGACCGGACGTCGCGATGTTCAGCGGTTCACGAAGCCGGGGTAGGCGTCCACTCGCCCATCCAGCCGCTGTACCACCAGGAGGCGGCCGTCTTCGGTCCAGATTCTCTCGCCGGGATACACGAAAATCGGTGGATGATCCAGCACGAAATTGCCCCAGCGGTCAATCAGCGTCAAGCGGTCCGCCTGCTCAGGCGCACTCCTGAACGGCCCCTTCGCGCTGGGAGGACCGATGTATCGACACTTCTTGCTCATGTCTCCCCCAGTCGGTCTCCCGTCCGTCACGGTGCCAGACAGTCTCGGAAGTGTGGACATGGGCGGAAGTCTCTCGGCAGTGACCTGGTTTTACCTGCGTCGCCATGCTGGCCGCCACGCCCGGGAGCTGACCGTAGTTGGCCATCGTCGCCCATCTCAACGGGCCCGCAGACCGGTTCCAGGTCGTTCCGCTCGGCTCACCAGCCCGGCACAACCACCGCAGGCTGGTCGCACCGATGCGGTTACCAGAACGTCAGGCGGAACACGTCTCGGGCAACCAGGCCGCCCGGCGGCCGGAGCGGGTCGTAGCCGTCGCCGAAGTACCCCGCTCGTTGATGGGAGCGGAGAACGAGACGATGGCCGGCGAACACGAGGATGACGCCAACGGCAGCCATCGTCGCCGCCCCCTGTGGGGACATCAGCCGCACACCCGCCGCCCGGAACGGCAACGGAAAAACAGTCAAGAGGATCGCCAAACGGTAGAGCCAGATGCCCGCACGGTAGGTGAAAAGCCGCCGACAGGCCTCGAACTCGCTGCTCTCGATTGACACCGCGTCAGGTTAGTCCGTGCTCGGCTCTCATCGCTGGCCCTGCCGTCGCCGCTGTCCTTGTCGGTATCCCTTGGCGCTGCCGGTTAACCGCTCCTCTGCCCGAAGCCCATCTCCGCCGTGAGCCCGCACATCGTGGCCCGGGCCAAGTCTCCGACGTCAACCGCCCGGGTAGGTGCCCAGGACTGGGCCCCCGGGGGGTCATCGGCGTACGACGCGCAACGTCGAAGACCCTGGCCGGGACTCGCGTCCTGACCAGGGCCTCGATCGTGGAGCGGGTGACGGGAATCGAACCCGCACTGTCAGCTTGGGAAGCTGATGTTCTGCCATTGAACTACACCCGCAGGCGGCACCACTGTACCTGAGGTCACCGAGCCCGCGCACCCAGGTACCCCGGCGCGCCGCCGCTGACCCACGGTGGTCGATGGAGTCCGAAGGGTAGCCGCCCCAGTGCAAAAGTTTCACAACGGCAACATATGACCGTTCTCAAATCTGTCGATGGGTTGTAACGTCACCCCCACGTTCCCAGCCACGGTGCGACACACCCCCTGTCGTGCCGCGAGAAAGAGGTGGGCCCATGGGACTCCGTCCCAACCTGCTGACCCGGCGTGCCGCCGGTGTCGCGTCGACGACCCTCGCGTTGCTGCTCAGCACCGCTGCCGTAGGCGTCGTTCCCGCTGCTTCCGCCTTCTCCGCCGCTCCCGGCGGAGCCTCCTGCGCCGAGCCGGCCGACGTCCACTCGGACGCCCGGATCAAGAAGGGCGGGATCGCCAAGCACGAGCCCAACGAGCTGACCGCGAAGCAGGTCCGCGAGCGCGAGGCGGACCTCGCCACCGCGCTTCGTGAGCGGGCCAACTTCCGCGCCGGCGCCGGCGCGACCACCCTCGCCACGGTGACCGTCCCGGTCGTGGTGCACGTGATCCAGCGGGACGGCACCCGCGCCGGCGGCAACATCCCGGACTCGCTGATCACGTCCCAGATCAGCGTGCTCAACCAGGCCTACAGCGGCGCCACCGGCGGCGCCGCCACCGCCTTCAGCTTCCAGCTCCAGAGCATCAACCGGGTGACGAACCCAGCGTGGTACCCGATCGTCCAGGGCTCCAGCGCCGAGCGGGCGATGAAGACCCAGCTGCGCCAGGGTGGCAAGAACACCTTGAACATGTACCTGGGTGAGCTCAGCGACAACCTGCTCGGCTGGGCCACGTTCCCGAAGCGCAAGCTCGACAGCATGGACGGTGTGGTCGTGCTGAGCGAGTCGCTGCCCGGTGGCACCGCCACCAACTACAACCAGGGCGACACCGGCACCCACGAGATCGGCCACTGGCTGAACCTCTACCACACCTTCCAGGGTGGGTGCTCCGGCTCGGGTGACAGCGTCGACGACACCCCGGCCGAGGGTTCCGCGGCGTTCCAGTGCCCGACCGGTCGGGACACCTGCACCGCGGCCGGCCTGGACCCGATCACCAACTTCATGGACTACACCTACGACTCGTGCATGTACCAGTTCACCCCTGGTCAGGCGAGCCGCATGTTGACCGCGTGGAACGCCTACCGCGCGGCCTGACAAACCCAGCACCACAACACGCCGGTGCCGGCTCCGTCTCACGGCGGGGCCGGCACCGCGGTTTGTGGGGTCAGGCGGCCGTGCGGCGGGTGTCGAAGCCGTGCCGGCCACGTCGGGTCGGCCGTTGATCGGGTACGCCGGTGTCGGCGACCTGATGCGCGGCGCGCGGGTCGAGCCAGACCTGGACGGCCGGCCGGCCACCCTCGGGGCTCCAGGCGCCGCCGTGGCCGCGCCGCGTCAGCATCGCCACGTCGATGCTGAACTCGAAGAGCCGCCAGTCGACCTGGGGTGCGGCCCGACCGATCTCGGCCACCCGGGCCATCCGCACGGGGTCGACGACCGGCCGGGCTAGCCCGGCGACGTACGCCTCGTCGTCGGTCTCCTCCGGCGGGAACGAGTGGAGCGCGTAACGACCGTCGCGCTCGAGGTCGCGGCGCTTGGGCGAGTCGACCACGAAGCAGTAGAGCCCGTCCTCGGTGATCAGCGGGCAGACCGGGTGCACCCGGGGCCCACCGTCGGCGCGGACGGTGGCCAGGTAGCCGAAGCCCGGCCCGTACTGCTGGAGGAGAAGGCGGATCCCATCGGCGAGGCGGGGCTCGTCGGCGGCGAAGTCGGACCAGGAAGCCATGCGGACAGTCTATCGAACAGGTGTACGAATGCGCAGTCCGACGCGCAGATCGCCCGGACCGTTTCGATATGGTGTGCCGATGCTGCTCTCCGACCGGGACCTGGTCACCGAGATCAAGGCGGGAACGCTCGGGTTGGAGCCGTTCGAGCCCACGCTGGTGCAACCGTCCAGCATCGACGTGCGCCTCGACCGGCTCTTCCGGGTCTTCAACAACCACCTCTACACCCACATCGACCCGGCGGTGCAGCAGGACGACCTGACCTCCATGGTCGAGGTGCCGGAGGGCGAGCCGTTCGTCCTGCACCCGGGGGAGTTCGTGCTCGCCTCCACGCTGGAGGTCATCTCCCTCGGCGACCAGCTCGCGGGCCGGCTGGAGGGCAAGTCCAGCCTGGGCCGGCTCGGCCTGCTCACCCACTCGACCGCCGGCTTCATCGACCCCGGCTTCTCCGGGCACGTGACGCTGGAGCTGTCGAACGTGGCGAACCTGCCGATCACCCTCTGGCCGGGCATGAAGATCGGCCAGCTCTGCATCTTCCGGCTCTCGTCGCCGGCCGAGCACCCGTACGGTTCGGCGGTCTACGGCTCGCGCTACCAGGGGCAGCGCGGCCCGACCCCGAGCCGGTCCTGGCAGCACTGGCGTACCTGGCCCACCCGCTGACGGGCAAGGGGCCCCCGCTCGACGGGAACCCCTTGCCGATTGATCAGCCGGGCCGGCCGTAGCTGTTGATCGGGCCGTCGTCGACGCGCTTCATCTTGATGGGCTCGCCGGACTGAGAGGCGTGCACCACCCAACCCCCGCCGACGTACATCCCGACGTGGTGCAGGTCGGCGTAGTAGAAGACCAGGTCGCCGGCACGCAGCGCGGACCGGTCGATCCGCGCGGTGACCGCCCGCTGCTGCCGGGCGTTGTGCGGCAGCGACACACCGGCCTTCGCCCACGCGGCCATGGTCAGGCCCGAGCAGTCGTAGTGGTCCGGGCCGGCGGTCCCCCAGACGTAGATCTTGCCGATCTGGGCGCAGGCGAACTTGACCGCGATCCCGGCCGGGCCGCCCGGGTAACCGGCAGGGCAGGGGGCGGGGCGCAGCGGGCCGCCGCCACCGCTGCCGTACACCTTGAGCCGGAGCTTCTGGAGCCGGGCGATCTCGGTGTCGATCTGCTTCTTCTTGGCGGCGAGCTGCGCCTCGGTCCGGGCCAGCTGGGCAACCATCTCGTCCAGTGGCTTCTTCTTCGCGGCGAGCTGGTCGCGCAGCTCGACGACGGTGCGCACCTCCTGCTGCTGGCGGCGGGCGAACCGGTCGAGCAGTTCCAGGCCGGCCACCACGTCGCTCGGCGACCGGCTGCCCAGCACCGCGTTGACCGTGGAGACGTGCTCACCCTTGTACGCCTCGACGGCGAGCCCGCTGACCTGGTCCATCGCCAGGTCGACCTGGCGTTGCAGGGGTTCGATCCGCCGCGCCAGCGCGTCGGCCTGCCGGCGCTTGACGGCCAGGTCCTGGCGGGTGGCGTTGTGCTGCTCGATGATCGGTTCGAGGCGGTTCCAGTCCTCGTCGATCTGCCGCTCGATCTCGGTGACCGACGGGTCGGCGTGCGCCGCGGTGGCGCCGCCGGTCAAAACGACCGCGACCCCGGCCAGGGCGGCGAGGACGGTGGTGAAGCGGGACCAGCGTGATCGCGGCGCAGCCGTCCACCGGTCGACCTGGGTCGACCGACGCGACGGTGGCCGCGGGGCATGGTGTGCCACCGGGTTCCGTGCTCCTTCTTCCGTGACCGCCTACCGGGTTAGCTGACGGGTTCGGGCGGGAAGGGAGCGCCCTACCGCAGTGGCTGCGGATTCACCCCGGCGTACCTGGGTCCCCGGCTCGCCCGGAGGCGACTCGGCGGTGCCGGCCGTTACCGCCCGGGTTGGACGGACCTGTGGCAGCCGACGAATGACCAGAGTAGAGACGACCGTTATCGATCCGCAACCCGCCTGGCCGTGACACTCCGTGTCGACGACGCGCAGATGGCGAAAAGGGCCCCGGCGGTGCCGGGGCCCTTCGTGCGTCGTACCGGGTGTCAGGTGACCCGGCGGAAGCCCGCGACGGGCATGTACGCGATCTTTGCCACCTGGACCGGCTTGCCGGTCCGCGGCGCGTGCACCATCAGCCCGTCGCCGAGGTACAACCCGACGTGGTGCAGGTCGCTGAAGAAGAAGACCAGGTCGCCGGGGCGGGCCTCGGAACGCGACACCGACCTGCCCTCGCTCCACTGGGCGCCGGTGAAGTGGGTCAGGTAGATCCCCGCCGCCTTGTAGGCGTACTGGGTGAGGCCGGAGCAGTCGAACGAGCTCGGCCCGGTGGCGCCCCAGACGTACGGGTCGCCGACCTGCGCGCAGGCTGTCCGGATGGCGGTGCGCGCGGCGCTGCTCACCACGCCCTCGACGGTCGGGCAGCCGGCTACCTTGACCACGGTCTTCGGCATCGACGCCTGGAGCCGCTTGATCTCGGCGTTGATCTTCGTCTTCTTGGCCGCCAGGTCCTTCTCCTGCTTGGCCTGGGCGGCGATCAGCGCGTCGAGCTTCTTCTTCTCGCCGTCGTACTTGCGGCGCACCGCGAGGACGCCCTCCACCTGCTTGCGTTGCTGCGCGGCGAGCCGGTCCAGGATGGTCAGCTGCTCGGCGAGCGTGCCGGGCTGGGTGTTGACCAGCAGCGCGCTGATCTCCTGCGAGGGGCCGGTCATGTAGTACCGCGAGGCAAGGTCGCCGACCTGGTTCATCGCCAGCTCGCTCTGCAACGCCAGCGGCTCGATCTTCTTCTGCAGCTCGGCGGCCTTCTTGCGGTTGACCTTGAGCTGGGCCCGGACCTTGTTGTAGTCCTCGATGGTCGGCTCAAGCTGCTCCCACTGCTTGTCGATCGCCGCCTCGATCTCCTCCGGCGAGGGCGCGGCGTGCGCCGGCACGGCGAGCATCCCGGCGCCGACGGCGACCGCCGCGACCAGGGTGAGCAGGCGGTGGACGACCCGGCGCAGGCCCGCCGGACGGGTGGGCTGACGATGGGGGGGCATGGTTGCCACCGGTCATCGACTCCTTTGCAACCGACCGCCGGGCGCCTCGCTAGGGGGAAGAAGGAGGCAGACGACCCACAGCGGCCGGTGCAACATTAGGGGTGTCACGCAGCGGAATCAAGGTGGGTCTTCATTCCATCCTGTCTGCGCAATCGGCTGCACACAAAGGGTGTTCGCTC
This sequence comes from Micromonospora sp. BS32, assembly GCF_059089345.1. Lineage (NCBI taxonomy): Bacteria > Bacillati > Actinomycetota > Actinomycetes > Micromonosporales > Micromonosporaceae > Micromonospora > Micromonospora sp. BS32. Next base: position 322,069 of record NZ_JBSSHR010000002.1, read on the forward strand.
ATTTTCCAACGATCGCGGTCAATACGTCGTCGAGCGTGACGACACCCAGCGGACGCCGGCCGTCGCTCACCAGCACCATGTGCCGCCGCTCGCGGCGCATCGCCAGCAGCAGATCGGCCAGCGTACGGTCCGGCGGCACCACCGCCAGCGGCCGGTAGACGTCGGCGGGCACCGGTGCCCGGCGGGACGTCCCCGCGTACCCCAGGACGTCCTTGACGTGCACGAAGCCCAGCACCCGGCGGGTCGACCGCTGCACCACCGGGAAGCGCGACCGGCCGGTCCGGGTGGCCAGCACCTCCAGCGACGCCGGCGAGACGTCCTCGGCCACCGTGGTCACCGTGGACCAGGGTTGCAGGGCGTCCGCGGCCGTCCGCCGGTGCAGCGCCAGCGCCCCGGTGATCCGGGCGTGCTCCTCCGCGTCGAGCAGCCCCTCCGTCCGCGCCTGGGACACCAGCCCGGCCAGTTCCTCGGCGGTGAAGACCGTCTTCACCGCCTCCGTCGCCTCCACCCCCCACAGCCGCAGCACCAGCCGGGCCGCCCACTTCATGGCCACCAGCAGCGGCTTGGTCGCCACGCAGAAGGCCAGCATGGCCGGCCCGAGCCAGAGCGCTGACGTCTCCGGCCCGGCCAGCGTGATGTTCTTCGGCACCATCTCGCCGACCACGGTGTGCAGGAACACCACCACGCCGAGGGCCAGCAGGAAGGAGATCGGGTGCACCAGGCCGTCCGGCAGTCCCACCGCGTGGAAGACCGGCTCCAGCAGGTGCGCCAGGGCCGGCTCGGCGATCGCGCCCAGGCCCAGCGAGCAGATGGTGATGCCGAGTTGCGCTCCGGCGATCATCAGCGGGATCTGGTTCATCGCCGACAGCGCCCAGCGGGCCCGCTTCGAGGTCGCGGCGAGGGGTTCCACCGCCGTACGGCGGGACGCGATCAGCGCGAACTCGCTGCCCACGAAGAACCCGTTGCCGAGCAGCAGGACGACCGCCACGAGCAGTTCAGTCATCGCCGTCCGGCTCCTCGGGGCGGACCACCCGGACCTGTTCGATCCGGTGCCGCTCCACCTCGACGACGGTGAACTCGTACCCGGAGTCCTCGACCGTCTCGCCGGGCACCGGGATGTGACCCAGCCGGGCCATCAGGAACCCGGCCAGCGTCTCGTACGGCCCCTCGGGCAGCCGGAAGCCGGTCAGCTCGGCGAGCTCGTCCTCGCGCAGCACCCCGTCGGCGAGAACGGTCCGCTCGCCGCCCGGCACGGTCAACTCCGCCGCGTCGGCGTCCGCCACGGCAGCCGGGTCGAACTCGTCGGCGATCTCCCCCACCAGCTCCTCGACCAGGTCCTCCACGGTCACCACGCCGTCCGTGCCGCCGTACTCGTCGACCACGATGGCCAGGTCGGCGCCGGCGTCCTTCAGCGCGGCCAGGACACCGTCGAGGTCAAGGCTCTCCGGGACGTACACCGGCTCCCTGGCCACCGCTGCGACCGTCGTGGAAGCTCGGCGGGCCAGCGGCACGCCGAGCGCGTCGGGCACCCCGGCGACGCCGGTGACCAGGTCCAGGGTCTCCTCGTAGACCGGGAAGCGGGTCCGCCCGGTGGCCCGGGACGCCTCCAGCAGCTCGGCGACGGTGGCGGTGGCCCGCAGCGCGATCACGTCGACCCGCGGGGTCATCGCCTCGGCGGCCCGCTTGTCGCCGAAGCGGATGGTGCGGCGCAGCAGCATCGCGGTGTCCGGCGGGAGCGCCCCGGCCCGGGCCGAGATGGCCGCCAGCAGGCCCAGCTCCTCCGGGGAGCGGGCGCTGGCCAGCTCCTCCTGGGGTTCCACCCCGAGCTGGCGGACCAGCCGGTTCGCCGAGGCGTTCAGGGCGTGGATCAGCCAGCCGAAGGTCCGGGCGAAGGTCCGCATCGGCCCCGCGGTGGCCAGCGCGGTCGGCATCGGCCGGGCCAACGCCAGGTTCTTCGGCACCAGCTCGCCGAAGAGCATCGAGATCAGCGTGGCCAGGGCCAGGGCGAGCAGCGGGCTGAACCGCTCGACGTCGCCCAGGGGTCGCAGCAGCGGGGTGAAGAGCCGGGCCAGCGCCGGCTCGGCGAGATAGCCGGTGAGCAGCGCGGTGAGGGTGATGCCCAGCTGCGCACCGGAGAGCTGGAAGGAAAGCTCGCGCAGCGCCCGGCGTACGGTGGCCGCCGAGCTGTCACCGGCGTCGGCCCGCCGGTCGATCTCGGCGCGGTCGACGGTGACCAAGGCGAACTCGGCGACCACGAAGAACGCGTTGCCGGCGGTCAGCAGCACGAAGCCGACCAGGGGCAACAGCGTGCCGAGCAAGAGTCCGTCGATGAGCGAGATTGTCCCACGGGCCACGCGGCGGTAGAAGTTCGCCCGCCCGCCCCTGGACAGACGACGGCGGCGGCACCTCGTGGGTGCCGCCGCCGTCGTGCGTGCGCGCGTCGAAGGTACGACCTCAGCCGGCGACCGGCTCGGCCTCCTTCTCGCCCTGCGGGGCGTCCGGCTTGACCGAGCGGAGCAGCACGCTGGCCACGTCGATGACCTCGACCTCCTCGTCGGCGCCCTTGCCGTTGACCCCGTCGTTGAGCATCGTCGAGCAGAACGGGCAGCCGACGGCGACCGTCTTCGCCCCGGTGGACATGGCCTCCTCGACCCGGTCCACGTTGATCCGCTTGCCGATCTTCTCCTCCATCCACATCCGGGCGCCGCCGGCGCCGCAGCAGAAGGAGCGCTCGCTGTTGCGCGGCATCTCGGTGAGCTCCCCGGCGATGGCGTCGCCGAGCACCTCGCGCGGGGCGGCGAAGACCCGGTTGTGCCGGCCCAGGTAGCAGGGGTCGTGGTAGGTCACGCCACCGTCGACCGGCTGCACCGGGGTGAGCTTGCCGGTGGAGACGAGGTGGGCCAGGAGCTGGGTGTGGTGCACGACCTCGAACTCGCCGCCGAGCTGGCCGTACTCGTTGCCGAGGGTGTTGAAGCAGTGCGGGCAGGTGGCGACGATCTTGCGCTTGGCCTTCTCGCGCCCCTCGAACGCCTCGTTGAGGGTCTCGACGTTCTGCTGGGCGAGCATCTGGAAGACGAACTCGTTGCCGATCCGGCGGGCCGGGTCGCCCGAGCAGGTCTCACCCTCGCCGAGAATGGCGAACTTCACGCCGGCCTCGTTGAGCAGCGTGGCCACCGCCCGGGTGGTCTTCTTGGCCCGGTCCTCGAACGCGCCGGCGCAGCCGACCCAGAACAGGTACTCGAAGTCCTCGACCTCGCCGACCCGGGGCACCTCGAAGTCCAGGCCCTTGGTCCAGTCCTCGCGGGTGTTCTGCGGGGCGCCCCACGGGTTGCCCTTGTTCTCCAGGTTGCGGAGCATGACGCCGGCCTCGGACGGGAAGCTCGACTCGATCAGCACCTGGTAACGGCGCATGTCGACGATGTGGTCGACGTGCTCGATGTCGACCGGGCACTGCTCGACGCAGGCGCCGCAGGTGGTGCACGACCAGAGCACGTCGGGGTCGATGACCCCGCCCTCCTCGGCCGTGCCGATCAGCGGCTTGTCACCCTCGGCGAGCGACAGCACGTCGAGGTGGGCGAGCTGCGCCTGAGTGGCCTTCTCCTCACCGGTCAGGTCCTTGCCGCCGCCGGCCAGCAGGTACGGCGCCTTGGCGTACGCGTGGTCGCGGAGGCTCAGGATCAGCAGCTTCGGCGAGAGCGGCTTGCCGGTGTTCCAGGCCGGGCACTGCGACTGGCAGCGGCCGCACTCGGTGCAGGTGCTGAAGTCCAGCAGGCCCTTCCAGGTGAACTGCTCGACCTGGGCGACGCCGAACTGGTCCTTCTCCGGGTCGGCCTCCTCGAAGTCGAGCGGCTTGCCCTCGCTCATCATCGGGCGCAGCGCCCCGAGGCCGGAGCCGGCGGGCTTGGCCGGCTCGCGCTTGAAGAAGATGTTGGGGAAGGCCAGGAACCGGTGCCAGGCGACGCCCATGGTGACGTTGAGCGAGATGACGATGAGCCAGGTCATCGAAATGATGATCTTGATGAGAGCGGCGACGCTGGCGCCGTCCTGCCAGTCCGGCAGCACCGCGCCCACGGCGTGGCTGACCGGCGTGGCCCAGACCGGGTACTCGAAGTGGTCCGTGGCGACCTTGAAGCCCCGGATCACGAAGCCGAAGATCAGGACCAGCAGCACGATCCACTCGACGAAGTAGCCCTGCCACATGGTCGAGCCGGTGAACCGGGAGCGCCCGCCCGGTCGGGTCGGCCGGTTGCGCAGCCGGATCGCCATCAGCACCAGGATGCCGACCAGGCCCAGCACGCCGATGATCTCGGTGGCCAGGCCGAAGATCGTCCAGTGTCCGATGATCGGCAGCCCGCCGGCCGGGGTGACGACCTCGAAGTACGCCTCGAGCACCAGCAGCGACAGCACGACGAACCCGACCATCACGGTCCAGTGCGCCGCTCCCACCACGCTCCACTTGAGCATGCGGGTATGGCCGAGGGTCTCCACCAGCATGGTCTTCGTGCGGGCGCCCTTGTCGGTGAACCGCTCCGGCGCGGGTTGCCCCAGTCGGATGACTGCCGTCATCTTCATGACCGCACGCACCGCAAGCCACACCGCCACGGCGGTGATGGCGGCCGCGAGGATCGTGGTGACGATCTGGACGCTGCCCATCGAGTTGGCCTCCCGGTCTGCTGCCTGGTCGAGCGGCTCGGCAACCGGGGGCCGGGTCAGTGCGGGACCGGCGTGACGCCGCTGCCGCACCCGTGACCGGACCGGTCGATGACCTCGCTCCGCTCGGTCATGCAGTGCAGCCTACGCGCAACGTTACCCAGCAGTAACGTGAGTCATCTCGCATCCGGCCACGCCGCCCTGCGCACACCATAGGGTGCCCGGCGCCGAGGCGCCGGGCAGGGGTTGCGTCAGGTGACCTGGATCGTGCCGTGCAGCGCCCGGGGGCGGTCAGCGCCAGCGAGAGAGCAGGATCAGCGAGGCGACCATCGCGCCGAAGCCGACCAGCAGGTTCCAGTAGCCCCACGAGGCGACCGGGTACTCCTGCTCGGAGAGGTAGTAGACGACCAGCCAGCCGATGCCGCCCACGATCAACGCGACGGCGGTCGCCGGCAGCCACACCGGGCTAGGCTTGCGCGTCGCCGCTGTCGCCGTCGGACGCACGTCCGTCGGCGGGGTGTACACCTTCTTCTTGCGGACCTGAGACTTGGGCACGGCGCTCTCCAGAGGGGGTGACGACCTCGTCCGGCCTGACAACCGGGCGCGGGGGCGACGGTCCATGGCCAATAATGTTCGACAGCTAGCGTAGTCCCGACGGGCCGTCCAAGCCACGAATGGGGTCACTCCGGTGCACGCAGTGACGCCGAACGGGTGGACCGGGCGGGCACGGAAACGCCGGCCCGCGCCGTGGCGGGCAGCAACCAGACGACGGGGAAGGAACGCTCGGTGGAGTACACATCCGGCGCCGCGTCCTGGCAGAAGGCCATGCGGCGAGCGGTCGCTGCCCTGCTGCCACGGCGTCGACGGCAGCGACGGTCGGGCTGGTCGATCGGGGTGCCGATGATCGCCGCAGCGGCCGGGCTGCTCTTCACCACCACCGCGACCACCGCCGGCGGCACCGCCCTGCGCGAGGACCGGCGACCCCACCTGACCCAGCTCATCGAGGACCGGCGGGAGCAGGTCGCGGCGAGCGAGCTGCGGGCCGCCCGGCTGCGCGAGGAGGTCGAGGGCCAGACCGCCGCGCTGGCCGACGCGGACGGCCCGATCAAGGGGCAGCGGGACCGCGCCGAGGCCAGCCAGGAGGCGGCCGGCTTCACCGAGCTCACCGGCCGCGGGGTGATCGTCGAGCTCAACGACGCGCCCCGACGCGACGACGGGACCCTGCCCAAAGGTGCCACCAACGACGACCTGGTCGTCCACCAGGGAGATGTCCAGGCGGTCGTGAACGCGCTCTGGGCCGGGGGCGCGGAGGCCATGTCAATCATGGACGTCCGCGTGCTCTCCACCAGCGCGGTACGCTGCGTCGGGAATACCCTGCTGCTGCATGGCCGGGTGTACTCCCCACCGTTCAAGATCGTAGCAATCGGCGATCCCGCTGCCCTCCAGCAGGCCCTCGCCGGCTCTGAGGGAGTCGGTTTGTTCAAGCAGGCGGTCGACCACTACAAGCTGGGCTACTCGGAAAACGTCGCCACGGTGACCGTGCCCGCCTTCAAAGACTCGACGGCGCTGCGATCGGCGACGGTGCCCCGATGACCCGGGAAGGCGGCGACGCACGTCACCGCGACCAGAGCGAGGACGAGACCACCTTCATCCCCCGGGTCGAACGCTCCGCGCCGACCCCGCCGGGGGGCCCCGGCCCGACCGGCCCCTGGCCCGACCCGGTACTGCCGCCCCGCCGGTCGCCGGCCGCCGACGCGCCGCCCGCGCAGCGCCCCACGCCGACGCCCGCCGACACCACGCGCCGCCCGACCGCGCCGAACTCCGGTCCCGGGCAGCCGACGGGTCCGTCGCGCGCCGGTGGCACCCTCCGGGCGGACGCGCCGGCCGAACCGAGCCGGCCCGCGCCGCCCGCGTGGCCGGGCAAGCCGGGCAACGCCGCGTCCCGACCGCCGGCACCGACCACGCCGCTGGCCACGCCGGCCACGCAGCCTCCCGCGCCGGCCGCGACGCCGCCCACGCAGCCGCCCGCCGGTCCGCCGGCCGTCCGGCGTACGCCCGCCGCGCCGGGCCCGTCGGCCGGTCCCGACCGCCCCGCTGCGCCGGGTCGCGGGTCCGCGCCGATCCGAGCCGAGCAGCAGCCACCCGCCGGGGTACGCCCCGCCGCGCCCGTCGAGGCGCCCACCGCGTTCATCCCCCGGGTCACCGACCGGCCAACCGCCCCGGCCCACGGTGCCGCCCGCCCCGGCTCGTCGTCGGCAGCCCCGGAGGGTGGCGTGCGATCCGGCACGGCGGACGACGGACCGACCCGCACGCCGTCGCGTGATGACGCCCCGCTCCGGCCGACCCGGCCGGAGGGTGTCGCCGTTCCGCGTTCGGCCTCCTACGACGGCACACCCCGGACGGCCACGCCGGAAGGCGCCGGCACCCCGCGCGCGGCCTCCTACGACGGCGTACCCCGGGCGGCCGCGCCCGACCTCGGCCAGCCGGCGGCCGGAGTCCGGGGCCCGGAGCGGCCCGCGGACCCGGCGGCCACCGCGGTGATCCCTGCGGTGACCGGGCGGCCGCAGCCGCAGCACCCGCCGCTGGACTCGACGGCGCTGATGGGCGCCGTCCCACCCACCCCCAAGCCCGACGGCACCCAGCCCACCCCGCCGGCCGAGCCGCCGCAGCCCCGCCGGGGCGAACGGGTGGTCCAACTCCGCCCCGAGCAGACCGGCGAGGGGTACAAGAGCGTCTACTCGGAGCTGACCCGGCCCACCATCGCCTCCCGGATCCGCACCGGCGTCCGGATCACCGGCGAGCTGCTGATCACCTTCGGTCTGGTGGTGCTCCTCTTCGCCAGCTACGAGATCTGGGGCAAGTCGGCGATCGTCGACGCCCACCAGAACGACCTGAGCCAGCAGTTGGCGCAGGCGTGGGGCCCCACCGGAGACCCGACCGTCGGCCCGTCGCCCACGGCGGCGGCCAAGCCGCTGAAGGTGGTGGAGGGCAAGCCGATCGCCGGGCTCTACATCCCCAAGCTGGACAAGAGCTGGGTGGTCGTCGAGGGCGTCACCCAGAAGGACATCCGGTACGCCCCCGGCCACTATCCGAAGAGCGCGCTGCCCGGGAAGGTCGGCAACTTCTCCGTCGCCGGACACCGCAACCGGGCCACCTTCTGGCGGTTGGACGAGCTGAACAACGGCGACGTGATCGTGGTCGAGGGCCAGACCGACTGGTACATCTACAAGGTCTACAAGAGCCGGATCGTCCGTCCGGACCAGGTCGAGGTGGTCGCGCCGGTGCCGATGAATCCCGGCGCCAAGCCGACGAGGAAGCTGCTCACCCTCACCACCTGCAACCCGAAGTTCGACAACTACCAGCGCCTGATCGTGCACGCCGAGCTGGACCACAGCCAGCCGAAGTCGGCGGGACGACCGGTGGAGCTGGGAGCCTGAGGACCCCGATGTACTCCTGGATCTGGCGCAAGCTGCCCTTCGGCCTGGCCGGCAAGCTGATCGGCTCGGTACTGCTCGCCGCCGCCACGGTGGCGCTGCTCTGGTACGTGGTCTTCCCGTGGGCCGAGCCGCTGCTGCCCTTCGACGACGTGCAGGTCACCCAGGACTCGGGCACCCCCGGCGGGGACTCCGGCGTCGACCAGGACGCCCCCACGGGCGACGAGCACGATCTGCCGTACGACACCGACGAGAACAACACCCCGCCGACCTCCCCGAACGAGTGAGCCCCATGCGTGTCCTGGTCATCGACAACTACGACTCGTTCGTCTTCAACCTGGTCCAGTACCTCGGCCAGCTCGGCGTCGACTGCGAGGTCCGGCGCAACGACGAGATCGACGTGGCCGAGGTAGGCCGGGTCGGCGCGGCCGGCGTCCTGCTCTCGCCGGGGCCGGGCAGCCCGGACCGGGCCGGCATCTGCCTGGACGTCATCCGGCAGTACGCCGGCGAGCTGCCGATCTTCGGGGTCTGCCTCGGTCACCAGGCGATCGGTGAGGCGTTCGGCGCCACCGTGACCCGGGCACCCGAGCTGCTGCACGGCAAGACCTCCGAGGTCCGGCACCACTCGGTCGGCGTCCTGGCCGGCCTGCCCGACCCGTTCACCGCGACCCGGTACCACTCGCTGGCGGTGCTCCCCGAGACGCTCCCGGACGAGCTGGAGGTCACCGGTTGGACCGGCTCTGGCGTGGTGATGGCGATGCGGCACCGCACGCTGCCGATCGAGGGCGTCCAGTTCCACCCGGAGTCGGTGCTCACCGAGGGCGGCCACCTGATGCTGGCGAACTGGCTGGCCGCGTGCGGTCACCCGGAGGCGCTGGAGCGCGCGCCGGAGCTGGCCGCCGAGGTGGACGCCCGGCGGCGCGCCGCCTTCGCCACCAGCTGATATCGCCTCACGAAGACCTCGACCCGGTCCCCTTGTCAGGGACCGGGTGGGTCTGTCTGGATGCGCCGGTTACTCGCCGGGGAGGCGGGCCGGGGGCGTGGTGGGGATCGGGAAGCCGCCGCCGGTACCGGTGCCGCCGGTCGGAGTCGGAGTGGGTTCGGTGGGCGTGGCCGTCGGCGACGTCGGCTCCTGGGTGGCTGCGGGCACGCTGACGACGATGGTCACCTTCGTACCCTTCGCCTTCTTGGCCCCACCCTTCGGGTCCTGGCTGAGCACCCTGCCGGGCTCCTGCCCGGGCTTGGCCTCGTCACCCAGGTCGGTGTTCACCCTGAACCCGGCTTCCTTGAGTCGCTGCTCCGCCTCCTCCCTGGTCAGACCGACCACGTTCGGTACGGGGACGACGTTGCCCTTCGAGTAGGTGACCTTCACCTCGGAGCCCGCCGGAACCTCGGTGCCGGAACGCGGCTCCACGCTGATCACCACACCAGCACCCTTGGCGCTGGTTTCGTCCTCCTCAAGCCTGACCCTGAGGCCGAGGCTCTCCAGCTGCTGCTTCACGTTCTCGTAGGGCGAATTGGTCAGGCCCGGCGGAATCGTGACCGGCTCCCTGCCGGCGCAGACATTCACCGACACCTTCGTGCCGGGGTCGAGCTTCACGCCGGCGGGCGGGTTCAGCCCGGTGACAGCCCCCTTCGTGCAGTTGTCCGCGCGCACCTGCTCGCCCGCGACGGGCACCAGACCGGCGTCGTTGAGTGCGGTGAAGGCGGCCGCTTGCGGCTGTCCGACAAGGTTCGGCACCGCGACTTGCTCGACGTCCTTCTTGTTCTGTTGCATCAGCAGGCCCGCGACCAACGCGATCACCGCGAGCACGCCGAGCGCCGCGAAGGCCGCGATCACCCAGCCCGAGCTCTTGCGCCGCTGCGGGTCGCCGACCCGGGCCGGGATCTGCCGGGTGGGCGCACCCGCCACCTGGGTCGGGTACCCCGCCCCGGCAGCCGGCGCCAGGTGCGCGGTCTCCTCCTGCGGCATGACCGGGGTGGCCATCACCGGTCGGCCCGCGGCCGCCCGGAGCAGGTCGGCCCGCATCTCGCCGGCGCTCTGGTAGCGGTTGAGCGGGTTCTTCGACAGCGCCTTGAGCACGATCGCGTCGACCGCCGGGTTGACGTCCGGGTTGATGTCGCTCGGCGTCGGCGGGGCTTCCCGTACGTGCTGGTAGGCGACGCTGACCGGGCTGTCGCCGACGAACGGCGGGTGCCCGCAGACCAGCTCGAAGAGCACGCAGCCGGCGGCGTAGACGTCGGAGCGGGCGTCCACGGCCTCGCCGCGGGCCTGCTCCGGCGAGAGGTACTGGGCCGTGCCGATCACCGCGCTGGTCTGGGTCATCGTGGTGGCGCCACTGGCCAGCGCCCGGGCGATGCCGAAGTCCATCACCTTGACCTGACCGGTCTGGGTGAGCATCACGTTGCCCGGCTTGACGTCCCGGTGGATGATCCCGTGCCGGTGGCTGAACTCCAGCGCCGCGCACATGTCGGCGCAGATCTCCAGCGCCCGGCGCGGCTGCAACCGGCTCTCGACGCCGAGGAGTTCCTTCAGGGTCCGCCCGTTGACGAACTCCATCACGATGAACGGCAGGGTCTCGCCGGTCGGGGCGGTCTCCTCGCCGGTGTCGTAGACGGCCACGATCGCCGGGTGGTTCAGCGAGGCGGCGTTCTGCGCCTCCCGACGGAACCGCATCTGGAACGTGGCGTCCCGGGCGAGGTCGGCGCGGAGCATCTTGATCGCGACGTCCCGCCCGAGCCGAAGGTCACGACCGCGGTGCACCTCGGCCATGCCGCCGTAGCCGAGCAGCTCGCCGACCTGATATCGGCCACCGAGCAGGCGGGCCTGCGCTGTCATCGCGTTCGTCGTCCTTCGCTCGTCGTCGTCTCGCCGCCACCCGTTCGGAGCCATACCACCCGACGGTACGACGTCCGGGCCAGATCGTCGCGTCCGCCCGCGCTCACCGCGCCGGTCGGAACACTCAGCGGCCGGTATGCGCCGGGATCACCGGTCAGCGCGCCCTGCCGCGCAAGGTAGGAAACCACGCCGGAGCAGACCAGAACCAGTACGGCCAGCAGAATGGCGATAGTCACCATCCCTGACCTGGAACGACGCGCCGGAGCGGCGTTCGTCACCGCCGGGGCGTACCCGACGGGGCGCCCCGGTGCCGACGGCACGGCGGCCGCACCGCGGGTCTGGCCCGGCGCGCCGGCCGGCGGTCGAGGCTGCGGCAGGGTCTGGGCCGGCGGCCGCGGCGCGAGCCCGGGCGGCTGCGGCTGTCGGGCCACCACCGGCGGTCGGGCCTGCCCGGTTGCCGGCGGGCGGGGCTGGTGGGCCGCCGCAGAGGGCCGGGCCGGCTGCTGGTGCGGGGCCGTGGGGACCTGCGCGCGGGCCACCGGCGCGCCCGGTGAGGCCGGCGCGGCGGAGATCGGGCGGGCCTGCCCACCGGTCCGCGCCTGCTGCGACAGGGCCGCCTTGGCCTGGCGGGCCACCGCGGCCAGCGCGGCGGCGCTCGGCCAGCGGTGCGCCGGGTCCTTCGCCAGCGCCCGCTCCACGATCGCCCTCACCGCGGGCGGGATGTCGCCGGGCAGCGGCCGGGGAGCCTCGCGGACGTGCTTCATCGCGATCTCGAGCGGGTTGTCGCCCTCGAAGGGACGCCGGCCGGCCAGGCACTGGTATGCGACGACGCCGAGCGCGTAGACGTCGGAGGCGGGCGTGGCCACCGCGCCGGTGGCCTGCTCGGGCGAGATGTACGAGGCGGTGCCGAGCACCGAGCCGGCGGCGGTGAGCTGGGCGACCATGTCGGAGCGGGCGATGCCGAAGTCGGTCAGCACCAGCGTGCCGTTCGGCCGGACCAGCAGATTGCCCGGCTTCACGTCGCGGTGCACGATGCCCTTCTCGTGCGCGGCGTGCAGCGCCTCGGCGGCCTGCGCGAGCAGGGCCATCGTCCGGGCGGGGGTGAGCCGGCCGACCCGACTCAGGGTGGCCGAGAGCGCGTCGCCCTCGACGTACTCCATCACCAGGAAGGCGATCTGCTGGTCGCTGCCGAAGTCGTAGACATCGACCACGCCGGGGTGGTTGATGGTGGCCATGGTCCGGGCCTCGCCACGGAACCGTTCGGCGAAGTCGGGGTCGTCGAGCAGCGCCGGGAGCAGGCTCTTCACCGCCACCGTACGGCCCAGCACCTGGTCGGTGCCGCGCCAGACGTCGCCCATGCCACCGCTGGCGATCCGCTCGTCGAGGCGGTAGCGGTTGCCGAGCTGGACGCCGGGGCTGAGCATGTCAGCGGCCCCCGGAGTCCCGGATCGCGGCCCGCATGATCTGACCGCCGATCCGGGCCGCCTCACCGCTGCCGCCGTCGCCGGCCCTCTCGAGCACCACACACACCGCAGAGATCGGGGTGCCGTTCTTGTCGAGCACGAAGCCGATGAACCAGCCGTGCGGCGGGATGCCAGGGCCGACGTCCGCCGTGCCGGTCTTGCCGCCGACCGTGTAGCCGTCGATCTGCGCCTTCCTGCCGGTGCCGCCCTCCACGACGCTGACCATCATGTCCCGCAGGTCGCCGGCGACCGGGCCGGTGACCGGCTGGCGCAGCTCCCGCGGCTTGGCGGTTTCATACACGGTCGTCCGGTCCGGCCCCAGCAGCTGCTTGACCAGGAAGGGCCGCATCTCGCTGCCGCCGTTGGCGACCGTGGCGGCGATCATCGCGCCCTGCAGTGGGGTCATTCGCACGTCGCGCTGCCCGATCGAGGACTGGGCCAGCGCGGCCGGGTCGGTCGCGCCGCCGGGCGCCTCCATGTCGCCGGTACGGCTGGCCGCCACGCTGAGACCGTCCTCGCCGAGCTGGCCGACGGTGAGGTCCTTCTGCTCGAAGCCGAACTGCTGGGCCTTCTCCTTGATGGTGTCGGCGCCGAGCCGTACGCCGAGCTGGGCGAAGCCGGTGTTGCACGACTCCCGGACCGCCTCCTGGAGGCTGACCTGCGGCTCCGGGCAGATCGTCGCGGCGGCGTTCTTGATCGGCGAGCCGGAGGTCGGCGGCGTGTAGGTGGCCCCGGCCGGGATCTGGGTGGTCTTGGTAATCCCGTTCTCCAGCGCTGCGGCGGCCACCACGATCTTGAAGGTGGAGCCGGGCGGCAGGGTCTCGTCCAGCGCGCGGTTCGTCAGCGGCCGGTCGGCGTCCTTGTCCAGCTCGTTGTACGCCGTTGCCGCGGCGGTGGTGTCGTGGCTGGCCAACGGGTTGGGGTCGAAGCTGGGCATCGAGACCATGGCCTGCACCGCCCCGGTACGCGGGTCGATGGCGATGGCCGCGCCCCGCCTGGCGCCCCTCTCGTTGTTGCGCAGCTGGTCGTACGCGGTGTCCTGGGCCCGCTTGGAGAGTGTCAGCAGCACGTTGCCGCCACCGGTCTCGTCGCCGGTGAACATGTCCTTGATCCGGTTGGCGATCAGCGCGTCGCTGGTGCCGGCGAGGAAGTCGTTCTCGATCCGCTCGATGCCGGTCTCGCTCCCGTTGACCGGCTTGAAGCCGAGCACGTGCGCGTACTTCGCCCCGCCGGGGTACGTGCGCTGAAACTTCAGCTTGCCGCTGGTCTCCTTGCTGGTGGCGACCGCGGTGCCGCCGGCCTCGATGTTGCCGCGCCGGCGCTCGTACTCGGCCACCTGGACCCGGCCGTTGTAGTCGCTGTTGCGGTATTCGTCGGCCTTGTAGGCCTGGATCCAGTTCAGGTTCGCGAAGAGCAGACCGAACAGGACCAGAACGACTACGCCGACGCGGCGCAGAGGTGCGTTCACGGGCGGATCACCTCCGTGGGTGCACCGTGCAGTTGCTCCGGCGGCCCACCGGCGGGCCGGGCCGCCGGGCCACCGGTGACCACCGGCTTGCGGGCGGCGTCGGAGACTCGGAGCAGCACTGCGATGAGCAGCCAGTTGGCCATCAGCGACGAGCCACCGGCGGAGAGGAACGGGGTGGTCTGACCGGTCAGCGGGATGAGCTTGCTGATCCCGCCGACGATCACGAAGACCTGGAGCCCGAGGGTGAAGGCGAGGCCACCGGCGAGCAGCTTCCCGAACGAGTCCCGCACCGCCAGCCCGGCCCGCAACCCCCGCTCGACGATGAGCAGGTAGGTCACCAGCAGCGCGGTGAGACCGAAGAGCCCGATCTCCTCACCGATGCCGGCGAAGATGAAGTCGTTCTGCACCTCGGGGATCAGGGTCGGCTCGCCGGCGCCCGGCCCGGTGCCGAAGAGCCCGCCGCTGCCCAGCGCCAACAGGCCCTGGACCAGCTGGTAGCCCTTCTCGTACGGGTCGGAGAACGGGTCCAGCCAGATCTCGGCGCGCAGGTGAAAGTTGGCGAACGGACCGCCGATCGTCCCGCCCAGCACGTACGCCAGGTAGGCGCCGCCGAAGAAGAGCAGCAGACCGATGAGCAGCCAGCTGACCCGTTCCGTGGCGATGTAGAGCGTCACCACGAACATGCCGAAGTACAGCAGCGAGGTGCCGAGGTCCTTCTCGAAGACGAGCACCAGCAGGCTCAGCGCCCAGACCGCGAGCACCGGGCCGAGGTCCCGGCCGCGGGGGAAGTCGATGCCGAGGATCCGCCGGCTGGCCAGCGAAAGCACCTCGCGCTTGCGGACCAGGTAGTACGCGAAGAAGACCAGCAGGGCCAGCTTGGCGAACTCACCCGGCTGGATGCTGAACCCACCGATCCGGATCCACAGCTTCGCGCCGTAGATCTCCGAGTACCGCGCCGGGAGCACCGCCGGGATCATCACCAGCACGATGCCGGCCAGACCCAGGGTGTACGCGTAGCGGGAGACCGCCCGGTGGTCCTTCATCACGAAGAGCAGCGCCGCGGCGAGGATCACCGAGGCGAGCGTCCAGGCCAGCTGCCGCCCCCCGGTGCCGGCGAAGATCGCCAGCGTCTCCCGGTCGACCGCGTCCGCCCGGGCCAGGTCGTACCGGCGCAGGAAGCCGACCCCGATTCCGTTGAGCAGTGCCACCGCCGGCAGCAGGGCCGGGTCGGCGAACGGCGCCAGGAACCGGATCACCAGGTGCATGCCGAGGAAGAGCACCCCCAGCACGGCGGCCGGCATCCAGAAGTCCGGGGTGACGGTGTCGAGCAGGTTCGCCTCGACGATCGCCCCGTAGGCCGCCACCAGCACCATGGCCAGCAGCAGCAGCGAGAGCTCGGCGTTACGCCGGGACCGCGCCAGGCGTACGCCGGGCTGCTCGCCCGTCGAGGCGGGCGAGGCTGCCGGTGTGGCCGCTGCGGTCACGGATCGGTCCCTTGGAGTCTCAGCCGACGGTCACTCGGGCGACCGACAGCCCGCCGGGTCTCCGCCCGGCGGGACCGCGTCGGAGGCCGAGGCGTCGGGCGTGGTGGTCGGCGCGGGGGTCGCCGAGGGGACGACCGGACTGCCGCTGGCGACCGGAGTGGGCGCCGCCGGGCCGGGCGCGACCGGGGTGACCGTCGGCGTCACCGGCGCCGTGCTGGCCACCGGGGTCGGGGTAGGGCTCGGCGGGCAGATCGGCTTCAGGTTCGGGTTGGCCGGGTCGTCGTTGGTCAGCTCCGCGAGCCGGCGTACCGCGTCGGGCCGGCTCTTGGCCTGGATACCCTGCTTGACCTGCTCCTGCGCGGCCAGCGTGAGGTCGTCCAGCTTGGCCGGGCTGGTGGAGTGCACGCGGGACAGGTCGAGACCGGCGACCTGACCGGGGACCCCGCGGAAGACCGCGAGCTGCCCGTCCTCGGTCGCCCCGACATAGTACTGCCGCTGGGTGAAGCTCCAGCCGGCGAAGAGACCGCCGCCCAGGATGACCAGCAGCGCCGCCAGCATCGCCACGGTACGCAGCGGCCGGCGCCGGGGACGGTCCGACTCGTCGTCCCGGGAGGCGGCCGGCTCCTCCGGCGCGGGGTTCCGCGGCGCGGAGAGCGCCGAGGCGCGGGCCGCCGGGGTGGAGACGTCGGCCGAGGTGGCCATCCCCCGGTCGCGGGCGGCGGCGCCGCCGACGATCGGGCTCGCCTCGACGATGTCCTGGTCGGTGGCGTCCGCGATGATCACGGTGATGTTGTCCGGGCCGCCGCCGCGGAGCGCGAGCTGCACCAGCCGCTCGACGCACTGCTGCGGGTCGGTGTACTCCCGCAGGGTGTCGCCGATGGTCTCCGCGCTCACCACGCCGGAGAGGCCGTCGCTGCAGATCAGGTAGCGGTCGCCCGGCAGCACCTGGCGGACGCTGTACTCCGGGTCGATGTCCCGGCCGTCGAGGGCGCGGGTGAGCAGCGAGCGCTGGGGGTGGCTGCTCGCCTCCTCCGCGCTGATCCGACCCTCGTCCACGAGCATCTGGACGTAGGTGTCGTCCTTGGTGATCTGCGCGAACTCGCCCTTGCGCAGGAGATAGGCCCGCGAGTCACCGATGTGGACCATGCCGAGCTTGCTGCCCGAGAAGAGGGTCGCGGTGAGCGTGGTGCCCATCCCCTCCAGCTGCGGGTTGGCGTCCACGGTGTCGCGAAGCTGCTGGTTGGCGGTGCCCACGGCCGAGCGCAGAGCGTCGACGAGCGCGTCCCCCGGGACGTCCTCGTCGAGCGGCGCCATGGCACCGATGACGATGTTGCTGGCGACGTCACCGGCGGCCATGCCGCCCATGCCGTCGGCGACGGCGAGAAGCCGCGGTCCGGCGTAGACGGAGTCCTGGTTTCCGTCTCGGATCAGACCGCGGTCGCTGTGGGCCGCATAGCGCAGGGTCAGAGTCATGGCCGTAATTCGAGAGAGGTGCGGCCGATCCGGATCGGCACGCCGAGGGGGACGGGGGTTGGTCCGGTGACCTTAGCGCGATCCAGGTACGTGCCGTTAGTCGAGCCGAGATCCTCGACGAACCACTGCCCGTCGCGCGGCACGAGCCGGGCGTGCCGCGCGGAGGCGTAGTCGTCGGTGATGACGAGGGTGGAGTCCTCGGCCCGACCGATAGTGATCTGCGCTTCACCGAGGGTGATCCGGGTGCCGGCCAACTGACCGGCGGTGACCACCATCTGGTGGGCCGCCCTGCCCCGCTTCGCCTTGGCCGGCTTCGCCGCCTGCCCGGTGGACGCGCCGACCGCACGGGGCGCGGCCACCAGCCGGCCCGTCCGGGCTCCTGCGAAGAGGTCACGGCGGATCACGCCGACCACCGTGAACACGAAGATCCACAGCAGGATGAGGAACCCGAACCGGGCGACGGTGATGACGAGCTCCGGCAACGCGGGTCAGCCGTCCACGCGGAAGGTCAACGTCGTCGTGCCGAGCTGGATCATGTCGCCCGGGTTGAGGGCGACCGCCGAGACGCGCTGGCCGTTGACCATCGTGCCGTTGGTCGACCCCAGGTCGGTCAGCACGACCTGCCCGCCGTCGAAGTCCAGCCGGGCGTGTCGCCGGGAGATCCCGACGTCCGGCAGGCGCAGGTTGGCCTGGTCGCCGCGGCCGATCACCGTCGAACCCATCTGGAGCGGGTAGGTGCGGCCGTCGCCGGAGACCAGCCGGACGTTGCGGGTGCCACCGCCGTGTCCCGGCGGGGGGCCGTAGCCGCCACCCTGGTCGTACGACGGGTACGCCGGCGGGCCGGCGTCGTAGCCGCCCGGCGACGAGACCGGGGCGACCTCGCCACCGGTGTAGACCTCGGCGGTGACCCGGAACATGCCGGTGTCCAGTCCCTCGCCGCGTTCGATCTCCACGATCACGTCGCCGTAGACCGTCCACGCCTGCTCGCCGATGAACTCCGCCTGCGACTGGGCCAGCTCCTGGGCCAGCGCGGCGGCGTACGGCGCCAGACGACTGTGGTCGTACGGCGAGAGATCGATCACGTAGCGGTTGGGCACCAACGTGCGGCCACCAGCCAGGATGGCCTTGTGCGCCTCGGCCTCCCGCTGCATGGCGTTGAGGATCTCCACGGGGTGGACCACCCCTTTGAAGACTTTGGCGAAGGCCCCTTCGACCAGGCCTTCCAGACGCTTCTCAAAGCGTTGCAGCACGCTCACCGGCTCCTCCTCGGGTCCCGAGGACATGATGGTATCTGGACGGGGCGCATGCAGCTCGCGCGCCGCTCGGCCATCGCGCGCCGGCCCGTTCGGAGAGGCCCGTTCCGGCGTGCTAATGTTTCGTCCGCCACGAACGGTGACGCTCTACGGAGCGTAACCGGTCAGGGCACGACCGAGACACCACGCCGCAGGGCCGCTGGCGACAGCGGGGCCGGGACAGGCTACAGTGTTCGTGGTCAAAGCCACGGGGATGTGGCGGAATGGCAGACGCGCACGGTTCAGGTCCGTGTGTCCGAAAGGACGTGGGGGTTCAACTCCCCCCATCCCCACCAGATCGACGAGGGCTCCGCGGCTGCGGGGCCCTCGCGTCGTATCGGGGCGTGCCGGACGTCACGCTATGCTCCGGTGGTTTCCCTGCCTCCTACTGACAGGAGTGGCGTGTGACTGTCGCGTTGGTGACCGGCTCGGGTGGTCTGATCGGTTCCGAGGCGGTCCGGCACTTCGCCGGTCTCGGCCTGGACGTGGTCGGGATCGACAACGACATGCGGCAGGAGTTCTTCGGCGCCGAGGCGTCGACCGCGTGGAACGTCCGCCGACTGACCGACGAGCTGGGGTCGGCGTACTCGCACCACAGCATCGACATCCGGGACCGGGACGCGCTGGCGAAGCTCTTCCAGCGGTACGGCAGGGACATCGCCGTGGTGATCCACACTGCCGCGCAGCCCTCGCACGACTGGGCGGTGCGCGATCCCTTCACGGACTTCGACGTGAACGCCGGCGGCACCCTCAACGTGCTGCAGAACGTGCGCGAGCACTGCATCGAGGCACCGGTGATCCACTGCTCGACCAACAAGGTCTACGGCGACCGGCCCAACAGCCTGCCGCTGGTGGAGCAGGAGACCCGCTGGGAGATCGAGGCCGGGCACCCGTACGAGCAGGGCATCCGCGAGGACATGTCGATCGACGCCTGCCTGCATTCGGTCTTCGGCGCCTCCAAGGTCGCCGCCGACGTGATGGTGCAGGAGTACGGCCGCTACTTCGGGATGAAGACCGCCTGCTTCCGGGGTGGCACGCTGACCGGCCCGGCGCACTCGGCGACCGAGCTGCACGGCTTCCTGGCGTACGTGATGCGGGCGAACATGGAGCGCCGCACCTACAAGATCTTCGGCTACCAGGGCAAGCAGGTCCGGGACGCCATCCACAGCTCGGACGTGGTGTCCGCGTTCGAGGCGTTCTTCCGCAACCCGCGCTCGGCGGCGGTCTACAACCTGGGCGGCGGCCGGCACTCCAACACCTCGATGCGCGAGGCGTTCACGCTGGCCGAGCAGATCACCGGCCAGGAGATGATCTCCGAGTATGTCGAGGCGAACCGGATCGGCGACCACAAGTGGTGGATCGGCTCGAACGAGGCGTTCCAGGCCGACTACCCGGACTGGAAGCAGGTCTACGACGTACCGATGATCATGCGGGAAACCTACGAGGCCAACGTCGACAAGTGGGTACCCCAGGCATGACCGCGCAGGGCAAGCGGAACGTCCTCGGCGTCCTGGTCGACGCCACGGACTACGCCGCGGCGACCGAGCAGGTGGTGGCGGCGGCCCACGACCGGCGCCCGCTGGCGCTGACCGCGCTCGCCGTGCACGGCGTGATGACCGGGGTGCTCGATCCGGCGCACAATGCCCGGCTCAACTCCTTCGACGTGGTCACCCCGGACGGCCAGCCGGTCCGCTGGGCGCTCAACCTGCTGCACCACGTCGGCCTGGCGGACCGGGTCTACGGCCCGACGCTGACCCTGCACGTGCTGCGCCGCTTCGCCGAGGAGGAGCTCCCGGTCTACCTGTACGGCTCGACCGAGGAGACCCTGGCGAAGCTGATCCCGGCACTGGAGCGGATGTTCCCGGCCCTCAAGATCGCCGGGGTGGAGCCGTCGAAGTTCCGCGAGGTGCAGCCCGGCGAGGACGTCGAGATCGCCGACCGGATCAGGGCCAGCGGTGCCCGGCTCGTCCTGGTCGGGCTGGGCTGCCCCCGCCAGGAGGTCTTCGCGTACGCGATGCGCCCGCTGCTGGACATGCCGCTGATGGCCGTCGGTGCCGCCTTCGACTACCACGCCGGGCTGCTCAAGCAGCCGCCCGCGTGGATGCAGCGGGCCGGCCTCGAGTGGTTCTGGCGGCTCGGACTGGAGCCGAAGCGGCTCTGGCGCCGCTACGTCATCCTCAACCCGGCCTACCTGACCCGGCTCGCCGGCCAGAAGACCGGCGTGTGGAAGGCCAGGCCGCCCGCGCCGGCGACCGAGCGGCCCTCGACCTTCGCCGTCTGACCGGCGATCGCGTCGGGGCGGGCGACCGACGGTGCGGTGACCCCCTACGGGAGAAGGTGGGGGTCGAACAGGGGGCCGGCCCGGATTCCCGAGCGTCCGATGTGGGCAAGGCTGGGCCCATGGATGAGCGTCTCATTGTGCTGCTGCCGATCGCCGCGGTCTGGCTGGCCGCCGGCGTGGTGGCGGACGGACTGCCCCGCCTGAACCGGGCCCGGGCACTCCGCCGGCGTACCGGATGGCTGCTCGCCCTGACCGTGACCGGCCTCGGCCTGACGGGGGCCGCGCTGGCGGCCGGCCTGACCAGCGCCGGCGCGACGCCGGTCGACCGGGCGGCTGGCGACCTGGCACTGGCGGCCGGCCCGGCGCTCGCGGTCGCGGCCTGCACGCTGCGCCGCACGCGGCGGCTGCGGGCCGGGGCGGGCGCGTTCGCCGCCGCGCCGGTGACGCCCGCGCCGTACGGCCTGCGGGCCATGGCGGCACACCCGCTGATCGGCCTGCCGTTGCAGGTCACCGCGCTGGCCACGGTGCCACCCCTGCTGGCGGCTGCCGGTCTCGACCTCGCCGCCCGACCGGGCACGGCCGGGCCGGCGATCACTGTCGGCGGTCTCGCCGTCCTCGCGATCGGGGTACGGCACGCGCTGCGGCACAGCCGGTTCGCTGAGCGGACGATGCCGGAGGCCCCGGCACCGGTCGGAGCGCCGGTGTCAGCGTCCGCTACTCCCCGGGCCCTGCACGTATAGCAGCTCCAGGATCGCCCGGGTCGCCTCGAACCAGCGGTCCAGCCAACCCGGCGGCGGGACGCTGCCCCTGGGCGGCAACTCCATCAGCAGACCGCGCAGCAGCGGGTGATCGACCAGCGACTCGGTCGGCTCCATCGGCCAGCCGGCCGGCGGGAACGAGGGCTCGGTGAGCGGGTTCGGGTCGAGGGAAGGCAGCGACAGCGGCGGGCCGGCCTGTTCCGGCGCGGGCGCCCCGACGTCCCGGCCACCGATCTCGGTGTCGGTGGACGTCACGTCCGTCAACACGGTGTCCCGGCGGGCGCCACGGTACTTGCCCCCGAACCGCTCGCTCTTGCCCGGGCCGTTGGGGAGGTTGTCTGAACCGATCGTCGTCATCCGTCTCGCCTGCCTCGTTCGGTCGTCGATCCGTGCGGTGGAGTTGTCCTGCAACGCCGTATCGACGGGTTCAACGAGACGGGGCGGATGTGGCGACGGGCCGGCCGGGAGCGTCCCCGACCGGCCCGCGGTCAACGCCACGCCGGGTTGGTCAGTGTGCGATTCAGTGCTGGTCGAAGGCGCCGTTCCGGGCGCTGGCGACGAAGGCCTGCCAGCCCCCCGGGGCGAAGACCAGGGCGGGGCCTGTCTTGTCCTTCGAGTCCCGAACCCCGACCGCCCCGGTCACGTACGCCACCTCGACGCAGTTGTCACAGTTCGGCCCGCTCTTCGAGCTCTTGAACCACGTCGCGCGCGTCAGGTCCACGGTGAACCTCTTGGTCGCCATTTCCACAACGGCTCCTCTGCCAGTTTTGCGATGTGAGCGATGGACTCCTCCGGGCGGATGGCCGCCGCTCGAATGTGATCGAAGATGAAGCTATACCGCTGCAGTTCGTCGCTCTTCTCAAGGAAGAGCCCACCCGTGGCGTTCTCCGCGTACACGACATCGGGATCACTCGCTTCGGGGAAGCTGAGGATGGTGAAGGTACCGTCCATGCCGGCGTGCGCTCCCACCTCGAAAGGTAGGACCTGGAGCGTCACGTTCGGCAGCTCCGCCACCTCCACCAGCCGCTTGAGCTGGCCACGCATCACCGCGTCGCCGCCCACCGGCCGGCTCAGCACCGCCTCATCGAGCACCACCCACAGATCGACCGGATCATCCTGGATCAACAACGACTGACGGCCCAGACGGACACGCACCCGCTGTTGCACCTGCTCGACGGTGAAGTCCGGGCGGGCCGCCCGGATCATGGCCCCGGCGTACTCCTCGGTCTCCAGCAGGCCCGGGACCACCTGCTGCTCGTACGCCCGGATGGAGCTGGCCGCCGCCTCCAGCCCGACGTACGCCCCGACGAGCACGGTGCTGTACGGATGCCACCACCCCTTCTGCCGGGCCTCCCGGGCGATCTGCACCAACTCGTCGCTCTCGACGCCGACCACGCCGTAGATCCGGAGCATGTCCCGGACGTCCCGCGGGGTGGCCGAGGTGTGGCCGGTCTCGATCCGGGAGATCTTGGAGGCGGAGCACTCCAGCTGCTCGGCGACCACCTCGATGGTGATGCCCGCCGCCTCCCGCTGGCGGCGGAGCTCCGCGCCCAGCCGTCGCCGACGGATCGTGGGACTGCGCCGCTCGCTCACGGTGCCACCCCGGGCGCCGCTGGCAGCGGATGCCGGTTCCTCGCGCTCACCCGGTTACCTCCGGTCGCTCGCGCCTGCGGCGACACCCGCCGAGGGCGCGACCGACGAACGGCGGGCGATCGTTCGCGGCTGGGGTGGTGCCGGTCGTCGACCGGCCGCGTCGGGCGAAACCGGCGTCCAGTGTGCCGCCCCGGGGGTGGCGGCTTCAAGCGCCTTCGATCTCGTGTCGCGCTCATGTATCGGCAAAAGTCGACGTGCAACTTGCATGAAGCACGACGCTCATGCACTCTGTCCGTATGGCTCGGGTCACACACCGTCTCCGAACGCTTCCCCGGCGTGGCGATCCCACCCGGATCGGACGGTCTGCGAGACACCCCCGCCGATACGCGACGACAAGACCTGCCCCGGGTTGATGACCCCGCCGCTGCACGCCCGACGGCTGCGGCGGCGGGAGCGGTACCCGGGAGCAACCGGTGATGGTCGGGTGGCGGTCCGCCACCAGCGGGTACGGCCCGACCACCGCCACCGATCCACCGGTTGACGAGGCACGAGCCCGGCGCCGGAGCACCAGCAAAGCCCTCCCCACGATCAGCCCGGCCGGTACGCCGGCCACTCCCTCCCCAGGAGCCCATGTGCTTCCCCGCTCCGGTGACGTTCTGCACGTGACTCGCGCGGCGAGTGTCCAGTTCCTCAAACCGATCACCTTCCGGGTGATCCGGGTGCTCGACTGGCCGACCTACGACGGCTGGCTCTGGCTCGACGGCTACGAGTTGAACGCGGCGGGGGACGCCGTCAACCGGCGGTCGATCTTCGTACAGCAGGCCGGACTCCGGCAGCTGCAGGCCGCCCCGACGCAGCGCCAGCACACCGTACGGGCCCGGCGGCCGATCAACCGGAGCCCGATCCCGGTGGGCTGAGCCCGCAATCGCCGGTCGGCGGGCGTGCCATCGCCATAGAATCGGTACGCCCACCCCGGCAGAAGTCACCCCGCGCGTCCCGGACCCTGAACCTGGGATGGCCATGGTCAATATGCCCGCCGCGCGGCGGCACCACAGGTCCCGTATCGGTTACGCCTTCGGGCTGTTGGCGCTGGTCGGCGCCGCCACCACGCTCGTGGTGGTGGTGCGGTACCCGGCCGAATCGGCGACTCGGCTCGCCGAGCCGGTCCCGGCACCCGAGATCACCGTGGCCGGTGAGGGCACCGCACCGCCCGACGATCCGGTCGACGGCGGTGGGATCGCCGACTGGGACACGCCGGACCGGGGCGCCCTCCGGCACGGCGCCGGGGCCGGCGACGACCCCGCCACCGGCACGGACCGGGAGGAAGCTGGCGCGGCCGGCCAGGAACCGGGCGACCACCGTGGCGGCGGCACGACGACCGGGGCCGAGCGCTCCCATTCCTCCGCGCACCAGCAGGACCTGAGCCAGTCGCTCTTCTATTCCGGCCTGCTCGGCCTCGCCATCTCGCTGGCCGGCCTGGGACTGGTCGGCACCAGACGCCGAAGGTGGTGACCGGGCGCGGTCAGCGGGTGGCGGTCGGCTCGGCCGTCGGCGTGGCCGTGGCGCTCGAGGTCGGCGACACCGACGGCGACTCCGCCGCCTCGGCGACCACCAGGGTCACCTCCTCGTCGGGGCCGACCGGTTCGCCGGCCGCCGGGTCGGTCTCGATCACCGTCCCCGCCGGCTGGTCCGACGTCCGGGCCTCCACCCGGTACGCCACCCCCAGCCGGTCCAGCACCCGCTGCGCCGTCGCCCTCGACAGCCCGGTCAGGGGCGGCATCGGGATCCGGGCCGCCACGGTGGTGGTCGGTGGTGTGCTCGGCGGCTCGGTGGTCGGCGCGGTGGTGGTCGGCGCGGCGGTGGTCACCGGGGCGCTGGTGGGCAGCGGCGACGGTGACTCCTCCGGCCCGGCGTCGTCGGACGCCCGCAGCGCCAGCCAGATGCCCGCGCCGAGCACGCCGAGCAGGAGCAGGGCGAGGATGCCCAGCAGGATCGGCGCCCACCAGCGGCGGCCGCGCTGGTCGTCGGGGTACCACTCGGCCGGTTCGCGGTAGTCGGCTGGCCGGGGTGGCGGCACCCCGGCCCGTCCGGACCAGACCGGCGGTGCGGCCGGCGCCTGCCGGGCCGCTTCGCCCGGCGGCAGCGGCCGGGTCGCGTCCACGGGCTCGTGCCGGGCGGTCGCGTCCACGGGCTCGTGCCGGGCTGTCGCGTCCACGGGCTCGTGCCGGGCTGTCGCATCCAGCGGCGGAGGACCGACGGCCTCGCCGCCGGGGTGCGGCGGCGGCGGCCGGGTCGCGTCGTCGCCGGGCTGGGCGGCGTCGCGCGGGAGCGGGCGGGTGGCGTCGTCGACCGGCTGGTCACCACCGCGGGGCAGCGGACGGGTCGCGTCGGCCGGCGGCTCCTGGCGGTCGTCGCTCATCGCACGTCCTCTCCGCACGGGGCGCGGCCGTCACGACCCTCGATCGTCCAAGGTATCGCCCGGGTGCACCGGCCGCCGGGATCAGCGCGGCGAACCGCCCGTCACCGCGTCAGGAAGGCGTCGGTGGGGGTGGGTTCCGCGGTCCCGCAGGAGATCGCCACCCGGTCGTTCCAGTGCGCCGTCGTGTCAGGCGCCGGCTCCTGGGCGGTGACCGTGCCGCGCCGTCCGGTCCGGTAGCGCGGGTAGAGGCCCTTCTCGCCGAGCTCGTCGGCGGCCTCCTCGCAGGCGTCCCCGACCAGGTCGGGCACGGCCACCTCGGGGGCCGGCCCGGCGACGTACACCCGCACCGTGGTCCCCTTCTTCACCGGGGTGCCGGCGACGGGTTCCGTCCGCGCCACCTCCCGGCCCGTACCGGTGCCGAAGACGAGCTGCCAGCCGAGCTTGCGATCGTGCAGTTCGTCGCGGGCCTCGTCGAAGTCCGTGCCCACCAGGGCCGGCACGGTCAGGCCGCCGGCCTCCGTCCGGGGCGCGGGCGGGGTGGTCGTCCAGCCGGCGGTCGGTCGCTCGGTGGGGGTGTCCTCGGCGGGGCTGCTCACCTCCGTCGGCGGGGCCGTCGACGTGGCGATCGGCCCGGCGGTCGGCCGGCCATCATGCCCGGCCAGCACCCAGCCGGCGGAGGCGCCGACGGCGGCCAACAGGACGACCGCCAGCCCGCCGCCGAGCAGCAGGGTCCTTCGACCCGGCCGCCCATCCCCGTCCTGCCCGGTGTACCCGTCGGTCATCGCACTCCCCGCCTCGTCACCGGCGACGGTACCGGTCGCCGACCACCGCCCCCGCCGCGCACCGGCCGCCGCCCGCCGGTCACCGCCCGTGGTGCCTCCGTCGCACGGCTCGCCGCACCGACCAGGGGACGCTACGCTCCCCGGCATGGCTGCACGGGGCTGGGGAGGATCGATCGCCACCGCGATCGGCGTCGCTGCCGGCATGGGCGCGGCACAACTGGGCTTCGGCTACGGCCTGGGCATCATCAACTGGGCGCCGGCGGGCGCCGGCACCACCGAGGCGACCTGGTTCGCCAGCCTCGCCTGGGCGACCTGGATCGCGGCCGTCTCCACCGTCGTCGGCGCGGTCTGCGCCCAACGGCTGCTCGAGCGCGGCGGCGCGACCGACGAAACCGGCGGTGGCCTGCACCGGGCGACGCTCGCCGTGGCCGGTGCGGTCGGCGCGCTCATCACCGTGCTGCTGGTCGCCGTGCCGGCCCGGACGGCCACCGTTCCGGACACCTTCTCCCCACAGAGCCTCGCCGCCGGGTACGCCGGCATCGGCGTCCTGGTCGGCCTGCTGACCGCCGTCTGGGCGCTGCGTTCGCGGGCGGCCGCGAACAACGTCATCGCCACGGTCGGCTGGCTCTGGCTGCTCGCCGTGGTCTCGGTGGTGGACGGGGTGCTCGCCGGTCGCGGGCTGACCGCCGCCCAGCTCGGCAGCTGGCAGATCAGCCACGACCGGGCTGGCTTCTGGCTGCGCGACTACCTCTACTGGCCCGGGGCGCTGCTCGCGGTGGGTTCGGCGCTGGTGATCGGCGCGCTCGCCGCTCGGCGTACCGCCCGATCGTCCCGACTGCGGCTGGGCGCGGCGGTGTCCGGTGCGGCCGGGCCGCTGCTGGTCGCGATCGCCTACTTCCTGGCGGTACCCCGGCTCGCCACCATCGCTCCGGAGCAGGTCTCCGCTCACCTCGTCGCCCCGTACGCGGTGATCGTCGGCGCGGCTGGCTCGATCCTGGTGGCCGCGCTCGCCCAGCGGGCCGAGCTGCGCGACGCCGGCCCGGCCGCGGTGGCGGCGGTGCCCCGCCCCCGGACCGGCGAGCACGACGACCGACCGGCCACCGCCGAAGCGCTGCCGGCCACCGGTGCCGAGGAGACCACAGGGCGGCGCAACGCCGCGAGCCGCAGGGACACGGTCGACGACCGGACGACCGCGCCGGGCCGGGCATCCGCGGTCACGCCCGCCGACGCTGCGCCGGCCACCCTCGCCGAACCGCCGCCCGCCGGAGCCGAAGCGTCCGGCGGGCAGGGTACGGCCGGTACGGCGACGGGAGCGACCGGACGCGCCCGCCCGGCCCGGCGCACCCGGTCTGCCTCGTCCACCCCGACGATCTCCACCACCGGGGACCCTGCGCTCGACGCGACGACCAGCCCTCCAGCGGCATCCGGGACACCGACGGACGGCCTGGCCACCGGCGAGCCAACCGCTCCGCCCCCGGCCCCCCGCCCCGGCAGACGGCCCCGCTGACCCCTCCCGGACCGATCCCCGCGCTGCCCTCACCCGGTCAGATCCCCGCCGACGCGCCACGCGCTCCCGCCTCCCCACCCGCAGGTGGGGAGGCCGGTGGTCAGTCGACCGGCCAGCTGTGGACGGGCTCGTTGCTGCGGGAGAGCTCGGCGTAGCGGTTGGCCATGTGGTGCAGGGCGGCCGCCCGGTCCATGCCGCGGTGCCGTTCGGCGGCCCAGACCGCCTCGGTCTGCCAGACCGCGCCGTTGCGGCCGGTACGGCAGCGCTGCTCGATGATGCCGAGCAGCCGATCCCGCTCGGCCGGGGCCACGCCGAACCGGTCCAGCCCGGCGGCGGCCTTCGGCAGCAGCGTGTCGAGGACGAGCTTGGTCACCGGCACGTCACCGAGCCGGGGCCAGTGCAGCACGGCGTCGATGCCCCGGCGGGCGGCGGCGTGGAAGTTCTCCTCGGCCGAGCTGAAGGTGAGCTGGCTCCAGATCGGCCGATCCGACTCGGCCAGCCCCCGGGCCAGCCCGAAGTAGAAGGCGGCGTTGGCCAGCATGTCGACCACGGTGGGCCCGGCCGGCAGCACCCGGTTCTCCACCCGCAGGTGCGGACGCCCGTTCATGATGTCGTAGACCGGCCGGTTCCAGCGGTAGACCGTCCCGTTGTGCAGCCGCAGCTCGCTCAGCTCCGGCACCCCGCCGGCGTGCAGCACCTCGACCGGGTCCTCGTCGTCGCAGATCGGCAGCAGCGGCGGGAAGTAGCGGACGTTCTCCTCGAACAGGTCGAAGATCGAGGTGATCCAGCGTTCCCCGAACCACACCCGGGGGCGTACCCCCTGGGCCTTGAGCTCGTCGGGCCGGGTGTCGGTGGCCTGCTCGAACAGGGCGATCCGGGTCTCGGCCCAGAGCTGCCGGCCGTACAGGAAGGGGGAGTTGGCGCCGACCGCGACCTGAACCCCGGCGATGGCCTGGGAGGCGTTCCAGTAGTCGGCGAAGCTGTCCGGCGCGACCTGGAGGTGGAACTGGAGGCTGGTGCAGGCCGCCTCGGGCGCGATCGAGTCGGTGTGCGTCCGGAGCCGCTCGACGCCCCGGATGTCCAGTTCGATGTCCTCGCCCCGGGCGCCGACGATCTGGTCGTTGAGCACCCGGTAGCGCTCGTTGGTGGAGAGGTTGTCGGCCACCAGGTGCCGCTCGGTGAGCGTGGGCAGGATGCCGACCAGGACGATCCGGGCGTCGGACTTCGCCGCCCGCTCGTCGGCCCGGGTCAGACTGCTGCGCAGGTCACGCTCGTAGTCGGCGAGGCCGGACCCCTCGAGGAGCCGGGGTTCGGCGTTCAGTTCGAGGTTGAACTGGCCCAGCTCGGTCTGGAAGAGCGGGTCGGCGATGTCGGCCAGGATCTCCTCGTTGCGCATCGCCGGCTCGGCGGCCGGGTCCATCAGGTTGAGTTCGATCTCCAGCCCGGTCATCGGCCGGTCGGCGTCGAAGCCGAAGTCGTCCAGCATCAGCGCGAAGACGTCCAGGCAGCGCCGGACCTTCTGCCGGTAGCGGACCCGGTCCTCTCGGGAGAAGGCGCCCTGCTCGACGTCCCTACCCATGTGTCCTCCCGGCGCGAGGCGCCGCGGGACCGTGCCGTCCCGCCGCGCGTTGTGAACCACCACGGTAAGAGCGCCCACCTCGCCAGGGCCAGAGCCGGGTCGGTGGGCGCTCCGGCCATCTGTACCCAGCGACGGCCGGCCGCACCCGGGTCTGCCGGCGGACAAGCCGTGAGGATTCGCACCGAAAGCCGCCGAGGCCCCTGCTCAGGGGAGCAGGGGCCTCGGCGCGGTGGCGGTCGACGGATCAGGCCTGGCGGACGGCCTCACCCTCGATCTCGATCTTGATCTTCTTGCCGACCAGCACGCCGCCGGTCTCCAGCGCGACGTTCCAGGTCAGACCGAAGTCCTCCCGGTCGATCTCGGTGGTGGCGGTGAAGCCGAACACGTCCTGGCCGAACGGGGTGCGACCGACGCCCTCGAACTCGACCTCCAGGTCGACCGGGCGGGTGACGCCCTTGATGGTCAGCTCACCGGAGAGGACGAACTCGTTGCCCTTGCGGGACTTCACGCCGGTGCTGCGGTACTCCAGCGTCGGGAAGGTCTCGGCGTCGAGGAACTCCGGGCTGCGCAGGTGCGCGTCGCGGTCAGCCTGCGCGGTGTTGATGCTGGCCGCCTGGATGGAGGCGGAGACCGAGGACTGCAGCGGGTCGTCCGCGATGGTGATGGTGGCGGAGGTCTCGGCGAACTCACCCCGCACCTTGCTGACCATCATGTGGCGGGCGACGAAGCCGACCCGCTTGTGCGCCGCGTCCAGCAGGTAGGTGCCGGCGGTCGGGATGGTAAGGCCTTCCCAGTCGCGGGTAACCGACTCGGTGCTGCTGGTCATGGAACTGCCCTCCAGGGGGAGATTGTTTAGTAGCCCAACGTCTGTCTGAGCAACTATAGCCGTAGCAATATTCCCCGTGTCAACCACTGATAGGATGACCAGGTGGATCAGAACGTGTTCGACGACCCCCGGATCACCGCCGTCGGCCTGCTCGTGGAGGCGCACGCCGGGCTGACCGCCCGGTTCGCCGCCCAGTACGAACAGCACGGCCTCTCCGCGGTCGAGTTCGAGGTGCTCATGCGACTCGCCCGCTCCCCCGGCAACCAGCTGCGGATGACCGATCTGGCCGCGCAGACCTCGCTCTCCACCAGCGGGGTGACCCGGGTGGTCGACCGGATGGAACGCGACGGGCTGCTGTGCCGCCGGGCCTGCCCCTCCGACCGGCGCAGCTCGTACGCGGTGGTGACCGCGTCCGGCCTGAAGCGGCTGGACGAGACGCTCCCCGGTCACCTGCGGATCATCGAGCAGTGGTTCACCGGGCAGCTCGAACCCGCGGCCCTCGACGCCATGCTGGACGGCCTGCGCCGGGTCCGCGACGCCGTGCACCCCGGGGCGACGGCCGGCAGCACCGACCCGGCGCCCGCCGTACACGCCAGCCCCGCCTGACGCACCAGCCCCGCCTGACGCACCGGCAGAACAACCGGCAGAACTGCGGCCGCCGATCCGGACAATCCCGCCAATGCCAACAAAGCGGGCGGCAAGGTTGGTTAGCCTTCCTCCCGCGGGGGAGCACCGGGGGGTGCCGGCGCGAGCGATTGAGCGAGGGGTTGACCAGGGGGCTTCTTCGCTCGCGCCACCCCGCGCCACCCCGCGGTGTCGGCCCTCGCTGAAGACTTCAATTGGCGGGCTGCCGATCAAGATGGGGGCGCGCCGTCGGCGACCAGGAGGTTCGGCCGGAGCACCGCACAAGGCGCGCCGCCAGGAGAGGTGCCTGCGTACCCTGCGGTTCGTGGTGGACAGCCTTGACTACCACCAGGCGCACCACCGGACGCCGCCGAAGCAGCAGCTGGCAGGACACCGGCCACGGGCAGCCCACCTCGATCCGGATGGTCTCGGCGTGTGGCGATCGGCAGCGAGTGTAACTCACTGACGGATATTTTGATCCACTGTGTAACGGTGCTGGCTTGAAGCCCGCCTAATCCCATGACGCGACGATCTTGTCGCAGCCCGGCACCGGCTCCGCCGGCCGCCGCGGCACCACGGGGTTACCACCGAAAGGGGACCGCACGTGCGATTCCGCACAGTGATCGGCTCAGTCCTGGCATCGACGATGGCCGCAGCAGTCGGCCTCGTCACCGCCGCCGCACCCGCCGCCGCCAGGGACACCGCCACCCTGATCCAAGGCGTCACCGGCGTCGTCGACACGGCCGCGGCCGGCGGCCGGGTCTTCGTCTCCGCGAACGACCGCATCGTGGTCGCCGACGCCCACGGCACGCTCACCGGTAGCATCACCGGCCTGGCCAGCCCGACCGGCCTGGCCGTCACGCCCGACGGCAGCCGGGTCTACGCGGCGCTGTCCGGCTCGAACGAGATCGCCGAGATCGATGGGCCCACCCTCGCCGTCGTCCGACGGATCAACCTGGCCGGGTACCCGTCACCGGCAAACCTGTCTCTCGACGGCGACCAGCTCTGGGTGGGCTACGGCATCAAGAACGACTTTGTCGGCGGCGTCCTCGGCCTCGACCTGTCCATGGCGGCGCCCACGCCCGTCCAGGTCGCCACCCGGATGTACGGCGCGCCCCTAGTCGCCGGCGCCGGGAACACGGTCTTCACCGCCGAGGCGGGGATCAACCCCGCCAGCCCCCGGGTGTACGACGTCAGCACCACCCCGGCGACGCTGCGAGGCGTCATCGACGGCGCCGACAACGACCTGTCCAACCTGACCGATCTCACCATCACGCCCGACGGCACCCAGGCCATCTCGGTCTTCGCCACCTCCGGCTTCGACGTCTGGGATACCAGGACCCTGACCAAGGTCCGCAGCTACGGCTCGGGGGCCGACTACCCGGGCGCGCCGGGCGCGATCGCGCTCAGCCCGGACGGCGCACACGTCGCCACCGCCTTCTACGGCTCGAATTACGGCCCCTACGCCAGCGTGTACGACGCCGGGACGGGGGCGAAGACCCTCCAGGCCCAGATGACCTACAAGGGCGACCTGGTCACCGGCAGCCTTTCCGTGCTGGGCGACGACGTCTACGCCTTGCTCAACGACTGGCCGTACAACCGGTACTACCTGTGGCGGCTGGAGGGCGCCTTCCTGCCGGCGTCCACGCTGAACTTGTCGGCCACCACCCCGGCGACCGCGCTGGACCCGTTCACCATGACCGGCCGGCTCGCCTTCCCCGACGGCTCCGCGCCGGGGGCACAGCCGATCGAGATCAGCCGCACGCTGCCCGACGGCACCACCGCCACCCTGCCCGGGGTGGCCACCGCCGAGGACGGCACCTTCACCGTCACCGACACCCCGCCGGTCGGCGGCAGCGTCAGCTACACCGCCATCTGGGACGGCAGCTCCACCGTCCGCTGGTCGAAGACCACGACCAAGGTCGACGTGACCCAGCACCCCACCTCGCTGGTCGTGACCGGCCCGACGACAGGTAACGCCAACAAGTCCCTCACGCTCACTGGTCGGATGAGTACCGCCGGCAACGTGCCCACCCCGGCCTCCGGGTCGATCGTGGTTTACCGCGTCTACACCAACAAGAATGGTTCCGTCGGGGCTGACCTGCCGCCGGTGCCGCTCGCCGCTGACGGCTCGTTCACCATCACGGACACGCCCCCGGTGGGCGGCCAGTACACGTACCACATCCGCTTCGACGGCGACGCCACCTACGCATACGCCTACACCAGCCACGCCGTCACCATCCGGGGCCAGGGCGCCTGAGCGGCACGCCTCGAAAGCGACGACGGTGCCCGCCCGTCCGGTCACGTACCGGGTCCGGGCACGTACCGGGTGGGCACCGTCGCCGCGGAGTGGATCGTGGAGAGCCAGGGGACGGACCACCCGGCGGTTGGCCGCCTGCGTCACTGCTCTCCGGGCCCTCACCCGCGACCATGGCAAGCGGCTGGTCCTGATCGCGCCGCGCCCCCGCGGGTCAGGCGGCCGAATCGCCCGCCGTCCGCCCGGTCTGTCCGGCCACCGCGCCGCGCAGCAGATCCTCCTCGTACGGCAGCAGCCGGATCCTGCTCTCCCGACAGACCCGGTCGAGCCGCTCCCGTACCGCCAGGTCGCCGGTGCTGGCGGCCAGCCCGACCAGCGCCTCCACCACGTCCCGCCGGTCCTGCCCGTCCGCGCCGGCCGCCATCGCGGCGCCGAACCACTCCGCCGCCAACTCCCGGTCACCCCGGTCCAGCGCCACGCTCCCCTCGATCAGCGCGCAGATCCCCTCGCCCGGCCCGGGGCGCTCCTCGCCGCGGAGTTCGGCGAGCACCTCGGCGGCCTCGTCGGCCCGCCCGGCCCGGGCCAGCGCCAGACCGACCGTGCCGAGCACCCGTCGACGGTGACCCGGGTCGCCCAGCTCGGCGAGCGCGACGGCCACCCGCCGGCCCTGCTCGACCGCCTCGGCGTACCGGCCGGCCAGGCGGGCCACCTCGGCCAGGTTCGCCCGGGCCAACAGGCGCAACCGGCGCTCCCCGCACTGGGCGGCCAGCCGGTCCACCGCGGCCAGCCGGCGGCGGGCGCCGCCCAGGTCGCCGAGGCGGATCTCGTGCCAGGTGAGGTTGTTCTGGGCGACCGCCATGTCGCGTACCCGGCCGTGCCGGGTGGCCAGGGCGAGCACCGCCTGGGCGTGCTCGCGCGCCTCGTCGTACCCGCCGGTGGCGTGCAGCAGCGCGCAGAGCACGGTGAGCGCCTCCAGTTCGCCGGTGACGTCGTCGTGCGCGGTGAAGAGGGTGAAGGCGGCCCGGGCGGACGGCAGCTCCTGCCCGCCGGCGCCGTGCTCGGCCGCCAGCCGGGCCACGCCGAGCAGCGCCCACGCCCGCAGCACCGGATCGGCGCCGGCGGTACGTGGATCGGCCAGCAGCCGGAGCAGCCACTGCCGGCCGGAGACGTCCCGCCCGCGCAGCCGCCACCAGCGGGGCAGCGCCGCCGCCAGGCGCAGCGCGGTGAGCGGGTCGTCGGTGGCGGCGTGTGCCAGCGCCGCGCTGATGTCGCTGGTCACCTCGTCGAGCTGGCGTACCGCGACGGGGAGCTTCGCCCCGACCAGGTCGGGTGCCGTCCGGCCGGCCAGTCGGGCGACGACGACGGCGTGCCGGCGTCGGATCGCGGTCAGCTCACCGCGGCCGGCGGCCCGTTCGGCGGCGAACTCGCGGACCGCGTCCAGCAGCCGGAACCGGAACGGGCCGGCGCCGCGCACACTGAGCAGGCCCAGCTCGACCAGCCGGTCCAGCAACGGCACCGGGTCCACCGCCACCGTCCCGTCGCGGTCGGCCTCCTCGGCGAGCAGCTCCTCGGCCAGCTCCACCGACCACCGGTTGGCGAACACGGAGAGCCGGCGCAGCGCCGCCCGTTCGGAGTCGGCGAGCAGGCGGTAGCTGGTCGCCACGGCGTCGCGCAGGGTCAGCGCCACCGCCGCCCCCGGATCGCCGCTCCCGGACGGCTCGGCGGCCTCCCAGCCGCGCCGCCCCGGGTCGGGCGTGGTCAGGTCGAGGACCCGGTCGCCGTACCGGTCGAGCAGCGCGTTGAGGTCGAGGATCCGACCCCGGGCGGCCATCAGCTCGATGGCGAGCGGCAGCCCGCCCAGCCGCCGGACCAGCGCGGCGAGGGCGGCCAGCTCGGTGGGGTCGGGTGGTTCCCGGCGTACCCGGGTGAGCCGGGCGGTGAAGAGTGCCGCCGCCGGCCAGCGGAGGACCTCGTCCGGGTCGGCGTCCGGCGGGGGGACGTCCAGCGGGGCGACCGGCCGGACCAGTTCCCCGGGCAGGCCGACCGGGTGCCGGCCGGTGGCCAGCACCCGCAGGGTGGGGGCTGCGTCGGTGAGCCGGTGCAGCGCCTCGGCGACCGGGTCGGGGGCCCGTTCGACCGCGTCGACCAGCAGCAGTGCCGGCCGGCCGCGCAGCCGGGCGGCCAGCTCGGGCGGCCGGGCCGCGCCGAGGACCGCGCTGGCCGCGGCGAGCACGTCGGCGGCGTCGGAGCCCTCGCCGACCAGCACCCCGGCCACCCCGCCCGGGTGGGCGTCGGCGACCGTGTGCGCCGCGGCCAGGGCCAGCGCGGTCTTGCCCACCCCGGCCAGGCCGACCAGGCTCACCAACGGTTGCCATGCCTCGGCTCTGAGGAGCGTGACCAGGTCGGCGAGATCCCGCTCCCGGCCGATCAGCTCGACCGGGGGCGGGAGCGCGATCGGCGTACCGGAGGGGTGGGGTTCGAGGGTTCGCGGGCCGGTGGCGGCCCGACGGTGCGGGCGCCCGGCGGTGGCCGGGCCGGCGGCGTGGCCGCGGGCGCTGGCGAGGAAGGCGGCGCGGGTCACACCGGTCAGGCCGAGCGCGTCGGCGAGCAGCTCGGCGGTGGTGCGCTGCGGCCGGCTGGACCGGCCGCGCTCCAGGTCACGCACGGTCCGCACGCCCACCCCGG
Organism: Micromonospora sp. BS32; assembly: GCF_059089345.1. NCBI lineage: Bacteria > Bacillati > Actinomycetota > Actinomycetes > Micromonosporales > Micromonosporaceae > Micromonospora > Micromonospora sp. BS32. The sequence continues at coordinate 357,483 of NZ_JBSSHR010000002.1, forward strand.
CCCGTTCCGCCAGCTCGGCCTGGGTGAGGCCGGCGGCCAGCCGGTGCGCCCGCACCAGCTCCCCGATCGGGGTACGACCACCCGGGCCGGACGGATGATCATGATCCGGAGTCATGGGCAGGAAGGTTACGGACGGGATACGACGCCCGGCAGCGGTGAGTCGTCCAGCCGACGCAGGGCTGCGGAAATCCGACAGGGCCCCGCCGGGGGCGGGACCCTGCCAGCGCGTCACATGCCCAGATCCCGCGCGATGATCATGCGCTGCACCTCGCTGGTGCCCTCGCCGATCTCCAGGATCTTGGAGTCCCGCCAGAAGCGGGCCACCGGGTACTCGTTCATGAAGCCGTAGCCGCCGTGGATCTGGGTGGCCTCCCGGGCGTTGTCCACCGCGACCGTGCTGGCGTGCAGCTTGGCGATGGCCGCCTGCCGCTTGAACGGCTCACCGGCGAGCATCCGCGCGGCGGCGTCGTAGTAGGCCAGCCGGGCGGTGTGCGCCTTCAGTTCCATGTCGGCGATCTTGAACTGGATCGCCTGGTAGTTGCCGATCGGCTGACCGAACGCGTGGCGCTCCTTCGCGTACTTGATCGACTCGTCGACGCAGCCCTGGGCCAGGCCGACGGCGAGCGCGGCGATGGCGATCCGGCCCTCGTCGAGGATCCGCAGGAACTGGGCGAAGCCCCGACCCCGCTCGCCGAGCAGGTTGGCCGCCGGCACCCGGCAGTCGTCGAAGGTCAGCTCGTGGGTGTCCGAGGCGTTCCAGCCGACCTTCGAGTACGCCGGCGCCACCGTGAAGCCCGGGGTGCCCGACGGGACGATGATCGTGGAGAGCTCCTTCGAGCCGTCCTCGCGGATCCCGGTCACCGCCGTCACCGTGACCAGCGCCGTGATGTCGGTGCCCGAGTTGGTGATGAACGCCTTCGAGCCGTTGATCACCCACTCGTCGGTCGCCTCGTCCAGGACCGCCCGGGTCTGGGTGCCGCCCGCGTCCGAGCCGGTGCCCGGCTCGGTCAGCCCGAAGCCGGCCAGGGCCTCGCCGCTGAGCAGCTTCGGCAGCCACTGCGCCTGCTGCTCGTCGGTGCCGAACCGGTAAATCGGCATCGCGCCGAGGGAGACCGCCGCCTCCAGGGTGATCGCCACGCTGGAGTCGACCCGGGCCAGCTCCTCCAGGGCCAGGCAGAGCGCGAAGTAGTCGCCGCCCATGCCACCGTGCTCCTCGGCGAAGGGCAGGCCGAACAGGCCCATCTTGCCCATCTGGCGGATGATCTCGTACGGGAAGGTGTGCTTCTCGTAGTGCTCGCCGATGACCGGGGCGACGACCTCGCGGGCGAACTCCCGCACGCTCTCCCGCAGCGCCTCTTGTTCCTCGCTGAGCCGGAAGTCCATCTGATCCTCCTGGTGGGACGTCCTCGGTGGACGGGCCGCCGGGCGCTCGTGACGCCGCGTCGGGTGGTGCGGGTCGGGGCAGGTCAGACCGGGGTGACGCCGTGCCGGCGCCGGGAGAAGTGCCGTTCCTTGCCACGGGCGGCGGTGAAGCGGCGGACCAGCTCGTCGCGGAGCTCGTGCGGCTCGACGATCGCGTCGATCACCAGCTCGCTGGCGAGCCGGACGACGTCGATGTCCCGCTCGTACTCCTCGCGCTTCGCGGCGACGAAGGCGGCCCGCTCGTCGGCGTCGGCGATCGCGGCGATCTTGTTGGCGTAGACCGCGTTGACCGCGGCCTCGGCGCCCATCACCGCGATCTTGGCGGTGGGCAGCGCGATCGTGGCGTCCGGCTCGAAACCGGGGCCGGCCATCGCGTAGAGGCCCGCGCCGTACGCCTTGCGGACCACCACGCAGATCTTGGGTACGGTCGCCTCGGAGATCGCGGTGATCATCTTGGCGCCGTGCCGGATGATGCCCTGCTTCTCCACCACGCTGCCGACCATGAACCCGGGCACGTCGCTGAGGAAGAGCAGCGGCACGTTGAACGCGTCGCAGAGCTGCACGAACCGGGTCGCCTTGTCGGCCGAGTCGACGAAGAGCACTCCGCCCTTGAACATCGAGTTGTTGCCGACCACGCCGACGACCTCGCCGTTCAGCCGGCCAAAGCCGATGGTCAGCTCCTTGGCCCAGAGCGCCTGGATCTCGAAGAAGGAGCCGTCGTCGAGCAGGCCCTTGACGTACCGGCGCATGTCGAAGGCCTGCCGCTCGCTGGCCGGAACCAGCGCGGCCAGGTCGACCTTGTCGGACGCCTCGACGGCCTCGGCGGCCGGCGGCTGCTGCGTCCAGTTCGCCGGCAGGTACGACAGGTAGCGCCGCACCACGTCCAGCGCGTCGGCCTCGGTCTTGCAGAGGAAGTGCCCGACGCCGGACTCGGCGCAGTGCACCTTCGCCCCGCCCATCGCTTCGAGCGTGGTCTTCTCGCCGGTGACCATCTCGACCATCCGGTCGGAGCCGAGGTACATGCTGGCGTTGCCGTCCACCATGGCCACCACGTCGCAGAACGCCGGGATGTACGCCCCGCCCGCCGCGCTCGGCCCGAACAGCGCGCAGACCTGCGGGATGGAGCCGGAGGCGCGGACCTGGTTCCAGAAGATCTTGCCGGCGCCGCGCCGGCCGGGGAAGAGGTCGACCTGGTCGGTGATCCGGGCGCCGGCCGAGTCGACCAGGTAGACCATCGGCACGCCGGTGGAGTACGCCCGCTCGATGATCCGGATGATCTTCTCGACGGTACGCGCGCCCCAGCTGCCCGCCTTGACCGTGGAGTCGTTGGCCATCAGGCATACCTGCCGGCCGTCGATGGTGGCGGTGCCGGTGACCACGCCGTCGGCGGGCAGGCCCTCGGCCATCGCGTTGGCGTAGAGGCCGTCCTCGACGAAGGAACCCTCGTCGACCAGGAGCGCGACCCGCTCGCGGGCGAAGAGCTTGCCCTTGGCGGCGTTCGCCGCGTGGTACTTGTCCGCACCGCCGGCCCGGGCGCGCTTGCGCAGCTGCTCCAGTGCCTCACCGTCGAGCGTCACGCCGACTCCCTCGCCACCTGTGCCGGCCACCTCGTGAGCGCACCGACTGACCTGAACGATCGTTAGGCTAGCGCATCCGGGACCCCTCCGACGACCCACCGCTCGGTTGGCCGGGCCACCCGGGAGTCGACCGCGCGTGGGCGTGTCGCGCTCCGACCCCGTCCCGCTCCAGGCGGGGATCCGGCGGGCGTGGGATCAGGCGGGCCGGAAGATCAGGCGGGCAGCGGGGTGAGGCGGGTGCGGGGGCCGGCGCGCAGCACCCCGGAAGGGAGCTTCTTGCCGAGCAGCTCCTCGGCCAGCTCGGCCGCCTCGATCAGGGCGTCCAGGTCGATCCCGGTGTCGATGCCCATGTCGTGCAGCATGTGCACCGCCTCCTCGGTGGCCAGGTTGCCGCTGGCCCCCGGGGCGTACGGGCAGCCGCCGAGGCCGCCGACGCTGGCGTCGAACTCGGTGATCCCCAGCTCTAGCGCGGTCAGCAGGTTGGCCAGCGCGGTGCCCCGGGTGTTGTGGAAGTGCAGGAGCACCGGGACGTTGGCATTGCGGTCGCGTACCGCGGTGATCAGCTCACGGACCCGGCGGGGCGTACCCATGCCGGTGGTGTCGCCGAAGGCGACCCGGTCCGCGCCGTCGCGGACCACGCGGTCGACGATGCCGGCGACCCGGTACGGGTCGATGTCCCCCTCGTAGGGGCAGCCGAAGCTGGTCGCCACGATCACCTCGGCCCGGGCGCCCGCGCCGTGCAGCAGGTCGATCAGCTCGGCGATGTCGTCCAGGGACTCCTCGGTGGAGCGGTTGACGTTGCGCCGGTTGTGCGTGTCGCTGGCCGAGACCACCACCTCGATCTCGGTGAAGCCGGCGGCCAGGGCCCGCTGGGCGCCCCGGGTGTTCGGCACCAGCGCCGAGTAGCGCACGCCGTCGACCCTGGTGGCCCGCTGCCACACCTCGTCAGCGTCGGCCATCTGCGGAATCGCCTTCGGGTGCACGAACGACACCGCCTCGATCCGCCGTACCCCGGTCCGGGAGAGGGCGTCGAGCAGTCGCACCTTGGCGTCGGTGGGGATCGGCTCCTCGTTCTGGAGTCCGTCCCGCGGCCCGACCTCACGGATCGACACGGATGTTGGCAGCTGGCTCATCGGTCACCTCACTGTGACGGGGTCCTGGCGGGTACCGCAGCGTCCTTTGCTCTGCTGCGGCGGAGGCAACGGTCATCGTCCGGTATCCGGACACTCGGTGTTGCTTCCAGGGAAGCAGAGCAAAGGATGCCGTGCCATCGTCCCTCACCCCGGAAGCCCCGGCGGCCGGGCCGCTCGCTGACCCGGCCCCCGGAACGACTCAGCGCATCCGGCCCACGATGCCGGTGTCGTAGTCACCGGAGACGAACTCCTCGTTCTCCAGCAGCTCGGCGAAGAACGGGAGGTTGCACTTCGGGCCGGTCAGTTCGAAGTTCGCCACTGCCGCCTTGGCCCGATCGATCGCCTCGGCGCGGGTCGCGCCGCTGACGATCAGCTTGGCCATCAGGCTGTCGTAGAACGGGGTGACGGTGTTGCCGGCGACGTAGCCCGAGTCGACCCGCACCCCCTCACCGGTCGGCTCCACCCAGGTCTTCACCACGCCGGGGCCGGGCAGGAAGCGCTTCGGGTCCTCGGCGTTGATCCGCAGCTCGATGGCGTGCCCGCGCGGGGCGAGCGCGGCCGGGTCGAAGGTCGGCGCCAGGCCGGCCGCCACCCGCAGCTGCTCCTCGACCAGGTCCACCCCGTAGACCAGCTCGGTCACCGGGTGCTCCACCTGCAGCCGGGTGTTCATCTCGAGGAAGAAGAACTCGTCGGTGGCGGGATCCAGCAGGCACTCGACGGTGCCCGCGTTGCGGTAGCCGACCGCCTCGCCGGCCCGCACGGCCGCCGCCAGGAAGCGCGACCGCAGCTCCGGGGAGACCGCCGGGGACGGGGACTCCTCGACCAGCTTCTGGTTGCGCCGCTGCACCGAGCACTCCCGCTCGCCCAGCGCCACCACCCGGCCGTCGGCCAGGCCGAGGATCTGCACCTCGACGTGGCGTACCCGGGGGAAGTACCGCTCCAGCAGCACCGAGCCGTCGCCGAACATCCGCTCGGCGAAGGCGCGCACCTTGTCGTACTCGGTGCGCAGCGCCGCCTCGTCGGTGGCCACCCCCATGCCCATGCCGCCGCCGCCGGCCGCGGCCTTGACCATCACCGGGTAGCCGATCTCCGCGGCGGCGACGACCGCCGCGTCGAGGTCGGCCGCGGGCTCGGTGGTCCCGGGCGCGACCGGCACCCCGGCCGCCGCCATCAGGTTCCGGGCGTTGATCTTGTCGCCCATCGCGGTGATCGCGTCCGCGCCGGGCCCGACCCAGATCAGGCCGCTGGCCTCGACGGTACGGGCGAACTCGGCGTTCTCCGACAGGAAGCCGTACCCGGGGTGGATCGCCTGTGCGCCGGTGGTCTTCGCGGCGGCGAGGATCGCCTCGACGTTCCGGTAGCTCTGCGCGGGGTTGGCCGGGCCGACGCAGACCGCCTCGTCGGCCTCGGTGACGAACGGCAGGCCGGCGTCGGCCTCCGAGTGCACCGCGATCGCGCGGATGCCGAGCCGCCTGGCGGTACGGATGATCCGGCGGGCGATCTCGCCCCGGTTGGCGACCAACAGCGACTCGATCATGTTTCCTCCCAGCGTCCGGGGGTGGGGACGGGTGACAGGGAACCATGAGCCGCCCGTTACTCACGAGTCGCCCGGCCCCCGGGCGGAGTGTCAGGCGGGGTCGGTGGGGGCGAGCAGGGCCGCCAGCGTCGCCCCGCGCAGCAGCGCCGCGCGGCGCCGCCGGTCCACCTCACCGCCGAGGAACGGCGTCGAGTTCATCAGGCCGAACGCGGCGTGGGCCAGCACCCGCGCCTCGCCGTCCGGCAGGCCGGGGTGCAGCGCGGTCAGCACGCTCACCCACTCCTCGACGTAGAGCCGCTGGAGCTTGCGGATGCGACGGCGCGGCTCGTCGGGGAGGCGGTCCAGCTCGTGCAGGTGCAGCGCGATCACCGCCGGGTTGGCCAGCGCGAAGTCGACGTGGAAGTCGATCAGCGACTCCAACGCTTCACGCGGGTCGTCCGGGTGGCCGGCGGCGCGGTCCTTCCCGCCGGCGAGCAGCCCCTCGCTGACCGGGATCAGCGCGGCGGCCAGCATCGCCTCCTTGCCGGCGAAGTGGTGGTAGAGGGCCGGCCCGGTCACCCCGGCTGCGGCGCCGATGTCGTCCATCGACACGCCGTGGTAGCCCCGGGCGGCGAAGAGGCCGACCGCGATCTCCAGGATCTCGTCGCGCCGGGACCGGCGCCGACCCGCGCCCGCCGCGCCGCCCGCCCCACTCCGCGCCTGCTGCTCCACCGCCACCGGGCAAGCCTAGACCGCGGGCGGAGCGTGGTGGAGGCTCGGTTACCCGTCGGTCGGGTTTGACCCTCGAGTGGGTCGAGCCCCGAGGCTCGGCGGCATGACCGCTTCCCCACTCGGCCGGGACTACCGGCTGCTCTGGTCCGCGACCGTCTCCTCCCGGTTCGGCGACGCCCTGCGTACGCCGGCACTGGCCCTGCTCGCCGCGACCCTCACCCGCGACCCGCGCGCGATCGCCGCGGTGACCGTGGCCGGGCAGCTCCCGCCGCTGCTCTTCGGCCTGCTCGGCGGGGTGTACGCGGACCGCTGGGACCGCCGCCGGACGATGGCCGCGGTGGACGGCCTGCGGGCGACGGTGGTGGCCGGGCTGGCCGTCGCGGTGGCCACCGGCAGGGCCGACCTGACGGTGCTGGCCGGCGCCGCGTTCCTTCTCGCCGGGCTCGGCGCGCTCTTCGACGCCGCCGCCTTCGCCCTGCTCCCGGCGGTGGTCCCGCCGGCCGCCCTACCCCGGGCCAACGGCCGCCTCCAGGCCGGTACGGCCGTGGCCGGCGGCTTCCTCGGCGCACCCCTGGCCGGTCTGCTCTTCGCGGCCTCGCCCCCGCTGCCGTTCGCCCTGGACGCGCTCAGCTTCACCGCCGCCGCCCTGCTCATCCTCGCCCTCTCCACCCGCCCGGCCGGAACCGCCGCCACCCGCCCGGCCGGAACCGCCGAGCACATCGGCCCGGCTGGCGGCCCTGGTCAGGAGCCAGGGGGTCGGCCGTCGGTGTGGCGGGAGATCGGGGTGGGGCTGCGGTTCCTGCGGGGCGAGCCAATGCTGTGGCGGCTGACCGTGCTGACCGCCGGCAGCAACCTGGCGATCAGCGGGCTGCTGGCGGTACTGGTGCTCTATGCGCTGGACGTGCTGCGCGTCCCGCCGGGCGGGTACGGCCTGTTCATGACCGCCGCGATCCTGGGCGGGCTGGCCGGGGCGCTGGGTGCCGGTCGGCTGGCCGCCCGGTCGGGGACGGTCGTCGCGTTGCGCCTCGTGCTGGCTGCGCAGACCGTCGCGCTGACCGTGTTCGCGCTGGTCCGCCAGCCGGTCGCCGGCGGTGTCGCGCTGGCCCTCTTCGCCGCCGGCAGCACGGTGTGGAACAGCCTCTGGGCGGCGTACGGGCAGCGGCACGTGCCGACCGGGCTGCTCGGTCGGGTGGGCGCGGCGCAGCGGATGGTTGGTCTGCTCACCGCGCCCGTCGGGGCGGCGTTGGCCGGACTTGCCGGGGCGGCGTACGGGGTGGGACCGGTGGTCGGGGCGGCGGCCGTGGTGTTCGGGCTGGTCAGCGCGGTGGCGTGGCGGGTGTTGCGAGCGGAGCCGGGGCCGCGGCGCGCCACGCCCCGAGGAGCTGCCGGCGTCCCGGCGGCTCGGCCTAGCCGGGGATCGACTCCCGGTGGGTGAGGCCGGAGAGGTTCATCGCGAGCCGCTGTCGGGCCGGCGGGGCGGCGGAGACCGCGCGGAGCAGCAGGTCGCGCAGGGGTCGGCCGGCCGGGGGCAGGGTGGCGAGACGGGTGAGCCGGCCGGCGAAGCCGACCACCTCCTCGGCGAGCGGGCGGCGGGCCTCGGCGTACCGGTCGAGGACGGCGTCGGGCGCGCCGGCGAGCACCTGGGCCAGCGCGTCGCCGAGGGCGACCGCGTCGCAGATGCCGAGGTTCATCCCCTGCCCGCCGGCCGGACTGTGCACGTGCGCGGAGTCCCCGGCGAGCAGCACCGGCCCGGCCCGGAACGTGTCGGCGATCCGGTGGTGGATCCGGAACCGGGAGCCCCAGCGCACCTCGGTCACCCGGTCCGGCCGGCGCTGCGGGCCGCGCTCGTCGAGCAGGGCCTGGAGCAGGGCGGCGTCCGGGTCGCGGGGGGCCTCGCCCACGGCGGCGACCAGGCGGATCAGGCCGTCGGGCAGCGGCGCCCAGACCAGCGGCCCGGAGCGGGCGAGGAAGAGCGAGACCTCGTCGCGGGGCAGCGCGCTGCGCACCCGGACGTCGGCGAGCAGGAACGACTCGCCGTCGCCCGCCGGCCCGGGGAAGTCGATGCCGGCCAGTTCGCGGACGGTGCTGTGCATGCCGTCGGCGCCCACCACCCAGCGGGCGCGCACGGTGGAGCCGTCGGTGAACCGGACCACCGCGCCGACGCCGTCGCGGTCCAGGCCGCTCATCCGGTACGGCCGGAGCACCCGGCCGCCGAGCGCGGTGAGCCGATCGGCGAGCACCGCCTCGGTCTCGGCCTGGGAGACCAGCAGCGCGTACGGGAAGCGGGACGGCAGGTCGCCGAAGGGGACGCTGAGCAGCACCCGGTCCCGGTCCCGGACGGTGAACCGGGCCGAGCGCAGGCCCCGGTCGGTCAGCGGCGCAGCGGCGCCGATCCGGTCCAGCACCTCCAGGGTGTTGGCGTGTACCACGGCGGCGCGGGAGGTGGTCGCGGGCGCCGCCGCCCGGTCGACCACGGTCACGTCCACCCCGTGACCGGCGAGGGTCGCCGCCACCGCCAGGCCGGTCGGGCCGGCTCCGATAACCAGGACGTCGGTCTGCTCGGGCAGCATGTCCCACCTCCGTTTGCCAACAACTGTTTGCCAACGCTTGTAGGCAAGACTAGGCGCGGCCCGGCTACGAAGTCAACGCTTGTTGGCCTACAGTCGTGGACATGACCGCGCCGCCCACCCGACGCTCGGACGCCACCCGCGCCGCGATCCTGCGCGCCGCCCGGGAGCGGTTCGCCGCCGACGGGTACGAACGTGCCACCATCCGGGCCATCGCCGCCGACGCGCGGATCGACCCGTCGATGGTGATGCGCTACTACGGCAGCAAGGAGGGCCTCTTCGCCGCGGCGGCCGAGTTCGACCTGCGGTTGCCCGAGCTGGCCGACCTGCCCGCCGACCGGATCGGCGAGGCACTGGTCCGGCACTTCCTGGACCGCTGGGAGGGCGACGGCACCCTGGTCGCACTGCTGAGGACGGCCAGCACCAACCCCGGCGCGGCCGAACGGATGCGGACGATCTTCGCCGACCAGCTCGGCGCGGCGGTGGCCCGTACCGTCGCCGACCCGGCCACCGCCGCCCGGCGGGCCGGCCTGGTGGCCAGCCAGATCCTCGGCCTGGCGTTCACCCGATACGTCGTGCGGCTGCCCCCGGTGGCCGACGCCGACCCGGCGGAGCTGGTCGCCTGGGTGGCGCCGACCGTCCAGCGCTACCTCACCGGGCCGGCCCCGCGATGACGAACGGCCGCGACCCGAGGGGTCGCGGCCGTCCGCCTGGTGGGTCCGTCAGCCGGCGAGACCGCCCGGCTGGTCGCCCTTGACGACGGGTGCCCGGACCAGGTTGCCCCACTCGGTCCACGAGCCGTCGTAGTTGCGCACCTGCGGATAGCCCAGCAGGTGGTGCAGCACGAACCAGGTGTGGCTGGACCGCTCACCGATCCGGCAGTACGCCACCACGTCGTCCGACGGGCTCAGCCCGAGCTGGTCGGTGTAGATGGCCCGCAGCTCGTCGGCCGACTTGAAGGTGCCGTCGTCGTTCGCGGCGGACTTCCACGGCTTGCTCACCGCACCCGGAATGTGCCCACCGCGCAGCGCGCCCTCCTGCGGGTAGTCCGGCATGTGCAGCTTCTCGCCGGTGTACTCGGCGGGCGAGCGCACGTCGACCAGCGGCCGGCCGGCGGCGACGTGCGCCATGACCTGCTCGCGGTACGCCCGGATCGGCGCGTCGTTGCGCTCCGGCACCGGGTACTCGGCGCGGGGGCGGGTCACCTTCTCCCGGGTCAGCTCGCGTCCCTCGGCGATCCACTTCTGCCGGCCGCCGTCGAGCAGCCGCACGTCCGGGTGGCCGAAGAGGGTGAAGACCCAGAGGGCGTACGCGGCCCACCAGTTGAAGTTGTCGCCGTAGAAGACGACCGTGTCGTCGCGGCCGATGCCCTTGGCCGCGCAGAGCTCGGCGAAGCTCTTCGCGTCGAGGTAGTCCCGGGTGACCTGGTCGTTCAGCTCGGTGTGCCAGTCGACCTTGACGGCGCCCGGAAGGTGACCGGTGTCGTAGAGCAACACGTCCTCGTCGGACTCCACCACGACGAGGCCCTCGTCGCCCAGGTGCTCGGCCAGCCACTCCGTGGTGACCAGGCGCTGCGGATCGGCGTACGACTGGAGGCGGGGATTCGGATCGCTCGGCACAGGCATGAGCCCCAAGGTACGCCGGATGTCAGGGCGAGGACCGGCCATCCGCGATCGGGCGCAGCGGATGTGGCGGCGCACACGTGACAGTGGGGAACCCGCTCACCACAGAGGATCGAGATGACCGTACGGCAAGAGACCGGACCACCCCGGGTCGTCCCGACGGCCGTGGACGACTTCACCGACTTCTACCAGGCGCACTTCCACCGGCTCGCCGTACAGCTCTACGCCTATCTGGGAGACCACGCCGAGGCGCAGGACCTCACCCAGGAGGCGTTCTGCCGGCTGCTGGAACGCTGGGAGCGGGTGAGCGGGTACGACGACCCGTCCGCCTGGGTCCGCCGGGTCGCCTGGAACCTGGCGACCAGCCGACTGCGCCGGGTCCGTACCGCCGTACGCCACCTGGCCCGCCAGCGCGAGGAGCACGTGGCCGGACCGGAGCCGGACCGGGTGGCACTGGTCCGGGCGCTGGCCACGCTGCCGGCGTCCCAGCGTCGGGCGATCGTGTTGCACCACCTCGGCCAGCTGAGCACGCGGGAGATCGCCGAGCAGGAAGGTGTGGCGGAGGGCACCGTCCGCTCCTGGCTGTCCCGCGGTCGCGCCGCGCTGGCCACCCACCTCACCGAGCGACCGGAGGATCCCCATGCCTGAGACCGCGGTGACGGAGCTGTTCGCCGACTTCGAGGCGGACGCCCTACCCACCTTCCGCCCCCCGGGGGTGGCGGTGGCCCAGCGCCGGGTACGCGAGCGTCGCCGGCGTCGCCGTGGCCTGCTGGCCGGACTCGCCGCCCTGCTAGTGGGCGCCCCGACGGGCGTACTCGCCGGCGTCGGCCGCGACGGCACCCCCCGACCCACGCCACCGGCCCTGGTGTCAGGCCCGTTGCCCGAGCGGACGGTGGCCGTGCCCGGGGCGACCGGCCGCCTGACCGACCTGCGCCTCGTCGACGCACGGCACGCCTGGGCGCTGTTGAACGGCTGCACCCGGGAGGCCACGGTCGGCTGCCGGCAGACGGTCGCCCGGACCTCCGACGGCGGCGTGACCTGGCAGGGCCGGGGCATCCCGGATTCCGACGGCAGCGGCCAGTTGATTTCGAACGCCCCGGAGCAGCTCGTCCTCGCGACGCGTCGCGAGTACCTCCTCCTGTCCGACCGTTTCGTCGCCGGCCTCGACGACAGCCTCCGGCGGGTCCCCACCGACGCGGCCGTGCCGCTGGATGCCGAGAAGGCCTGGGCCACCCCCGGCGGATTCCGGCTGACCTGCCCGGGAGAGCAGCAGGAGTGCGCTCGTTTCGAGCTGGTCCGGGTCGGCTCGGGCAGGCTTCGGCACCAGCCGCCACTCTCCCTCGACACGGATGCCGCGCCCCAGCTCGTCGAGGGCGGTGACGGCCGGCTCTGGCTGGCCACCATGAAGGACGGCCGGTCGACGGTGGTGGTCAGCGACAACGGCGGGATCACCTGGCAGCGGCTACCGGTGGTACCGGCGGAGACCCGTCCCGCCGTCTCGCCGGACGGCACTGAGGTCTGGCTGGTCGACAGCGGCCGGGGTGGGGTGTGGCGGCTGGTCGGCGACCGTTGGCAGCAGCGTCCGGGTCTACCGAACGTGCCCCTCGACGGCGGGTTCGCCGCGGCCGGCGACGGGGCGATCTTGGTCAACAGCCACGGGCGCGTCGGGTTCTGGATCGACGGCCGCTACGTCGACCAGCCGGCCCTGCGGGACGCGCTCGCGCACAGCGGGAGCAGCGTGGTGACGGTCAGCTCGTTGCCGGACGGCACGATCGTGCTCCAAGGCGACGGCACCTGGCGGATCGTCGGGGTCGGCTCGGGAGTGGACCGCACCTGGACCCGGTTCTCCTGACGGTCGGCCTCCGGCGGGGATCAGGCCCGGCGGTGCACCAGCCGGCCCGCAACGACCGTGGCCAGGCAGGAGCCGTCCTCGGCGAAGACCGCCAGGTCGGCGCGACCGCTCAGGATCAGCTCCGTGGGACGTCCCCGTTCGAGGATCGCGACGTCGTTGCGGACGGCGGCGGCGCGCAGGCCCGGGTCGGCCACGTGGGCGGCGAGCACCGCGCCGGCGCCGAGCCGGAACAGGGCGTGCACCCGCTCGCGCGGGGTGGGCGCCGGGGGCAGCGGTCCGTCGTGCAGGAGCGCCGGCCCGAGGGTGCCGGCCCACCGCCGCACCCGCACCCCGGGGTACGCCTCCGTCAGCTCGTCCGCCGTGCCGATCGCGCCGATCCGGTCGCCGACGACGAGGACCGCCCCGTCCGGTGTCGGCTCGTCGAGGGAGGTCGGTCGCAGGAAAGGAGCGGCGTGGATGGTTCGCACGGTCAGTCCGTGACCGGGCCGAGCAGCGGACGCTTGGCGGTGACGGTGTCGCCGGAGGAGCGACCGGTCAGCCGGCGCTTGATCCACGGGGCGAGGTGCTGCCCGGCCCAGCGCAGGTCGGCGGCGCGGGCGGCCAGCCAGGGGGTCGGCGCCGGCCGCTCGGGGACCAGCAGCCACTCCTCGTCGCAGCCCACCCCGAGCGCGGTCAGCACCTGGCCGGCGACCCGGCGGTGCCCGGCGGCCGACAGGTGCAGCCGGTCGGTGCTCCAGAGCATCGGATTCAGCCGGAACGTGTCGTCGGCGTACAGGTCGACCAGGATGGCGCCGTGCCGCTCGGCGGTCTCCCCGACGGACCGGTTGAGCAGCTCGATCCGGGGGGCGACGAGGCGCTGGCCGGGCAGCCGGGCCATCACGTCGGCGAACCGGAAGAGGATCACGTCGGCGCCGCCGGAGCGCAGCTCGCGAACCACGTCGTCGAAGCGGGCGACCAGCGCGTGCGGGTCGAAGTTGCGGCGCAGCACGTCGTTGCCGCCGGCGGCGAAGCTGATCAGGTCAGGCTTCATCGCCAGCGCGGATGGCACCTGCTCCTGGACCACGCTCGGGAAGAGGCGTCCCCGGATCGCCAGGTTCGCGTACCCGAAATCAGGGCCGGCCTCGGCAGCCAGCCGGGTCGCGACCAGGTCGGCCCAGCCCCGGTAGGTGCCGTCCGGGTACGCGTCGTCCATGCCCTCGGTGAAGCTGTCCCCCACCGCCACGAAGCTGCGCCAGCGCACGCCGCCTCCCTCAGTCGTTGCCTGCGGCGACCAGTCTGGCATCGACCGGGCAGGTGCGGCGTGCCGGCCGCGCCCGGACGTGGCGCTGCCCACGCCTCCACCCGCCCGCACGGGACAGAAAACGGGCGGGTGGGCAGAAATAATGACGCGATTCGATCGGGGCGGTGCCGGTGTGGACGCTGCCGCCGATCTCCACGGACACGAGCGAGGACGCCATCATGACCGAGGGACGACCCTCCGTTCCCCCGCCCCCGCCGGGGCCCCCCGGGCCGTGCGGCGTGCCCGTCCCCCCTCCGGCGGGGTCGTACGGTCCGCCGCAGGGCGCGCCCGGTCCGTACGGGCCGCCACCGTACCCACCGCCGGGGCCGTACGGTCCACCTCCGGTGCCGCCCCGGAAGTCCCGGCGCGCGCTGTGGATCGTGCTCAGCTCGGTGGTGCTGGCGCTGTCGCTGTGCGCCGGATCGGTGCTCGTGCTCAAGTCGTACCTCGACCGGCAGAACGCGGCGTCGGCCGACGCGCTCGACGACAAGTACAACCCGATCAGGCCGGAGAAGATCGAAGCGCTGCTGGCCGAGCACACCAGGGCGCTCACGGGGCGGGACGAGAAGGCGTTCGTGGCGCCGTTCGACCCGACGACGAAGGGTCTGGTGGCGGGGCAGACCAGCCTGTTCCGGAACCTCAGCAAGCTGCCGCTGGCCGACGTCCGGTACCGGTACCTGACGAAGGGCGACTTCCGCCCGGTCGGTGGCGGATACGAGGTCGACGTGACGGTGGCGTTCGTGCACCGGTTCGACGGGTTCGACCTCAACCCGGTCGAGGAGTGGTACCAGTGGACGATCGTCCAGCCCGACAAGGCGGCCCCGCTGAAGGTCACCAGGGCCGGTGGCCGACCTGAGGAGCGCAAGCGAGACTCGATCACCCACTATCCGGCGCCTTGGGACAAGTGGCGGAGCATCCACGTCGAGCGCACCCCGCACGCCCTGCTGATCGTCGATGGGTCGTTGCGCGCGGAGGCGCAGCGATACGCTCCCGTCGCCGAGCAGGCAGCGACCGCGGACCTGGCAGCCTGGCGGGACGGCGGGGTGACGGCCAAGGCGCCGCCCGGCTTCGTCATCTCCCTGGTCAAGGGCAAGAAGGAGCTGGGTTCCCTCTACCGGACCACGAAGGAGACCCCCAAGGAGTCCGGGATCGCGATCCCGGTGCCGCCCGAGGGCGTGCTCGACGGCGACGACGACGCGGGGCGCCCCGAGGTCGGAGCCACCCGCGTGGTGATCGACGTCGCCGACAGGTACCACTTCGTCAACGGCACCCGAAGCCGGCAGCTGGAGATCTTCCGGCACGAGATCGGCCATGCCGTGGTCGGCACCCTCACCGCCCGCCGCCCCGGCAAGTACCTCCTCGGCGAACGGGAGAAGTGGGTGGTCGAGGGGTTCGCGGAGTACCTCGGCCACGATCGGAAGCCCTGGACGACCAGCGAGCGTACGACCGAGGCGCGGGCGGTGACCCGGGAGATCGGCTACCCGTACTCGCTGCCGGGTAGCAAGACCTGGGACCTGGAAGGCCGGGTCATCTACCACTACTGGCTGGGACATTCGGCGATCGGCTACATCGTCGAGAAGTACGGGGAACAGAAGATGTTCCAGTTCGTGACCGAGCACTACCGCAGCAAGGAGATCGACGAGGTGACCCGGGAGGTGCTCGGCGTCTCGTACGAGGAGTTCGAGAAGGCGTGGCTCGCGTACCTCAAGGCGAAGATGCGCTGAGCGCGGCGTGGCGGGGTCACCGGACGGTGGCCCCGCCGGCACGCTCGCACGGATTGGCCTGGCTCTCAGGCCCACCGGGGGCGCATCGACTGCTCACCGCGCAGGTGCGGCGCGGTGATTCGTTCGCGTCATCAAGTTGGTAGCGCCCGAACCAGCACCTCGCCCGCCGGAATAGGATCGCCCATCCCGCGCCACCGGCCGTACGCTGCGCTGATGTTGCTTCGTACGTCGACGACGCTGCTGCGGACCCTGCGCGAGGACCCGGCGGACGCGGAGGTGCCGAGCCATCGGCTCCTGCTGCGCGCCGGCTACATCCGTCGCGCCGCGCCGGGCGGGTACGCCTGGCTGCCGCTGGGCAAGCTGGTGCTGGACCGGGTGACCGAGATCGTCAGGCGGGAGATGACCGCCATCGGTGACCAGGAGGTGCACTTCCCGGCGCTGCTGCCGGCGGAGCCGTACCGAACCAGCGGGCGGTGGACGGAGTACGGCGACCTCCTCTTCACCCTGGCCGACCGGAAGGGCGCCGAGCACCTGCTCGCCCCGACCCACGAGGAGCTGGCCACCCTGCTGGTCAAGGACCTCTTCTCGTCGTACCGGGACTTCCCGGTGACGATCTTCCAGATCCAGACGAAGTTCCGGGACGAGGCCCGTCCCCGGGCCGGGCTGCTGCGCGGGCGGGAGTTCCTGATGAAGGACGCCTACTCGTTCGACCTGGATGAGGCGGGGCTGCAAGCGGCCTACGACCGGCACCGCGAGGCCTACGAAAAGATCTTCACGCGGCTGGGGCTGGACTACACGATCGTGTCCGCCATGTCCGGGGCGATGGGCGGCTCGGCGTCGGAGGAGTTCCTGGCCGCGACGCCGGTCGGGGAGGACACCTTCGTCGGCTGCACGGCCTGCGACTACGCGGCGAACACCGAGGCGGTGACCACCCGGGCCCCGGAGGCGACCGACCCGGACGTCCGGTCGGCGATGACGGTGCACGACACCCCGGAGACGCCGACCATCGCCGCCCTGGTGGAGCTGGCGAACACGCGAGGTCTCGCCGGCCGCCGCGACTGGACCGCCGCCGACACGCTGAAGAACGTGGTGCTGGCCGTCCGCCGGCCGGGCGCCGAGTCGGCGGACGTGCTGGTCATCGGCCTGCCCGGCGACCGGGAGGTGGACCTCAAGCGGGTCGAGGCGGCGCTCGCCCCGGCGACCGTGGCGGTCTTCGACGACTGGGCCGCCCACCCCGAACTGGTCCGCGGGTACATCGGCCCGCAGCTCCTGGCGAAGCTGGGCGTCCGCTACCTGGTCGACCCCCGGGTGGTCACCGGCACCGCCTGGCTGACCGGCGCCAACGAGCCGGGCCGGCACGCCACCGACGTGGTCTGCGGGCGGGACTTCACCCCCGACGGGACGATCGAGGCGGCCGAGGTGCGCCCGGGTGACCCCTGCCCGGCCTGCGGCACGGGTGAACTGACCATGCGCCGGGGCATCGAGATCGGGCACATCTTCCAGCTCGGCCGCCGCTACACCGACGCGTTCGCCCTGGACGTGCTGGGTGCGGCGGGCAAGCCGGTCCGGCCGACCATGGGCTGCTACGGCATCGGCGTCTCCCGGGCCGTCGCCGCGATCGCCGAACAGCACCACGACGAGCGGGGTCTGGTCTGGCCGGCGGCGGTCGCGCCGTGCGACGTACACCTGGTGGCGGCCGGGAAGGGGCCGCAGGTGGACGCGGCGCTCGACCTCGGCGGACGCCTCTCCGCCGCCGGCCTGCGGGTGCTGGTCGACGACCGGACCACCGTCTCCGTCGGGGTGAAGTTCACCGACGCCGAGCTGATCGGTATCCCGCGCGCCGTCGTGGTCGGCCGCCGTCTCGCCGAGGGGTACGTCGAGCTGCGCGACCGGGCCACCGGCGAGCGGGCCGAGGTGCCGCTGGACGGGCTGGTCGAGCGGCTGGTGGACGAGGTGCGCCGGACGCGCGGGGACATGGTGTAGCGCTGGCGTCACGGGGTATCGCTCTCGAATCGGCTTATGCGCATTTCGGAGGCTCTCATGACCGGTTACCGGGTCAGCGACGTGATGACCAAGCAGGTGGTCTACCTGTCCTCGGAGACCACTCTGGACGAGGCGGCCAGGGTGATGAAGGAGGCGGACATCGGCGACGTGGTGGTGACCGACGGTGCGAGCCTGGCCGGGCTGCTGACCGACCGGGACATCGTGGTCCGGGCGGTGGCCGAACGGGCCGACCCCTCGAAGACCACCATCGGCTCGATCATCACCCGTGAGGTGGTCATGATCGAGCAGCACTCCACGGCCGGGGAGGCGGTCTCGCTGATGCGGGAGCGCAACATCCGGCGGGTGCTGGTCTGCGACAGCGAGCGGAAGCTGGTCGGCATCGTGTCCCTGGGCGACCTGGCGATGCAGCTCGACCCCACCTCGGCGCTGGCCGACATCAGCGAGGCCACCCCGACCACCTGACCGGGTGTCCGCCCGGTGCCCCGGCGACCCGGGGGCACCGGGCGGCCGGCGGTAGCCTGGCGGGATGCCCGAGATGCCGACGAAGCTGGCCGAGATCGTCGAGGAGTTCGCCGCCGCGCCGAAGGACCTGGTGCTGGAGTTGCTGCTCGAATACGCCGACGTCATCCCGCCCCTGCCCGCCGGCACCGACCGGGACGAGCTGGAGCAGGTCCCGGAGTGCCAGACCGCCTTCTTCCTGCGCGCCCGGGTCAACCCGGACCGGACGGTGAGCACCGTCTTCGACTGCCCGCCGGAGGCGCCGACCACCCGCGCCTTCGCCGGCATCCTCGCCGAGGGGCTGGCCGGGGCGAGCGCCGACGAGGTGCTGGCCGTGCCGGACGACCTCTACCAGCGGATGGGGTTGTCGCAGGCGATCAGCCCGCTGCGGGTCCGCGGCGGCACGGCCATCCTCGGCCGGCTGAAGCGGCAGGTCCGGGAACAACTCGGCTGAGCCGGGGGTTGTTCCCTCTCATGGAGATCGAGATCTACGCCGACGTCGTCTGCCCGTGGTGCTACATCGGCAAGCGCCGGCTGGAGCAGGCGCTGGAGTCGTACGGCGGCGACGTGACGATCCGGTACCGGCCGTTCCAGCTCGACCCGTCGCCGGTCACCGACCCGAAGCCGCTGGTCGACGCGCTGGCCGCCAAGTTCGGCGGCCGGGAACGGGCCGAGCAGATGTTCGCCCAGGTGACCGAGGTGGCCGCCGGGGTCGGGCTGAAGCTGGACTTCGACCGCGCGGTGAGCGCCAACACCTTCGAGGCGCACCGGCTGGTCCGATTCGCCGAGGAGCGCGGCCGGGGCGGCGAGACGGTCGAGGCGCTCTACCGGGCGTACTTCACCGACGGGGTCGACGTCGGCTCCCGTGACGCGCTGGTGAAGATCGCCGCCGAGGTCGGCCTGGACGAGGCGGAGACCCGCGAGTACCTGGAGTCGAACCTCGGCCGCCGCGAGGTCGCCGCCGACCTGTCCACCGCCCACCAGCTCGGGGTGACCAGCGTGCCGACGTTCGTGCTCGCCGGCAAGTACGGCGTCACCGGCGCGCAGGAGCCCGAGACGCTGCTCGCCGCGCTGCGCGAGGTGGAGCACCGGGAGTCGGCCGCCTGACCCGGTATCGACACCGGCGATGTTTCACGTGCAACGAGATCGACGCTCGTGACGAGCTAGGCCGGCCTGGCCAGCCCGTCGACCACCCGCGCGCCGGGCAGCGCGCCCAGCGCCGGCCCGGGAATGGCGATCTTGCTGTGCCGCACGCCCGATCCGATGATCACGTGCGGCGCGGCGATCACCCGCGCGTCGACCAGGATCGGCCAGGACTCCGGCAGCCCGATCGGGGTGATCCCGCCGTACTCCATACCGGTCAGCTCGACCGCCTCGGCCATCGGCGCGAAGCTCGCCTTGCGGACGTCCAGCGCCCGCCGGACCACCCCGTTGACGTCGGCCCGGGTGGTGGCGAGCAGCACACAGGCGGCGTACCGGATCTCGCCCTCCCGCTTGCCGGCCACCACCACGCAGTTCGCCGACACGTCGAGGCCCACCTCGTACGCGGCACAGAAGGCGGCCGTGTCGGCGAGGTCAGCGTCGATCGGGGCGACCAGCACGTCGTCGACGTCCACCGGCGCCTCGGCCGACCACTGTTCCAGCGCCGCGGCGACCGGCGGCGCCAGCAGGTCCAGGCGAGCACGGGCCGGTTCGGTCTTCAGCGTCCCCATCACGGGTGCGATCCTCGCACCCGTCGCGCCGTTCCGCCCGGTGGGCGGCGGTCCCGGCACGCCTGCCCCCGGCCGTACCCGCCCACGGAGGGGGGTCAGTTGCCGCCGAGGAAGGCGTTCTGCTGCATGAACGCCTGGTCGTCGGCCGAGGCGGACCGCGCGGACCGCAGCGCCTGGGGGCGGCGGTCCTCCAGGTCCTCCATCCCGTGCCGGACGGCGACCCGGATCACCCCGTAGAGGAAGACGAACCCGAACACGTACAGGACCACGGTGGCGATGAGCGTGAGCATGGCGTCACCGTAAGACGAACGTGAACCGGGAGAAGTCTCATCTCCGGCCGGATCCCCCGTACGTGTCGGCCAGGTGGTCGGCCCAGGTCCGCTTCCCGGTGGGGGTGGCGGTGGTGGTCAGTCCACCGGAGCGCAGCGCCCGCCCCAGCCCGCCGGGAAACCGCACCGGCAGCAGCGGCCGGAATCCGGGCCGGGCTGCCCGCCAGGCGCGTACCGCCTCGTCGAAGCGGAGCACCTGCGGCCCGCCGTACTCCTCGATCCCGTTCAGCGGTCCGGCGGTGAGCCGCTCGGCGAGCCGGCCGGCGACCTCGTGCTGGTCGACCGGCTGGGCCAGCACCGCCGGATCGCCGACGACCGGGCCGAGCCGCCCCGAGGTGCGCAGCAGCCGGTCGAGGAAGACCGGGAACTGGGTGGCCCGCAACACCGTCCACGGCACCGGGCCGGTGGCCACCACGTGCTCCGCGGCCAGCTTGTGCCGGTAGTAGGACAGCGGCACCCGGTCGACGCCGACGATCGAGACGTAGAGCAGATGACCCACGCCGGCCCGGCCGGCAGCCACCGCCAGCTCCCGGGTACCGAGCACGTCCACCCGATGGGTACGCCCACCGCCGCCCGGCAGCGACGCCAAATGCAGCACCGCGTCCACGCCGGCCACCGCCTCGGCCAACCCCGTCGCGGTCTCCAGATCGGCGACCACCCAGTCCGCCCCCGGGTCGTGCCGGGGCCGGCGGCTCATCGCCCGGACCTCGAAACCGTCCGCGCGCAGCCGGGGCAGCACCGCCCGACCCAACGTGCCGCCCGCGCCCGTCACCAGAACCTTCATCAGCAACCCTCCCTGTCACCGGCACGACGAGGTGGCCGGGCCGGTGGTGACCGCGCACTCGACAGGTCACCGTCACCAGGATGAGGAAGACGACCAGGATCCGGAGTCGATAACGGCGGACGACCGGCTGGCTCAGCGCGCGGCGGGCGCCGACACCACCCGACCGGCGAGCAGGGCACCGAGCAGGGCGCAACCCACCGCCACCGCGAGGGTCCCCGCATAGCTCGCCGGTCCCGGCGTCGCACCGGCGGCGAGCACCGCGCCGGTCAGCGCCAACGCGGTGGCGGTGAAGAGCGCGTCGCCCAGCTGCAACGACGAGCTGTTCCGCCCCTGTTCGGCAGGGGCCGACAGGGCCAGGGTCAGCACCGACAGCGAGGGGAAGAGCAGACCCATCCCGGCCCCCGCCAGCGCCCACCCGCACACACCCAGCGCCACCGGCACGACCGGCGCGACCGTCAGCGCGACGGTGGCCGTCCCGGCGGTGATGCAGACGAAGCCGAGGCGGGGCAGCGTCGCCGACGAGCGGGGCGCGGGCAGCCGCCCCTGCACCCAGGAACCGGCCGACCAGGCCAGCGCGCCGACGGTCAGCACCAGGCCGGCGGCGGTCGGCGAGAAGCCCCGCTCCCGGGAGAGCATCAGCGGGATCACCACCTCCGCCCCGGCGAACGACGCCGCACCCAGCCCGCGCAGGCTGATCACCGTCGGCAGGCCCCGCGCCGCGCGGAGGAAACCGGCCGGCAGCAGTCGCGGCGCACACCAGCCCAGGCCGGCCAGCCCCACCACCACCAGCAGCACGCCGGACGCGCCGCGCTGCTGCCCCCCGTAGTGCAGCAGCGCGGCGCTCGCCCCCGCCCCGGCGGCCCAACCGACCCGGGCGAGCGCCCCCGCCGGCGGCCGCACGACGGCCGGCGCGTCGAGGGTGCGCAGGCCGGACTCCACCAGCAGCACCGCCGGCACGGCCACCACCGGCACCACCAGGAAGACCCAGCGCCAGCCCAGGTGCTCGACGATCAGCCCGGCCACCGCCGGACCGACCAGCGACGGTACGACCCACGCCGCCGCGAACGCGGCGAAGATCCGCCGCCGCAACTGCTCCGGGTACGCCCGCCCGACCACCACGTACAGCGCGACGATGAGCAGGCCGGATCCGAGGCCCTGCACCGCCCGCCCGACGACCAGCACCGCCATCGTGCCGGCGCTGCCCGCCAGCAGCAGCCCGACCACGAAGAGCACCACCCCGCCCCAGACCGGGGCGCGCGGCCCCCGGGAATCGCACCAGATTCCGGAGACCACCATGGCGAGCACGCTGGCGGCGAACGAGCCACCGAAGGCCAGCGCGTACAGGGAGAGACCGTCCAGGGCGCGGGCGACCGTGGGCATCGCGGTGCCCACCGCCAGCGCCTCGAAGGCGAGCAGGGAGACCAGCGCGACGCTGCCCACGGTCATCGCCCGCAGTCGCGGGTCGTACAGGCGGTCGGCGGGGGCGGCCGGGGCGGCGACGGCCGTCACCGGGGCACCCGTGGATCATTTCGCACGGACCCAGCCTGCTCCCTCAACCCGGGTTCAGGTCAACGGTGAGCCGCGTCTCGTCAGGCCGACTCGAGCGCCTCGCCGACCCCCTTCACCAGCCCCGACATGTGCTGATCGGAGAGCAGGTGACCAGCGGTGATGACCAGCGCCAGCGGCCACTCGATGACCTGGAGCGCGGCGAGCACGCCCAGCCCCGCGTAGTAGGCGACCTTGTCCGGCGGCGGCACCGCCATCTCGCCGAGCGTCGGGGTCTGCACCCGGTGGGCGTACGCGCGGACGGTCTCGTGGCCACCGCTGAGGTGTCGCGTGAGCGTGCTCATCCCGGCCTCCCCCGGTTTCGGTTCCCCGACCCGACCCGGATTCCACCGGTGTCGGGGTCCATGCCCCGCCAGCGGGGCGAACTTCTCCCACTCGCGGGGCATAACGGACGGTGCACCGGGAAGCCAGGCCGTCCCACGGAAGCGGGAGGCGAGATGGCGTACGGCAGGGGCGGGGTGGACGGCGGGAAGCAGGGCCGGCGGCCCGGCCGTACCGCTCGATGACGACACTGGGCCGGGTCGCCGGTCGCGTACTGCCGCCGCTGCCGGTGCCGGCGGTGCCGCCGCTGGTCGGCGGCGCCTCCCGTACCGTCGGCGCGGCCGCGTCGCGGCTGGCCCGCGCGGCCGGGCTGACCCGCCGCCGGGTCTGGTCCCGCCACGGCCGGCACCACATCGAGGTGCACGGCGTCTGCCAGGACGGCGGCGACCGGCTGGCCCGCCAGGTCGAGGCGGCGCTGGAGCGGCTGCCCGGGGTGGCCTGGGCCCGGGTGAACGCCCCGTCCGGCCGGGTGGTGGTGGCCGTCGAGGAGCCGAAGCCGAAGCTGCGCGACCTCATCGCCACGGTGGCCCGCACCGAACGGGTCTGCCCGCACGAACCCGACCCGGAGATCCCCCCGCCGCACCCGCCCGAGGAGGGTCCGCGCACCCCGCGCACGCTCGGCGCGCTCGCCTCCGACGCGCTCGGCCTGACCATCTCCGCGGCCACCCGGATCCTGCCGTTCACCCCGGTCCCCGGCGAGGTGGCCGGCCTGCTCGGCGCCATCGACCTGCACCCGAAACTGCACGCCCTCGCCGGCCGGGGCCTGCGCGCCGATCCGCGTGCCGAGGTGCTCTTCCCGCTCGCCGAGGCGGTCGTCCAGGGCCTCACCGGCGGCTGGGCCGGGATCGTGCTCGACGGCGCACAGCGGCTCGTCCAGTGGGGTGAGGCGCGGGCACAGCTCGCCACCTGGGAGAAGGCCGAGCCCCGGCTCACCGGGGACCCGGACCGGGCGGTGGCCCGCACGCTTGACGGGGAGCGTCCCCGACCGATGCCGGACGGCCCGATCGAGCGGTACATCTCCTCGATGCTGGCCACCGGCGCGCTGGCCGGTGCGGCGGCGCTGCCGTTCGCCGGCCGTAAGCGGGCCGCCGCGCTGGCCCTGTCATCGCTGCCCAAGGCCCCGGGCAGCGGCCGCGAGGGGTACGCCGCCCAGCTCGGCCGGATGCTCGCCCGGCGCGGAGTGATCGCCATGGACCGCAAGGTGCTGCGCGAACTCGACCGGATCGACACCGTGGTGCTGGACGCCGCCGTGCTCGGCTCGGCCCGCGGCGTGCTCGCCGACCTGGCGCCGCTCGCCGACGCGGAGACCGGGGAGGTGGCCGGCCGGGCCTTCGCGCTCTTCGACCCAACCAACCCGGAGGGCACCCGGGAGGCCGACGGCTGGCAACTCGGGCCGCTGGACGGGCTGGCCGCCGACGACCCCGGGGACACCCCGGACAGCCGCCGGCTGCGCGACGGCGGTGGGCCGCTGCTCGGCCTCGCCCACCAGGGCACCCTCGCCGCCGTCATCCGGGTCGAGCCGGAACCGGCACCCGGTGTCGACGCGCTGCCCGCCGCCGCCCGGTCCGCCGGGCTGCGCCTGGTGGTGGCCACCGACGACCCCCAGCGGTACGGCTTCGCCGACGCCGTCCTGCCCGGTGGCGACCAACTCGCCGACTCCGTCCGTACCCTGCAACGCGACGGCGCGGTGGTGCTGCTGGTCTCCGGGGATCGCCGGGGGATCGCCGCCGCCGACTGCGGCCTCGGCGTGGCCGGCCCGGAGGACCTGCCGCCGTGGGGCGCCCACCTGCTGGTCGGTACCGACCTGCGGATTCCGGCGCTGATCATCGAGGCGGCCGGGGTGGCCCAGCGGATGACCAGGCAGAACATCCGGCTGTCGATGGCCGGCACCGGCCTGGGCACGCTCGGCGCGTTCACCGCCGACCCCCACCTGCTGCCGGGGCGCACCCTCGCCGCGGTCAACGGCGCGGCCGCGGTGGCCTTCGGTAACGGGGTGTGGCAGGCCCACCGGCTGCCCGGCCCGACCGGCACGGCGCCCCCGACCACCACCGCCTGGCACCTGATGCCGGTCGACACGGTGCTCCGGCAGCTGGACAGCAGCCCGGAGGGACTCACCGACGCGGAGGCGCGCCGCCGGCACCGCGCCGGCCCGGACGGCGGGCCGGCGACCGGCGGGCTGCTCCGCGCCTTCGTCGACGAGCTGGCCAACCCGCTCACCCCGGTACTGGCCGCCGGGGCGGTGCTCTCCGCCGCGTTCGGGTCGCTGGTCGACGCCGCGCTGGTCGGCGGGGTGGTCGGCGGTTCGGCGCTGATCGGGGCGGTGCACCAGCGCAACACCGAACGGTCCCTGGCCGAGCTGCTCTCCCGCTCGGCGGTGACCGCCCGGATCCGCCGGGACGGCACCGAGCGGGTGGTCGCCGCCGAGGACCTGGTACCCGGGGACGTGGTCACCCTCGGCCCGGGGGACGCGGTGCCGGCCGACTGCCGGGTGCTGACCGCCGACGGCCTGGAGACGGACGAGTCGTCGCTGACCGGCGAATCGCTGCCGGTGGGCAAGAGCGACGAGCCGGTGGTGGCCAACGCCGTCGCTGACCGGCACTCGATGCTCTACGAGGGCACCACGATCGCCGCCGGGCACGGCACCGCCGTGGTGGTGGCCACCGGGGCGGACACCGAGAGCGGGCGCAGCCTGGCGATGGCGCGGCAGGCGCCGCCGGCCAGCGGGGTGGAAACCCGACTGGGCAGGCTGACCAGCGCCGCGCTCCCGATGGCGGCGAGCTCGGCGATCGCGGTGGCCGGGGCGGGGCTGCTGCGCGGCGTACCGCTGGCGGAGACGGCGGCGACCGCCGCGAACCTGGCGGTGGCGTCGGTGCCGGAGGGGCTGCCGTTCCTGGTCAGCGCGGCCCAGCTGGCGGCGGCCCGGCGGCTGGCCGAGCACGGCGCCCTGGTCCGCAACCCGCGCACCATCGAGGCGCTGGGCCGGGTCGACGTGCTCTGTTTCGACAAGACCGGCACCCTCACCGAGGGCAGGCTGCTGCTCGCCGGGGTCGGCTACGACGGCCGGTACGCCCCGGTCGACGAGCTCGACGACACCCTGCGGCTGACCCTGGCGGCCGCGCTGCGGGCCACCCCGGCGGCGGACGACCCGGAGCAGCTGCCGCAGCACACCGACCGGGCGGTCCGGTACGGCTCCCGCGACGCGGGGGTGACCGAGCAGACCGGCGCGGACGGCTGGGAGGCGGTGGGCGGGCTGCCGTTCGAGCCGTCCCGCGGTTACCTCGCCACGGTCGGGCGGACCGGGGGGCGGCTGCTGCTCAGCGTGAAGGGGGCGCCGGAGACGGTGCTGCCCCGCTGCGCGGCGTGGCGTACCCCGGGCGGCCGGGACGAGCACCTGGACGGCGAGGGGCGGGACAGGCTGCACGCGATGCTCGCCGACCGGGCCGGTGCCGGGCACCGCGTGCTCGCCGTCGCCGAATGTCGGGTCGACACCTCGACGGTGACCGACGACGAGGTACGCGACCTGGTCTTCGTCGGCTTCGTCGCGCTCGCCGACGGGGTACGCGAGAGCGCCGCCCCCGCGGTCCGCCGGATCCGGCAGGCCGGCGTGCATACCATCATGATCACCGGTGACCACCCGGCCACCGCCGAGGCGATCGCGTCGATCATCAGCCCGGACCACGAGGAGCAGCGGGTCGCCACCGGCGTCGAACTCGACGAGCTGGACGACGACGCGCTCGGGGAGCGGCTGGCCCGCACCGACGTGGTGGCCCGGTGCACCCCGACGCACAAGGTCCGGATCATCCAGGCGTTGCAGAAGTGCGGCCGTACCGTGGCGATGACCGGGGACGGCGCGAACGACGCGCCGGCGATCCGGCTGGCCGATGTGGGTATCGCGCTGGGTCAGCGGGGCACTCCGGCGGCGCGGGCCGCCGCCGACCTGGTGGTCACCGACGACCGGCTGGAGACCATCATCGCCACCCTGGTCGAGGGGCGGGCGATGTGGTCCTCGGTTCGCCACGCGCTGAGCATCCTGGTCGGCGGCAACCTGGGCGAGATCGCGTTCAGCGTGCTCACCGCCGCCAGCACCGGCCGGTCGGCGCTGACCGGGCGGCAACTGCTCCTGGTCAACCTGCTCACCGACCTGGCGCCGGCGCTGGCCATCGCGGTCCGGCCGCCCGCCGCGGACCGCGCCGACGGGCTGCTGCGGGAGGGGCCGGACACCTCGCTGGGCGAGACGATGACCCGGGAGATCGGTCTGCGGGCGGCGGCCACCACGCTGGGCGCGACGGCCGGCTGGACGTTGGCCCGGTACACCGGTCGCCGGCGGCGGGCCGGCACGGTGGCGCTGGTGTCCCTGGTGGGCACCCAGCTCGGTCAGACCGTCCTGGCCGGTGGCACCAGCCCGATGGTGCTCGCCTCCACCGCTGTCTCGCTGGGCGTGCTGGCCGGGGTGGTGCAGACGCCGGGGGTGAGCCAGTTCTTCGGCTGCACCCCGCTGGGGCCGGTCGGTTGGAGCATTGCCGCCGGTTCCGCGCTGGGCGCCACCTTCGCCAACGGCGCGCTCAGCCGGCTGGTCGAGCGCCTCCCCCCGCCGCCGGGTTCGCCCGCCGGGTCGGGGGTACGGAGCGGGGATGGGGACGGAACAGGCTGAGGTGACGTTCGTCGGCACCGCCTCTGACACCCGGATGCGCCGATCGCCGCCTCCCGGCCGGAGCCGAGGGCGGCGATCAGGGATGGTGGCGGTCAGGAGCGTTCGGAGATCGCCTCGATCAGGTCGCCCACCGGGCGCTCCGGCAGGGATCGGGCCACGTCGGCCACGGCCACGATCCCGACGAGCTCGTGCCCGTCGATCACCGGCAGCCGGCGTACCTTGTGCTTGCCCATGGTGCGCAGGATCTCCGCGGCGTCGTCGTCGGCGCCGATGGTGACGGCCTCGCCCTGAGCCAGCTCGCCGGCGGTCACGTTGGCCGGGTCCTTGCCCTGGGCGAGGACCTTCACCACGATGTCCCGGTCGGTCAGCATGCCCTTCAGGCGGTTGTCGTCGCCGCAGATCGGCAGGGAACCTACGCCCAGGTCGGCCATCCGCTTCGCGGCGGCCCGGAGATCGTCCTGTTCGCGGACGCAGGTCACGTCGCTGGTCATGATTTCGCGTGCGGTCGGCATGATGTGCCACCTCGCTTTCCGGGGTCGTTGCTTCCGGGGGTCGTTGTCTGAATTCGTACCCTCGGTCCGGGTGACCATGCACGCGACCTCGACCGGCCGCCGGTACCCGGGTGGCGGCGGTATGGACGGCAACGGCCCGGGTATCCGCCGCCGGGAGGTGACGACATGTCGTTCGTCCAGGTGATCGAGTACGACACGGACCGGCCCGACGAGGTGCGGGCGCTGAGCGAGGAGTGGGGACAGCAGCAGCTGTCGAACGCCCCGGCGCGGATGACCGTCGCGGAGAACCGGGAGCGGCCCGGCCACTTCGTCATGGTCGCCGAGTTCGACAGTTACGAGCAGGCGATGGCGCACAGCGGCCAGCCGGAGACCGGCACGTACGCCGAGCGGATGCGGCGATTGGCGAAGGCGGAGCCCCGCTTCGTCAACCTCGACGTCACGCACCAGGAGGCATAGCACCGCTCCCCGGTGTCGGTTCCGCACACGGGGTACCAGGTGACGGTGGCGCGGCGCGGCACAGTTGACCGTGCCGCGCGCCGTCGCGGGGCGCGTCGTGGGGTGTAGCGGTGGCCGCGACTGGAGAAACTGACCGCGTGTTGAAACGTGTGCTCGGTGGCCGCTACCGGTCCGAGGAACTGCTCGGCAGCGGTGGGATGGGCGAAATCTGGCGGGGCCGCGACCTGCGACTGGACCGACCGGTGGCGATCAAGGTGCTCTCCGCCGCCGGCCTGAGGGAGCCGCTGGCCGCCGAACGGTTCGACCGCGAGGCGCGTGCGGCGGCCCGGCTGAGCCATCCCCACATCGTCGCGGTCTACGACTTCGGCAGCGAGGAGGACGACTCCTACCTGGTCATGGAACTGGTGGAGGGACGGACCGTGTCGGCGCTCATCGCCGACGGACCGCTCCCCGTGGAGCAGGCCATCGCGATCGCCGTGCAGGCCGCCGACGGGATCGCCGCGGCGCACGCGGCCGGCGTGGTGCACCGGGACGTGAAACCGGGGAACCTGATCGTCACCCCGTCCGGCACCGTGAAGATCTGCGACTTCGGCATCGCCCGGCTGGCGGTGGCCGCGGGGCACGCCACCCTGACCGGTCCGGCGACCAAGCTGGGCACCAGCTCCTACATGGCGCCCGAACAGGCGCTCGGGCTGCCGGTCGACAACCGATCCGATCTGTACGGTCTGGGCTGCACCCTCTACGCCATGCTGGCCGGCACGCCGCCGTTCACGGGTGATCCGTTGAGCGTCCTGCACCAGCACGTCAACGACCCGCCCCCGCCGCTGAGCGAACGCCGCTCGGGCCTCCCCGCCGCGCTGGACGCCCTGGTGGCGGAGCTGCTCGCCAAGGACCCGGCCGCCCGGCCGGCCGACGCCGGGGAGGTCCGTGACCGCCTCGCGGCCCTGGGGACGTCCCCGGACGTCCTGCCGCCCTCCCTCCCGCCGCAGCGCTCCGACTCCGACCGGTCCGGTCCGAGCGCCCCGGTCGTGGCCATGGCGGTGCGGACAGACCCGGGCACCGGGGGACGACCGGTACGACGGCGACGCGCCCTGCTCCTCGTGACGGCCGGCGTCCTCGGCGTCGCGCTGGTCGCGCTGGTCGCCGCCGCGCTGCTACGCCCCGACACCGGCACGTCGGTCGCGCCGCCCACCGGCACGTCGGTGCCCGCCGACACGACGGCCGTACGGCCGAGCCCGGCGACCGTGGCCCCGACCACCCCGGTGGTCCGGACGGTCGAGCCGGCAGCCCCGGCGGCCCCGAGCACCCCGACCACCCCGACCACCCTGAAGACCAGCGAGGCGCCCAGCCCACCGGCCGTCTCGCGTACGCCGGCCCCGCCCGCCGACCCCGTCGTCGCGATGCGCCTATCGATCCAGGAACAGGTGGATAGCGGCCAGCTGAACCCGGACGCGGCCAAGGACCTGCACAGCAAGGTGGACGCGATCGCCAAGGAGATCGCCGAGGACGACCCGGAGCAGGCTGAGGAGCAGATCAAGAAGCTGCGCGACAAGCTCGCCGAGCTCCTCCGGGGCGGCAAGCTCAGCGCCGCCGGCTACGACGAGCTGACCGCCGGCGTCGACCGGATCGCCGCCGAGTTGTGAGAACGGGGGCCGCGGGCGTGCACCGGGTCGTCAGTGCCAGGTGGCGGCTGCCCGGCGCAGCCGGTCGTTGACGGCCCGCCCCACCCCCACCTCGGGGGCGGCCTCGGCGACGATCTCGGTCACCCCGGCCGCGTCGAGCCGGTGCAGGGCGTCGAAGAGCCGGGCGGCGGCCTCGGTGACGTCGCCGGCCGGGGAGAGCACCTCCACCGCGACGTACCCGTCGGCCGGAGGCTCCCGGAAGGCCAGGAACCCGCGCCGGGCGCCGTCGCCGGCCGCCGGCTCCACGGCGGTCACCAACCGCAGCGGGGTACGCGGCGCGTAGTGCGCGGCCAGCGTCCCCGGTGCCACCGGCTGCCCGGAGCTGCCCGGCCGTACGGTCACCGGCCCGACCGCCTCGACCAGTTCCTCGACGGCCAGCGCGCCGAGCCGCAGCACCACCGGCCGGTCACCGCGGGCGTCCACGATGGTCGACTCGATCCCGCACCGGGTCGGCCCGCCGTCCAGCACCACGTCGACGGCCGCGCCCAGCCCGCGCACCACGTGCTCGGCCCGGGTGGGGCTGAGCTGCCCGAACCGGTTGGCGCTGGGGGCGGCCACAGGCACCCCGGCGGCCCGGATCAGCGCCCGCGCGGACGCCTCGTCGGGCACCCGGACGGCCATCGTGTCCAACCCGGAGGTGACGATCGGCGGGATCTCGGCGGGCCGGTCCACGATGAGGGTGAGCGGGCCGGGCCAGAACCGGGCGGCCAGCGCGGCCACCGCCGGCGGCACCGGGCCGACGAGTTTCTCCAGGTCGGCGGCGTCGGCGAGGTGGCTGATCAGCGGGTCGAAGCTAGGCCGGGCCTTCGCCTCGAAGATCCGGGCGGCGGCCCGCGCGTCGAGGGCGTTCGCCCCGAGCCCGTAGACGGTCTCGGTGGGGAACGCGACCAGGCCGCCGGCGCGCAGCACGGCGGCGGCCTCGGCGACACCGCTGTCGGCGGGCAGGACGCGGGGAGTTCCGGTGCTCACGCCCCGACGCTAGCCTGCCGCCCGGCCGGGTGGTCCGGTCAGGGGCGAGGTGCCACCCCGTCGTTTGCCGCACCTGCCCCCGGCGGAACGTGCTGGCGGGGTACACAGGTCGCAGGATCCCCGACCCCTGGGAGCGCTCATGACCTCAGCCGACGGCCAGCCGACGAAGCGCGTGCGGAGCCTGGACGACCTGGTCACCTGGATGCAGTGGCTCGCCGACGACGTGGTCCGGGCGCCCGACGCCGTGGTCAACCCGGAGCTGGACCAGTTCCTGGCCGCCTGCGCCACCCAGCTGCGCGATCGTGGGCGCCTGCAACGCCGGGCGGGCCAGCCGGCGCCGGATGGGGCGGCCTGGCAGTTGGTGGCCGACGCGCTCGCGGCCGCCTGCCACGACTACTGACCCCACCCGCGGCCCGGCTAGGCTCCCCGGATGCGGATCGACCTGTGCACCGTCGTGGTGCGGGACTACGACGAGGCCATCCGGTTCTTCACCGGGGCGCTGGGCTTCGAGCTGGTCGAGGACTCCCCGTCGCTGACCAACGACGGACGCCCCAAGCGATGGGTGGTCGTCCGGCCGGCCGGCGGAGGAACGGGCCTCCTGCTGGCCCGCGCCGACGGTGCACGGCAGGAGGCGGTGATCGGCGACCAGACGGCCGGCCGGGTCGGCTTCTTCCTCCAGGTCGACGACTTCCGCGCCGCGTACGACCGGATGACCGCGTACGGCGTGGAGTTCGTCTCCGCGCCGCGCACCCAGCCCTACGGCCAGGTGGCCGTCTTCCTCGACGTGGCCGGCAACCGCTGGGACCTGCTCGGCCCGGCGTAGCCGGCCCCTACTCTGCCCCGCGCAGTACCGCGACGGCGGCCAGGACGTCGCCGACGGTGCGGTCCGGTCGGGGCAGGTGGGCCGGCCAGTCCTTTCCCCTGCTGACCCAGACGCTGCCGAGCCCTGCCGCGCGTCCGCCCTCGACATCGTGCACCGGGCTGTCGCCGATCACCCAACCCCCGTCCCGCAGATCGAGCCCGCACTTGCGGGCCGCGGCCTCGAAGATCTCCCGCGCCGGCTTCCGGATCCCCAACTCCCCGGACACCGCACAGGCGTCGACGCAGCGGTCCAGCCCGGTACGCCTGATCTTGCCCAACTGGTTGTCGGCCTGACCGTTGGTCACGATCGCCACCGCCCAGCCGTCGTCGCGCAGCAGCGCCAGCGAGGTCAGCACCTCCGGGCGACAGGTCACCAGTTCCGGGATGCGCCGGCGGTACCGCGCCCACAGGTCGTCCACCCGGTCCGTCAGGCCGAAGCGCTGCCCCACTTCGCCGAAGAACCAGTCCCGGGGCACGAAACCGTCCTGGACCGTGGCGATCAGCCAGGCCACGGCGTCAGCCGGCAGTTGGCGTTCGGCGCAGAACTCGACCGCCCAGCGCCCGAACGCCTCCGAACGATCGACGAGGG
Source organism: Micromonospora sp. BS32 (assembly GCF_059089345.1). Lineage (NCBI taxonomy): Bacteria > Bacillati > Actinomycetota > Actinomycetes > Micromonosporales > Micromonosporaceae > Micromonospora > Micromonospora sp. BS32. The sequence goes on from NZ_JBSSHR010000002.1 coordinate 389,841, forward strand.
TGTTGTCGAGGTCGAAGAGCGCCAGCCGCTGCATGGTCAACGACCGTACCGGCCGGCGATACGTCATTGAATCCGCTGCGTCTGAATGCGTCCGTCGATTTCGGACCCGTTGGGACATATCCTTCTCGACCCGCAATCTGTCCGTCGCCGGATCGGGGGCACTCCTTGAGCCGGTGCCGGTGATAGCCTGCTGCGCCGGCGGAATGGGAACACCGTCCCGCCGACTTTCGGCACTTGAGAGGATCCCAGTTGCTTCGTCGTACTTCGGCATTTCTGCTTGCCCTGCTCGGTCTGTCCGTGCTGCTGGCGGTGCCCGCCCCCGCGCAGGCCGCGGGAACGTGCGTCCTGAGCGCACCCGGCCGGGTGGCGATCGGTCGCCCGTACATCGGTCTGAAGCTGACCATGAGCGGGCCCTGCTCGTATGCCGCGTGGGATCTCTACCACCCGACCCGCGGTTGGCAGGACATCACGATCTTTGACAACACCACCACCGACACGTGGGACGTCTACAGCTTCCACACCATCGGTACGCACACCTGGCGGCCGGGCGGCGCGTGGGACGTCAACTACGACGACCAGGCGCAGAATCAGCCGACCTCGACCGTCAAGCTCGCCGCCGGGGCGTGGATCTCCTCGTCGCGCAGCGGCGACGTGGTGACGCTGAAGGGCACCTCGCTGCTCTACTCGGTGTCGAACAACAACTACTTCAAGCGGTCCGCCGGCGGGGTCTTTCAGTACCGGGAGCGCGGCACCACGCAGTGGTACAACCTGAAGTCGGTGTGGACCAACAGCAAGGGTGAGGCCACGATGTCCTACCGGATCAGCAAGACCCGGGACTACCGGTTCGCGCTGTACTCGACGTCGATCAGCTGGGACCTGGGCAGCGCGGTGACCACCCGCTGACGTAGTGCGCGGCCCTGATCCTGCCTTGCCCTGACGGAATGCCGGGTTCATCAGGGGCCGCACACGACGCACCACGCGCGTCATCAGAGCAGAACCCCCGCCGACTCCGAGACAAGGTCGGCGGGGGTTTGCTCAAGGCAACTCCAGAACGACGGTGATAGTGTCCCTTTGCAGCCTGGGTTGGCTCCTGCCTCTGGTCATTGATGATGCTCTGCGCGCTCTTGTGCGCCGTCGACGAAGCCCTAGGCTGTCGCCATGTCGCCGGAGCACGAAGTGATCGATCTGGACAAGCACGATCACGAGCCGGCCGTGAGCAGCACTACCCACGGCCACGTCGCGACTAGACAGAAGATGATCCTTCGCCTCGTCGCTGCCTTCGTCGCCGGCGTGGTGCTCGGCGGTGTCGGTGTCGGTGAGCTGCGGGACTCACGTGAACAGCGGGAGCGGGCCACCGTGGTCGCACTCGTGGCGCTGCCTGAATCGGTCAACCTTGGCGGTTCGTTCATCGAGGGATCCGTCGAGCTGAACGGCCAGCTGCTATTGATCAACGCTGGCCCCGCGCCGATCACGGTTCACGCGGTTCACGCGGAGAGGCCCGGCGTTCTGATACGCAACATAGGTCAACCCCGGCTGTTGCGCCCTGGCGGCACCGGTCAGATCCTCGTCGAGCTGCAGTTCGAGTGCTCGATCGCCTTCCAGCCGGAGCCATTGTCGGTACGGTTTTCGGTCGAGACCGACAACAAGCAGGTCAGCGAGGTCCGCTACCCCGTCGCTCTCGTAGGAAGTAGCTGGGAGCGCGATGCTATGAGCATGTGCGAGCCCCGCCCCTAAGGGATGTCTCGTAACCCCGGTGTCTGTCTGTCAAGGACGGTCATCGAGGATGTCTGGGTGCAGGTGATCTCTGCAGCCCGCCCGGAGTGGATCTTCCCGTTCACTGGTCTGCAGCCGGCCCAGTTCCGGCGGCTGGTCCGCCTGGTCGCCGAGCGTGGCGGCGACGGCATCGCCGACGGCCGGCCGGGCCGGCAGTGGGCCCTCGACCTTGCCGACCGGGTGCTGCTGGTGGCCACGTACTGGCGTACCAACCTGACGATGCGGCAGATCGGTCCGTTGTTCGGGGTGTCGCACTCCGCCGCGCACCGGGTCATTGACACCGTCGGCCCGCTGCTGGCCCTGGCCCCGGTGCGCCGGCGGCCGGTGGACCAGATCGCGATCGTCGACGGCACCCTGGTCCCGACCCGGGACCACCGCCTGGCCGCCCCGAGCAAGAACTACCGCTACTCGACGAACCTGCAGGTCGCCATCGACGCCAGCACCCGCTTGGTCATCGCCGTCGGCGACCCGCAGCCCGGCAACCGCAACGACACCATCGTCTACCGCACCTCCGGTATCGACCAGAAGCTGGACGGGCGGCCAGTCATGGCCGACGGCGGCTACCGCGGCAACCCCGAGGTGATCATCCCGTACCGCAAGCCCTCCGACGGCAGTGCGCTGCCGGCCTGGACGGAAGACCTGAATGCACAGCACCGCACCGTCCGAGCGCAGGTCGAACACGCCCTGGCCCGCATGAAGACCTGGAAGATCCTGCGCGACCACCGCCGCGCCGCCCGCACATTGACCGACACCGCTTCCGGCATCGCCAACCTGCACAACATCGCCCTCGCCGGGGGAAGACCAACCCGGTGCCGGGCAACGCCTTCACCCAGTTACGAGACGTCCCTTAAGGTGCCTCCAATGCGCATTCCACCTCTGCCTAAGGCATCGCTGGATCTCACCGGCGACAAGGCTGCGAAGCGAGCAGTCGGCAACCGTCCGGCGAACGTCACCTCACCCATCACGATTGACGCCTACAACCCTGAGTGGCCCGCAATGTTCGCCAAGGAGGAGGCGGCCATCCGGGCTGCGCTCGGTGCCAAAGCGCTTGCGGTCGAACACGTAGGGTCGACCGCCGTGCCCGGTCTGGCGGCCAAGAATCGACTCGACATCGACCTCATCGTTGCGGACCCGGCAGATGAAGATGCCTACGTGCCGCCGCTGGAAGCCGCCGGCTACTTCCTACGCACCCGCGACCCCGACTGGTACCAGCACCGCTGCCTCTGGACCCACGACCACGGGGTGAATCTGCACGTCTTCGGCCCTGACTGCGATGAGTACCTCCGGCACCTGATCCTCAGAGACTGGCTTCGCACCCACCCAGAAGATCGCGATCGCTACGCGGCCGAGAAGCACCGAGTCGCCCAGGAACATCCGATGGACATGGCGTTGTACGTCCAGGGCAAGGCGGCGATCATCATCGACATCCTTAAGCGATGCGGGCTGCGCTGAACAGCACGCGCTGACCCCCTCGCCATCCCACCACTCACGAACCGGAACCGTTCGGCAACTCCATCTCGGAGTCGTCTGGCCCCCGCCGGAGGCATGCCCTTCATCGGCCGGCGCGCCGGCCGATGCCGGCGCTTTCGCCGCCAGCAGGCCGAGCGCGGCCGGCGCGGGCCGCTTGCGGGCCGCCTTGACCCGTGTGTGGGAGTGGCTGACGCAGCGCTTGGACGAGGGCACGCCGCGTACCTCGCTCAAGCTGTACTTCGAACTCCTCGACGCCGTGCTAAACGCCGCAGTGACCGACAAGGTGATCACCGACAACCCATGCGACGGCGTAAAGCTCGCTCAGGTGCTGCGGGGCTTTTCTCGGGAGCCAAAGTGGGTGCCGAGGGAGCGCGAGGTTCTGGCGCTGCTCGACGTCGTGCCTCCTCGTTACCGGGCGGCCATCTGGCTGGGCGCTGGGCAGGGCTGTCGGCTGGGTGAAGCGCTCGGCGTGGAGCAGGGTGCCCGCTGTGTCGACCGCGACCGGGGAGAGCTGCACATCGTCCAGCAGTTGCGGTACGCGCCCCAGGAGCACGCGGGGTTCTACCTCAGCGAGCCCAAAGCGGGCTCGTTTGGAACGGTCGATCTTGACCCGGTCGTGGGCCAAGTCCTCACCGAGCACGTCCGCGACTTCCCGCCCGTCCCGGTGGAGCTGATCGACGTCACCTCCGGCGACCCGGTCCGGCGCGTCGTGCCGCTGTTGTTCACCACAACGCGGGGCAACCCGTTCACCGACCGCACCTGGTCGCGAGAGTAGGCCGACTGGCGGGCAGCCGCTGGCTGGCCAAAGGAGCACGGAACCTTCCATGCGCTACGGCATTTCTTCGCCACGACGCTGATCACAAATCACGCCGAACCGCAGGACGTCCAGCGGCAGCTACGGCACAAGACGCTGCGGATCACGTTGGAAACGTACGTGCACTGGTGGCCGAAGCGGGACCGGCCTCGCGGCATCGTTGGGAACGTCCTGCGGTCGGCGCGTTCAGGTCAAGATCAAGCCTGATCTGTACTGACGTTGTACTTGTCGATCAAACAAAACGAGAAGCCGCAGGTGGGGAGCATAAATGGTGGAGCTCAGGGGACCCGAACCCCTAACCCCTGCCTTGCAAAGATCAAGACGGCTGTCTGCCTAGGTCGGTGACTGGCGCTGAGCTGCTCGCCGTGTCGCCTGCCATCGGCCCCGGACGGTATCTGTCGGCGGGCTTGGCTGTACGAGTGGCTGTACTGACCGTTCTACTCGGCCGGCTCCATGACCTTGGACGGCTCTCCGAGTATGGCGGGCAGCTCACCCAAGGTATGGATAACCGGCCCGCCCCAGCTGGGGTCGGTGTCGTTGTGCTCCGTGGTCCGGAAGACGGTCATACCGACCGCTGCCGCCCCGGGCAGCTCACCGTTTGAGCCGTCGCCGACGAAGAAGCACTCCGCCGGCTCGACCCCCAGGCGCTCGGCAGCAAGGTGATAGATCGCCGGGTCGGGTTTGGCCAGCCCGACATCGCAGGAGAAGATCGCGACATCGAACCGTCGGGCAAGCGGACTCTGCGGCCACGGCTCGGAGGTGTCCGAGGTGGCGTTGCTGATGAGGGCCAGCGGACGACCATCGGCGCGTAGCGCGTCGAGCACGTCCAGGGTGGCGGGCGAGACGCTGTCGAGCATTCGGCGTCCGAGGGCTCGCCGATGCTCACCGGCCCGTGCCACCTGCGCGTCGGTCGGTGTGCCGCCGAGGCGTCCGGCGAGGATGCGGATGGTCTCCTCCACGTCCCACCGGACCAGCCGGTCCCGCCAGGTGGCGTGGTACGCGGCGACCAGCTCGGCCGGAGCCACGCCGACCATGACCGCCATTTCGCCGACTACCCGGTCACGCTCCTCATCAGCCCCGTGGATCAAGGTATGGAAGAGGTCGAAGATCACTGGTCGAGACATCCCAGCATCCTACTGAGATCGTCACCGCTGTCACCTTGCTTGCCATCCCGTCTGCCGCCGACCCACACACCGTGGAGCGGGCCAGGGCCAGGGCGACAAGGTGGAGCGCCCTACCGGACGAACGACCTTGTCGCCCTGGCGCTGGCCACCGGGCTCCGGCGGGCTGAGCTGTTGGGCCTCCGGTGGTCGGATGTAGACCTGCCGGGACGGGCGCTGTTCGTTCGGCAGACGCTCCAGCGGACGGATCGCGGGTTGGAGTTCGTGCCACCGAAGACTCACCGGTCGAGTCGGCCCCTGCCGCTGTCGGCTCTGGCCGTTCGGGCGCTGGGGGCGCAGCGGGTGCGTCAGGCCAAGGAACGGCTCGCCGCTGGGGAGGTGTGGTCGGATCTGGGCATGGTCTTCGCCAGCACCATCGGTACTGCGATGGAACCGCGGAACGTCAACCGGCGCTTCGAGCAGCTCCGCGCGGCGGCCGGCCTGGACTGGCTGCACCTACACGACCTGCGGCACGCGTTCGCCACGTTCCTGCTCCACCAGGGCGAGGATCTGCGAACGGTGATGGAGCTGCTCGGGCAATCCACGATCCGGATGACGGCCGACACCTACGGGCACGTCCTGCCGGCGCGAGCTCGTCACGCTGCCTCGGCCATCGATCGGGTGCTGGGCGAGGAGGCACGGCGTGACCGCTTGGCTGTACGAATGGCTGTACTCGGGACCGAGGTCAACCGGTGAAAGTGCTGGTGGAGCCCAGGGGACTCGAACCCCTAACCCCTGCCTTGCAAAGGCAGTGCTCTGCCAGTTGAGCTAGGGCCCCGAGGGCGGGCGGAGCCGCCTGGTGCCGGGTGTCAGCGCAGGTCGGGGGCGGTGGTCGCCTCGTGCCACAGGGCGCGCTCGTCGTTGGAAGCCTTGACCTTCTTGGCCACCACCGCGGCAACGCCGACGACGCCGACCAGGAACAGAAGCTTCTTGAACATGGGGCGACCCCTCGCGCTCGACTGTGCCGTCGGAACGGTGTGCGGTGGGGCTAGCTGGAATCGAACCAGCGACCTCAGAGTTATCAGCTCTGCGCTCTAACCGACTGAGCTATAGCCCCGCGTGGCGACGAGCAAGGTTAACCCATCGCGTCGCTCGGCCCCAAATCGGGGGGCCGGCGCGCCCGCGCCACTTTGAACCTACCCGTACGCACGACGCCGGGGCGACCGCTTTCGGCGGTGCCCCGGCGTCGTGGAGCCGGATCAGTCCCGCTCGGCGAGTGTCAGCTCGATCCCGCCGACCAGGTCGGCGCAGACGTTGTAGACGAACGCGCCGAGCGTGGCGAGCGCGGTGAACAGCACGACGTTCACCAGGCCGATCAGCGCGGAGCTGAGGATGACGCCCTTGGCGGTGATCTGGAAGCCGCTGGTGCTCTGCCCACCGCCGGCGCTGACCAGGTCGGTCAGGCTGTCGTTGACGCTCTGGAACACGCCCATGGCGTCCAGGGCCAGGTAGAGCACCGAGGTGGCGACGACCACCACGATGAAGAGCACCACCGACACCGAGAAGGCGAACTTCATCACCGACCAGGGGTCGATCCGCTTGAGGTTCAGCCGGGCCCGGCGCGGGCCGCGGGAGGCGGCCGAGCCGACCGAGGTACGCGCGGCGCGTACCGCGTCACCGACCCGAGCGGCCCCGACGGCGCCACCGATGCCCGGCGGCAGGCCTCCGCCGTTTGCGGGACGGCCTCCGGCTGCCGGGCGGCCGTCGGGCGACGGCCTCGCCCCGCCGCCCACCCTCGGCTGGGTGCCGGTGCCGGACGGGGAGGTGGCGGCTCCCGCCTTGATCGGCTGGGTGGTGTTGGCCGACTTGGCCGAGGCAACCGCCGGCTGGGTGGCGGAGGAGGGCCCGTCGAGCCCCGCTGTCGGGGGCTTCTCGGTCGACCCCTCGTCGCCCGGCGTCTCCGGCGGCGGTGTCATGCCGGGGGCCCGGGTGAACTTCGGGGCAGGCGCATCGGCGGGGACGGTCGCCCGACCCACGGCAGCGCGACCGGCCGCGGCTGTGCCGCCCTTGGCGGCCTCCTCGTCGACCGGGGTGGCCGAGGTCCCCGTGTTCCCCGACTTCGCCTGTGTCTCCGTCATCAACTAGTCCTGTTCGTCAGGCTCGTCGGCATTGCGAGCAATCGCCACGATAGTCACGCCGTCCGGGAGGTCCATCAGCTTGACCCCCATTGTGTTCCGGTCACGCGTACGGCGTACAGGCTTCACCGGAGTCCGGATGACGCCGCCGTTACTCGTGATCGCGAACAGTTCGTCGTCCGGGTCGATCACGATCGCGCCGACCAGACCACCGCGTCGCTCGGTGATCTTGGCAGTCAGCACGCCCTTACCTCCCCGACCCTGGACCGGATATTCCTCGATCGGGGTGCGTTTCGCGTATCCCCCGTTCGTGGCCACCAGAACGTCCAGGCCCTCCCGAACCACCTCCATGGCCAGCAGGACGTCGTCGTCGGTGAAGCGCATCCCGATCACGCCCGAGGTGGCGCGGCCCATCGGGCGCAGCGCCTCGTCGGTGGCGTTGAACCGGATCGCCTGCGCCTTCTTCGAGACGAGCAGCAGGTCCTCCTCCGGCGCCACGAGGACAGCACCGACCAGCTCGTCCTCATCGCGCAGGTTGATCGCGATGACGCCGCCGGACCGGTTGGAGTCGAACTCCTCGAGTCGGGTCTTCTTCACCAGGCCGTTTCTCGTGGCCAGTACCAGGTAGGGAGCCACCTGGTAGTTCGGGATTTCAATGATCTGCGCGATCTGCTCGTCAGGTTGGAAGGCGAGCAGGTTGGCCACGTGCTGGCCCTTGGCCACCCTACTGGCTTCCGGCAACTCGTACGCCTTGGCCCGGTAGACGCGGCCCTTGTTCGTGAAGAACAGGATCCAGTCGTGGGTGGAGCATACGAAGAAGTGGCTGACGATGTCGTCCTGCCGCAGGGTGGCGCCGCTGACGCCCTTGCCGCCGCGCCGCTGGGAGCGGTAGAGGTCGACCTTGGTCCGCTTGGCGTACCCGGTGCGGGTGATGGTGACGACCACGTCCTCGCGGGCGATCAGGTCCTCCATCGAGACCTCGCCGTCGAACGGCACGATCTTCGTCCGCCGCTCGTCGCCCCACTTCGCGACGATCTCGCCGAGCTCCTCGGAGACGATCTTCCGCTGCCGCTCCGGCTTCGCCAGGATGTCCTTGAGGTCGGCGATCTCGATCTCGAGCTTCGTCAGGTCGTCGACGATCCGCTGCCGCTCCAGGGCGGCGAGGCGGCGCAGCTGCATGTCCAGGATCGCGGTCGCCTGGATCTCGTCGATGTCCAGCAGCCGGATCAGGCCCTGCCGGGCGTCGTCGACGGTGGGCGAGCGCCGGATCAGGGCGATCACCTCGTCCAGGGCGTCCAGCGCCTTGGCCAGACCGCGCAGGATGTGCGCCCGCTCCTCCGCCTTGCGCAGCCGGAACGCGGTCCGCCGGCGGATCACCTCGATCTGGTGCTCGACGTAGTAGCGCAGGAACTGGGCCAGGTTGAGCGTGCGCGGCACCCCGTCGACGAGGGCCAGCATGTTGGCGCCGAAGGTCTCCTGGAGCTGGGTGTGCTTGTAGAGGTTGTTCAGCACCACCTTGGCGACCGCGTCGCGCTTCAGGACCAGCACGATCCGCATGCCGGTACGCCCGGAGGACTCGTCCCGGATGTCGGCGATGCCGGCGAGCTTGCCCTCCTTGATCAGCTCGGCGATCCGCTCGGCGAGGTTGTCCGGGTTGACCTGGTAGGGCAGCTCGCTGACCACCAGGCAGGGCCGGCCCCGCTTGTCCTCCTCGACCTCGACCACGGCGCGCATCCGGATCGAGCCGCGCCCGGTCCGGTACGCGTCCTGGATGGCCTGGGTGCCGACGATCAGCCCGTGGGTGGGGAAGTCCGGGCCCTTGACGATCTCCAGCAGGGCGTCGAGGGTGGTGGCCTCGTCGACCTCCGGGTTCTCCAGGCACCACTGCACCGCCGCGCCGATCTCGCGCAGGTTGTGCGGCGGGATCTTGGTGGCCATGCCGACCGCGATGCCCTCGGAGCCGTTGATCAGCAGGTTGGGGATCCGCGACGGCAGGATGGTGGGCTCCTTGGCCCGGCCGTCGTAGTTGTCCTGGAGGTCGACGGTGTCCTCGTCGATGTCCCGCAGCATCTCCATGGCCAGCGGGTCGAGCTTGCACTCGGTGTACCGCATGGCCGCCGCCGGGTCGTTGCCCGGGGAGCCGAAGTTGCCGTTGCCGTCGACCAGCGGGTAGCGCAGCGACCAGGGCTGCGCCATCCGGACCAGCGCGTCGTAGATCGCCGAGTCGCCGTGCGGGTGGAACTGACCCATCACGTCACCGACGACGCGGGAGCACTTCACGTAGCCGCGGTCCGGCCGGTAGCCGGAGTCGAACATGGCGTACAGGATCTTGCGGTGGACCGGCTTGAGCCCGTCCCGGACGTCCGGCAGGGCCCGCCCGACGATGACGCTCATCGCGTAGTCGAGGTACGAGCGCTGCATCTCGACCTCGAGGCCGACCGGCTCGATCCGGTCGTGCTGCACGACCGCCGCGAGAGGTGTCTCCGGGATCTCCGGCTCGTTCGGGGTGGACTCGGGAGTATCGGTCACTGTTAACCCTTATCAGACTCAGAGTCGTTTTCGTGCTGTGGATAACGGCTGTGGGAAACCGGCCAAGTTGTGGATAACTCTGTGGACCGGGTGGCCGGACGGTGGACACCGGCCGGCCACGCCGGGTCCGTCAGATGTCGAGGAACCGCACGTCCTTGGCGTTGCGCTGGATGAACGACCGGCGGGCCTCGACGTCCTCGCCCATCAGCACGCTGAACAACTCGTCGGCGGTCGCGGCGTCGTCGAGCGTCACCTGGCGCAGCGTACGCGTCGCCGGGTTCATGGTGGTTTCCCACAGCTCGGGGTAGTTCATCTCACCGAGACCCTTGAACCGCTGGATGTCGTCCGGGCGAGCGTTGGGCTTCTTCTGCTGGCGCAGCGCGATCAGCCCGTCGCGTTCCCGGTCCGAGTACGCGTACTGGGCGTCGTCGCCCTTCTTGTTCCACTTGATCTTGTAGAGCGGCGGGGCGGCCAGGTAGACGTGGCCCAGCTCGACCAGCGGCCGCATGAAGCGGAAGAGCAGGGTGAGCAGCAGCGTCTGGATGTGCTGGCCGTCGACGTCCGCGTCGGCCATCAGCACCACCTTGTGGTACCGCAGCTTCTCCATGTCGAAGTCGTCGTGGATGCCGGTGCCCAGCGCGGTGATCAGCGCCTGGACCTCGTTGTTCTTCAGCACCCGGTCGATCCGGGCCTTCTCCACGTTGAGGATCTTGCCGCGGATCGGCAGGATCGCCTGGGTCCGCGGGTCACGGCCCTGCTTGGCGGAGCCACCGGCCGAGTCGCCCTCGACGATGAAGACCTCGGACTCGCGCGGGTCGGTGGACTGGCAGTCGGCCAGCTTGCCCGGCATCGAGCCGGACTCCAGCAGCGACTTGCGTCGGGCCAGCTTGCGGGCCTGCTGGGCGGCGATCCGGGCCCGGGCCGCCTGGGACGCCTTCTGAATGATCATCTTGGCCTCGGCCGGGTTGCGGTCGAACCAGTCGACCAGCCGGTCGTTGCAGACCCGCTGCACGAAGCTCTTCACCGGGGTGTTGCCCAGCTTGGTCTTGGTCTGGCCCTCGAACTGCGGGTTGGCCAGCTTGACCGAGATGATCGAGGCAAGGCCCTCGCGGATGTCCTCGCCGGAGAGCTTCTCGTCGCCCTTGAGCAGCTTCTTGTCCGCGCCGTAGCGGTTGACCACGCTGGTCAGCGCCGACCGGAAGCCCTCCTCGTGGGTGCCGCCCTCGTGCGTGTTGATCGTGTTGGCGAAGGTGTAGACCGACTCGCCGTACGACTCGTTCCACTGCATGGCGATCTCGACCGACATGCCCTCCTCCTCGGCGCCGAACTCGACCACCGTCTTGTGGATCGGGTTCTTGGAGGCGTTGAGGTGCCGGACGAAGTCGGCGATGCCGCCCTCGTAGAGGAAGGTGACCTCGCGCTGCCGGCCGTCCTCCTCCTCGGCGACCCGCTCGTCGAGCAGGTGGATGGAGAGACCCCGGTTGAGGAAGGCCATCTCCTGGAGGCGCCGGTAGATCGTCTGGAAGTCGAAGTCGACGGTCTCGAAGACGTCCGGGTCCGGCCAGAAGGTGACCGCCGAGCCGGTGCGGTCGGTGGTCTCGCCCTTCTCCAGCGGGCTCGGCTTGGAGTCGCGGTACTTCTGCCGCCAGACGAAGCCGGACTTGTGGATCTCCACCGCCATCCGGGTGGAGAGGGCGTTCACCACCGAGACGCCGACGCCGTGCAGACCGCCGGAGACCGCGTAGGCCTTGCCGTCGAACTTGCCGCCCGCGTGCAGGACGGTCAGCGCGACCTCGACACCCGGCTTCTTCAGCTTCGGGTGCAGGTCGACCGGGAAGCCACGGCCGTTGTCGGTGACCTGGACGCCGCCGTCGGCGAGCAGCACCACGTCGATGGTGTCGCAGTAGCCGGCGAGCGCCTCGTCCACGGCGTTGTCCACGACCTCCCACACGAGGTGGTGCAGACCGCGCTCGCCGGTCGACCCGATGTACATACCGGGCCGCTTGCGGACCGCCTCCAGCCCCTCCAGGACGGTGATCGACTCTGCGCCGTACTCCTGCTTGTCCTGCGTTGCCACCCTCGGCCACTTTCTCGCGCCGGCCGCGCCAGGGCGCGGAGGCGCGGGTTCGGCGGACAGGACGCGACGTCGGCGCACGGACCGGCCCGGGAAGTCCAGGTCACGGAGCGCGTGCACCGGTCGCCGCGGTTGCCCGCGGATCGCGATCGGCTCGACCCGACGCGGGACAATGATCAAGGGCCCTTGGGGGCCCGTGTCCGTCGCTCCGTGCCGGGTGTTCGTCTCGCGGTCAATCTTACTGTGCGCTCACGACACAACCGCCACTCGGCACCCTTGCGCGGCGTCTGAGAACTCCGTAGCCGGCCGAACCGCGCTGTCCGCGACTCCCCCTACACGCCTGGCGAAGATCGGGGGCGGCGCCGCACGGAGAAACGTCGGGCGGGTGGACGCCCGGCCAGGGGTCGCGCGCAGACCGGCCGTACCGTACCTTTGCGGCGCCACCGGTGCTCGTCTTGATCTTTTCCATCCGCAAGCGGGACGATCGACGCGATCGAACCGACACGTGCTCACAAGGGGTGACGCCAGATGGGGCTGGACAATGTCGCGGTGCACTGGCCGCGGACCGGCCGCTTCTACGACCCGGTCGCGCCGGCCGAGTTCGTGGACTTCGGTGAGATCGTGGACATCCCCGGGATCTCCGCGCCGACCGCCGCGCTCGCCGAGCACATCGCCAAGACCGGCACGGTGCGGGCGACCGCCTACACCGAGCTGGTCGACCTGATCCTCGGCCTCGAAAATGTGCTCTACGCCACGGAGGCCGCCGCCGAGGACGAGGACCCGGTGATCGACCCGGACGGCTGCGCCTGGATCGCCGGCGGGTTGGAGAAGTTCGTCGCCCAGCACCGGCCGTACGGCGAGGCGGTGAGCTTCGAGTCGGTCAGCGAGGTGCTCCGCGCGCTGCTGGGCGACGGGCGCCTGGCCGAGCAGCAGCTGCGCTGGCTGGAAAGCCGGCTCGACCGGCTGCGCGACGAGAGCGGCGACCCGCCGCAGTGGGACTTCACCTGCGCCGAACTCGGCGTCCTGGCCGCCTTCTACCGGCGCTGCGCCGACCGCGGCTTCGCCGTCTACGCCGACGCCTGATCCCGTGCCGGGCCGCCCCGTCGACCTGACCGGGCGGCTCGCCGGCGTCGTCAGGAAGTCGTCGAGCCCGGCGCGGCGGGGGTGCCGGTCGCGGCGCGGTTCGCCGCGCCGATCACCTCGGTCAGCATCGTGTGCAGGCGCCGCAGCTCCTCGACCGGCATCCCGAGCCGTTCCACGATCGTCGGCGGAATCTGCTCGGCCCGGGCACGCAGGGCCTGACCGGCGGCGGTGAGCGTGACGGCGAGGCTCCGCTCGTCCGCGGGGTCCCGCTCGCGCCGCAGGTAGCCCGCCGCCTCCAGGCGCTTGAGCAGAGGCGACAGCGTGCCGGGGTCAAGCTGGAGCAGGCGGCTGAGTTCCCGGACCGACAGCGGCGCGTGCTGCCACAGCGCGAGCATGACCAGGTACTGCGGATGGGTCAGCCCCATCGGCTCCAGCAGCGGCCGGTAGACGGCGACGACCCCGCGGGCGGCGACGGAGAGGGCGAAACACACCTGCTGTTCCAGCGCCAGCGGATCCCCGTCCATCTGGTCACGCACCGATCGGCCTCCTCATGGTCGTTGCTATCGTACCAATGATTGGTGTGCGAACCATTGGGGCACAAAGCATCGAGGAGAGGTCAGGCGCGATGAGCGAGGCGAAGCGGCAGCAGCGGGCGCCCGGCGAGGGCGGCACGCTGTGGGCCTGGGCCTTCAAGTACCTGGCCGGCCCGGCCGAGGGGGTCCAGGGTGCCGTGCAGGGCGGTTCCACGCAGGCCCGCCAGGCGTGGACGCGGGACCTGGCGAACCGCAAGCGCTGGAGCCGTGAGCAGCGGGAACGCAAGCGCGCCGAGCGCGAGGCCCGACGCGCCGGGCGGTGACCCGGGCTCAGCCGTAGGTGTCCCGGGGGCCGCGGCCCCGGACTCGCCGCGGGCCCTTCGACCAGGACGGTGCCGCCGGGCCGTGGATGTGCAGTTTGAGCACCACGTTGTGGCCGACCTCGCCGGCGATCCGCTTGAGCAACGACCCGGCGAGCAGCCGCAGCTGGGTGGCCCACGCCGTCGAGCGCGCCTCCACCGTCAGCACGCCGTCCTCGAGCTTCACCGGGCGGCTGTGCTGGGCGATCTCCGCCCCGACCACCTTCTCCCAGGCGCCGAAGACGGTCGCCTCGGCGGCCGGCTGCTGCCATCCGCGCGCCTTCATCAGCCGTTCCAGCACCACGCCCAGCGGCTGCGGGTCACGCGGGTCCGGGCCCGGCCCGGAGTAGCCGCGCAACCGCCGCTCACCGCCGTCGCCGGAGACCGCGCTCTTGCGACGGGTCTTCGCCGCCGACTCCCGGCGGGACTTCGCCGCGTCCAGCACCGCCCGGGCCAGCTCCGGCCCCGCAGCCGAGCCGGTCGCCGCGCCATCACCCGCACCACCCGCGGCCGAGCCGCCGGCCGCGGCGTCCGCGCCCTTCGCGCCTACGCCGTCCGCGCCGGCGCTCCGCCCACCCCGGGCGGCGTCCGCGCCGGTGCCGGTCGGTCGCGCCGCACCGCCGTCCGGGGCGGCTCCGGCACCCTTGGGGGTACGCGCACCGGGCGCCCCACCCGCGGCGGCGCGGCTCGGGCCACCCGTGCGGCGGGCGTCTGCGCGGTCCGGATCAGTCGACACGGTGCACCGTCTGATCGCCCACCGTGTACCGGGTGCCGCGCAGGGCCGCCGGCACGTCGTCATCGACCGCGCAGGTCACCAGGAGCTGACCGGCCCCGCCGACCAGCTCCGCCAGCCGCTCCCGGCGGCCCGCGTCCAGCTCGGCGAAGACGTCGTCGAGGACCAGCACCGGTTCAATGCCGTCGGCGCGGAGCAGGTCGTAGCCGGCCAGCCGCAGGGCCAGCGCGTACGACCACGACTCGCCGTGGCTGGCGTACCCCTTGGCGGGCAGCGGGCCGAGGGTGAGGCTCAGCTCGTCCCGGTGCGGCCCGACCAGCGTGGTGCCCCGTTCGATCTCCGCCGAGCGGGACTCGGCCAGCGCGACGGTCAACGCCTCGGCCAGCGCCGCCCGGTCGGTGGTCGGCTCGGTCAGCTCCACCGACGGCCGGTACGCGATCCCCGCCGCGCCCCGGCCGGCCGCCACCGCGTCGTACGCCTTGGTGACGTGCGGGGCGAGGGCGGCGACCAGTTCCAGCCGGCCGGCCAGCAGCTCCGCCCCGTGCTGCGCCAGGTGGGTGTCCCAGACCGCCAGGGTGGACAGGTCCCCGCCCCGCGACCCGCCCGTCTTGCGGGCCAGGTACGCGGTGCGGAGCAGGGCGTTGCGTTGCTTGACCACCCGCTCGTAGTCGGCGCGCACCCCGGCGTACCGGGGCTGCCGGAGCACCAGCAGGTCGTCCAGGTAACGGCGGCGCTCGGCCGGGTCGCCCCGGACGAGTTCCAGGTCCTCCGGGGCGAAGAGCACCAGCCGCAGCGCGCCGATCACGTCCCGGGCCCGCCGGGCGGGTGAGCGCCCCAGTCGGGCCCGGTTCGCCTTGCCCGGCACGATCTCCAGCTCGACCAGGAGCTCCCGGCCGTCGTGCACCACCGCACAGCGGATCACCGCCGAGGCGGCACCCATCCGGACCAGGGGGGCGTCCGTGGCGACCCGGTGCGAGTCCAGGGTCGCCACGTAGCCCAGCGCCTCGACCAGGTTGGTCTTGCCGACGCCGTTGGCGCCGATCAGGACGTTCGGCCCCGGCTCCAGGTCTACGCCGACCCGCTCGTACGAGCGGAAGTCGACCAGTTCGAGCCGGCGGACGTACACAGGCTGTGGATACCGGTCAGCGCTTGTGGACGGCGTGGCCGCCGAACTGCTGGCGCAGCGCGGCGACGGCCTTCATCGCGGGCGACTCGTCCTGCCGGGAGGCGAACCGGGCGAAGAGCGAGGCGGTGATGACGTTCAGCGGAACGGCGAGCCGGACCGCCTCGTCGACCGTCCAGCGGCCCTCGCCGGTGTCCTCGGTGTAGCTGCTCAGCTCGGCCAGCTCCGGGTCCTCGTCGAGGGCCCGGTCGAGCAGGTCCAGCAGCCAGGAGCGGACCACGGTGCCCTCGCGCCAGGACTTGAACACGCCCGGCACGTTGGTCACCAGCTCGGACTTCGACAGCAGCTCGTAGCCCTCGGCGTAGGCGTGCATCAGGCCGTACTCGATGCCGTTGTGCACCATCTTGGCGTAGTGACCGGCACCGACCGGGCCGGCGTGCACGAAGCCGAACTCGCCCTCCGGCTTGAGCGCCTCGAAGATCGGCATCAGCCGCTCGACGTGCTCCTGGGCGCCGCCGACCATCAGGGCGTACCCGTTCTGCCGGCCCCAGACGCCGCCGGAGACACCGGCGTCGAGGTAGCCGATGCCGCGCTCGGCGAGCCGCTCGGCCCGCGGCGCGTCGTCGCTGAACCGCGAGTTGCCGCCGTCGACGATGATGTCGCCCTCACCGAGCACACCGGCGAGCTCGTCGATCGTCGTGTCGGTCACCCCGGCCGGGACCATCACCCAGACGGCGCGCGGCGCCTCCAGCTTCTCGGCCAGCTCCGCCAGGGTCGCGACGTCGCTCAGCTCCGCGTTGTGGTCGAAGCCGACCACCTCGTGGCCGGCGGCGCGCAACCGCTCGCGCATGTTGCCGCCCATCCGGCCGAGTCCTACCAGGCCGAGCTGCATCTGCTCCTACCTCCGTGCGTCTGGTTCTGCGGGCGCGATCAGCGGGACACGCGGATCGGCATGATGAGGTACCGGTACCCCGGGACAACCTCGCCATCCTCGCCGGCGGGGGAAATCACCGCCGGCTTGAAGGCGTCGACGAACCTCAGCAGCGCGAACTGGGCGCCGAGGTTGGCCAGGCCGTCAATCAGGTACTGCGGGTTGAAGCCGATGGTCAGCGGCTCGCCGGTGAAGGTGGCCTCCATCGCCTCGCTCGCCCGCGCCTCCTCGGTGCCGCCCGCCTCGACCACCAGGCCGTCGGAGCTGAAGCTCAGCAGCACCGGGGTGGTCCGCTCGGCCACCAGAGCGACCCGCTTGACCACCTCGATCAGGGTGCTCACCGGGACCCGCGCCTCGGCGTTGTGGGCGGCCGGGAAGAGCGAGCGCACCGGCGGGTAGTTCGCGCCGTCGAGCAGCCGGCTGGTGGTCCGCCGGGTGCCGCCGGTGAAGCCGATCATCCCCTCGCCGGCGGCGCCCTGGGAGAGCGCCATGGTCACCTGGCCGCCGAGCGGGCCGAGCGCCTTGGCGGTGTCGTTCAGGGTCCGGGCCGGCACCAGCGCGTTGAGGCTGATCTCGGGGTCGTCCGGGTTCCACTCCATCTCGCGCAGCGCCAGCCGGTAGCGGTCCGTGGCGAGCATGGCCAGCGTGCCGCCGGAGAGTTCCAGGCGTACGCCGGTCATCATCGGCAGCGTCTCGTCCCGGCCGGCGGCCACGGCGACCTGGGCGACGGCGGCGGCGAAGGCCGCCGCATCCACGGTGCCGGCGCTCTCGGGCATCTCGGGCAGGGCCGGGTAGTCCTCGACCGGCATGGTCGGCAGGGTGAACCGCGCGCTGCCGCAGACCAGCTCCAGGTGGGCGCCGACCGCGGCGATGTCCACCGGCTTGGCCGGCAGGGCCTTGGTGATCTCGGCGAGCAGTCGACCGGAGACCAGGGCGGCGCCGTCGGCGTCCCCCTGCACCTCGACGGCCACCTGGCTGGAGACCTCGTAGTCAAAGCCGGAGACCTGGAGGTTGCCGTCGGTGACGCGGAGCATCACCCCCGCCAGCACCGGTACGGACGGCCGGTTGGGCAGGCTCTTCGCGGTCCACGCCACCGCTTCGGCGAGCGCGTCGCGCTCTACTCGGAACTTCATCAATGCCTCCGCGTCGACGTCAGCGACAACTCTCTCATGCCGACCGCTGCCTACCGTCCCGCCCGACCGTGCGGGTACCCATCGCACCTTAGGGCGCGAGGGCATCGGCTGTGCGCCCGACCCTCTGGATCCAGGTGCCGGGTGACTGCCGACGGCAGCGCTCCGGCCCGATCCACAGGAAGTCCAACGGTGATGATTGGTTTTTGATTCTTTAGAAGAGATAACCCATCGTCTTCATCGCACCTGTGCAAACTGTGGAGAACTCGCGTCGGCGCAGCTCAGACACGTTATCCACCGGTGGTTTGGCTGTGGAGAACCGGGGGGTAAACCCGGGTCGGCGTCCACAGGCCGTGTCGTCCACAGACTTGTCCACGGTTGTCCACCGGTTGTCCACCGGTAATCCACCGGGTTTCTCCCCAGTCCTGTGGACGACGCGGCGGACGTCGATCGACGTTGTCCCCAGAACCTTCAACAGGCTGCCCACAGGGCGACCGTCGTCGGTGGACAACGAGCCGGTCGTCCCCAGGCGTCCACAGGCTCGTCCCCAGGGTTTGTCCACAGTCTGTGGGTAACCGAGCCCGAACGGAGCGTGGTTATCCACCGCCTGTGGAACCCGGGATGTGGACAACCGGTCGAACCTGTGGATGAACACGACACCGATCCTGGGCCCTCAACCCGGTCGAGGGTCAACTCCGGGCGTCCACAGGCATGAAAAAACGCCCGGCCGCCGGGGCCCGGGCGTCTCTCCCGCCAACCGCCGACGGTCGCCGGCGTGGCGTACGACTCAGGTGTTCTGCTTGATCCGGTTGGTCAGCTCGGCGATCTGGTTGTAGAGCGAGCGACGCTCGGCCATCTGCTGACGGATCTTGCGGTCGGCGTGCATGACCGTGGTGTGGTCCCGGCCACCGAAGGCCTGCCCGATCCGGGGCAGCGACAACTCGGTCAGCTCGCGGCACAGGTACATGGCCACCTGGCGGGCGTTGACCAGCACCCGCGAGCGGGACTGGCCGCGCAGGTCCTCCAGGCTCACCCCGAAGTAGTCGGCGGTGGAAGCCATGATCTGGTCGGCGTTGATCTCGGGGCCGGAGCCGTCCGGGATGAAGTCCCGCAGCACCTCCTCGGCCAACGACAGCTCGACCGTCGAACGGGTGAGGCTGGCGAACGCGGTCACCCGGATCAGCGCCCCTTCCAGTTCCCGGATCGAGTTGGACACCCGGGAGGCGATGAACTCCAGCACGTCCGGTGGGGCGTACATCCGCTCCTGGGCCGCCTTCTTCTGCAGGATCGCGATCCGGGTCTCCAGGTCGGGCGGCTGGATGTCGGCGAGCAGGCCCCACTCGAACCGGGTCCGCATCCGGTCCTCCAGGGTCGCCAGTTGGCGCGGGGAGCGGTCGGACGTGATCACGATCTGCTTGTTCGCGTTGTGCAGGGTGTTGAAGGTGTGGAAGAACTCCTCCTGGGTGCGCTCGCGGTTCTCCAGGAACTGGATGTCGTCGATCAGGAGGATGTCGACGTCCCGGTAGCGCCGCTGGAACGCACTGGTCTTGTCGTCCCGGAGCGAGTTGATGAAGTCGTTGGTGAACTCTTCGGTGGAGACGTAGCGGACCGATCGGGCGTTGCCGAGGGTGGTGGCGTAATGCCCGATCGCGTGCAGCAGGTGGGTCTTGCCGAGCCCGGAGTGACCGTAGATGAACAACGGGTTGTACGCCTTGGCCGGTGACTCGGCCACCGCGACGCTCGCCGCGTGAGCGAACCGGTTGGACGAGCCGATGACGAACGTCTCGAACATGTACTTCGGGTTGAGCCGGTTGCCGCCGCTCTCCGCGCCGCCGGGGCGGCGGTCGCTCCCCCCGCCGGGGCGGCGGTCGGCGCCGGCCCGGCCGGGGCCGCTGTCCGTACCCCCGTCGCGGGCCATGCCGCGGGGCGGGTGCGGGTCGCGCTGCGGACGGGCCTGGTCGCGGTACGCCGGTTCGAAGCCGCGGGTGTCGGCGGCCGGCGCCTCGGGGCGGGAGCGCTCGTCGTAGCCGCGCCGCTCTGGGGTGCTCGCCCGCATCGGCTCGGCGAAGCCGGCACCGAAGAGGGTGTCCTGGCCGCCGTCCCGGCTGGCCGGGATGAGCCCCGGGCGGTGCCCGTCGTGCGACGGCGGCGCGGGCGTCGGGTCGGCGGGCCGGTCCTGGTACGACTGATCCGGATAGGCCGGCTCCGGGTATGCCTGCTTTTGCTCGCCGAAGGGCTGCTCGGGAAAGGGCTGCTCGGCGAAGGAGGGCGGGCCGGCGGCGAAGTCGTCCTTACTGCCGTCCAGCTCGGCCAGCGCGGTCTCCGGGTCGCTGCGGTAGACGGTGCCGGCGGGCCGGCCGGCGGCGTCCTCGGCGACCCGGACGGTGACCGCGACCTGGATCGGGCGGCCCAGCCGTCGGGTGAGCGCCTCGGTGATCGCCGGCCGCAGCCGGGACTCGATCACGTCCCGGGTGAAGGCGTCCGGGACGGAGAGCAGTGCGGTGTCCTCGACGATCGCCCGCAGCCGGGTGAGCCGCAGGTACGCGCGCTGCTGCGCGGAGATGATCTCGTCGGCGAGTTCGTCCGTCGCCGCGGTCCACACCGCGGCAAGGTCGATCGTTCCGGCCACCGTCGTGCCACCCCCTCCGCCTCTGCTCCCGGCCGCCGCTGTGGTCCAGCGGCCGTTCCGGGCCCGCCACCGCGTTCGCGCGGGTGGTGCCTCACCACCGGACGGCTGACCGACCGGCATCCACAAGTTATCCACAGCCTGTGTGTACCGACCGATTGGGGCCGCCCGCCGGTCGCGGGTCGGACCTGCCCCCCTGGCGGGAGGGGCGTCGAAGCGGGTTCACCGTGCCGAACGATTCACTGCCTTGTCCGGTCTTGCCGGACAGCGTCAACCCTGCACCCCCGACGCTGACCGCAAACGCGCACGGTAACAGCGACGACGGGGCACCATCAACCGACGACGCTGGCCGTCCTTGTCGGCATCAGCGAAAAGCGCTAGTTCGGTCGCGCTTCCACCTGGGGGTGACGTCCCTGCTGGGTTGTTTGACGGTCATTGCACCCCTGCGTAGGCTGGAGGGGCTGCTCTTTCGCCCTCTGCTAGGGTGATGGGTGCTTGCTGTCCGCGGTCGCTTCCCCGCATCGCCGAGGTCCCGCGTCGTCGGGCAGCACCGATCGTGGGCCACCGTCGAGGTGGCCTGGTCCACCACGACCCCGGGCGACCCGCGCTGGGGACGTACGAAAACGGAGAGCCTGACGTGAGCAAGCGCACCTACCAGCCGAACAACCGCCGGCGCGCGAAGACCCACGGCTTCCGGCTGCGCATGCGCACCCGTGCCGGCCGCGCCATCCTGTCGACCCGTCGCGCCAAGGGTCGCACCCGCCTGTCGGCCTGAGGCCGACCGGTCCGGTCCCGGGAACGTGGGCAGTCGTGCTGACGGCCGCACAGCGACTGCGGCGCAGTAACGACTTCGCCGCAGCGGTCCGGGGTGGCCGACGCGCCGGGCGAGGCTCGGTCGTCGTCCACCTCACCCTGCCGGCGGCCCCGGAACCCACCGCGACAACCTCGCCGGAGCCGGCGCGGGACGCCGGTACGGAGATGACCTCCGTACCGACCCGCGCCGGCTTCGTCGTGTCCAAGGCGGTCGGGAACGCCGTGGTGCGGAACACCGTCCGTCGACGACTGCGGCACCTGGTCCGTGAGCGACTGGCCACGCTGCCCGACGGCAGCACCCTGGTGGTCCGGGCGCTGCCCGCGGCCGCCGACGCGTCGTACGCCCGACTCGGGGCCGACCTCGACGCAGCGATCGCCGCCGCGCGGGCGCCCCGGGGGCGGCGGTCCCGGTGACCCACGGACCCGCCGCGCCGCGGCCGACGAGCATGGGTGCCCGGGTGCTGATTGGTCCCATCGTCGCGTACCGTCGTTGGATAAGCCCGGCACTGCCGGCCCGCTGTCGGTTCTACCCGTCGTGCAGTGCGTACGCCCTGGAGGCGGTGGCCCGGCACGGCGCGTTGCGGGGAGCCGGCCTGACGGTCCTGCGGTTGTCGCGTTGCCACCCCTTCCACCCAGGTGGACATGACCCGGTGCCGGAACCGGGCGGCCGCCGCCGTGCCGACCTGACTGGAGCCTGAGAATTGAGTCTCGACTGGATCTACTACGCGATCTCGTGGATCCTGCTGACCTGGCACTCGGCCTGGGACGCCATCGGGGTGCCGGTCAACGCGGTGCTCGGCACGAACTGGTCCTGGATCCTCGCCATCGTCTTCCTGGTGGTGACCGTCCGGGTCATCCTGTTCCCGGTCTTCGTCAAGCAGATCAAGTCCCAGCGGGCCATGCAGGCGCTCCAGCCCAAGGTCAAGGAGCTGCAGGAGAAGCACAAGGGTGACCGGGAGACGCTCCAGAAGGAGATGATGGAGCTCTATCGGAAGGAAAAGGCCAACCCGCTGATGGGCTGCCTTCCGATGTTCCTCCAGATCCCGGTCTTCCTCGGCCTCTTCCACGTGCTGCGCCGGCTCGACCCGGCCAAGGAGGCCAAGACCCTCTACGGGTGGTCGGTCGACCAGTTCACGTCCGCGTCGCAGGCGAAGATCTTCACCGCCCCGATCGCCGGCAAGTTCGGCTCCACGGCCGACGAGCTGGCCCGGCTCAACGCCAACGGCACCACCGTCAAGGTCATCGCCGGCATCCTGGTGCTGGTCATGATGGGCACCACCTACCTGACCAGCCGCCAGATGATCCTCAAGACCGGCTGGGCGGAGGACCCGCAGCAGCGGATGGTGCAGCGGCTGATGCTCTACGGCATCCCGCTCTCCCTGCTGATCTCCGGCTCGATCTTCCCGATCGGCGTGATCATCTACTGGGTCACCAACAACCTCTTCACCCTCGGCCAGCAGCAGTGGGTGCTGCGGAAGTTCCCGCCGCTGGTGACCAACAAGGGGGTCACCGGCAGCAAGGCGACCACCGGCAGCAAGGCGACCACCGGCAACCGGGGGCTGGCGCAGCCGGCCAAGATCGGCGGCTTCCTCAACCGGAGCAAGCCGGTAGCGCAGGCCCCGGCCAAGCCCGCCGCGCCGAAGGTCGCCGGGCCCAAGCCGGGTGCCAAGCCGGTGAACCCGAAGAAGGGCCCGGCCAAGCGCCAGGGCTGAGCCACCCGGGCCGCCGTCGGGACGACCGACGGCGGCCCTCCGGCACCGCGCAGCCGCCGTACGGCCGGCGCCGGTCCGGAACCCGCCGCGCCCCGCGCGGTCACGGGCGACACTGCCCGTACAGACGTGCCCGTGGCACCGGCCCTCTCCCGCCGGTCGCCCCGGGAAACCAGCGGACCCGACGGTCCGGCCGAGCGAGTACGGAGATGACACCGTGACCGACACCAGCATCCCCAGCGCGGATCCGTCCGTGGACGAGGAGACCGAGCCGACCGCGGCGACCGGCGGGAACGAGCCCGAGGAGGGCGACACCGAGACCGGCGGCAAGGAGAAGAAGTCCGCCAGCGAGAGCGACCTCTTCGCGCAGAGCGAGATCGCGGCCGACTACATCGAGGGTCTGCTCGACGTCCTCGACTACGACGGCGACATCGACGAGCTGGTCTCCGGCGGCCGTCCCGTGGTCGAGGTCGTCGGTGCCCAGCTGCAGAACCTGGTCGGCCAGCGGGGCGCCACCCTGGAGGCACTTCAGGAGCTCGCCCGGCTGGCGGTGTTCCGCCAGACCGGCTCGCCGAGCCGGCTGCTGCTCGACGTCGGTGGCTACCGCGCCACCCGGCGCAAGGAGCTCGCTGCGGTCGCCAAGAACGCGGTCGAGAAGGTCAAGGAGCACGGCGAGGCGGTCGAGCTCGAGCCGATGTCCGCGTTCGAGCGCAAGTGCGTCCACGACGTCGTCAACGCGATGAGCGGCGTGGAGAGCGAGTCCGAGGGTGTCGAGCCGAACCGGCGCATCATCGTCCGGCCGGCGGACTGACCTGGTGACACACGACGACGACACGGCGGCTGCCGTGACCGGCCCGGGTGGTACGCCGCCCGGGCCGTCGCCTGTCCACCCCGTTCCCTCGGCGGAGGACGCCGCGCTCCCCGCCGAGCTGGCCGCGGCGGCGCGGACGCTCTTCGGTGACCGGCTCGACCTGGCCGCCGGGTACGCCGAACTGCTCGCCACCGACGGTGTGGTCCGAGGCCTGATCGGCCCCCGGGAGGCACCCCGGATCTGGGACCGCCATCTGCTCAACTGCGCCGCGGTGGCCGAACGCATCCCCGAAGGTGCGTCGGTGATCGACGTGGGCTCGGGTGCCGGCCTGCCCGGACTGGTGCTGGCGATCGCCCGGCCCGATCTGACGGTCACCCTGGTCGAGCCGCTCGCTCGGCGTACCTCCTTCCTGATCGAGGCGGTGGAACACCTCGGACTGGCCAGGATGGTGCGGGTCTTCCGGGGGCGCGCGGACGAGGCGGCGACGGGTGAGACCGGGGTCGGCCCGTTCAGCGCCGACGTGGTCACCGCCCGTGCGGTCGCTCCTCTGGACCGGCTCTCCAGTTGGTGCCTGCCGCTCGCCGTGCGGGGTGGCCGGGTCATCGCTCTGAAGGGCGCCTCCGCCGCAGAGGAGATCGCCGAGCACACCGAGGCGGTCAACCGGCTCGGTGGTGGGGAGCCGGCAGTGCACCTCTGCGGTGTCGGGGTGATCGATCCGGCGACCACCGTGGTGGAGATCGTCCGCGAGCGGGTGGTCCGCCCACCATCCGCGAAGAAGGCGCCGAAGAGTTCACGCGGCGGCCGTAAGCGGAACCGCTGACCGGCGAGCGGTATCGGCCCGTCGTGTCGAAAATGACCGCCTGACAACCGAGATGGACCCGCCGCGCCCGTCCCCCGTAGGCTGACTGCGCGTCGATAGTGTGGGACGGGCGGGGTTCCGGGCACGGGATCCCGCCCGATTCCGCCGGGCGGTACGCGCCGCGGTGCGAAACACGCGTGCGGCCGGTTGACGAGGTGCGAACCGACCATCCGGAGCGGGTAGGGATGACAGGTGCATGACGACGGCAGCTACGACGATCCACGGGTGAGACGCCCCGAGGGCACTACCTCGGCGGCAGACCCCGTTTCACGTGAAACCGACCGCTGGTCGACCGGCGACCAGCCGATCGTCCAGCAGCCGGACTGCGACCCGGCCGTGCGGCGGGACGTACCGGTGGTTGGCGACGCGCGCCCACCCTCGGAGTCGTACGCGTCTCCGGCGGCGCCGTCCGCCCCGGACGACCGACCGGCCAACGCCGCAACCGACCGCGCGGCGCCGGTGCGCCGCAATGCCGGGGCGCCGTCCCGGTTCGAGACTCCACCGACCGGAAATGTGCCGACCGCGGTGGTCCCGCAGCAGCCGCATCCGGGCGCCGTGTCGGACTCCGCGTCCGTCGGCGTCGACACGCCGGGTTCCCCGGCGGGTGGCATGGCCGGCGACCCCGCCGCTGCCGCCTACGTTTCACGTGAAACCCCGACGCGCGAAGAGGATGACCCACCGTTGGCTATGGAGGCTATGCGCGCCGTGCAGATCCTTAATCCGAGTGGCGAGGTGACGATGCCCCGCCCCGAGCGGACCCGGGTCATGTGCGTCGCCAACCAGAAGGGCGGCGTGGGTAAAACCACGACCACGGTGAACCTGGCGGTGGCGCTCGCCCTGCACGGTAACCGGGTCCTGGTGGTCGACCTCGACCCGCAGGGCAACGCCTCGACCGGGCTGAACGTCCCCCACCACACCGGGGTGCCGGACGTCTACGACTGCCTGATCAACAGCGAGCCGCTGGAGGAGGTGGCTCAGGAGGTCGAAGGCATCCCGAACCTCTGGTGCGTACCGGCCACCATCGACCTGGCCGGCGCGGAGATCGAGCTCGTCTCGGTCGTGGCTCGGGAGTCCCGGCTCGCCCGGGCGATCGCCGCGTACCCGGGTCACTTCGACTACGTCTTCATCGACTGTCCGCCCTCGCTGGGCCTGCTGACGGTCAACGCGCTCGTCGCGGCGCAGGAGGTGCTGATCCCCATCCAGTGCGAGTACTACGCGTTGGAAGGGCTGAACCAGCTGATCAACAACATCAACCTGGTCCGCCAGCACCTGAACCCCAAGCTCGAGGTCTCCACCATCCTGCTCACCATGTACGACCGCCGTACCCGGCTGGCCGATGCGGTCGAGCAGGACGTCCGAAACCACTTCGGCGACAAGGTGCTCGAGGCCGTCATCCCCCGCAACGTCCGCGTGTCCGAGGCACCCAGCTACGGCCAGTCCGTGATGACCTACGATCCCGGATCGCGGGGGGCCACGAGCTACTTCGAGGCCGCCCAGGAGATCGCGGAGCGCGGCGCCCGGGAGCCGGTGAGCCGGAATGCGTAATGCGGATGAGTCGCTGGGAGGCGTTGCATGAAGAACCGACCCCGTGGCGGTCTGGGTCGAGGACTCGGAGCGCTGATCCCCACCGGGCCGGTGCAGGAGGCAACGGACACGGCCCCCGCGCCGGCCGTGTCGGCGGACGCCGTACTGCCGACGACCGAGGCGCCCGTCGAGGCCGCGCCGGCGCCGGTGACCCCCGTGCAGCCCGAGCCGCAGTTGAGCTCCGTGCCCGGAGCCCGCTTCGCCGAAATCCCGGTCGACGCGATCGTGCCGAATCCGAAGCAGCCTCGGCAGGTCTTCGACGAGGATGCGCTGGAGGAGCTGAAGACCTCCATCCAGGAGGTCGGCTTCCTCCAGCCGATCGTCGTCCGCCAGCTCGACGACGAGAAGTACGAACTCGTCATGGGCGAGCGGCGATGGCGGGCCGCTCAGGCTGTCGGCCGGGAGAACATCCCGGCGATCGTCCGGGACACCAAGGACGATGCGATGCTCCGGGACGCGCTCCTGGAGAACATCCACCGGGCGAACCTCAACCCGCTGGAGGAGGCGGCCGCGTACCAGCAACTGCTGGAGGAGTTCGGCGCCACCCACGAGGAACTGGCCCGGCGGATCGGCCGCAGCCGGCCGCAGATCTCGAACACCATCCGCCTGCTCAACCTGCCCGCGCAGGTACAGCGGCGGGTCGCCGCCGGCGTGCTCTCCGCCGGCCATGCCCGCGCGCTGCTCAGCCTCGACGAGGCGGAGGCGCAGGAGCAACTCGCCCTGCGGATCGTCGCCGAGGGGCTCTCGGTCCGGGCGACCGAGGAGATTGTGGCCCTGGCCCTCAGCGACGGGCCGGCGAAGACCGCAGCCGCGAAGCGTCGGTCCAAGCCGCACGCCCCCGCGCTCACCGATCTGGCCGATCGGCTCTCCAACCGCTTCGACACCCGGGTGAAGGTCGACATCGGGCGGAGCAAGGGCAAGATCACTATCGAGTTCGCCACGGTCGACGACCTTGAGCGGATCGTGGGCATCATCGGGGTCGAGCAGGAGGAGCCCGAGGACTGAGCCGGTCCAGCCCGGCATCACCGGCCGCGCACCCTCTCGGGTACGCGGCCGGTCCGCATGTCAGGTCTTGGATCCCGTCGGTGGAGTGGGCCTGTCGGCATCCGTTCGGAAGCTCCTGGACCGTC
The DNA here is from genome assembly GCF_059089345.1 of Micromonospora sp. BS32. Taxonomy (NCBI): domain Bacteria; kingdom Bacillati; phylum Actinomycetota; class Actinomycetes; order Micromonosporales; family Micromonosporaceae; genus Micromonospora; species Micromonospora sp. BS32. The sequence goes on from NZ_JBSSHR010000002.1 coordinate 417,160, forward strand.
CCGCGCTCGTTGGGGACGCGTAGTGGCCCTGGGTTCACCGCATCCCTGCCTGCTGGCCCGCTGTGGCGGTCCTCGATCGGGCTGTCGGTGGCCGGCGGGTGCCGGTGGCTGGCGGCTCTGCGGTCGGGTCCGCTGACGCGGGCCGCCGTGGTTCCGAATTGGTCAGGTTGCTGGTCGCCGTGAGCCATCAGGACGAGCCCGGTCGCTTGATCGTGGTCCTGGCCCGTGTTTCACGTGAAACGGCGCCTGTGTCCCTCTCAGGCCGCGAGGGAGGCATCCTCGATCACCTGGCGGGCGGGAGTCAGCGAAAAGCGACCGGCCGCCTGGGGCCGTTGCGGCCCCATAACCGGGAGCATCATGGCCAGCTCGAAGTTGCCCCGCGAGGTGTGCTGCTAGACCGTTGGCTTGCACGGTGTTGCTCGGCCCTTGTGATGCCCGTCCACCGAGGGCTGGGGCGTCAGCTCCAGCTTGATCCGTGCCACCCCACCGCGTTTCACGTGAACCACCTGTGGGCGGGGCGAAAGCCCGTCGGGCTGATCCTCAGCCTGAGCAGAGTGGGTCACGACGTCGGGATAGGGAGGAGGACCGAGCCATGGGGGTGGATCGGAGTGGTGCCACGACGAACGACGTCATCGCGATACGGCTGGTCCCCGTTTCACGTGGAACGAACGGTCTGGGACTTCCGCCGCCATCCTCACGGGGCCTCGACTTCGGTCGGTGATGTGGCTGTGGGTTCGCCGTTGCCGCCTCGGCAGCGACTTTCGCTGCTGTCTATTCGGGCGCCTCGGCGTGGGCCACGTCCGCTCGGCCTGCGCCCGGCTCGATCGTCGTGCGCACCGCGAGCCGCTTCGGCCTCTACCGGCTGGACTCGGCTTTGCAGTGGTTTCCCGACCTCTGTCGGGCATTAGCACTACCGCGCGCCGATGAAGCGCCGTCACCGTTCGTGGGCCATGGTCGTCTGTGGGGGCACCCACCCGTCTGTGGGCTGGGCCCCGCCGTCTCCGTCACCCGTCACCCTTGGGGGCGGTGCCCACCGTCCCTGCCGGCCCCCGCCGTCTGTGTGCGCGGCGCCGGCCTTTCCCGGCCCCCGCCGTCTCCCGGCCCCCGCCGTCTCCCGGCCCCCGCCGTCTCCCGGCCCCCGCCGTCTCCCGGCCCCCGCCGTCTCCCGGCCCCCGCCGTCTCCCGGCCCCCGCCGTCTCCCGGCCCCCGCCGTCTGTCGGGCGCTGCCGCCGTCTCCCGGGGCACCCGCCCGTTCCACGTGAAACGGGGCCCCATTGGGGGACCGCCATCCCGCCGTCATGGTGGAGGATCAAGGAAGCAGGTTGTCGCGTGCGTCCGAGCCCGGGGTCGGCTTGAGCGCTCCCCGTGGCCCGTGCCTCTGCCCCTGGTCCCCCTTCAATAGGGTCGACCCTTGGTATTCGTCCGTGGAAAACCTGGCTCCCGGACAGCAGCCAACGCCCCCGCCGCTCGTTGGGAAGAGCGGGTCCGGAACCTCTGTTACTCCCGCTGTGGATGAGGTCAAAGTTATCCACAGCGGTTTTCCACAGGCACCGCCAGTTTCACGTGAAACAGCGCGTAGAACAGCGCTCTGACCTGTGGATGACGGGCTGTGGTGGTGATCTCATCAGCCTGTGGACAACCGCTCTCCAAGGCGTCTCGCGCGCCCTCGGTGACGGCTCGGCCAGCCCGAAAACTCTTTTCCCCACCGCAGTCGATCGGGGTAGGGACACCGGTCGCCGACTCGGTTAGGGTCAGCGTCGTGCACGACACCCCTCCCTCAGTTCCGGACTTCACCCAGTGGCCGTCGTTTCCCTTCGAGGGCGATCTCCGCGTCAAGCACCTTGAGGACCCGGTCGCGGTCGAACCTCCCCGGAAGGGCGAGGGGCATCGGGAATGCACCGCCTGCAATGCCCCCGACGATGCCTACATCTGGGTGGGTGAGCGCTGGCGGGTACGCGCCATGGACCGCCCCACCGGGCTGCCGATGGTGCTGATCCTGGAATCCCGCTCCCACCTCGACCTGGGCGACCTGCCCAACCTGCTCGCCGCCGAACTGGGCGTCATGACGGTACGGCTGGAAAAGGCCATCCGTTCGCTGGACGGAGTCGCTCGGGTCCACGTGAACCGCTGGGGGGACGGCTCCGCCCATCTGCACATGTGGTTCCTGGCCCGGCCGTACGGACGGCTCCAGCTGCGCGGCACCTTCCTCTCCCTCTGGGACTCCATCCTGCCGCCCATCTCCGAGTCGCAGTGGCGGGAGAACCTGGCCATGGTCGCCGCCTGGTTGGCCGAGTTCGGTGGCCGTCCGCTGGCGGAGCCGCCCCGGATCCAGTGGCAGGCGCCGTCCAGCATCGCCGCCCAGTCCTCGGCGGAGGCGAAGGCCGCCGAGGAAGAGCCGGTGTCGGTCATCGAAGCCGACGAGGAGATCCCGGTGCCGCCAGACGACGAGGAGGAGTCCGACGCCGACGGGTCCGGCTCGCCGGTCGAGGACGACGACACATCGGGCAATGACAGCGAGAGCGCCGACGAGGACGCCGCCGCGGAGGTCGCCGAGCGCCGGTAGCGACCTGCGTCGGGGGCTCGGCCGGTCACGACCATGGTCCGCCGCTGCTGGCACCCATGCAGCGAGCCGGCGTTCCTCGGCGGCGGCGCGGACCACCTCGGGGCGCTCGCGCAGCGTCGCAGCGGACGGCGGCCTTCGCCGGGAGCGGCGAACCACTGCTCCCGGGACAGGAAAGCCGCGGATGGCGGCCCGGTCTGGAACGGCCGACGACGGCCCGGCCGAGAAAACGGCCGACGGGTCGTCAGGAACGGCCGGCCACTCGTCGGTCAGGAACGGTATGACGGTGGCCCGGCGGGGCGCAGCACAGAAGCCACGCCGCGGGTGAAGGAAAGTTGGCCCGGGTCAGGAGCGGCGGGCGGCGGCCCGGCTCACCAGTGCCCCGAGCACCCGCCCGAGGTCCAGCCCGGCCGCCTGGATCGCCAGCGGCAGCAGCGACGTCTCGGTCATCCCCGGCGAGACGTTGACCTCCAGCACGTGCGGCTGGCCGTCGGCGTCCACGATGAGGTCGACCCGGGAGAGGTCACGCAGCCCGAGCGCGGTGTGCGCGGCCAGGGCCACCTCGGCGACGGTGCCGGCTACGGCCGGGCCCAGCCGGGCGGGGGCGTGCCAGGTGGTTCGCCCGGCGGTGTAGCGGGCCGCATAGTCGTAGACGCCGTTGCGGGGCACGATCTCCACCGGGGGCAGGGCCTGCGGGCCCTGGCCGAGGTCAACGACGGAGACGGCCACGTCCATCCCGGGCACGTACCGCTCGACCAGCGCCGTCGAGTCGTACGCGAAGCAACCGACCATCGCGGCCGGGAGGGCCGCGGCGTCGCGGACGACGGCGGCACCCAGGCCTGAACCGCCCTGGGCGGGCTTGATCATCAGCGGCAGCCCCAGCCGGTCCACGATCCGGTCCAGCACCGCCACCGCACCGAGCTCGGAGAAGCGGTCGTGCGGCAGGGCCACCCAGTCGGGCGTGGGAATGCCGTTCTCCCGCAGCACCGCCTTCGCCGAAGGCTTGTCCCAGGCCAGCCGGGAGGCGCGGGCGTCGCAGCCGACGTAGGGCACGCCGCAGAGGTCGAGCACGCCGCGGAGGGAGCCGTCCTCGCCGGTGGCCCCGTGCAGCGCGATCACCACGGCGTCCGGCGGGTCGGCGGCCAGCGCGGGGAGCAGGGCGACGTCGGCGTCGCGGAGCTCCGCCTCCACCCCCACCGCGCGGAGCGCGTCGAGCACCCGCCGGCCGGACCGCAGCGACACGTCCCGCTCGTACGAGAGGCCGCCGGCGAGGACCAGCACGCGCGGGTCGGTCAGGTCAGGTCGCTCGTCGGAGGTGTGAGCCATGCCGGAATCATGCCAAGTCGGGGCCGGGGGCATCCGAGCCGCCCCGTCGCCGACCGGCCGGGGTGACCGCCCCGAAGACCTTGCGCATCGCGATGTCCTGCTCCATCACGCCGGCCAGCCGGCGCACACCCTCCCGGATCCGCTCCGGAGAGGGGAAGGAGAAGTTGAGCCGCATGTTCCCCGTACCGGAGCCGTCCGCGTAGAAGCCGGTCCCCGGGACGTAGGCGACGCGGGCGGCGATGGCCCTGGGCATCATCGCCTTGGAGTCCAGCCCGTCCGGCAGGCTCGCCCAGACGAAGAGGCCGCCGGCCGGCGTGGTCCAGGTGGTGCCGGCCGGCATCAGGTCCTCCAGCGCGGCCAGCATCGCGTCCCGGCGCTCCCGGTAGACCTCGCGGTAGACCTTCAGCTGCTCGCGCCACGGCATGGTCGACAGGTACGTCGCCACGGCGGCCTGGGCATAGCCGCTCGGGCAGAGGATCTGCGCCTCGCTGGCGATCACCAGCTTGTCGCGGACCGCGTGCGGGGCCAGGATCCAGCCGACCCGCAGGCCCGGTGCGAAGGTCTTGGAGAACGTGCTCAGGTAGAAGACCCCGTGGCGGCGGCGGGCCCGCAGCGGCGCCGGCGCCTCACCCTCGAAACCCAGCTGACCGTACGGGTCGTCCTCGACCACGAGCAGGCCGGCGCGCTCGCAGATGTCGAGCACCCGCTCGCGCCGCTCCTCGCTCAGCGTCACGCCGGTCGGGTTCTGGTACGTCGGGATGGTGTAGAGGAACTTGACCCGGCGGCCGGCGCGGGCCAGGTCGGCGATCGCCACCTCCAGCGCCTCCGGGACGAGCCCCTCGTCGTCCATCGGCACGTGCACCACCTGAGCCTGGGCGGCCTGGAAGACCCCGAGCGCGCCGACGTACGTCGGACCCTCGGCGAGCACCACGTCCCCCGGGTCCAGGAAGAGCCGGGCCACCAGGTCCAGCGCCTGCTGACCGCCGACGGTGACCACCACGTCCTCCGGTGAGGCGCCGCAGGACGCGTCGATGCCGGAGAGCGCCATCACCTCGCAGATCCGCTCACGCAGCTCCGGGGTGCCCTGGCCGATGCCGTACTGGAGGGTGGTGACGCCGTGCTCGGAGCCGAGCTTGCCCAGCATCTCGCCGACCGCGTCCAGCGGCAGCGCGGCGATGTAGGGAGCCCCACCGGCGAGCGAGACGACCTCCGGCCGGCTGGCGACCGCGAAGAGCGCCCGGATCTCCGAGGCGGTCATCCCGCGGACCCGCCGGGCATACCGGTCGGTGTAGTCGTCGAGCGTCGTGCCGGTCATGACATCACCTCGTCGGGTGTCGGTCGGGCTCCCGCCCGGTGTGGTACCCGCGGTGCCGGCGACCATGGCGGCGCGGGACGCCGGTCGCTCGATCGTAGTCCCCGTCGGCCACCCGCGGCCTCCTGGCAGTGAGGACGTCCACATCCCGGACCGGACGTACCCGGCTCGGGTGGGCGTTCGCGCGTCCCCTCCCGTACGGTCGGCTGGCGGCGTACGATCGCTCGTCGGGGGCAGGAAAACGCGGCGACGTTCCGCGCTGGTCTCACCTCCGAGCCTATTGTGGGGATGCGCCAATGTCGCGACGTCTGGTCAGTCTGACCCTCGACACCTTGGAAGACCTGCCCCGATCGTGCCGGCAGTGCGTCTACTGGGAGCTCGATCCGGTCTCTGCCGAGCGGGCCTGCGCGGCCGGCGACCCGGGGCTGGAGAAGGAGGCGTGGGTCTCGCAGACCCTGCTGGAGTGGGGTTCCTGCGGCAAGCTCGCGTACGTCGACGGCATGCCGGCCGGCTTCGTCATGTTCGCCCCGCCGGCCTACGTCCCCCGCTCGATGGCCTTCCCCACCTCTCCGGTCTCCGCCGACGCGGCGCTGCTGATGACCGCCAACGTGGTGCCCGCCTTCGCCGGCGGTGGGCTGGGCCGGATGCTCGTCCAGGGCGTGGCGCGGGACCTCACCAAGCGCGGGATCAAGGCGATCGAGGCGTTCGGCGACGCGAAGTTCGGTGACGATGCCGACAGCACCAGCCGGGCCTGCGTCGCCCCGGCCGACTTCTTCCTCTCGGTGGGCTTCAAGACCGTCCGGCCGCACCCCCGCTACCCCCGGCTGCGCCTGGAGCTGCGCACCGCGCTGAGCTGGAAGTCGGACGTCGAGTACGCGCTGGAGAAGCTGCTCGGCTCGATGAGCCCGGAGACGCTGCTCCGCCCGGTCCGGCCGGCCCCGGCCACCCGCTCCACCACCGGCTGAGCCGGCCGCTCAGTCGACCACCGCGCCGGCGGCCACCACCGCCCGCAGCTCGCTCACGTCGATCGAGCCGGTCGGCACGTCCCGCTCGATCGGGAAGAACATCCGCTGCACCGCCGCGACGATCGCCTCGACGACCTTGTCGCGGAACCGGGGGTCGACCAGTCGGGCCCGGTCGCCCGGCGAGGTGAGGTAGCCGACCTCGACGCGTACCGCCGGCATCCGGGTCAGCCGGAGCAGGTCCCAGGCCTTGGCGTGGGTACGGCAGTCCCGCAGCCCGGTGCGCGCCACGATCTCCCGCTGCACCAGCCCGGCCAGCCGCTCGCCGGTGGCCGAGGTCACGCCGTTGTCGGTGCCGTAGTGGTACGTGGCCACCCCCTCGGCCTCCGGGTTGGCGTGCCCGTCGGTGTGCAGCGAGATGAAGACGTCGGCGCCGAGCGAGTTGGCCAGCTGCGCCCGGTCGGTGTCCGGCAGGCAGCTCTCCGGCGTCGGGCCCCGGGTGAGCTGCACCCGTACGCCGGCCGCGGCGAGCCGTCCCTCCAGCCGGCTGGCGAGGTCGTGCACCAGCTCCGCCTCGGTCCAGCGCAGCGACCCGTCGGGCACCACGACGCCCGGGTCGGTGCCGCCGTGGCCGGGGTCGATCACCACCGTCCGGCCGACCAGGGTGGGCCCGGACTGCCGGATCGCGTCGGACTCGCGCAGCCACTGCGGGCGTCCGCCGACCACCTTGCGGCCGAGCCGGCGCAACGCGCCCATGGTGTGCGGGCCGCAGGAGCCGTCCGGCTTCAACCCCACCTCGCGTTGGAACTGGGCCACCGCGCGGGAGGTACGGATGCCGTAGATGGCGTCGGCGCGGCCGACGTCGTACCCCATCTCCAGCAGGCGTTCCTGCAACGACCGGACGTCCTCGCCGGTGAGCGGCTCGGGGACGGCGTGGTAGAGGGTGCGGGCGCCGAGGCGCCAGCGGGCGGCGTCCAGGGCGCGCCACGTCTCGGCGCCGACCCGGCCGTCGACGCTGAGGCCCCGGGACTGCTGGAAGGCCCGTACGGCGCGTTCGGTGTCGGCGTCGAACTCGTCGGCGCCGGACGACGGCAGCAGCTCCAGGCCGGTGAGGACCGTGCGGATCTCCGTCACCGCGGGCCCCTGGTCACCGGGTCGGATCGGACGCACGCACGACCCCCTCTGCACGGATGCTGGCTGGCGGGCGTCACGGCCCCGAAGACCGGACCTCCGACGGTGCTCTACCTAGCGGACGCCTACGGAGCGTACCGTGACCGGTTGCCCTGGGTGTCGTAGTTCGTGCAGGTCAGGTCAGGCCCGCAAGAGACGGAACCCCGCGCCCGGAGATCGGGTGCGGGGTTCCGGGGGTACGACGGGCTTACAGCGCCGACTCGATGAGCCGGACCAGCTCGCCCTTCGGCTTGGCGCCGGCGATCGACTGCACCGGCTCGCCGTTCTTGAAGATGGTCAGGGTCGGCACGGACATCACCCGGTAAGCACGGGCGGTCTCCGGGTTCTCATCGATGTTGAGCTTGACGATGGTGACCTGGTCGGCCATCTCGCCCGCGATCTCCTCGAGCAGCGGCGATACCTTGCGGCACGGCCCGCACCACTCGGCCCAGAAGTCCACCAGTACCGGCTTGTCGGACTTCAGCACGTCGGTGGCGAAGTTCGCATCGGTGACGACCTTTGTTGCTCCCACTATGACCCTCCTCCGGGACTACGTTCGGTGTTGTTCAGCCGCTGATCGTGGCGATGAAGCGCTCGGCGTCCAGGGCGGCGGCACAGCCGGTGCCGGCCGCCGTGATCGCCTGCCGGTAGGTGTGGTCCACGACGTCACCGGCGGCGAACACACCCGGCACGCTGGTTCGGGTGCTGGGCGCCTGGACCTTGACGTACCCCTCGTCGTCCAGTTCCACCTGTCCGCGGAAGAGCTCGCTGCGCGGGTCGTGGCCGATCGCCACGAAGACGCCGGTCACGTCCAGCACCTTGGTCTCGCCGGTGTGCACGTTGCGCACCCGGACCCCGCTGACCTTGCCGTCGTCGCCGAGGATCTCCTCGACGGTGGTGTTCCACTCGACCTTGATCTTGTCGTTGCTCAGCGCCCGCCCGGCCATGATCTTGCTGGCCCGGAACGAGTCGCGCCGGTGGATGATGGTGACCGACTCGGCGAAGCGGGTGAGGAAGCTCGCCTCCTCCATCGCGGAGTCACCGCCGCCGACCACCACGATGTGCTGGTTGCGGAAGAAGAAGCCGTCACAGGTCGCGCAGGACGACACGCCGTGGCCCAGGTACTCCTGCTCGCCGGGGACGCCCAGCGGCCGCCACGCCGAGCCGGTGGAGAGGATGACGGCCCTCGCCCGGTACGCGGTCTGACCGACCCACACCGTGCTGACCGCGTCCGAACCGATCATTCCGGTGTCGTTCAGCTCCACCCGGGTGACGTCGTCGGTGAGGAACTCCGCGCCGAACCGCTCGGCCTGCTTGCGCATGTTGTCCATCAGCTCGGGGCCGAGGATGCCGTCGGCGAAACCGGGGAAGTTCTCCACCTCGGTCGTCGTCATCAGCGCGCCGCCCGACTGCACACCCTCGATGATGAGGGGCTTGAGGTTGGCGCGCGCGGCATAGACCGCCGCCGTGTAACCGGCCGGCCCGGAGCCGATGATGATCAGGTTGCGGACCTCGTCCACTGCCGTCTCCCGATGTGTGTGTTCGGCACCGGCATGCGCACCGATGTCGATCCGAGTGCCGGCGGCTCAGCGACGCCGGCAACTGACCTACAGAACGCCATCGTACGAAGTGGGGATTCCCGGGCCGGTCACCCGGTGGGTCACGTCACGCGCCGACGGACGGCCGGTGACCGCGCCCTCACCCTACCCGCGTCCGGTAGCGGGTGTCCGCGCCGGATCCCGGGACGCCGCACTCGGCGCCGCTCACCCAGGCCCACCGTTCCCCGGCCGGGTCGGCGAAGCGGACCACGAGCGCCGGCTCGCCCTCGAACGCGGCATAGTCGACCAGGTCGACGACGACCGGCCCGCGGTCGTGCGCGGCGGCGATCTCGCCGAGGCAGGCGCCCAGAGCCGAGCGGTCGGTGAGCCGGTCCAGCCCGCCGGCCGTCGACCGCTGCTTCTCCGGTTCCGCCCTCGACCCGTCACCCGGCTGGAGATTCGGCGCGATGCTGGCGATCCGGGGGGCCGCGGAGCCGCCGGCGAGGGTCTGCGGCGTCCAGTCGGTGCCGCTGCGCTCCGGGTCGCCGGTGAACCGGAACCACGTCCCGGCTCCGCTGCGCGCGGGCGCGGCCGCGGTCGTCTCGGCCGCGTCGTCGGTGGACCGGTCGACGAGTTGTCCGACCCCCAGGCCGACCGCGGCGAGCGACGCCGCGGCGAGCGCGACCGGGCCCGCCAGCCGCGTCCAGCGCCGACGCCGCCGGCCGGGACCGGTCGGGTCGGGTCGGGCCTCGCCGGGCCCGGATCCTCCGGTACGTCGTACCGGCCCGGTGGCCTGCGTCGGCACGACCGCCGGACCGGCCCGGCCGGGCGACCCGGGAGTGGCAGCGTCCGTCCCGGCACCGGCTTTCGGGCCGCCTGGGCGGCTGTCCGGGCGGTGGGCCGTGGTCGTCGTGTCGGTGGTGACGGCCGCGGTGGCCGGGATCTCGTCGGCTGCCGGGACGGCCGGACCTGCGCCGGCGAGCGCGGCGGTGAGCCGGTCCAGCACCGCCAGCGGCATCTCGGGGGTGGGCTCGCCCCAACCGGCCAGGTCGGCACTGACCTGCGCGACGGCGGGCGCCAGGGTGGCGTACGCGTCGGCCCATGCCGGGTCCGACCGGACGAGCCGGGCGACGGTGGCCTCCTCCGGGGTGCCGTCCAGCGCGCCGCCGACGTAGTCGGCGAGCAGGTCGTGGTCGACCTCCCTGAACTCCCGGGCCGTCACGTCTCCTCCTGGTGGGCGTCCCGCCGGGATCGCCCCGACCCTGATCGGACGCCCTCGGCCCGCTCCCGGTTCCCGGGGGTGACGCCGGGCACGTCCGCCGGGTCGGGCAGCTCCCGTCCGCCGGGGTGCGACGGGCCCTCCGACGCACCGGTGCGCAGGTGCCCGAGCAGGCCGGCCAGCCGGGCCCGGCCCCGGGCGCAGCGGCTCTTGACCGTCCCCTCGGCCACGCCGAGGATCCGGGCCACCTCGGCGACCGGATAGCCCTGCACGTCCACCAGCACCAGCGCGGCCCGCTGCTCGATCGGCAGGGCGGCGAGGGCCTGGCGTACCACCAGCGCGGTGTCGTGGTCGGGGGCCGGCGCGGCGGGCTCCACGCCGCCCCGGCCGCCGTCCTCGGTGCGGGTGCCGTCCGGCAGCGGGACCGTCGGGTGGGCCTGGCGCCGGCGGATCCGGTCCAGGCAGGCGTTCACCACGATCCGGTGCAGCCAGGTGGTGACGGCCGAGTCGCCGCGGAACCGGGCGGCGGCGCGGTGGGCGGAGAGCAGTGCGTCCTGGAGGGCGTCGGCGGCCTCCTCGCGGTCGCCCAGGGTCCGCAGCGCCACCGCCCAGAGGCGGTCGCGGTGCCGGTGGAACAGCTCGGTGAAGGCGTCCCGGTCCCCAGCGACGTGGGCGCGGAGCAGGTCCACGTCGGTGGCCGCGGCCAGCGGAACCGGTCGCGGCGGCACCACCGGCACCGCGTCGCCGGCCGCCGGATCGGGCGTACGCCCGCCGCGACCGGCCATCACCACGTCCGTCGGATGCGGTGCCGGGGTCGCGGCAGGCGGCTCACGACCCCTGGACCTTGATTTCCTGCACGTCGATCTGCATGTCGTCCGCCGGGAGCTTGGTGATCCAGAAGAGCAGGTACTGGTACTTCTGCTCCGGGTCGAAGGCGTTGAACGTCATGGTGACGCCGTCGTAGTCGGTGTACGGCTCGCCGACGGGCTTGTAGCTCTTTACCAGGTCCTTGTCGCCCCTGGAGGTCGACGGGAAGTCGGCGGTACCCGCGAGGAGCTGGGCGGTGACACCTGTGTCCGACAGGAAGGCCTGCACCGACTTGACCGAGTGCGGGGAGCCGAGATCGACCCAGACCCCCATGCCGCTCTTCCGATTGCCGAAGTTCGGGCTCGTGTAGGTGTCGGTGCCCCAGCCCTTGTCGTCGTTGCCGTCGATGACCTTTTCGGCGTCGCCCAGTTCGTCCCGGAGCCTGCTGTCCGGGTCGACGATCCGGACGTCCTCGACCGCGAGGGAGCGGACGGGTGCGGCGGCGGCCGGAGTGGGCTCGCCGGCCGCGGGTGTGCTGTTCGACGGGCGGGCCACCGGCTCGGTCTTCGGGGACTTGTCATCCCCGCCGAGCGCGCTGATCCCGATGAGCAGCCCGACCAGGGCCACCGCGAGCAGACCGGCGATGCCGATCGCGACCTTGCGGCCGCCCGCCGCGGCCAGCGGCGACGGCTCGTCGCCCGGGTCGGCGGTGAAGCGCAGCGTGCCGTGGTCGAGGAAGTGTTCGTCGGCCGGCACGTCGAGCCGGGCCAGCTCGGCGGCGAGCACGTCCGACGACGGCGAATTGATCTCGGCGTCGAGCAGATCCATCGTCAGGTCGTCGAGGTACGCGGGCACCCCCGCGCGGACCTGCCGGGGCGCGGCGATGGCGCCGCTGCCGTCGCGGACCGCGTCCGGGATGGCGGCCCGGCCGTGGCCGGCGGTAGCGCCGTGCAGCGGGGCCTCGGCGTGCGGCCAGTGGCCGGTCAGCGCGAAGTAGAGCAGGCCGCCGACCGCCCGGATGTCGTTCTCCTGGCTGTCCGCGCCGTCGGTGCGCGCGTCGGCGAGGACCACCCGACCGTCGTCGCTGATCATGACCGTGCCGGGGTGGACGTTCCCGTGCACCATGCCGGTGGCGTGCACTGCGGCGAGCGCGCTGGCCACCGCGTTGCCGATGGCCGTCGCGCGGGCCGGGTCGAGCGGACCGTCGGCGACCAGCTCGCGCAGGGAGTGGCCGTCGACCCACTCGCGGACCACGTACGCCCGGTCGTCCTCGTCGATCGCGTCGTAGACGCCGACCAGGTTGGGGTGGATGACGCGGCTGGCCGCCACGGCGGCCTGGAGCATCTCGGTGGCCAGCTCGCCGCCCGGGTAGCGCAGCACGACCGCGACCGGCCGGCGCAGGATGACGTCGACGCCGCGCCAGACCAACCGGCCGGCGCTGTCGTTGTTGATGTGCTCGACCAGCTCGTACCGCTCGGCGAGGATCTCGCCGGCCGTGGGAGCACCGAAGGTCATGACGGGCGGAGCAGTCTCCTCCGCCTCCTGACCCTCGCCGACCTGGGTCACCAGTCCTCCCTCGGTGATCGTGTCGATCGATGGACCCACGCTGCTGGGCATGTGGCTTCCCGCTCCGCCTTCGAAGGAACCGGCAATGGTGCCGACGCGGGCGCCGGCCGTCTGCCGTATCCGTCGAGAGCGACCTTACCCGGACTGCCCGTCATCCCGACATGTCATCTTCCCGCCGCGCCCGGCGGACCATCCGAATGTTGGGTAATTGTCCGGTCGTGGCCGTTCTCGCCCACGTTGCTGGCACATGTACTGGCCAATCTAGAGGTTCACCACAAGCCTCCGGCGCCCGGGCCAGCCCGGGCGCCGCCGACCGGCGACATCGGATCAGGTTCCCCCCGAACAGCCGGCCATGCTCATCCGTACGGTTGGTTGTCCACAGGCCGATTCGGTTGCTCACCGGGGAAACGCGGAGTTATCCACAGGCGTGTCCCCAGGCTGGTGATCCTCGTTCACACTGCGTGCCGACCGCCCTCGGCCGACCCCGTCGCGCCCGACTCAGCGGCCCAGGCGCCGGCGGACCATCCCGACCACCTCGGTGATCTCGCCGATCCGCAGCACCATGGCCAGCCCGAGATAGGTCAGCCCGATCACCGCGCCACCGATCACCAGCTGGACCACCCCGGCCAGCCAGCTCAGGTTCGCCGGGTCGCCCGGCAGCAGGTTCACCACCACCAGGCCGACCAGCGCCGCCCCGAGCGCGGCGACGACCACCTTGCCCATGGTGCGCATGATGCCGCCCAGCCCGATCCGGCCCACCTTGGGGCGGAGCAGCAGCGCCGAGATGACCGCTGCGGCCACGTACGAGATGGCATTGCCGAGCATCATGCCGGCCGCCGCGAACGTGGCCGAGAAGGCGATGAAGAGCCCCACCTGCAGCAGCACCCGCAACGCCACCACCGGGATGTTGACCAGCGCCGGGGTGCGGGTGTCCGGCAGGGCATAGAAGGCGAAGGTGAAGAGCTGGCTGATCGCGAACGGAACCAGGCCCACCGCGGCGACCAGCAGGACGGTGGAGGTGGCCACGGCGTCGTCGCCGCTGAACGCGCCGTACCGGAAGACGACCACGGAGATCGGGCCGGCCAGCACCGCGTAGCAGACCGCGATCGGGGCGAGCACCGCGGTGACCATCCGGGTGCCTCGGGACAGGTCCGCGGTGACGTCCCGGAAACGCCCGTCCGCGGCGGCGGCGCTCATCCGGGGCATCAGCGCGGTGATGATCGAGACGGCGATGATGCCGTGCGCCATCATCAGCAGCAGGAAGACGTTGTTGTAGATCAGGATGCCGGCCCGCGTCTCGCCGTCGCCGTTCTTGCCGGCGGCCCGGGTGAGCAGGTTGACCACCACGAAGAGGCCGAGCTGGTTGACCGCGACGTAGCAGAACATCCACGCGCCGAGCTTCGCCAGCTCACGCAGCCCCAGCTCGCGGAAGTCGAACCGCCACTTCCAGCGGAAGCCCACCTTGCGCAGCGCCGGCAGCAGGCCGGCGCTCTGCACCGCCACGCCGAGCAGGGTGCCGCCACCGACCAGCAGGATCCGCTCCCAGCCCAGCTGCCCGGGCTGGAGGGCCTTCGCCCCGTACACCAGGATGTAGAGGCCGAAGGTGCCGATGACCACCAGGTTGTTCAGGATCGGCGCCCACATCGGCGCGGCGAAGTGCCCCCGGGTGTTCAGCACCGCGGCGATCAGCGCGCTGAGGCCGGTGAAGAAGAGCATCGGCAGCATCAGGTAGGACAGGTTGGTGACCAGGCCCCGGTAGTCGTCGTCCTTGCCGCTGGCGTAGAGCAGGGTCAGCACCGGGGCGAGGATCACCGCGATCAGGGCGGCCGCCGCCAGCGCGATCACCGCCAGGGTGAGCAGCCGCTGGGCGTACGCCTCACCGTGGTCCGGGTCCGCCCGGCGGCGCCGGACCAGTACCGGGATCAGCACGCTGGTCAGCACCCCGCCGAGCAGGAACTCGTAGACCTGGTTCGGCAGGAACTGGGCGGTCGTGAAGGCGTCGCCGACCAGGCTGCCGAGCGCGGCGCCGATCATCAGGTTCCGGATGAACCCGGTACCCCGGCTGATCAGGCTGCCGACCGCCATCACCGCGCTGTTCGCCGCGGCACTGGTCTCGCCGACCACCTCCGGCGGCGGCGCGGTCGCCTCCACCGCTGGCTGGTTCAGCGGCTCGGCCGAGATGAACGTCGCCTCATCCGTCGGCGGAATGGCGCCGTCGGGCGTGGCGTTCGCGCTGCGGTAGAGCCCGCCGCTCATCTCCAGCCTCCAAGGGGTACGTCGGCGCCGGAGGACCGGTCCGCACGCTCAAGACCTTAGTCAACGGTCACCGCATACCCGCGCCCGGCGGACCAGATCCCGCCCCGGCCCGATAGGCTGGCGATCCCATGTCCGAAGCTGCCTCCGAATCCCACGCCGCCGACCGCCGCGAGCTCACCGCCGCGCAGCGCAACGCGGTCGCCGAGCTGCTCCGCGTCTCGCCGGTCGCCGACGAGCTCGGCCGCCGGTTCGCCGACGCCGGGCACGAGTTGCACCTGGTGGGCGGATCGGTCCGCGACGCCCTGCTCGGCCGGCTCGGCGACGACCTCGACTTCTGCACCGACGCGCACCCCGACCAGACGCTGCGGATCCTCCGGGGCTGGGCCGAGTCGATCTGGGAGACCGGCCGGGAGTTCGGCACCATCGGGGCCCAGCGCGACGGCCTGCAGCTGGAGATCACCACCTTCCGCGCCGAGGCGTACGACCAGGTCAGCCGGAACCCGATCGTGGTGTACGGCACCAACCTCACCGACGACCTGAAGCGGCGCGACTTCACCATCAACGCGATGGCGGTCAGCCTCCCCGACCACCGCTTCACCGACCCGTACGGCGGCCTGGACGACCTCGCCGCCAAGGTGGTCCGTACCCCGGGCACGCCGCGGGAGTCGTTCGGCGACGACCCGCTGCGGATGCTGCGCGCGGCCCGGTTCGCCGCGCAGCTCTGCTTCGCCGTCCACCCCGACGTGCGCGAGGCGATGGGCCGGATGGCCGCCGACCTGGACCGGATCACCGCCGAGCGGATCCGTGACGAGTTCACCAAGCTGCTCTGCGGCGCCGACCCGATCACCGGGCTGCGGTTGCTGGTCGACACCGGGCTGGCCGAGCGCTTCCTGCCCGAGCTGACCGGGCTCAAGCTGGAGATCGACGAGCACGCCCAGCACAAGGACGTCTACGAGCACACCCTCACCGTGGTCAGCAACGTGGTGTCGTACGAGACCGACGGCTGCGACTTCGTGCTCCGGATGGCCGCGCTCATGCACGACGTCGGCAAGCCGGCCACCAAGGCGGTCGGTACGGACGGCCGGGTCAGCTTCCACCACCACGAGGTGGTCGGCGCCCGGCTCACCAAGGCCCGGATGAAGGCCATGCGGTACCCGAAGGACGTCACCTCGCAGGTCACCAGGCTGGTCGGCCTGCACCTGCGCTTCTACGGCTACGGCCGGGGCGAGTGGACCGACTCGGCGGTGCGCCGGTACGTCACCGACGCCGAGGACCTGCTGCCCCGGCTGCACAAGCTGACCCGTTCGGACTGCACCACCCGCAACCGGCGCAAGGCGGCCCAGCTCGCGGCCGACTACGACGCGCTGGAGGAGCGGATCGCTCGGATCGCCGCCGAGGAGGACCTGGCCCGGGTCCGTCCCGACCTCGACGGCAACGCGATCATGGAGCTGCTCGGCCTACCGCCGGGTCCACTGGTCGGTCGGGCCTGGCAGTACCTCAAGGAGTTGCGCCTGGAGCGCGGCCCGCTGGACCGTGAAGAGGCGGAGGCGGCCCTGCTGAGCTGGGCTCGGGAGCAGGGCGTCCTCGGCTGAGGCCGGCCGTCTCGGCACCGGCGAGAAGTTCGTCGTCGCGGTCATCTGACCGTCCGAACAACGGCGCCCGCCGGAGTCCCCAGCAGGGGAAACCGGCGGACGCCGTCGGTTCTACGGATGACGGTGCCGGCCGCGTCGGACGGACGCCCGAAGGGTCCGCCCGGCCTGCGCCGCCTCACCTCAGTAGGCGATGTGCCCGGCTGGATAGGTGCCGTAGTCAGCAGCAGCGAAATCGAGTTCCACGCGGAACCGCGTGCCGTCCTGCACGGTGCTGGCGATGACCAGCCAGTTGCCGGAGCCGTCGTAGCGCTTCCAGCTGTTGCAGTAGCCGGCGCTGGTGAAGCAGACCCGGACGTAGCCGGTGAAGGACTCCTTGCCCAGGCGGAAGTTGATGTCAGCACAGCGGCTGGATGTCGTGTAGTAGCCGGTCGACGACGGGAAGAACTGGTTGGCGGAGCCGGCCTGATTGGCCCACCACTGCACGGCTCCGTCGTAGCAGGTGCTGGCGTACGCCGGCAGCGCTGGGGCGACCGCCAACGGGGCACCGAGTGCCGCTGCGGCCAGCAGTCGAACAAGCTTCCTTGAACCGGGCTTCTTCATGGGATCCTCCAAGAGCGACGAAGGGGAGGTCCGGCGTCCCGTACCTGTGCCGCGCGGCAGTGCTGATCTTCGTTCAGCGTGATCGGGATGCTAGCAACGATCGGCGCATGCAGGTGTCCCGATGAGAGGCCGTCTCACGCCGCATGGAATCGACTGCCGGGGTCAGTCTTCGACACCTCCCTCGACCGTCCTCCGGCCGTTCGTGGGCGCGCCGCCCAGCTTGGCGAGCAGCCCGGTCAGGTCGATGCCGGTGAGGTCGCTGCCGAGCTGGAGGCCCTGCGCCACGTTGCCGGCCACCGACTTGGTCAGCGACGAGGCGCCGTCGGTCGAGATGACGGTCATCTTGTCGATCGCGCCGATCGGGGCGCTGGCCGCCTCGACCACCTGCGGCAGCACCTTGACCAGCAGGTCCAGCACCGCGGCCTCGCCGTACGCGGCGAACGCCTCGGCCTTGCGGGCCATCGCCTCGGCCTCGGCCTGCCCCTTGGCCAGGATGGCCGCCGCCTCGGCCTGACCCTCCCGCTCGACCGCGTCGGCGATCGCGGTACGCCGGCGCTGCTCGGCCTCACCCTCCTTGGCGCCCTCGATCGCGTTCGCCTCGGCCAGCGCGGCCCGGCGGGCCCGCTCACCCTCACCGGTGAGCCGGGCCTGCTCGGCCTCGGCCTGGGCGGCCGCGATGGTGGCCTGCCGCCGCGCGTCGGCGTTCAGCACCGCCGCGTTGCGCGCCGCCTCCGCCTCCTGCTCGACCTTGTACCGGGCGGCGTCGGCCGGCTTGCGCACCTCGGTGTCGAGCTGGCGCTGCTTGAGCTCGGCGTTGCGCTCGGCCACCTTCTGCTGCTCGGAGAGGATCGCCTGGTCCCGCTCGGCCTGGGCGAGTGGCCCGGCCGCCGCCGACCGCGCCTTGGCGGCGTCGATCTCGGCCTGGATGCCGGCCTGCTTGAGGGAGAGGTTCCGGTTGGCCTCGGCGATCGCCTCCTCGGCGAGCAGCCGCTCCTGCTCGGCCTGCTGCCGGGCGCGGGCCTCGGCGATCGCGGCGTCCTTGAGCACCCGGGCCGCCTCCGGCCGGCCGAGGTCCTGCAGGTAGGAGCCCTCGGCCAGGATGTCCTGGAGCTGGAAGGTGTCCAGCACCAGCCCCTGGTTGGTCATCGAGTGCTCGGCTTCCTCGGCGACGGCGCTGGCGAACGCCGCCCGGTCCCGGATGACCTCCTCGACGGTGAGCCGGCCGACGATCGAGCGGAGCGCGCCGGCGAGCACCTCCCGGGTGAAGTTGTCGATCTCGGCCTGCTGGTGCAGGAACCGCTGGGCGGCGGCCCGGATCGCGTCCTCGGTGCCGCCCACCTTGACGATTGCGACACCGTGCAGGTCGGCGCGGATGCCCTGCTTGCTGACCGCGCCCCGGATGCCCACGTCGATCCGCCGGCTGGACAGGTCGAGCGACTGGAGCTTCTGCACCACCGGCAGGACGAAGACCGAGGCGCCGAGCACGACCTTCTGGCCGGACGTGTCGGTGGAGCGGCCCCCGTCGGCGGTCTGCGTGGTCCGGCCCTTCCGCCCGGTCACGATGAACGCCTCGTTGGGCCCGGCCACCTTGATCCGGGAGAGCACGAAAAGCACGAGGACGAGGACCAGGAGGACCGCGCCGCCGATGGCGATGACGAGGAACATGGGCAGACTTCCGTCTCTGCGAGGGGGTTCAGTAGGACTCGACGTGGACGCTGGTCTCGCTCAGCGCCTGGACCACGAAGATCCGCGCGCCGACCGGGATCGGGTGGTCGGCGCGGGCGTTGAGCTTCACCGGCTGGCCGGCGACGCGCACCCGCACCTCGCCGTAGCCGGTGGCGGGCACCGGGGTGACCACCAGGCCGATCGCTCCGACCAGGTCGTCGCGGGTGGGGGTGGCGTCGGTACGCATGTTCCGCGCCGCCCGGCTCAGTCGGGTCGCCAGCCACGCGGTCGGCACGGCGGCGAGGGCGCCGCCGGCCACCGCCGCCGCGATCATCCCCGGGGTACGCCCGCCCAGCAGTTCGTTGACGATCGCGGCGCCGAAGCCGAACGCGCCGAGGAAGCCGGTGACCGCCTCGACCGAGACCGGACCGTCGAGATCGGGGTGACCGAAGTGGAGGAGTTCGGCGCCGAGCAGGGAGAGCGCCAGCACGGCGACACCCGCTCCACCGATGATCAGAAAGATGAGCGTCCCCGTGGCCACGACCTGCACGGTATCGACGTGCCGCAACTGTTCACCCGGTCATTTCGGCGCGATGGACACTGTCCGGTCGGTCAGTTCCGGCCGGACTGACGATCCGGCGGGGTCACCTCCCCGGGGTCGGCGGGGTGTCGGAGCGGTCGGGAAGAATGGCGGCATGCGTTGGACCGTGCTCGACTCGCCGATCGGCGAGTTCTCCGTGGCCACCGACGCCGAGGCGGTCCGCGGCGCGCACTTCGGCCGGGTGGAGTCGGCGGCCGACCAGCCCGGTGACGCGCTGGCCCGGCGCGCGGTCGACGAGCTGCGGGCCTACTTCGCCGGCGAGCTGACCGAGTTCGGCGTACCGGTGGCGGTGCTCCGCGGGTCGGACTTCGAGCGGGCGGTGTGGCGGGAGATGACCCGCATCCCGTACGGGGAGACGCTGACCTACGGGGAGGTGGCCCGCCGGGTGGGTGACGCCGGTGCTGCGCGGGCGGTCGGGGTGGCCTGCAACCGCAACCCGATCCCGGTGATCGTCCCGTGTCACCGGATCGTCGGCGCCGGCGGAAAGCTGGTCGGGTTCGGCGGCGGGCTGCCGCGCAAGGTGCGGCTGCTGGAGCTGGAGGCCGGGGTGGCCCTGCGACGGGCCTGGTCCTGACTGCCGAAAATAACTGGTCGCCGACTGCAACCCGACGACGCGGCGGCACGTTCCCTCGACATATGGAAGCCTCGATCACTTCGCGACCGCACGGGGGAACCACTGTGAGCAACGACCAGGACCAGACCGTCAACCGTCGCCGGCTGCTGCGCCGGGCCGGCACCGTCGCGGCCGGCATCGCCGGCACCGCCGCGGTGGGCGCCGCGACCGCCGCCCCGGCCCAGGCCGATCAGGGCCAGCCGGTGGTGCAGGGCGTCACCAACAACTCCGGCGGCTCCTCGACCACCGTGCAGAACGCCGTCACCTCCAGCGCCGCGCTGCGGCTGGCGAACACCGCCACCGGCACCGACCCGTTCGGAAACACCACCGCCGGCCCTGCCCTGCGGCTTGCGCCCGCCGGTGACATCATCTCCGAGGTCGCCGAGGTCGGCTCGGTGTCGATGAGCCAGGACGGCACGATCTGGGCGGTCACCGGCGCGGACGGGGACTACCGGTTCCGCGACTACCTGCGGACGGACTTCAACTCGAACAGCCTGGTGCCGGTCGTTCCGCAGCGGGTGATCGACACGCGGACCGCGGCCGGGCGGAACCGGATCATGAACCCGTCCGGCAACCTGGACAGTTCCGGGCGGCTGCTGGCCGGCAAGACCATCCAGGTCAGCCTGGAGGACTTCGTCTTCCTGGGCCAGGCCGTCTACGGCAACCTGACGGTGACCGGTCCGCTCCAGGCCGGCTTCGTGACGGTCTTCCCGTACCCGGGCGCGGTGCCGGCGGCCTCCACGATCAACTTCCAGGCCAACCAGACCCTGTCCAACTTCTTCCTCAGCGGTATCACCCCGCTCGGTGACTGGGTCGCCATCTACGCCCAGCGGACCACCCACGTGATCCTCGACGCGACCGCGTTCGTGGTCGCCTCCGGTCAGGTCAACCCGGCGATCCTGCCCGCCGACGGTGAACTGGCCGCGCAGGACCCGCGGGCGAGGATCGCCAGCCGGAGCAAGCCGTCCTGGGCGAAGTAGAGCCACGTACGTCACGAAGGGGTCAGGTCCGCGCGGACCTGACCCCTTCGCGGTGGTCGGCACCCGACCTCGCCGTCGCCGGGCCTGGTCGTGGCGGACGGACCGATCGGTCGATGTGGCCTCCGTCGATTCCCGCCATCATCGACGGACGCTATCCACGTCATCGATCACACGGGGGATCATCATGACTGAGAACGAGGACAGGGCCGTCAACCGCCGCCGCCTGCTGCGCCGGGCCGGCACCGTCGCCGCCGGCCTCGCCGGCACCGCGGCGGTGGGTGCCGCCACCGCTAGCCCGGCCCAGGCGGCGCCGGGTGATCCGGTGCTCCAGGGCCAGGTCAACGAGGCCGGCGTCCCCAGCACCGTGCTGCGCAGTTCGAACCTCGGCTTCGCCACCCTGCGCGTGGAGAACGCCAAGGTCGAGGAGCAGGACGGGGTGCGGTACGTGGGTCCGCAACTCTGCCTCACCCCGGCCGGGGATCGGCCGTCGGACAAGGCCGAGATGGGCTCCCTCACCATGACGGAGGACGGCACGCTCTGGGCCGCGTCCGTCAACTACGGCGTCGAGACCTACTCGGCGTACGTGCGAACCGAGATCAACTCCAACAGCCTGGTGCCGGTCGTCCCGCAGCGCGCGATCGACACCCGCACGTCGGCCGGGCGGGCCCGGATCGCGAATCCGAGCGGCAACCTGGACAGCTCCGGTCGGCTGCTGGCCGGCAAGACCATCCAGATCCACCTGGCGGATTTCGCCTACGGCTTCGACGCCGTCTACGGCAACCTGACGGTGACCGGCGCGCTGCAGGGCGGCTTCGTGACCGTCTTCCCGAAGCCGGGCCCGGTGCCGACGGCCGCGACGATCAACTTCCAGGCGAACCAGACCCTGTCCAACTTCTTCGTCAGCGGGGCCGCCTACAGCACGTCCGGGCAGTGGATCTCGGTCTACGCCCAGCGGACCACCCACGTGATCATCGACATCACCGCCTTCGCGCTCGCCAGTGGTGAGGTCAACCCGGCCATCCTGCCGGTCAGCGCCGGACTGGCGTCGGAGGCCGCACCCAAGCCGTCCTGGGCGACGAAGAAGTAACACCGCGTACGCGACGAGGGGCCCGGATCCGTACGGACCCGGGCCCCTCGTCGGCGCTGATGTGTCAGCGGACCTAGCGCTCGACCTCGCCCTTGATGAAGGACTCGACGGCGGCGTGCGCGTCGTGGTCGGCGTACTGCACCGGCGGGGACTTCATGAAGTACGACGAGGCCGACAGGATCGGGCCACCGATCTTGCGGTCCAGGGCGATCTTCGCGGCCCGGACGGCGTCGATGATGACACCGGCCGAGTTCGGGGAGTCCCACACCTCGAGCTTGAGCTCGGCGTTGAGCGGGGTGTCACCGAAGGAGCGGCCCTCCAGGCGGATGTAGGCCCACTTGCGGTCGTCCAGCCACGGCACGTGGTCCGACGGGCCGATGTGCACGTCGCTCTTGCTCATCTCGTGCGGAATCTGGGAGGTGACCGACTGGGTCTTCGAGATCTTCTTCGAGACCAGGCGGGTGCGCTCCAGCATGTTCATGAAGTCCATGTTGCCGCCGAAGTTGAGCTGGTACGTGCGCAGCAGCTCGACACCGCGGTCCTCGAAGAGCTTCGCCAGCGCGCGGTGCACGATGGTGGCGCCGACCTGGCTCTTGATGTCGTCGCCGACGATCGGCAGGCCCGCGTCCTCGAACTTCTTCGCCCACTCGGGGTCGGAGGCGATGAAGACCGGCAGGGCGTTCACGAACGCGCAACCGGCGTCGATGGCGGCCTGGGCGTAGAACTTGTCGGCCTGCTCGGAGCCGACCGGCAGGTAGGAGACGACCACGTCGACCTGCGCGTCGCGCAGCGCCTGGGCCACGTCGACCGGCTCGGCGTCCGACTCCTCGACGATCTCGCGGTAGTACTGACCCAGACCGTCGAAGGTCGGGCCGCGCTGCACGCTGACGCCGGTCGGCGGCACGTCGCAGAGCTTGATGGTGTTGTTCTCGCTGGCGACGATCGCCTCCGCGAGGTCCATGCCCACCTTCTTGGCGTCCACGTCGAACGCCGCGACAAACTCCACGTCCGATACGTGGTAGTCGCCGAAGGTGACGTGCATGAGACCCGGGACGCGGTCGTTCGGGTCGGCGTTGCGGTAGTACTCCACTCCCTGCACGAGGGACGAGGCGCAGTTACCCACACCGACGATGGCGACGCGGACGGAGCCCATAGCGTCTGCCTCCTTCTTCTTCATCACGGCCGCTCTTTCCTGGACGTTCCAGGCGGGGGCGGGCTGTTGTCTTCTCGTCGGCCGCCGGCCGTCCCGGCTTGCGGGACTGTCGGGGCACGGCCGGAGCGCTCGTTGGCGATGAGCTCCTCCAGCCAGCGGACCTCGCGCTCACAGGCGTCGAGCCCGTGGCGTTGCAGTTCCAGGGTGTACGCGTCGAGGCGCTCGGCCGCGCGGCCCAGCACGTCACGAAGTCCTTCGCGACGCTCCTCGATCGTGCGGCGGCGACCCTCCAGGATGCGGAGTCGGGTCGCCTGGTCGGTCCGGGCGAAGAACGCGAAGTGCACGCCGAAGCCCGTGTCGTCGTACGTCTCGGGCCCGGCCTGCGCGATCAGCTGGCCGAAGCGTTCCTTGCCCTCCGCGGTGATTTTGTAGACCACCCGACCTCGCCGGCTGGTCAGGGCGGGAACCTCCTCGGCGGACGCGGGCGTCTCGGCGGCTTCGGTGATCCAGCCCGCCGCCTGCAACCTGCGCAGGGTCGGGTAGAGCGACCCGTAGCTGATCGCCGCCCGGATCGCGCCGAGCTTGGCCGTGAGCTCCTTGCGGAGTTCGTAGCCGTGCATCGGAGACTCCTGCAGGAGGCCGAGGATGGCGAGCTCGAGCACGGGCCATCCCTTCCTACCCCCGGCACGCGTCGTTAACCGCCGCGATGTATCGGACCGATACATCGCACGTTAGTACCTCACCAACCATCAGGGCAAACCCCCGTTCCGCGCCGCTCTCCTCACGCATCGTGACGGTGGTCGCCTGACCCGTTCGGACCGCGTACCCTTCACCGCATGCGTACGCAGCGCCAGGTGGTCGACTACTCGCTCCGGAAGCGAGCGGTGCTGCGTGAACTCCTGGCCGGCCGGGTCGGCACGTACGACGTCTGCGACGCCTCGCCGTACCTGAAGAACGCCGCCCGCTTCCACGGTGAGCCCACCGAGGAGCGCTGCCCGATCTGCCGGAGCGAGAACCTGACCCGCGTCCACTACATTTACGGCGACGAACTCCGCCAGTCCGCCGGCCAGGCGCGTACCTTGGCGGAGTTGCCCGCGTTGGCGATGACGCTGCGTGAGTTCCAGGTTTTCGTGGTGGAGGTTTGCCTCGGCTGCGACTGGAACCATCTCGTCGAGCAGTACCTGCTCGGCCGGGACGGGCTGGCCGAGGAGGGGTCCGAGTCTGGCACGGTGGGCGGCGTGACTGCCCCCGGCGTCGGCACGAACCATGGGCGAAGGCGAGAGGCGCAACGGTGAACCTGGCTGGACCGGTCGTACCCGGTGCCGTGATCGACGGGCACCCCGACCGACAGCCTGCTGGCCCGATTGGCCCGATTGATACCGATAGTGCAGCGCGCGACGGATCCTTCGCGCGTGTGTCAACTCACGGCAACCCGGTGGTGGCGCCCCCGCGTCCCACCGCGACCGGCAGGGTGTGAGGAATGAACTCGTACGGCGATCCCAGTTCCCCGCGTGCGCGGGCCCAGGTACCGGGCGCGAACGGCGGCTCCGGACCGGGCGGCGACGACCCGTACCGCCGCCCGGCGGGTGAGGCACGCGGCGCCGCGCCGGCCGGGCGGGCGTCGGTCGGCTCGCCGACGGGCCGGGCCTCGGCGGCGGTGCCGCCGCCGCGCGCGACGGGCGCGGCCGGGTCGGCCTCGGTCGGCCGGGCCGGCGGGGGTCGGGCCTCGGTGCCGGTCTCTCCGGCGGGACCGGGCGCGGCGGCCGGTCGGGCCGGCGCGGGTCGGGCCTCGGTGCCGGTCTCCCCGGCCCCGGGCCCCGCCGGTCGCGCATCGGTCGGGGTGGGTTCCGCCGGGCGGGCGAGCGTCGGCGCGGCTGCGGTCGGCTCGGCCGGCCGGGCCACGGTGGGCCGGGCCGGGATGTCGTCCTACCCCGGTGGCCCAGGCGGCCCCGGCGGCCCGAACGGGCCGGGGCGGGGCGGCTCCGGCGGCGGTCGCGGGCCGGGTGACCCGGCGGCGGCCGCTCGGGCGAAGAAGCGCAAGCGGATCAACATGATGATCGCCGGCTTCGCGGTCTTCATCATGCTCGCCGGCGTCGGCGTGGTCGGCTTCACCTACTACTCGACCACCGTGGTGCTGCCCAACGAGGTGCCGCTGCCGCTCTCCACGACCATCTACGCCAGCGACGGGAAGACATCGCTGGCGAAGCTCGGCAACGAGAACCGCACCTTCGTCACCATCCAGCAGATCCCGCCGCACGTGCAGCACGCGGTCGCCGCGGCCGAGGACCGGAACTTCTACGAGCACTCCGGCGTCGACTACAAGGGCATCGTCCGGGCCGCCTGGAACAACGTCTCGGGCGGCGACAAGCAGGGCGCCTCGACGATCACCCAGCAGTACGCCCGCAACGCCTACGACAACCTCAAGCAGGACACGTACGCGCGGAAGGTGAAGGAGGCGATCCTCGCCTCCAAGCTGAACGACGAGTACAGCAAAGACGAGATCATGCAGCACTACCTGAACGTGATCTACTTCGGGCGGGGCGCGTACGGCATCCAGGCGGCGGCGCAGACCTACTTCAAGACCGACGTCAGCAAACTCACCGTCGACCAGGCCGCGGTGCTCGCCGCGCTGATCAAGCAGCCGGAGCCGAGCGACACCCACCGGGGCTACGACCCGGCGATCAACCCGCAGGCCGCACAGGAGCGGTGGAACTACGTCCTGGAGGGCATGGTCACCAAGGGCTGGCTGGACGCGGCCAAACGGCCCACCGTCTACCCGACGAAGACCCTGCAGAAGCCCGTCGACCCCGGTTCCGGCTTCGGCGTGAAGAGCCCCCGGGGCAACGTGGTCAACTACGTCCGCGAGGAACTGGAGCAGTGGGGCATCTGCACCAACTCCAACGCGCCGGGCAAGCCGAGCTGCGTCGAGGAGTTGCGCGACGGCGGTTACAAGATCAAGACCACCATCAACCCCAAGATGCAGGACGCGGTGGAGAAGGCCGCCCGCCCCGACGCCAAGGGCTCCGTCTTCGACGGCCAGCCCAAGAACCTGATGTCGGCGGTGGTCTCGGTCGACCCGCGCAACGGCCGGGTGCTCGCCTACTACGGCGGTGACGACGGCACCGGCTACGACTACGCCGGCA
Organism: Micromonospora sp. BS32; assembly: GCF_059089345.1. Taxonomy (NCBI): domain Bacteria; kingdom Bacillati; phylum Actinomycetota; class Actinomycetes; order Micromonosporales; family Micromonosporaceae; genus Micromonospora; species Micromonospora sp. BS32. The sequence goes on from NZ_JBSSHR010000002.1 coordinate 443,310, forward strand.
AGAACACCGACAAGAACGGCGACCTGACCGGTGGTCACCCGCCGGGCTCGTCGTTCAAGGTCTACACCCTGGCCGCGGCGATCAACGCTGGCATCTCGATCAAGTCGCACTGGGACGCCACCCCGTTCAAGCCCGAGAACTTCGCCAACGAGGTGCAGAACGCCGGCCGCGACGTGACCAAGACCTGCGGCAAGTGGTGCACCCTCCAGTACTCCACCGTCCAGTCGTACAACGTGCCGTTCTTCCACGTCACCGAGAAGATCAAGCCGTCGACGGTGCTGGACATGGCCAAGCAGGCCGGCGTCACCACCATGTGGACGGTCGACCCGCCGAAGGCGTACGACCTGATGAAGAACGACTCGGCCGACCTCGCGCCGGAGAAGTTCGACCGGGTGGTCGGCTACGGCCAGTACCCGATCACGGTGCTCGACCACGCCAACGGCCTCGCCACGCTCGCCAACGGCGGCAAGTACAACAAGGCCCACTTCGTGCTCAGCGTGGAGAAGCAGAACACCGATTCCGGCAAGTGGGAGAAGGTGCCGGGCACCGGCGAGAAGCTCAGCCCGCAGCAGCGCATCCGCAAGGACGTCGCCGACGAGGTCACCGGCGTGCTCAAGGAGATCCCCGGCAAGAACCACGCCGCGCTGGACGACGGCCGGGACGCCGCCGGCAAGACCGGTACCTGGGAGTACAACGGCACGAAGCACAACGCGCACGCCTGGATGGTGGGCTACACGCCGGAGATCGCCACCGCGGTCTGGGTGGGCAGCCGCGACGTCAAGAAGCCGATCATCCAGGACGAGAACGGCAAGGACGTCGGCGGCAGCATGTTCCCCGCGAAGCTGTGGAAGCGGTACATGGACAACGCGCTCTCCATCGCCGGGGTGGACCCCGACGCCGACAAGATCGAGGACCCGACCGGGATGGGCGACGAGGATGCCGGTAACGGCGTCGAGCCGGCCGCGCCGCCGCCGCCGCCCACCCAGCCGCAGGACTGCGGCCCGCTCGGCCTGTTCTGCCCGCAGGTGCCCAACGGTGGCGGCAACCAGGGCCCGGACAACCCGACCGATCCCCGGCCGGGCGGCGGCGGTAACGGCGGCGGCATCCTGCCGACCCTGCCGCCCCGCACCCGGGAGTAGCACCGCGCGACACCGCCGACGGCGGCCGGACACCCGTCCGGTCGCCGTCGGGCTTTTTCCACCCGTTGCCTCCGGGGTGGGACGGGAGCCCCCGTCGTACGGCAGGATGCCTCTCCATGAGCACCCAGTCGACGGCCGGCATCGACGACGCCGGGACCAGCGACCACCCGTCCCGCTCGGACGGCTTCGTGCGCGGTGCCGCCGAGCTGATCGGCGGCCCGCTCGGCGACCACGCGGTCGCCCTCGACCGGCCCGCCGGCCGGGAACGGCGGTTCTGGACCGCGACCCGGATCGTGCTGGCGCTGGTCTGCCTGACCCTGGCGCTGCACTGGGTGCAGAAGTCCCCCTGCCAGGACGGCGCCTGGCAGAACAACGTGCAGTACACCCGGCTCTGCTACACCGACGTGCTCGCCCTCTACTACGCCGAGGGCCTCAACGAGGGCAAGGTCCCGTACCGGGACCACCCGGTGGAGTACCCGGTGCTCACCGGCTACATGATGGGCGCGATCGGCCTGCCGGTACACGCCCTGGGCGCCGACGACCCGCAGCTCAACCAGGGGCAGTGGTTCTACAACCTCAACGCGCTCACGCTCAGCGCGTTGGCCGTCGCCACGGCTGCGGTCATCCTCGCCCTGCGCCGCCGACGACCCTGGGACGCCGCGCTCTTCGCGCTGGCCCCCGCGCTCTTCCTCACCGCCACCGTCAACTGGGACTTCCTCGCCATCGGGCTGGCCGCCTTCGGGCTGGCCGCCTGGGCGAAACGCCGTCCGGCGACGGCCGGGGTGCTGCTCGGCCTGGCCGGCGCGGCGAAGATGTGGCCGCTCTTCCTGCTCGGGCCGATCCTGGTCCTCGCGCTGCGCGCCGACCGGCTGCGGGCCGCGCTGACCGCCGTCGGCACTGCCGTGGTGGCGGTCGTCGCGGTCAACGTCCTCCCCGCCACGGCCTACCCGGACAACTGGGGCCGCTTCTTCGATCTGAACACCACGCGGCCCATCGACTGGGGCACGCTCTGGTACGTGGGGCGGTACCTGGACGGCAAGGTGAACAGCGGTGGCCCCGGCGATCAGGGGCCGTTCCAGTGGTTGAACACCCACATCCCGACGTTGAACTACCTGTCGTACGCCCTCTTCGGGCTGGCCTGCCTCGGCGTGGCCGCGCTGGCGTTCTGGGCGCCGCGCCGGCCGCGGCTGGCCCAACTCTGCTTCCTCGTGGTCGCCGCGTTCCTGATCTTCAGCAAGGTCTGGTCACAGCAGTTCGTGCTCTGGCTGCTGCCGCTGGCGGTGCTGGCCCGCCCCCGCTGGGGGGCCTTCCTGGCCTGGCAGCTCGCCGAGGTCTGCTACTTCGTCGCGTTCTACGGCGAGCTGCTCGGCGCCTCGACCACCCGGCCGGTCTTCCCCGAAGGGGTCTTCGTGCTGGCCGCGACGCTGCGGCTGGGCACCGTCGCGCTGCTCTGCGTGCTGGTGGTCAAGGAGATCCTGCACCCGGAGCGTGACGCGGTACGCCAGACCTACGCCGACGACCCGGACGGCGGCGTCCTCGACGGCGCCCCCGACGCCCCCTGGCTCCCCGCCCGCCGGCAAGGCCCTGCGCTCTCCCCCGCCAACTGAGCCGCCCGAAGCCGCCTCAGAGACGGAAGACGACCGCGTTGCCGACCTCCTCGCGGGTGATGCCGAGCCGGTCGACCGGCGCGTCGACGGTCACCTCCCACGGCGTGCCGACGATCTGGTCGCGCAGCACCACGACGGTGCGCACGCCCAGGGTGCGCAGGTAGTCGACGCTGGTCTGGTCGGGGAAGGAGAGCGTCACCCGACGCACGTCGTCCTGCAGGGTCGGGGTGAAGCCGCTGCCGCCGTTGACCAGGTCCTGGAACCAGCTGGTCGACCAGAGCATCACCGGCTGGTCGAGGTTCTGGCTGCTCGGCAGCACCAGCATCGGGCCGTCCACGGTGCGCATCGCCGCCGGCTGCTCGGGCACCACCGGGTGCGGCGTGTTGTTCAACCCCTCCACCAGCACCAGCAGCAGCGGCAGCAGGATGACCGCCCGCAGCCACGGCGACGGGCGGGCCGGGGCCCGCTCGGCGGAGATCTCGCGGACCCGCTCGGCGAAGGCGGTCACCGCGCCGGCCGCGAGCAGGCCGAGCAGCAGCGTCGCCCAGAGCATCATCCGGCCCGGGGTGCGCAGCCCGTTCCAGCCCGGGAGGTGGTCGAAGAGCGGCACGTAGGTGACGGCGCCGCCGAAGAACCGGGTGCCCATCGCCAGCACCATGGTGCCCAGGACGCCGGCGAGCAGCAGCAGCCGGTGCCGCACCCGCCAGACCGAGAAGAACAGGCCCCCCGCGGCCAGCGCGTAGAGCACGTAGCCCGGCAGCAGTGTCATCTCCGGGTGCCAGGGCAGCGCGGCCCGCGCCCCCTCGTGCAGCGCGCCCCAGACCCGGGACTCGGCCGGCGCGGTGAAGAAGCCGCTCACCGGCGGGGAGTAGACGGCGATGTCGCCGATCGTCCGCTCCGCGTTCGGGTGCTGCTCCGCGACCTTGAAGTACGGGATGGCCAGCAGCGCGCCCACGCCGGCGAAGACCGCGGCACCGACCAGGTCCGCAGCGAGCAGCCGGCCGCCGAAGGGACGCTTCACCGGGCGGACCACCCAGCGCCGCAGGCACCAGGTCACGGTGGCGACCAGCACGATGCTGGCGAGGAGGTACGCGAACGGCAGCCCGATGCCGAAGCCGAGGCTGAGCTGCCAGGCGGCCACCAGCCAGCCGGTGTACGTCCAGCCCTCGTGCCGGCGCTCCGGGCGGTAGCCGTACCGCAGCGACCAGCCGTGCCCCCGGGCCAGCATCGCCAGCGCCAGCGGGATCCCGCCGTTGGAGACGATGTGCAGGTGGCCGGCCTGGGCGAGCAGCCACGGGGCGTACGTGTAGGTGACCCCGGCCACCGCGGCCCCGCTCCGGCCGGCGCCCAGCTGCCGGGCCAGCACGTACGCCCCGAACGTCGCCACCGCGTGGGCCAGCACGAACATGATGTTGTAGCGGAGCACGGCGGCGTCCGGGCCGGTGCCGATCATGCCGGCCGGGGCGTACCCGAGCAGGGTGTCGGAGAAGGCGAAGCTGTACACCTCCGGGAAGAACGTGTTCGACTGCCACAGCTGGCCCGGGTCCGTCCGCAGGATGTGCCCCGACCAGGCCATCTGCCACGACTGGAGGCTCGGGTCCCAGTAGTCCTGCGGCAACGTGTAGAGCGGGTAGCGCAGCGTCGGCCAGGTCATCGCGACGGCGACGGCGAGAGAGCCGAGCAGGGCGAGCGTCCACTCGTGCCGTAGCAGCCGGCCGACCGCCCGGGCGGCCCGGCCGACGCGGCCCGGCGTCGCTTCGGGGGCGGGGGCGAACGCCGACCACGGGTCGGGCTCCGCGCCGCCGTCCTTCTTCTCCCCGTCCTTCTTCTCCCCGGCCCCGGCCTCGGCTTCCCCGTCCCCGGTCTTCCCGGCGGGCTCGGCCGAACCCTTCCCGCCCGGGCGGGGGCCGTCCGCTGCGACGCGGCCGGCGTCGGCGGAGGGATCGGCGTCGTCGGTGGTGCCCGTCCCGGTGGCGGAGGGCCGGTCGCCGGCCCCGCCGGGCTGGCCGGTCGGCTGGCCGCCGCCGGTCGCGTTCGTCGTCATCCGGGTCAGGCCTCCACGCCGAGCTGCTCGCGCAGGAAGGCGATGTCGTCGCGCTGCCCCGCCGCGCCACCGGGCGTCTCCACGATCACCGGCGCGCCGGCGGCGCGGATCACCGCCACCACCAGCTCCGGGTCGATCGTGCCGCCGTCGAGGTTGTCGTGCCGGTCCTGCCCGGAGTTGAACCCGCCCTTGGAGTTGTTGGCGTGCACCAGGTCGATCCGGCCGGTGATGGCCTTGACCCGGTCGACCAGGTCGAGCAGCTCCTCGCCGCCGGCGTACGCGTGGCAGGTGTCCAGGCAGAACCCGACCTCGTGGTCGCCGAGGGCGTCCCAGAGTCGGGCCAGCGCGTCGAGCCGCCGGGCGCAGGCGTTGTCGCCGCCCGCGGTGTTCTCGATCAGGACCGGCAGCGGGAAGCCGCCGGAGTCGGCCGCGTACGCGAAGGTCTTGCGCCAGTTGTCGAAGCCGACGGCCAGGTCGTCACCGGCGTTGACGTGGCCGCCGTGCACGATCAGGCCCTTCGCGCCGATCGCCGCCGCGGCGCTCGCGTGGCCGAGCAGCAGCTTGCGGCTGGGGATCCGGATCCGGTTGTTCAGCGTGGCCACGTTGATGACGTACGGGGCGTGGACGTAGACGTCGACCTCGGCGGCGCGCAACCGGTCGGCGTCCTCCCGGGGTTTCGGGGCCTTCCAGCCCTGCGGGTCGGAGAGGAAGAACTGCACCGCGTCGGCGGAACGGGCGGCCGCCTCCGCCAGCGGGTCGGTCGGGTCGACGTGGGCTCCGATGCGCATGCAGGCGAGCCTACGTCGCGTCCCCGACAGCGTGGGCCACGGACGCGGGGAGTCGCGGCGAGGCGTTCCGGGCCTGCGGCGTCACCGGGACGGGTCGGTGGTCGTTGACCGGGTGGGATCGACCTCCGGCTCTCGCCGGACCCGACGGGCTACCACCGCGACTGCGAGAAATGTCAGACCAAATAGTCTCATTTCGGCAAACAGGTGACGAGTGTCGTTGTACGGTCGGACAACAACAGGAAAAGCTCCGCGGGGCGTCCTCGATCCAACCTCATCGGTGTGGTCGTTCCTCCCCAGGTCCCACCCAAGGAATGCGGACGGGACGCCCCGCGGCCTCGTGGACAGGGGTCCGCCACCGGCCTTCGGGCACCGGGGGCGGGCCCCTGTCGCCGCGCCCGTCCGGCCGGCCCGGCCTGCCCGGGCATGATCGTCCGGACCGGGTATCCTGGTCAGGTTGTCCGCGTCCGGCCGGGTTCCCCCGGGCCCCGGAGCGGGCAGCGACGCACGACCTCCTGCCACGGAGGGACCGTGGCCGCATAGCCCACAGGAGGTGAGCACGTCTTGCGTCATTACGAAGTAATGGTGATCCTCGACTCCAGCCTCGAGGAGCGCACCGTCGCCCCGTCGCTCGACACGTACCTGAACGTGATTCGGACCGCGGGTGGCTCGGTGGAGAAGACCGATGTGTGGGGCCGCCGGCGCCTCGCGTACGAGATCAACAAGAAGGCCGAGGGCATCTACGCCGTCATCGACCTTCAGGCGACGCCTGAGGCGGTGGCTGAGCTGGACCGTCAGCTGCGGCTCAACGAGTCCGTGCTGCGCACCAAGGTCATTCGGCCGGAGATGCGCTAAGCATTCAACCCCCGGTTCGCCCGGATCAGCCTCATCGATGCTGTCGCAGGGCTCTGAGAGCCTGTACGACAGAACTGATGAGTGCGCGAGGAGATGGTCATGGCAGGAGACACCACCATCACGGTCATCGGCAATCTGACCGATGACCCCGAGTTGCGGTTCACCCCGTCCGGTGCGGCGGTCGCCAAGTTCCGGGTCGCTTCGACGCCCCGGTTCATGGACAAGACCACCAACGAATGGAAGGACGGCGAGCCGCTCTTCCTGGCCTGCACCGTGTGGCGGCAGGCGGCGGAGCACGTCGCCGAGTCGCTCCAGCGGGGCGCCCGCGTGATCGTCTCGGGTCGGCTGCGTCAGCGGTCGTACGAGACGCGCGAGGGTGAGAAGCGCACCGTCATCGAGCTCGAGGTCGACGAGATCGGCCCGTCCCTGCGCTACGCCACGGCGAAGGTGCAGAAGATGGCGCGCTCCGGTGGCGGAGGCGGTGGCTTTGGTTCCGGTGGCGGTGGTGGCCAGGGTGGCGGCGGAGGAAACTTCGACGACCCCTGGGCTTCGGCCGCGCCCTCTCCGTCGCGCTCCGGTTCGGGCGGCGGCAACTTCGACGAGGAGCCCCCGTTCTAATGGCGCCGAGCGCCCGCGATCGCAAACCAGGAGCAAGGTCAATGGCCAAGGCTGCGGCACTTCGCAAGCCGAAGAAGAAGGTGAACCCGCTCGACAAGGACGGGATCACCTATATCGATTACAAGGACACCGCGCTGCTGCGCAAGTTCATCTCCGACCGCGGCAAGATCCGCGCGCGACGGGTGACCGGCGTTACCTCGCAGCAGCAGCGGCAGATCGCCCGTGCGGTCAAGAACGCCCGTGAGATGGCGCTCCTGCCGTACACCGCCACGGCCCGCTGAGAGGAGGCACCGACATGAAGATCATCCTGACCCAGGAAGTTTCCGGTCTCGGTGCCCCCGGCGACATCGTCGAGGTCAAGAACGGCTACGGCCGTAACTACCTGCTGCCGCAGGGCTTCGCGATCAGCTGGACCAAGGGTGCGGAGAAGCAGGTCACGGTCATCAAGCGGGCCCGCTCGGCCCGTGAGATCCGCGACCTTGGCCACGCCAACGAGGTCAAGGACCAGCTCGAGGGTCTGAAGGTCAACCTGAAGGCCCGCGCCGGTGACGGTGGTCGGCTCTTCGGCTCGGTCACCCCGGCCGAGATCGTCGACGCCGTCAAGGCGGCCGGCGGCCCGACCCTCGACCGTCGTCGGCTGGAGCTGCCCGGTCACATCAAGTCGACCGGCTCCTACCCGGTGCGGATCAAGCTGCACCCCGAGGTGAGCGCCAAGTTCGACCTCAACGTCGTTCAGGGCTGACACCCACCGCACGACGGAAAGGCCCGCACCGGACTCCGGTGCGGGCCTTTCCCATGTCCGGACCGGGCGACAACAACAGGCCGCCCGACGCGGGCCGGCGCGTCCGGCCGGTCAGCCGATCGGCTGACCGGTCACCGCGCTGATCAGCACGGTGGAGAGACCGCCCCCCACCACCGCCGCGGCCAACGCCACCGTCGCCGATCGCCAGGTCGTCCCGACCCGGCGCAGCAGCATCGCGACGACCAGGCTGCTCAGCAACGCCAACCCGAACCGCGGCGCCCCCGCGATCAACGAGCCGAAGGCGTGCGCCCGTGGCGAGTCGCACCCGCCGCCGCTGATGTCCGTGACACAGCCCGCCGGCGCCTGACCGTCCAGGGTCAACAGGAACACGAAGACCAGCAGCGCCGGCACCAGGTAACACGCCGCGGTGTAGACCAACGGGCGGAGCGGACCCCCGGGATCCGGGTCGAGCAGGTCGTCCTCGAGCCGTCGCTGCCAGACCCCACCGCCGATCCGGTCCCGTAGCGACCCCGGACCCGCCGCCCGATCCGCATCCACCGACGTCACCCGGCGGGGCGAAGTCCGTGGCCGCGGGGCCGTGTAGGCGACCGCCGGTGAACGCGGAGCGGACTGCGGCGAATCCATCCACCTCGGATCGTCCCCGGCCAGGCGGGTCCCCGACCAGAACCCCTCCGGCTGCTCCGACCAGGGCCAGCCCTCGCCGGCCCCGGGCTGCGCCGACTGCGGTGGCTCGGTCCGGTCCCACCGGCCGGCGTCGGTACGCCCCCGCCCACTGGTATCGACCGTGGTGCCCCACCGGCCGCCGTCGGTCCGATCCCACTGGCCCGTGTCGGTGAACCGGTCCCACTGGCCGGTGCTGTCGCCCTGGTCCCACCGCGCGGCGGCAGTCGACCCGCCCCACCGGTCGTCGGACTCCCCGCGCTGCCAGGTGTGTACGCCGGACGCGTCCCACGGATCGACCGCCGGCCGGTACTCCGGCTCCGGCTGTACGCCGCGACCCCACCCGTCAGCCGGACGAGACCAGGCGGAATCCGTGGTGGCGCGCCGACCGCGCCGGAAGGGTTGTTCGACGCCCCGGTCGGGGGACGGCCCGGGATCGACCTCGGACTCCTCCCCACCCGACCAGATCACCTGCGGACGGCGGGACGGCGACCGGCGGGGGCGGGCGGGCGGCAACGCCCCGGAAACCGGGTCCTCCTCGGCCATCTCGGCCCGGCGGCTGCCCACGTACCCCTGCTCCTGGGGGCGGTCGAAGGTCCACTCCTGGGTGTGGTCCGACTCCGGCGCGGCGCCGATCGCCCGCAGCTCGCCGCGCTCGCTCTCCCGGCGGCGAGCCGCCCGGCGGCCCGCCCCGGAGACCGGAGGGTCGTCGTCGTCGGAGGCGGCGTGTCGGCCCCGACCGTCGGCGTGCGCGATCCCCGACTCCGTCGCCCAGCGTGGCAGGTAGGGGTCGACCGGCTCGTCCTGGCCGCGCTCGATCGCCCGGCGCCGGCTCGGCGTCCGGTAGCGGTCCACACCGGAGGTGTACGGATCGGCCGGGACCGTGTCGCCGAGGTCCTCCCAGGGGGCGATCGGCTGACGCCCGCGCGGGGTGCCCTCCCCGCGCTCCCAGTCCCGGTAACTCACGGCCGGAGCGTGACCCTTCTCAACCGAAAGTGCAATCCGCTGTCCAGGTGTAGCCGTTCGCAGCAGATAGTACGGGAAAACCGGCCCGACAGGCTCACCGGAAATTTCTCGTCCACAGGGTGGGGATCATGTCTGCGCAGGTCAGAGCCGATCCGCCAGGAATTCCCCAACGGTTTTCCACAGCCTGTGCACACGCTGCGCACATGCTCGTCCACCGGTGTCCACAGGTTGTCCCGAGGCTCGTCCACCGGCGTGGTTGGGGTCTGACCTCGGGTTCCGTATCGTGGGGCACCGACCGGTCGCGCGATGCCCCCCGATCGACCGGACCGGGCCGATCGGAAGTTGTCGCACCCCACGGGTAGAGCTGGTAGTCGACGTTGCAGTGGAGGGGGATCCGTGTCGGTCACCGACGACATGCGGGCGGAGCCTCGAGCTGGCGGGCAGTCGCCCGCGCCGGCCCCGCGTGACGGGCACTTCGACAAGACCCCGCCCCAGGACGTTGCGGCGGAACAGTGCGTCATCGGCGGCATGCTGCTCTCCAAGGACGCCATCGCCGACGTAGTCGAGATCATCAAGACCACCGACTTCTACCGGCCGATCCACGCCACCATCTTCGACAAGATCCTGGACATCTACGGCCGGGGCGAGCCCGCCGACGGGATCACCGTCGCGGCCGCCCTGGCCGACTCCGGCGACCTGGCCCGGGTGGGCGGGGCCCCTTACCTGCACACCTGCATGGCCGCCGTTCCCACGGCGGCCAACGCCGCCTACTACGCCCGGATCGTCGGCGAGCGGGCGGTGCTGCGCCGGTTGGTCGAGGCCGGCACCCGGATCGTGCAGCTCGGCTACGGCACCGCGGCCGGCGGCAGCCGCGACGTGGACGACGTCGTCGACCTCGCCCAGCAGGCCGTCTACGACATCACCGAGCGCCGGGTCAGCGAGGACTTCGCGGTGCTCGCCGACATGCTCCAGCCGACGCTGGACGAGATCGAGGCGGTCGGCGCGCAGGGCGGCATGATGACCGGCGTGCCGACCGGCTTCACCGACCTGGACCGGCTGCTCAACGGCCTGCACCCGGGGCAGTTGATCATCGTGGCAGGGCGCCCTGGCTTGGGCAAGGCGCTCGCCCTTGATACGCCGCTTCCGACCCCCGACGGCTGGACGACCATGGGCGAGGTGACGGTCGGCGACCAACTGCTGGCGGCGGACGGCACGCCGACGACGATCACCGCAGCCTTCGACGTCCGGTACGACCGCCCCTGCTACGAGGTCGAGTTCTCCGACGGCAGCGTGATCGTCGCCGACGCCGAGCACCTGTGGAAAACCTCCACCCGGGCCAGCCGCCGCCAGCCCGAGCAGCGGTTCCGCAGCCACTGGCCGGAATCGTCCCTGGCGAAGGTCCGGACGGCGGTCGCCAATGTCGAGGCCGATCCCCGCCGACTGGTCACGCTCGCGCAGACGCTCGAACTCGTGGGCCCTGAGTTCAGGAACGTCCTGCACACCGTGGCACGGCAGGTCGGTGCCAATGGGCGGATCAGCCGTCCGGTGAACCGGGCGGGGAAGGTGCGGAACTGGACCGCGCCGGGCTACCCGGCCGGGCCACTGCTCGCAGGGCTGCGGGAACGCGCCGAGCGGCAGGTCAACGCGGGTGCCCGGGTCCAGCACGAAGGCGTGGTCACCACCGCCCAGATCGCCGCGACGCTGCGTACTGGGACGGACGGTCGGCTCAACCACTCGGTGCAGAACTGCGCCCCGCTGCAGCTGCCGGAGCGGGAACTGCCCATCGGCCCGTACACCCTGGGGGTCTGGCTCGGCGACGGGCACACCGGCGCCAGCCGGTTCACCACGGCCGATCCGGAAATGATCGGGTACGTCGAGCAGGACGGATTCGTGGTCCGGCCGAGCGGGCCGATGGTCTACACCATCCTGCTTCCCGTGGTGCCCGCGCCGGCCGATCGCCGCTGCGTGGACTGCGGCGGCAGCAGCCGAGCGTTGCGGGAGAATCCGGGGACCCGGCGGTGCGCCGAGTGTCACCGGCAGCGCGGTTCATTCCTCGGGCTGCTGCACGGCCTGGGTGTCGCTCTCGAGAAGCGCATCCCCCATGAGTACCTTCGGGCCTCGGAGCGTCAGCGCCGCGCGCTGCTCGCCGGCCTGATGGATACCGACGGCACCGTGGCCCCCACCGGGAACCTGCAGTACACCTCCACCTCCGAGCGGCTGGCCGAGGACGTCCGCGAGCTCGTGGTCAGCCTCGGCTACCGGTGCACGGTCAATCGAAAGTCCGTAGCTGGACGGAGCGAGGCCACATCGACGGCGTACACGCTGAACTTCTCCACGCCAGATGTGGTCTTCCGACTCGAGCGGAAGCGGAGAGCGCAGGCGGCGCGACGCCGTACCAGTTCGGACGTCCGGACCGCCACGCGGTTCATCGTCGACGTGCGGCCCGTCGCCAGCGTGCCGGTCCGCTGCGTGACCGTGGACAATCCGGAGCACCTATACCTCGCGGGTCGGGCGATGATCCCGACCCACAACAGCACGGCGAGCATGGACTTCGCGCGCAACGCCGCAATCCGCGCCAATCAGGCGGCGGCGATCTTCTCGCTGGAAATGAGCAAGGTCGAGATCGTCATGCGACTGCTCTCGGCCGAGGCGCGGGTGCCGCTGCACGTGCTGCGCAGCGGGCAGCTCTCCGACGACGACTGGACCAAGCTGGCCCGCTGCATGGGCGAGATCAGCGAGGCGCCGCTCTTCGTCGACGACACGCCGAGCATGAACCTGATGGAGATCCGGGCCAAGGCGCGCCGGCTCAAGCAGAAGCACGACCTCAAGATGATCGTGGTCGACTACCTCCAGCTGATGACCTCGCCGAAGCGCACCGAGAGCCGACAGCAGGAGGTCGCCGACCTGTCCCGTGGCCTGAAGCTACTGGCCAAGGAGGTCGAGTGCCCGGTGATCGCGGTCAGCCAGCTGAACCGTGGCCCGGAGCAGCGTACCGATAAGCGTCCGCAATTGTCTGATTTGCGCGAAAGCGGCTCAATTGAGCAGGACGCTGACGTGGTGATCCTTTTGCACCGCGACGACTACTACGACAAGGAGTCCCCGCGGGCGGGCGAGGCGGACTTTATCGTCGCAAAGCACAGAAATGGTCCGACCGACAGCATCACCGTGGCCGCGCAGCTGCACCTGTCGCGCTTCGTCGACATGGCCATCGGCTGACGCACCGGCACGACGAGTCTCCGGCACGGTTCGCCGGCTGGATCGAGGCGGGCAGACGTCCCTGCCATGGATCGAGCAGGATGACCACATGGAAAGCGATCTTCCGCTCGCTCGGCGGTCGGCTCTCGCCGGGGCCACGATCGGGCTGCGGTACTTCGCGGCCCTCGCCGAGCTCCCGCTGGAGCTGAAGTCCGACGGGAGCGTGGTGACCGAGGCGGATCGTGCCGTGGAGGCCACCATCCGAGGAGTGTTGGCCGAGGCGTGCCCCGACGACGCCGTCCTGGGCGAGGAGGCGGGCGCGACCGGTGCGGGTAGCCGCCGCTGGATCATCGACCCGATCGACGGCACCGCGATGTTTGTCGCCGGCGACGACCGTTGGTTGGTGCTGGTCGCGCTCGAAGAGGAAGGCGAGATAGTCGTCGGGGTGGCCGTGGTTCCCGCTCAGGGCCGGATCTGGTGGGCCGAGCGAGGCGGTGGCGCCTTCACCGCGGACGTCGCCGGTGACGGCGTGGCCCACGCACGCCCGATCACCGTCGCCGGACGAGCCCAGGACGCGCTGGTCAGGAGCCGGCTCGGGGTGATCCCCACCGACGACCAGCTCTTTCCGGCCGAACGCGAGATGATCAAAGCGTTGAGCGCGCAGACCGTGCCCACCCCCTGGCGTACCCACGCCGCGCTCCTCGTCGCCGAAGGACGGTTGGACCTCGCCGTACAGACTCGGGGACAGGTGTGGGATTTCGCGGCCACCTCGATCATCGTCGAGGAGGCCGGCGGCTGGTTCAGCGGCCTGGACGGGCAGCGGCACCCGAGACCCGGCCCGGCGCTGTTCGCGGGCAGCGCGGTGACGCATGCGGCGGCCCTGCAGACGTTCGCGAGACCGGACCGGCCGCTGACCTGACCAGCACCTGAGTGCGTCAGTACGGAGTGCCGGCCGGGTGTGCGGAGCGTCAGCCGATCAGCGGGAACCAGCCGGCGGCCTCGCCCAACTCCCGCCGGTCGCGGTCGGTGAGCGCCTCCCGGCCGGCGGCCTTGAGCAGGTACTCCGCGTCGTCCCAGCCGGTGGGGCGGACCGTGTCGTCGCTGAGCAGGCCGTCCATGGTGGCCACCGCCACCGCGGTGGCGAGCTCGCCGGGCGGCGGCGCGGCGGCCAGGTCGAGCACCAGGTCGAGGTGGTGGAGCACGGCCTCGGTGGTCAGGGTGGCCAGGAAGTCGGGTACCCGCAGCACGTGACCCTGGGTGGTGACACAGCTGTCCGGATCGGCCTTCGCCGCGGCGCGGACGGCGGCGGGGGCGGTGTCGGACCAGACCCGGACGACACCGCTGGGGCGCTCGAAGGCGGCGGCGGACCGGCGGGCCCACCAGGCGTGCCGGGCCCCGTCGACGTCGCCGCCGGGCGGGAAGGACCGCCAGTAGCTGACGTCGTCGACGTCGGGCGGGCCGTCGGCGGGGCTGGCCAGGGTGATCAGGCAGCGCTGGGCGTCGCAGAGCAGGTGGAAGAGCAGGTCGGCGACGAGCCAGCCGCGGCAGCGGGTGGGGCGTTGCAGATCGGCATCGTCGAGGTCGGCGACGACCCGGGTGATCCCGTCGTACGCCTGCGCCAACGCGAGGTGCTGCCGCGTCATGCCGCCCAGCCTGCCACGACGGTGGCGGGTCGGCACGCCGACCGGACCGGCGCGGGGGCCGGCCCGGTAGGCGCGGTGCTCAGCCGAACATCTCGTCGAGGAAGCTCTTGTGCTTCTTGCGCTTGTAGTGCCCGTGGTAGCCGTAGTGCTGCTGCCCGCCGTGCCCGTACGCGGGCTGCGGCGGGTAGCCGTGTGCGGGCGGTGGCGGGGGCGGCGGGGGCACGGCGCCGTAGCCCGGCTGGTGCGCGGGCGGCGGCGGCGGGGCGTACCCGCCCTGGACGTGCTGCGGGCCGGGGGTCGACGCCGGCTGGCCGGGAGCCGCGCCGGTGTGCTGCTGATTCCAGTTGGCCTCGGCCTCGAAGAGTTTCTCGAGTTCGCCGCGGTCCAGGAAGATCCCCCGGCATTCGCTGCACTGGTCGATGACGACTCCGCTGCGCTCGTACTGGCGCATGTCTCCGTGACACTTGGGACAGGTGAGCTGCATCGCTCGACGGTACCCGGTCTCGGCGACCGGTCAGGCGGTGGCGATCAGCGCCTCGCTGACCTCGTCGTCGCTGACCTCGTGGAAGTCGTCGTAGTAGGCGCTCACCGCGCCGAACTCCGGTGGCCGCTGCGCGCAGATCACCTGGTCGGCCTCGGCGGCCAGCATCTCGTACGCCTCCTGTGAGCCGACCGGCACCGCGACGACGACCCGGTTGGCGCCGAGGTGGCGGGCGACCTGCACGGCGGCCCGGGCGGTGGCGCCGGTGGCGAGGCCGTCGTCCACGATCACCGCGGTACGCCCCGACAGGTCCAGTGGAGGCCGGCCGGCCCGGTAGCGGGCCTCCCGGCGTTCCAGTTCGGCCTGCTCGCGGTGTTGCACCTCGGCGATGGCGTCCTCGTCGAGCCGACTGGCGACGATGTCGTTGAGGACGCGGACCCCGCCGGGGCCGAGCGCGCCGAAGGCCACCTCGGGCGCCCAGGGCATGCCGAGCTTGCGGACCACCAGGATGTCCAGCGGCGCGCCGATCCGGTCGGCGACCACCCGGGCCACCGGCACCCCGCCCCGGACCAGCCCCAGCACGACGACGTCCGGCTGGCCGACCAGGCCGGCGAGGCGGTCGGCGAGTTGCCGGCCGGCGTCCTCACGATCGCGGTAGCTGCTCATGTCTTCAGGTCTACGCCCTGGAGAGCACCTGTGCCGGGGAGTCGGCGGAAACGGTCCCGGGTCGCAGCGCGGGCGCCCAGACCAGCAGGGCGAGCGGGTAGAGCAGGTAGCCGAATCGGGTCGACGGCATCAGCAGGATCGCCGCGAGCAACCCGTACCCGCAGATCAGGGCGGCGGCCGCGGCGGTGCGGGGCGGGCGGCGGACGAGCCGGACGGCGATGGCGACGCCGACCGCGCCGAGCAGCGCGGCGGCGAGCACCCGGCCGGCGGGCAGCGCGGTCGCGATCAGGTGGCCGGGGAACGGCGACTGGGCGGGGCTGGTCACCAGGCCGTGCCCGAGCGGGAAGCGCAGCACGTTCTCCACCAGCGCGTCCCGGTCGACCAGCAGCGCCGGCAGCAGGGCGAGCAGCGGCAGGCCGAGCGCGCCGGCGGCGACCCGGAGACCGGCCCGTCGGGCCGCCCCCCAGAACACCAGGACCAGGGCGACCGGCCAGGCGAAGAGCTTCAACGCCCCGGCGAGGCCGACCGCCACGCCGGTTGCGCCGGGGCGGTCGGCGGCGGCGAGGGCCAGCGCCAGCAGGCAGAGCGCGAGTACGGGCAGGTCGTCGCCGCCGGTGGCGAGGGTGAGCGCGCAGACCGGCAGGACGGTCGCCGCCTGCACGCCGCGCAGCACCGCCGCCGACGGGCCCTGCGCCGCGGCGCTGACGGCCGATCGGAGCGTCCCCGCCGCGAGGGCGAGGACCAGCGCGGTGACCAGGGCGAACCACACCCGGGAGTCGGTCCACCAGGCCTCCGTGGCGGCCCGGGGCAGCCCGAACAACGCCATCCCCGGCTGGTACGGGGTGTAGCCGAGCAGTCGCTCGTCGGCGGGGAGCGCGGCGATCGCGTCGTGCCCGAGGTAGGGGGTGCCGTGCTCGGCGAGGCGGATGCCGGCCTGCTCGACGACCACCACCTCCTCCTGCGCCCGGTCGGTACGCCCCGACGCCCGCTGCCCGGCCTGGAGCGCCAGCGGCAGCAGGGCGGTGGTCGCCCAGGCGAACCCGGTCACCAGCCACCGGGCGGTGGTGCCGCCCAGCCCTGGTCGCCGCCGGTGGAGCAGGAGTTGGGCGAGCACCAGCAGGGCGGCGGTCAGGTAGCCGACGGCGGCGACCCCGCCCCAGGCCCGGTGCGGCGGGAGGGTGGAGGTGGCGGCGGTGACCGCGGCGAAGGCCGCGGCGACGGCGTACAGACCGAGGTCGAGCCCGAGCCCGCCGGCGGCGGAGTCGACGGCCCGCCAGCTGCGGGCGGCGCGATCGGCGGCGGTCACGCCGGCAAGTGTGGCAGACCCGTCGTGCGGTTCCGTCCGGGCTGGCGGCGGCCGGGGGCGAGCCGGATCACGGCGCCGGTGTCGTGCAACGGTGCGACGAGAGTGCCGGCGCGCCCGCCGGAGCCGCGCTGAAGGGCGGCGAGGAGGCTGCCGGCGGGCAGCGGACGGGCGAAGAGGTGGCCCTGCCCGGCGCCGCAGCCCAGCTTCCAGAGCGCCCGGCGCTGCGGTTCGCTCTCCACTCCCTCGGCGACCACCGCGAGGTTGAGGCTGCGCCCCAGGTCGAGGGTGGAGCGGATGACCGCCGCCGCCTCCGCCGAACTCTCCATCGCGGTGACGAAGCTGCGGTCGATCTTGAGTTCGTGCACCGGGATGCGGGAGAGCAGCGAGAGCGACGAGTAGCCGGTGCCGAAGTCGTCCAGGGCCAGCCGGACCCCGGAGTCCCGCAACCGGCTGAGCACCCGGTCGACCACGTCGAGCTGGCTGAGGGTGAGCGTCTCGGTCAACTCGAGCACCAGCCGGTCCGGCGGCAGGTCGTGCGCCCGCAGCCGGGCCAGTACCGCACCGGGGAAGCGGGCGTCGAGCAGGCTGCGGGGCGAGACGTTCACCGACACCGGCAGGTCGAAGCCGGCGGCCCGCCAGCTGCCGGCGGCGATCAGCGCCTGGTCGAGGATGGCCTCGGCGAACGCCGGGAGCATCCCGGAGCGTTCCACCGCCTCGATGAATCGC
This sequence comes from Micromonospora sp. BS32, assembly GCF_059089345.1. NCBI lineage: Bacteria > Bacillati > Actinomycetota > Actinomycetes > Micromonosporales > Micromonosporaceae > Micromonospora > Micromonospora sp. BS32. The sequence continues at coordinate 460,764 of NZ_JBSSHR010000002.1, forward strand.
AGCGGGTCGATCACGCCGTGGGTGGGGTGGTGCCAGCGGGCCAGCGCCTCGGCCCCGGTCACCGCGCCGGTGCCGAGGTCGACGATCGGCTGGAAGTTGACCGTGAACTCGTGGTCGGCGACCGCCCGGGGCAGCTCGCCGCCGAGGGTGAGTCGACCGAGGTCGGCGGTGTCCCGGGTGGGGGCGTACGTGGAAATCCGTTGGCCGGCCCGTTTGGCCTGGTACATCGCCACGTCTGCGCGGCGCAGCAGCTCGGGCACGCCGCCGCTGGCCGGGGCCGCCGCGATGCCGCCGCTGGCTTCCACGCTGATCCGCATGCCGTCCACGTCGATGGGTTCGTGCAGAGCGCCGAGCAGGGCCTCGGCTCGATGCGCGGCGACCGCCGGGGCGGGCAGGCCGCGCAGCAGCACGGCGAACTCGTCGCCACCGAGGCGGGCCACCAGGTCGTCGGGGCGGGCCACGGTCCGCAGCCGGTCGGCGACCTGTATCAGCACCTGGTCGCCGGCGGCGTGGCCGAGCGTGTCGTTGACCTCCTTGAAGTGGTTGAGGTCGATCAGCACCAGCGCGGTCACCCCTTCGGCGTGCCGCTCGGCGATCTGCTCGGTGCCCCGCTCCAGCAACTGGCGGCGGTTGGCCAGGCCGGTGAGCGCGTCGTGGGTGGCGGCGTGCGCGTGCTCGTCGGCCACCCGGGCCAGCTCGGCGTACGCCTGGGCGTTGCGGACCGCCGTGCAGAGCGCCGAGGCGAAGGTACGCAGGGTGTACTGCTCCCGCTCGTTGAGCTGCACCGGCCCGCGGAAGCGCAGCCGGAGCGTGCCGACGTCGGCGGTGCCGTCGTGACCCTCCAGCCGGGCGGTGATCACCGAGCCGTCGACGGTGCTCGGCTTGGCGGCCGGCCCGTCGTACGTGATGGCCTCGCCGGTGCCGCGAATCGCCCGGCCGCCGTCGCGCAGCGCGATCTCGACCTCGTCGGCGGAGAAGAGTTCGGCGGCCTGGGTGACCGCGGTGCTGAGGACCTTGTGCAGGTCGACCACGTTGAGGGCGTCCGTGGTGCGGGCGAGGCGCTGCCAGGCATCCCGTTCCGCCCGGTTACGTACCCGACTCGAGTAGGCGAGATGCAGGCTGAGGACCAGAGGTGGGACGACGATGAGGAAGCTCGGGTTGCCCTGCAGGATCAGCAGCGTCGCGAGGATGACGACGAAGCGGGCGACGATGCTGGCGAGCCGAAGGTCGTAGTGCTCGCGAAAGAGGTCGCGGGCCCGGGTGCGGGTGGCCAGGGCGATGACCGGGATGGTGAGGATCTCGTCGAGGGCGACGACCGTCAGGTACGCCCCGATCAGGGCGGGCAGGGCGTTGGTCAGTGGTCCGCTCCACGGCCAGTCCCAGCCGGCGAGGATCAGGACGATGCCGCCTGCGGCGGCGAGCAGGGTGTCCTTGGCGACACCGAAGGCGAGCTTGATGGGAGCGAGCCGGACGGCGGCTCGAGCGATTCCCACGCCGAGGCCGGTCGCAATGATGACCCAGGGTACGGGGGCGACGGCGAGACCGGTGATGAATGCGACCTCGGTCCACGAGACGCCGTGATTGGTGGCTCGGACGCGTATCCGGACGTTGACCGTGGCGCCGACGGCTACAAGAAACGTGAGGGTGGCGGCCTGGAGGATCTCATGGGGGGTTGATATTCCGCGGCGACCAATGGTCACGATGGCGACCAGCGCGGCGATCGCGGCCGAGAACACGACGAGACCGACAAGCAGCTGCAGCCGCTGATCGGTCCCATTGTCGCGTGCGTTGGCCGGGGTCACGTCGCATGCCTCCACGGGCATTCGTCACGATGCGTGCCTCGGTACTTTACGGCCTGATCAGGCCGTAAAGAAGGGAACTGCTCACAGCCAGTCGTGGACGCGCATCGGCTCGCCTCTCATTACGGGGGCCGCTTGCTGCGGGCCCGTTGATGAACCGATGGTATGGGATTTTGCTGCGGGTTGCGCCCGTTAAGTGTCCATATGCGCATATTACGCCAATGCGGCTGCTTCTTCTCACTCAGCGTCTTTGATTCGGAACTGACCGCGCTATCAGCATTGCCGTCACTGCTGATTATCGGAGTACGCCAGCACGTTGTCTCTCCCCGTTCGGTGCGCTGTTCCCGCTCCCGAACGGCCTGTGGGAGACCATGCTGACGTAAAGAGAAGGCGCCGCTGCTCTCCGACAAGCTGCTCGGGGCGGGAGGGCGACGGTTGACGGCATGTCGCGCTGGTTGAGAGGTTATGGCGCGAAGTATCCCGGTCGAGGTTCCCGCGGTCACACGGAGGCGAGCTGATGGACATTCGCCTTCTGGGTGCCGCTGAGGCGTCACTGGGGCAGGCGTCGGTCCCCCTCGGCACTCCGAAGCAACAGATCGTCTTGGCGATGTTGGCGGTCAACGCCGGGCGTCTCGTCACGGTCACCGAGTTGGTCGACGAGTTGTGGCCGGAGGTGCCGCCCCGGTCGGCGGTGGCCAACGTCCGCACCTACGCGGCCAATCTGCGGAGGGCCTTCGACTCCGCGAGTGCGACGCCAAGTCTGCTGGTTCGGGACGGCCACGGCTACCGCATGCTGGTCGACAGGGAGTCGGTGGATGTCATCCGACTGCTGGACGAGCACGCCCGAGCACGAGACCTGGCCCGGGCCGGTCAGGTCGGGCCCGCGATGTCCCTGCTGACCAGCGTTCTCGACGCCGAGCCAGGGCCCCTGCTCGCTGGTCTGGCCCTCGGTCCGGTGCTGCTCGGCTGGCGGGAGGCCGCGGAGCGGGAACGACAGTCGGCCGTCGAACTTCTGGCCAGCCTCCAGATCAACTCCGGTCGGGCTGACCTGGCCGTGCCCCTCTTGCGGACCCGGACAGCGCGGCAACCGTTCCGGGAACAGTCCCGGCTGCTGCTGATGCGGGCCCTGATCGCGATGGATGACCATGCCGAGGCGGTCGCCGTATACCAGGCCACTCGACAGGCGCTGCTCGAGCAGTTAGGGGTGGGTCCCAGCGAAGAGCTGGAGCAGCTGCACCGCGAGGCGGTCCGCGCCCGGCGGTCGTTCGTCCGGGGGGATGCGCCGGCCCGGCCGGACGATGCGACGGTCCCGTACACCCGGCAGCCGGCGAATTGGCTGCCGCCCGCTATACCGGACTTCGTCGGACGGGTGGACGTCGTGGCCAGGCTGCTGGAGGACATCCGCCGGGCCAGCGCTGCCGGTCCGGTCGTCCGGGTCATCGACGGGATGGCCGGCTGCGGCAAGACGACCTTGAGCGTTCACATTGCCGGCCGACTCGCCGTGGACTACCCCGACGCCCGGCTCTTCATCGACCTGAGGGGGCACGGTCAAGCCCCTCCGCTGGAACCGTCGGCGATTCTGCTCACCCTCCTGAGGCAGCTCGGCGTACCGGCTGGCCGAGTGCCCAGCGATCTCGATGACCGGGCCGAGCTCTGGCGTCGGGAATTGACCAGTCGGCGTACCGTCGTCGTGCTGGACAACGCCGCGGACAGTGAACAGGTGAGGCCGCTCCTGCCCGCCGGCTCGGACACGGTGGTCCTGGTGACCACCCGCAACCGGCTCTTCGCAATTGAAGCCGGGATGCCCGAGTCGCTGGCGGTTCTCACCGAGGAGGGGGCCGTCGAGCTGTTGGCCGTGACTGCCGGTGCGGCCCGGGTGGCCGCCGAGCCGGAGGCTGCCCTGGAGGTGGTCCGCCGATGTGGCTACCTTCCCCTCGCGATCCGGCTGGCCGGTGCCCGGCTGGCGCACCGTGGCAATTGGCGGGTGGCGGACCTGGTCCGGCAGCTCTCCTCCGACCGGGGCGCGATCAATCAGCTGACGGTGGAGCACCGGACGGTGGCCGACGCGTTCGCCACCTCCTACCAGCCCCTCAGCGAGCGAACCAGGTACGTCTTCCGGATGCTGGCTGTCCACCCAGGCGACCACTTCAGCCTGCCGATGGCGGCCGCGCTCACCGATCTGCCGCTGGACGAGACCGCACGGACGGTGGATGAACTGGTCGACCGCCACCTGCTCGAGGACATCGGCGGCGGGCGGTACCGGTTGCACGACCTGATGCGGCAGTACGCCACCGAACTCTCCCGCCACCTGGACGACTCCAAGGTCCGAGTCGACGCCGGTGACCGCCTCCTGGATCTCTGCCTACGGATGGCGCTGAAGATCGCCGTGGTGATCCAGCCGATGCTCGCCGAGGCACGGCTGGCCCCGGACCCTGCGCCTCGCCCCGACCTGATCGACGCACTCGGTCCGGCGGAGGTGGAGTGGTTGGAGCGGGAGCGGGCGATCCTGACCGCGCTGGTGACCTTCGCCGAGAGCACCGGCCGAAACGGCTACGCCTGGCGGCTGGCCCGATCGCTGTGGCGGTTCTGCTACATGCGGAGCTATTTCGACGACATCATCACCACGCATCAACAGGCGTTGGCGGCAGCCGAGCGCGATGGCGACCTGGCCGCCACCGCTTCGATCAAGAACTACCTCGCGTCGGCGTACGTCCGGACCGGCGACTACTCCCGGGCACTGAGCCTGCTCCAGTCGGCGATCGACACGTACGTCGAACTCGGTGACCGCATCACGGTCGTGCGGTTCCGCGCCAACCTCACCGCCATCCACTGGCTGACCGGGGGCATCGAGACGGCGGTGCGGCTGGGTGAGGAACTGCTGAAGGAGGAACGAAGCCGCGCCGGTCTGCACCTGGGTCTGGTGCTGCCGAACCTCGGCATCGCGCTGACCGTCGCTGGGCGATACCAGGAAGCCCTGCGCATGCACCGGCTTCACCTCTACCTCGCCCGCCTGCAAAGTGACCAGTTCCACCAGTTGAACGCGTTGGCTCACATCGGCACTGTCAAGGTGCGGCTCGGTCAGCACGCCTACGCCGTCCGACTGCTGAGAGCGTCGTTGATGCTCCGCCGGCGGACGGGCCACCGGTACGGCGAGCCGGAGGCACGCAACGACCTGGGAACGGCGCTGCGCGGGCTTGGCCTCCTCGATGAGGCGCGACATCAGCACGAGCTGGCCCGGGAGCAGGCGATCGACCATGGCGAGCGGCACATCGAAGCGGCGGCGCTGAACGAGCTCGGCTTCACCCTGGCCGCGCAGGACGATGTCGAAGGCGCCGTGCGACATCACCAGCAGGCGCTTGAACTGGCTACTCGGATCTCCCACCCGTACGAGCAAGGACGAGCCTTGGCCGCCCTTGCCGATCACCAGGCCGCAGGTGACCCGGCCGAGGCGCGCCGGCTTCGCCGACGAGCCCTGGCCGTATACGACCGGATGGGCGTGCCGGAACGCGTCGAGATGCGCCGACGCCTGTCTACGAGTCCCTCCTGAACAGCGCCGACAGCGTTTATCGAGTTCTTATCGCCGACCCCGGTAGCGTTCCCGCGCGTCGGCGTAACGGGGGAGGTTCTGGCCGTGGTCAGAGCCGAGTCGACGAGGCCCCCGCACGTCAAGGTCCCCCCCAGCGACTGTGACGGCGGGTAGGGGGAGGGAGGGGTACGGCACGGGCACCCGGCCGTACCCCTCCCGAACCGGGCGGGCACCCCGGTCGTACCCGACAGATAGGCTGCCGACCGTGACCGATCCCGCGCAGCTCAGCCACGTCGACGCGGCCGGCGCGGCCCGCATGGTCGACGTCTCCGCCAAGCCGGTCTCCGGCCGGCTCGCCGTGGCCGCCGGCCGGCTCCGCACCACCGCCGAGGTGGTCGACCTGCTCCGCCGCGACGGCCTGCCCAAGGGTGACGCGCTGGCGGTGGGGCGGCTCGCCGGCATCATGGGCGCCAAGCGCACCCCCGACCTGATCCCGCTCTGCCACCCGATCGCGCTGCACGGTGTCACGGTCGACCTGCGGCTCACCGTCGACACCGTCGAGATCACCGCGACCGCGCGGACCGCCGACCGGACCGGCGTGGAGATGGAGGCGCTCACCGCGGTGGCCGTCGCCGGGCTGGCCCTGGTCGACATGGTCAAGGCGGTTGACCCGGCCGCCTCCGTCGAGAGCGTTCGGGTGCTCCGCAAGGAAGGCGGCAAGACCGGCGAGTGGGTCCGGCCGGAGGACCGGCCGTGATCCGGGCGCGGGTGGTGGTGGCCTCCAACCGGGCCGCCGCCGGCGTCTACGCCGACACCAGCGGGCCGCTGCTCGTCGCCGGCCTGCGCGAGCTGGGCTGCACGGTCGACGAGCCGGTGGTGGTGCCCGACGGTGAGCCGGTCGGCGCGGCGCTGCGGGCCGCCCTCGCCGACGGGATGGACGTGGTCCTGACCAGCGGGGGCACCGGCATCACCCCGACCGACCGGACGCCCGACGTGACCCGCGCGCTGCTCGACTACGAGATCCCCGGCATCGCCGAGGCGATCCGTGCCCACAGCCGGGAGCGCGTGCCCACCTCGGCGCTGTCCCGGGGGCTGGCCGGCGTGGCCGGGCGGATGCTGGTGGTCAACCTGCCCGGCTCGCGGGGCGGCGCGAAGGACGGGCTCGCCGTGCTCGGCCCGATCCTGACCCACGCCGTGGACCAGCTGCGCGGCGGCGACCACTGACGGGGCGGCCGGCGGCGCGCGGCGATAGGCTCGCCGGGTGAGCGCGGGCCGCCCGCGCCCCGACCGACTCTCGAACGGAGGCCACCCCCGGTGAGCACGGAAACCGCCGCCGCGGCGCAGGTCGCCGCGCCGCCGCCGCCGGCCGGGTGGGAGGAGGCCCGCTCCCGGGTGTACGCGGTGGGCCTCTCCGCCGCGCTGCCCGCGGTCAACCGCGCCCTCGCCGACACCGACGGGCAGACCCTGGCCGAGCCGCTCACCACCCGTACCGACCTGCCCGCCTTCCCCACCTCCAGCGTGGACGGCTGGGCGGTCCGCGGCGACGGGCCGTGGCAGGTCGTCGGGCGGGTGCTGGCCGGGGGCGTCCCGGAGCCGCTGACCGCCGACGGGACGACCGTCGAGATCGCCACCGGCGCGATGGTCCCCGCGGGGGCGACCGCCGTGCTGCGGATCGAGGAGTCCCGGCGTACCGCCGACGGGCGGGTCACCGGCACGCCGCGTCCCGCGCCGGAGTGGCGGGAGCCGGGCGAGGAGGCGGCCGCCGGCGAGGAGCTGCTGCCCGCCGGCACCCCGGTCGACCCGGCGCTGATCGGGCTGGCCGCCTCCTGCGGCCACGACCAGCTGCGGGTCCGCCGGCAGCCGCGGGCCGCCCTGCTGGTCTTCGGCGACGAACTGCTCACCGCCGGCCCGCCCGGCGCCGGCCGGGTCCGCGACGCGCTCGGCCCGGCAGTGCCGGCCTGGCTGCGCCGCTACGGCTGCCAGGTCCGCCCCTCCGACGTGGTCGGCCCGGTGGCGGACACCCTCCCCGCCCACGTGGCGGCGCTGCGCACGGCGCTGACCGCCGCCGATCTCGTCTGCACCACCGGCGGCACGATGCACGGCCCGGTCGACCACCTGCACCCGACGCTGGAGGCGCTCGGCGCGGACTACGTGGTCAACACCGTCGCCGTCCGCCCCGGCTTCCCGATGCTGCTGGCCCGGCTGGCCGGCGCGGACGGCCGGGTCCGCTTCGTCGCCGGCCTGCCCGGCAACCCGCAGTCCGCGATCGTCGCGCTGGTCTCGCTGGTCGCGCCGCTGCTCGCCGGATTGCAGGGCCGGCCGATGCCGGTGCTGCCGCACGCCACCCTCGCCGAGCCGGTGGCCGGCCGCGGGGACTACACCCACCTGGCGCTGGTCCGGCTCGACCGGGCCGCCGGCACCGCGCACCCGGTCCGGCACGTCGGCTCGGCCATGCTGCGCGGGCTGGCCGGTGCGGACGGCTTCGCGGTGATCCGCCCCGGCACCACCGGCGAGGTGGGCGCGCGGGTGCCGGTCGTACCCCTGCCGCTGCTGCCCGGGGAGCGGTCGTCGTGACCGCCGGGCCGACGGTGACCATGCTCGCGGTCACCGACGAGCCGCTCGACCTGGCCGCGCACGAGGCCGCGGTCGCCGAGCGCCGGGCCGGCGCGGTGGTCTCCTTCCAGGGCGTTGTCCGCGACCACGACCACGGCCGTGCGGTCACCCTCCTGGAGTACGAGGGCCACCCGAGCGCCGGCGACGTGCTGCGCGAGGTGGCCGCCGAGATCGCCGCGGAACCGGACGTCTACGCGGTCGCGGTGTCGCACCGGATCGGTCGGCTGGAGATCGGCGACGTGGCCCTGGTCGCGGCGGTCAGCACCGCCCACCGCGCGGCGGCCTTCGCGGCCTGCGCCCGGCTGGTCGACGAGGTCAAGGCGCGACTGCCGATCTGGAAGCGGCAGGTCTTCGACGACGGCACCGAGGAATGGGTCAACTGCCCCTGACCGGGCGGTGCAGCTGGCCGGTCAGCGGCGGCCGGCGGCGGCGGCGGTGACCCGGGCCAGCCGGTCGGTGTAGAACGCCGGCTCGGCGCCCGGTCGCCAGGGCAGCGCGGCCACCAGCACGATCAGCGCCAGCGCGAGGGAGTTCTCCATCAGCGCGCCGAAGAGGCCGTCCTGGTAGTGGGAGACCTCGGGGAGTTGGTGCTCGTACGGCCAGATCGGCGAGATCAGGAAGAGCAGGTAGAGCCCGACGGCGGCGACGCCGTGCCGTAGGCCGGTCAGCGTCGGGTACCAGATGGGCGGTCGCAGCCCGGTCATCCCGGGCGGCCCGCCGTACGCGGACGAGGGGCCGGTGCGCGGCGACGGTCCCCGGCTGGCCTCGCGCCGGCGTACCGCCGCGTCGGCGAGCACGACGATCGCCGGGATGACCCAGACCAGGTGGTGTGACCAGGAGATCGGGCTGATCACGTTGGCGGTCAGCCCGACCAGGGTGAACGCGGTCAGCTCGTCGCCGTCAGCGCGGGCGGTCGCCGCGCGGGAGAGCCCCACCGCCAGGATCAGCACGGAGAACGCCAACCAGAGCAGCCCGGGCGTCTCGATCGAGTCGTAGAGCCGGGCCAACAGGCCGGCGAGCGACTGGTTGGGGGTCATGTCGGCGGCGCCGACCCGCTCGGTCTGCCAGAGCACCCCGCCGAAGTAGGCCCGCGACTCCGTGCCGACCAGCATGAACGTCCCCACCGTCACACCGATGGTGGTGCCGACGGCGGTCGCGGCGGTACGCCACTGACGGGTGATCAGCAGGTAGACGATGAAGAGCGCCGGGGTCAGCTTGACCGCGGTGGCCAGACCGATGCCGGCACCGGCCCAGGCGCCGCTGTAGAGGAAGCGCAGCAGCGGGCCGTCGGTGGGGCGGCCGTGGGTGCCCCGGCGGGACCGCCAGCGCAGCCCGACCAGGTCCGCCATGATCAGCGCGAAGAGCAGCACGTTGACCTGGCCGTACCCGAGGGTCTCCCGGACCGGCTCGATGGCCACGGCCATCGGGGTGGCGATGGCCACGGTGAACCAGAGTGGCCAGGTCAGCCGGTCGACGACCGGGCGCAGCAGCGCGGCCAGCACGACGGCCAGGGCGCCGATGCTGCCCGCCGCGTTGATCCAGCCGGCCGCCTCGATCGGCAGTCGGGCCATCGGCAGCATCATCAGCGCGGCGAACGGCGGGTAGGTGAAGCCGAGCGTGGTGGTGGGGGCGATGAACTCGTACAGGTCGTGCCCGGTCGCCCACCACACCACCGCGCCGTGGTAGATCTTCATGTCGAAAAAGTTGTACGGTCGCCCGAACGCGCCGATGGCGAGCCAGGCGGCGTAGGCGGCGGCGGACACGACACCGGCCCGGGTGGCCGCCCTTCGATCGATCCCGCGCGTCGCGCGACGGACCGGAGCGAGGCGGTCCAGCCGTCTACCGACGGTCGCCGGCAGGGCGTGGCCACCCCCGTACCAAGGTCGTCCTACCCGTCCAGGTCCGGTTCGGAGCCTAGAACGGCGCCTCACGTTGCTGCCTCCCCCCGTTATGCGACCGTGTCCGATCCCACACATGTTTTTGACATTTCCACCGCGTTAACGGGTGTCAGGTGGTTCAGGTAATTCGCGGCCTTACGGGGGTGTTGGCCGTATTGACGCAGGTCAGCCCGGGAGTCGTCGAGCGGCGGACGCGGACGCGACGGCGATCCGGGCCTCCCGGCGGGCGGTACGGACCGCGCGCTGCACGGAACGTCGGGAGTGGCCGATGCGATGGCCCGTCCGCCAGCGCAGACCCGGCTTCCCCTCGGTGTCCGCGGCGGCGAGCAGCAGGCCGCCGAAGAGCCCCAGGTTCTTCAGGAAGTGCACCTGGTTGTTGTTCCGCATCGCCGGATCCTCGACGTTCCAGAGGGGATGACCGGCGACCGTGGTGGGGATGAGCGTGCCGGCGAGCACCAGCGCCGCCGGCCGGGTGAGCTTTCCGGTGGCGAGCATCAGACCAGCGGCCAGCTGCACGGCAGAATTGACGCGGATCAGTGTCTCGGTGTCGGTGGGGAGCTGGGGGGCGGCCCGGGTGATCAGCGGGGCGACCCGGTCGGTCACCGGCTGGGCGGCCGGCACGAGTCGCTGCGGGTTCTGGAAGTTGCGGGCGCCGCTGACCACGAAGATGCCGCTCAACATGACACGGGCGAGGGAGCGCACGGGTTTCATGGATCAGTCATACCCCGTCACGGCGGCCGTTACCCGACCAACGGCCGATCCCGACCGGCCGCTCGTGGATGTCTCGCCACGCCGATTCGAGCGACCGTCGCTGATGGACCCCTGCCGGCGGGTAACGTCGCGCGGGTGACGACCCTGCGGCTGCGCCCCGAGGACCCGGCCGACACCGGCCCGGTCCGCCGGGTGCTGGCCGCGGCCTTCGCCCGACCGGAGGGCACCACCCCCGGCGAGGTCGCCCTCGTCGATGAGCTACGTGACAGCGACGCCTGGATCCGCGAGCTGGCCATGGTCGCCGAGTACGGCGGCGAGGTGGTCGGCTACGCCCTGCTCAGCCGGGTCCGGGTGGAGTCCGACGAGGTCCGCGAGCCCGCGCTGGCGCTCGGCCCGGTGGGGGTGGCCCCGCACCGGCAGCGGGTCGGGCACGGCACGGCGGTGGTGCAGGCCGCGCTGGACGCCGCGACCGAGCTGGGCGAGCGGCTGGTGGTGGTGCTCGGCGACCCGGGCTACTACCGGCGTTTCGGCTTCACCCGGGCGGACCGGATGGGTCTGACCAGCCCGTGGTCCGGTCTCGGCGAGCCCTGGCAGGCGCTGGTGCTGCCGCCGGCCACCAGCGACGAGGCGCCGCCGCCGCACGGTGAGGTGGTCTTCCCCGCGCCCTGGTCCCGGGTCTGAACCGGCCGGTGGTCAGGCGGGCTGGGTGCGCAGGTAGCGGCCGAAGTGCGGGACGGTGAAGGCCACCGTGCCCCGCTCGCCGGAGTAGATCAGCCCCTTCTTGATCAGCGCGTCCCGGGCCGGGGAGAGGCTGGCCGGCTTCCGGCCGAGCGCCCGGGCGATCTCCGCCGTCGGCACCGCCGCGTCCATGTCGTCCCGCCCGCCGCCGTCGACCTCCCCCTCCACCAGGGAGAGCGTGGCCATCGCCCGCATGTACTCCCGCTCGGCCGGAGTCGCCCGCTCGAACCGGGAGCCGAAGAAGCCCACCGCCAGTTCCGCCTCCGCCTCGGGCGCGGCGACCCGGACGTCCGCGGCGGTGATCGGCGAGCGGGGCGCATGGTCCCAGGTCGCCTTCCCGTACGCCTGGACGAAGTACGGGTACCCGCCGGACTTCTCGTAGAGCAGGTCGAGCGCCTTCTGCTCGTACTCGACCTCCTCCCGCTCGGCCGGCGCGCAGAGCGCGTGGTCGGCGGCGATCCGGTCCAGCCGGTCGATGCGCTGGTAGCGGAAGAGCCGCTCGGAGTACGACTTGGCGGCGCTGAGCACGGCCGGCAGGTGCGGCAGGCCGGCACCGACCACGATCAGCGGGGCGCCGAGCTGGGACAGTTCGTGGCAGGCGGCGCAGAGCGCGGAGACGTCCTCCGGGCCGAGGTCCTGCATCTCGTCGATGAAGACCGCGATGCCCGTGCCCACGTCGGCGGCGACCGCGGCGGCGTCGCTGAGCAGCTCGACCAGGTCGATCTCGATGTCGCCGGAGTCGGCCCGGCCGCTGCTGGCGGGCACGTCGATGCCGGGCTGCCAGCGGTCGCGCAGCTTGGGGGCGGCGCCGGCCCGCCCGGTGGGCGCGGAACGCTGGGCGAAGGCCTTCAGCACGCCGAGGAAGGCGTCGATTCGGTCCGGGGCGCGGTGCCGGGGGGCGAGTTCGCGGACCGCCATGTGCAGGGCCGCGGCGACCGGGCGGCGCAGTGACTGGTCGGGGCGGGCCTCGATCTTGCCGGTGCCCCAGAGGTGGTTGATGGCCTGCGAGCGGAGGGTGTTGAGCAGCACCGTCTTGCCGACGCCGCGCAGGCCGGTGAGCATCAGGCTGCGCTCGGGGCGACCCCGGGCGATGCGTTCCAGCACCACGTCGAAGACGTCCAGCTCCCGCCCCCGTCCGGCGAGTTCGGGCGGGCGCTGGCCGGCGCCGGGGGCGTACGGGTTGCGGACGGGATCCACGCATCGCACAGTATCGGCCCGTCTAGTCGACGGGCTAGAGATGCGTAGACGGGGCTACCGGCGTGTCTCGGACCGTCGACACGAATCTGCGGCTGTCTAGCGTAGACACTAGAGAGACGTAGATTGGGGTACGAGAGGGAATCAGCGCTGCTTGAGGCAGAGCACGAAGTCGAGGGTGTCCAGCTCGCTGTCGAAGAAGTACCAGTTGGTGTACCCCTCCACCCGACCGCACTTCGCCTCGGCGTCCTTCTCGCCGCTGGTCGCCCCGTCGAAGCGGCGCAGCACCTGGTACGTCTTCGGGCCGCACTCGGCGACCAGCAGCTTGGGCTTCCCGCCGGCCGGCCCCTCGTTGCGGACGCACTGCCCGGCCTTGACGAAGCGCGGGTCGGCCGACGACGCCGGCGCGGGAGTGGTGGGTGCCGCCTCGGCCGGTTCGGGATCGCTCGGCTCGGCGGGCGCGGTCGACACGGCGGAACCGGCGACCGGGGTCGGGTCGTCGTCCCGCCCGAGCAGGAACCAGAGGATGCCCGCGCCGACGAGCACCAGCACCGCGAGCGCCGCCAGCACCGCGATCAGCGGACCCCGGCCGCGCTTCGGCGTCGGGTTGCCCGGATACGCCGCCGGACCGGTCGTCCGGTACGGGTCCCCCGGGTCGTACGCCGTGGACAGGGGGTACCCGCCGGCGGGGTAGGGCGGATACGCCTGCTGCCCGGCGTACGGCTGCGGTGGCTGACCCGGCTCGGCCCCGTACCCGCCGTCGGCGCCTCGCCCACCCCACGGCTCCGGGGAGCCGTCACCCGGGGGTCCGTCGTTCGCCATGCCCGCCCTCCTGCGTACGAGTACCGACGGCCGGACACCCACGAGGGACGTCGCGCCCCGGCCACCGTAGCGTGGTCCACCGATGAGCTCACCTCCCGCGAGTGCGACACCCGCCCGGCCCGCCCTGCTCTGGACCGCGCTGGTGCTGGTCTACGTCCTGTGGGGCTCCACCTACCTGGGCATCCGGATCGCGGTCGAGTCGCTGCCGCCGCTCGGTTCCGCCGCCGCCCGGTTCGCCGCCGCCGCCCTGGTGCTGGCCGCCGTCCTCCGGCTCCGCCGGGGGCCGGGCGCGCTCCGGGTCGACCGGCGGCAGCTCGGCTCCGCCGCGCTGGTCGGCGTCCTGCTGCTGGCCGGCGGCAACGGGCTGGTGGTGCTCGCCGAGTCCGGCCCGCCAGGGGTGGCGGTGCCCTCCGGCATCGCCGCGCTGCTGGTGGCCACCGTCCCGCTGCTGGTGGTGGTGCTGCGTACGGTGACCGGTGATCGGCCCCGGGCGTGGACCTTCGCCGGGGTGACGCTCGGCTTCCTCGGCCTGGTCCTGCTGGTCCTGCCGACCGGAGGCACCGGCGCGGTGCCGCTGGCCGGGGCGCTGACCGTGGTCGCCGGGGCCACCTCCTGGTCGGTCGGCTCGTTCCTGTCCAACCGGCTGCGGATGCCCGCCGACCCGTTCGTCGCCACCGTGTACGAGATGGCCGCCGGCGCGGCGGCGCTCGTCGTGCTGGCGGTCGCCCGGGGTGAGCTGCGTGGGTTTTCCCCGGCGGAGGTGACCACCCGGTCCTGGCTCGCGCTGGCGTACCTGATGGTGGCCGGCTCGCTGGTGGCCTTCACCGCGTACGTCTGGCTGCTGGCGCACGCGCCGATCTCGCTCGTGGCGACGTACGCCTACGTCAACCCGGCGGTCGCGGTGGCCCTGGGCGCGCTGCTGGTCGCCGAGCCGGTCACCGCGCAGGTGCTGCTCGGCGGCGCGGTGATCGTGGCCGGGGTGGCGCTGGTGGTGAGCACCGAACGGGCGCGCCGCCCGGTCGACGGGGCAGCCCCGGAGCCGGCGCGCCGGTAACGTCCCGGCCCGTGTCCGTCGGCCTGGTGACCGCCGCCGCCCTGCTCGGGGCGCTGGCCGGCGCCGCGGTCCCGGCGGCGGCCCGCCGCTTCACCGCCGAGCCGCCGGTCCCGGTCCCGGCGCCGCTCACCCCCGGGGTCAGTGCGCTGGTCGGCGCGGGGGTCTTCGGCGGGCTCGCCGCAGCGCGCGGCGCCGAGCCGGACCTGCCGGTGTTCCTGCTGGTGGCGGCCATCGGACTGGTGCTGGCCCGGGTGGACCTGATCCGGCTGCGACTGCCCGACCCGCTGGTCCTCGCCGCCGGGGCGGCGGCCGCCGTCGGTTTGTTCGGGGCGGCGCTGGCGGTCGGCACCCCGGGCCGGCTGCTCGGCGCGGCAGCCGGCGCGGGACTTGCCTTCGCCGTCCATGTGGGGCTGGCGCTGCTGCCCGGCTCGCGGCTCGGCTTCGGCGACGTGAAGCTCGCCGCCGCACTCGGCCTGCCACTCGGTTGGCTCGGCTGGCCGATCCTCTGGCTGGGCCTGCTGCTGCCGCACCTGCTCAACGGCGTGCTGGTCGTCGGCCTGCTGGCCACCCGCCGGGTACGCCGGGACACCGCCCTGCCGTTCGGCCCCGCGCTGCTCGCCGGTGCCTGGCTGGCCGTGCTGCTCGCCTGAAGGCTGCCGCACCCTCGCTGCGGTGCTGCCGCGCGGCCGCTGCGCCCCCGCTGCGCCGCCGCCGGGCGTGTCGGGCCGGCGGGCAGGATTCCCCGGCGAGCGGTATGACGCTCCGTCATATTTATGACTCTGCGTCATATCGCTCTCGGAGCAAACCACCTGCAGCAGCATCACCCGGAGTGACATCAGCCGGGCCGGCGGGCGGGGCGGCCGGAGCGGGCCGAGCCGGCGGCGTCAGATCAGCCGGAGCTGGCGGTCCCTCGGCCGGCGCGGCTCGGCCTCGCCGAACCGCTCGAACAGCCCGGGATCGATGACGTCGAGGAACGGCGACGGCCGGCACTCGCGCTCCGCCCCGTGCCGGACCCGGCGGGCCGCGTGGCTCAGGTAGAGCCGGTCCTGCGCGCGGGTCAGCCCGACGAAGAAGAGCCGCCGCTCCTCGGCGACCGCGTCGGCGTCCGGCTCCGCACCGGGCCAGCGCAGCGGCAGCAGCCCGTCCTCCGCGCCGACCAGGAAGACCACCGGAAACTCCAGCCCCTTCGCCGCGTGCAGGGTCAGCAGGGTGACCGCCTCGGCCCGCGGGTCGAGCGCGTCCACCTCCGCGCCGGTGGCCAACTGGGACAGGAACAGCTCCAGGTCGTCGCCGCACCGCCGGGCCAGCGGGGTGAGCAGGTCGACCGCCGTGCGGACGTCCTCGGGGCGTACCGCGCCGGAGCCGTCCAGGGTGGGTGCGGCGAAGCGCTCGGCGAGCACCTGACCGGCCAGCCGTACCCGGGCGGGAAGCCCGCCGCCCAGGCCGTCGGCGTGCCGCAGCTCCCGGGCGATGGCCGGCACGCCGGGCCGGTCACGCAGCCGGTCGTGCGAGCGCTTCTGCACCGGGATGTTCGCCCGGGCCAGGGCGTCCACGATCGGCGCGGCCTGCGAGTCGGTGCGGTAGAGCACCGCGATGTCGGAGAAGGAGAGCGTGGTCGACCGGCCGTCGATCCGGCCCGAGTCCAACGACCGGTGGGAGAGCCCGCCGACCAGGTCGTCGATGGTGCGTACCACGAAATCGGCCTCGTCGGCGACGGAGGCCGCCGGGTAGCGACCGACCAGCGGAGCCTCCGGGTCGAGCCGGGCCGGGTCCAGCCGGCGGCCCCGGACCAGCGACGACGGCGCGATGGCCTGCACCGCGGCGGCCAGGATCGGGGCCGACGAGCGGTAGTTGCGGTTCAGCCGGACCAGCCGCGCGTCGGTGAAGTCCTGCGAGAAGCGCAGGAAGTAGCCGACGTCTGCGCCGCGGAACGAGTAGATCGCCTGGTCCGGGTCGCCGATCGCGCAGAGGTTGCCGTCGGCGGGACTGAGCAGCCGCAGCAGCTCGTACTGGACCGCGTCGACGTCCTGGTACTCGTCGACGAAGATCCACCGCCAGCGCTCGCGGTACTCCCGGACCAGCTTCTTGTCGCCCTTCAACAGCGCCACCGGCAGGGTGAGCAGCTCGTCCAGGTCGACGAGGTCGTGCTTGCGGAGCAACCCGGTGTACCGGGCGTCGTCGTCGCCGGCCTCCGCGCGGGCCGCGGAACGGTCCGCGTCGTCGGCGATCCGGAAGTCCGCCGCCAGGCCGGCCGCGCTGGCGTTCTCCCGCAGGATGGCCAGCCCCAGCGAGTGGAAGGTGCCCACGGTGACGTCCTCGGCCACCGGTCCGAGCAGGCCGTCCAGGCGGTGCCGCAGCTCCTCCGCCGCGCGCCGGGTGAAGGTGATCGCCAGGCACTGCTCCGGGAAGACGTTCAGCTCCGCGCAGAGGTATGCGATCCGGTGGGTCAGCGTCCGAGTCTTGCCGGTGCCCGGGCCGGCCACGATCAGCAGCGGGCCGCCCGGCGCGGATGCCGCCACCCGCTGCATCGCGTCCAGCCGGTCCAGCAGGCCCGTCCCGACCTCCTCCATCCCGGCGAGCATCGGCTCGAACGGCTCGTGCGGTGAGGGCGCCGGCGCGATTGGCGGCGGCGGGGTCGGCGCGACCTTCCGCTTCGGCTCGGCCTTCGCCGCCGGGCGCCGGGCCTTCGACCGGGCTGCCGGCTCCGCGGGGGTCCGCTGCGCCGGCACGGGTACGTCGAAGAGCGTCTCCTGCGCGGCGGACGCGCCGCCGGAGCTCAGCTCGGCCGGGTCGAAGAGGGTGATCACGCCGTACTCGCCGTCGTAACCCGGCACCCGGTGGACCTCGCCGCGGCGCAGCCGGCCGATCCCCTCGGCGAGCAGTTCGCCCCCGACCCGGCCGACCTCGTCCAGCGGGGTGGTGGTGAGGATCTCCAGCTCGGGGCCGAGCTCGGCGACCAGGTCGTTGAGCTTCCCCTCGACCCTCTTCGACCGGGCGCCCACCCCGTTCAGCTCACCCAGGATCTCGGCCAGTGGCACCAGGTGGGCGACGTCCCGGGCGTGGTCCGGGCGGTGCCCCACCGGCCGGTCGGCCAGTTCCGCCACCCGGCTCAGCACGCCCACGGTCAACGGCTTGCCGCACTCCGGGCAGCGACCACCGGCCTGGCGGGTCCGCTCCGGCGACCAGTTGACCCCGCAGAGCCGGTGCCCGTCCGCGTGGTACTTCCCCTCTTCCGGGAAGAACTCGATCGTCCCGGCCAGGCCGTCGCCGGTCCGCAGCGCCTCCCGGATCGCGAAGTAGTCCCGCGCCGAGTCGAAGACGGTGGCCTCCCGGGCCAGCGCCGGCGGCGAGTGCGCGTCCGAGTTGGAGACCAGCCGGTAGCGGTCCAGGCTGGCTACCCGCCAGTTCATCTCCGGGTCCGAGGAGAGCCCGGTCTCCACCGCGAAAACGTGCTCGGCCAGGTCGGCGTAGCAGTCCGCGATCGCGTCGAAGCCCGACTTCGAGCCCAGCGCGGAGAACCACGGCGTCCAGATGTGCGCCGGGACCAGGTACCCGTCCGGGCTCGCCTCCAGGGTGATCTCCAGCAGGTCCCGGGAGTCCAGGCCGAGGATCGGGCGACCGTCCGAGCCGAGGTTGCCGATCCGCCCCAGCGCCGCGTTGAACCGGGCCACCGCGTCCAGGTCCGGCAGGTAGATCAGGTGGTGCACCTTGCGGGTTCGGTCGTCCCGCTTGTAGATCGTGGAGATCTCCACGCTGAGCATGAACCGGACCGGGTCCGCCTCCGCCGCGCTCGCCAGCCGGGGCGGCAGCCGGCGGGCGATGTCCGCCTCGGCCTCCGGGTTCAGCCGGTACAGGCCCGGCTCGGCCGGTCGCAGCGTCTCCCGCAGGTGGTCGTACCAGGCGGGATGGGTGAAGTCGCCGGTGCCGAGCACCCCGATGCCCTTGCGCCGGGCCCACCAGCCGAGGTTCGGCAGGGTGAGGTCACGGCTGCACGCGCGGGAGTACTTCGAGTGGATGTGCAGGTCCGCGACGAACGACGGGACGCCACCGGGGGACGCGGCGCTGAACGGAGGCACGCCGCATCCTGTCACGGCCGGCCCACTACCCGCCCGCCGCCACGCGTACGCGTGACCTGAGCAATCCGGTGCTGGACTGCGGGACCCCGGCGCGCTATGGGGCGCGCAGCTCCACCAGGGTGACCTGCGGCGGGGCGCCGACCCGCACCGGCGGGCCCCAGAAACCGGCGCCGTTGGTCACGTAGACCTTGGTGCCGTCCACCTCGCCCAGCCCGGAGACCACCGGCTGCTGGAGCGGAACCAGCAGGTTGAACGGCACCATCTGCCCGCCGTGGGTGTGCCCGGACAGTTGCAGGTCGACGCCGAACTTCGCCGCTTCGTGCGCGGCGACCGGCTGGTGGGCCAGCAGCACCACCGGCCGGTTCGGCTCGCGGTCGGCGAGCGCGGCCGCGTAGTCGGGCGGCGCGGCCAGGCCGGTGCCGGCGGCGGTGACGTCGTTGACCCCGGCCAGGTCCAGCACGCCGCCCCGGGCCCGGATCTCCTGGCGCTCGTTCTGCAGCACCCGCAGGCCGAGCCGGTCCACCTCCCGCACCCACTCCTCCACGCCGGAGTAGTACTCGTGGTTGCCGGTGACGAAGAAGTTGCCGTACCGGGAGCGGAGGTCACGCAGCGGCGCCGCCGCGTCCCCCAGTTCGGCGACCGAGCCGTCGACCAGGTCGCCGACGACGGCCACCAGGTCGGCGTCGAGCCGGTTGATCGCGGCCACGATCCGCTCGGTGTGCGCCCGCCCGGCCAGCGGACCGAGGTGGATGTCGGAGACGGTGGCGATGCGCAGGCCGTCCATGCTCCGGGGAAGCTTCGCCAGCGGGATCCGGACCCGGTCCAGCCGCGGCGGCCCCTTCGCGGTACGGACGCCGTAGCCGGTCACGCCTGTGGCGGTGAGCCCGGCGAAGATCGCCGCGCCGCGGGCCAGCAGGAGCCGGCGGGACGGGTCATGGTCCGGCTGACCCACCGCCGCGGCTGCCGGCGGGTCGGCGCCGCCCGCGGCACCCACCAGCACCGGTTCCGGTGCGGCGGCGGTCGCCTCGACCGCGGTGACCCGGCGGCGCAGCACCAGCTTCGTCACCGCGGTCGGCACTTCCAGCACCAGCAGGACGACCAGCAGGTAGAACATCAACGCGAGCCAGAGGTAGCCCGGCCAGGCCAGCCAGTGCGTCCCGCCGACCCGGGTACCCACCATGGTCGCCGGTACGAGCAGCGCCAGCAGCAGCGCGGCGATGCTGCCGATCCGCCGCCACCGCCCCGGGCCGGTGGTGTCCTTCACCAGCCGCTTCCACAGGTAGAAGTGGATCAGGCCGGTGATCAGCGCGAGGGTGGCGACGAACGCCAGAGTCGCCAACATGTCGCCCCTTGTCAGCCCCCTGCGAAGGGGGGCAGTACGTCGATCGTGGCCCCGGCCGGCAGCGGTGCCCGACGATCATGACAGGTCACGCCGTCGACCAGGAAACTCGCGACCTGGAGCACCGCGGCCATCCTGGGCCCGTGCCGCTGCGCGAGTTCACCCACCAGTTCGTCCAGCGACCGGTCCGCGGATGCGGTCTCCTCGCTGCGGCCGGCGGCGGCCCGCGCCCCGGCGAAGTAGCGGACGGTGACGTCCATGGCTCAGCCTCCGATCGCCGACATCGGGCGGACGGGTTGCAGGAACGTCGGGTCGTCGATGCCGTGCCCGGCCCGCTTGCCGCGCATCGCCACCTGCCAGCGCCGGGCCAGCTCGGCGTCGTCCGCGCCGGCCCGCAGGGCGCTGCGCAGGTCGGACTCCTCGGTGGCGAACAGACAGGCCCGGACCTGCCCGTCGGCGGTCAGCCGGGTGCGGTCGCAGTCGCCGCAGAACGGCCGGGTCACGCTGGCGATCACGCCGACCTTCGCCGGCCCGCCGTCCACCAGCCAGGTCTCGGCCGGGGCCGCGCCCCGCTCCGCCGGATCGGCGGTCAGCGCGAACTCGGCCGCGAGCGAGGCGAGGATCTCGTCGGCGGTGACCATCGTCGCCCGGTCCCAGCCGTGCTGGGCGTCCAGCGGCATCTGTTCGATGAACCGCAGCTCGTACCCGTGGTCGAGGGCGAAGCGCAGCAGCGCCGGCGCCTCGTCGGAGTTGACGCCGCGCATCAGCACCGAGTTGATCTTCACCGGGGTGAGCCCGGCGGTGGCCGCGCCGGCCAGCCCGGCGAGCACGTCGGCGAGCCGGTCCCGGCGGGTCAGCGCGGCGAAGCGGTCCCGGTCCAGGGTGTCCAGCGACACGTTGACCCGGTCCAGCCCGACGCTCTTCAGCGTGGGGGCGAGTCGTTCGAGCCCGAGGCCGTTGGTGGTCACCGAGATCCGCGGGCGGGGTGCCAGCGCCGCCACGGCGGCCACGATGCCGACCAGGCCGGGCCGGATCAGCGGCTCCCCGCCGGTGAACCGGACCTCGGTCACCCCGAGCCGCTCCACCGCCACCCGCACCAGCCGGACGATCTCGTCGTCGCCGAGCAGCTGGGGGCCGGCCAGCCAGGGCAGCCCCTCGGCCGGCATGCAGTAGGTGCAGCGCAGGTTGCACTTGTCGGTCAGCGACACGCGCAGGTCCCGGGCGACGCGGCCGTACCGGTCGACGAGGACGCCGTCGGTCGTCGGGGCGGCGGTCACCCGTCGACCGTAGCGCGCCCGGCCCCGGCCAGCGCGTCGCGGGCCGCCCGGGCGACCGCATCCCGGTACCCCGCGCCGAACAGGGCGGTGTGCACCAGCAGCAGATGCAGCTGGTGCAGCGGCACCCGGTCCCGCCACCCGTCGGCCAACGGCCACGCCTCCCGGTAGGCGGCCATGATCTTGTCGTGCTGCGGCGGGCCGCCGAAGAGCGCCAGCTGGGCCAGGTCGGTCTCCCGGTGACCGCCGTGCGCGGCCGGGTCGATCAACCAGACCCGGTCGTCGGCCCAGAGCAGGTTCCCCGGCCAGAGGTCGCCGTGCAGCCGGGCCGGCGGCTCGTCCCCGCCGAACTCGCCGATTCGCGCCACGACCTGCTCGACCAGCGCGGTCTCCGCGCCGGCGAGCGCGCCGCCGTCGACCGACATCCGCAGGTACGGCAGCAGCCGCCGCCGGGCGAACCAGTCCGACCACGGCCCCTCGTCGGGGGTGTTGTCCTGGGGGAGCGCGCCGATGAAGCCCGGCCAGTCCGCGCCGAACGCCGGCGCGCCGGCCCGGTGCATCCCGGCCAGCTCCCGCCCGAACCGCTCGGCCGCCTCCGGCGTCGGCTCGCCGGGCTCCACCCAGTCGAGCGCCAGCAGCTCCGGCAGCGCCACGACCACCTCGGGTACGGCCACCGTGCCCGCCGCCCGCAGCCAGCGCAGGCCGGCGGCCTCGGTGTGGAAGAAGTGCTCCGGCGCCGGTCGGCCGGCCCGCTCCGGCCAGGTCTTCGCGAAGACCGAGTGGCCGTCGTCCAGGGTGAGCCGGGAGGCGGCGCAGATGTCCCCGCCGGCCACCGGTGTCTCCCGGATCCGCTGGTGGGTCAGGAAGGTGGGCAGGTGCTCCGGGTGCGCCCGCAGGTACGCCAGGTCCATCTGCGCAACGTATCCGCTGCGGCGCCGGCCGGTGGCCCGGCGCGTCCGGTGGCCGCTGCCCGAGCCGTGGTGAAGCGGGCCCACCTGCATGAACACTCTCCGTATCTGTGGACAAGGCGCGTGTCGTCCACAGGGTCTGTCGGTCGCCTCCGGCCGGTCGCAGGCTGCCTCCATGACCGCGACCGACCGCCCCCGGCTCACCGTCCGCACCCCCGGCGACCTGCTCGCCGCCGTGCCGTACCTGCTCGGCTTCCACCCCGCCGACAGCGTGGTCGTGGTGGCGCTGCGCGGCCGACGGATCGTCTTCGCCGCCCGGTCCGACCTGCCCGACCCGGGCACCGACCCGCGGCTGCCCGCCCACCACCTGGGCGACGTCCTCGCCCGGCAGGACGCCGAATCGGCCACCGTCGTCGGGTACGGCCCGGCCGAGCGGGTCACCCCCGCGGTGGACGCGGTCCGTGCCGCGCTGACCGACGCCGGGCTGAGCGTGCTCGACGCGCTCCGGGTGACCGACGGGCGGTACTGGTCGTACCTCTGCGACGGGGTGGACTGCTGCCCGCCCGACGGCACCCCGTACGACCCGGGCGCCAGCCAGGTCAGCGCGGCGGCGGTCTTCGCCGGTCAGGTGGCGCTCCCCGACCGCGCCGCGCTCACCGCCCAGGTGGCCCCGCTTGACGGGCTCGACCGGGAGGCGATGCGGTGGGCGGGCGTGGCGGCCGAGCGCCGGCTGCTCGCTCTCCTGGAGGACGCGCCCGCCGCCGACCTGCTGGACGGACGTGTGGTCCGGGCCGCCGGGGTGGCGGCGATCCGGGCGGCGCTGCGGCGGCACCGTCGGGGGGAGCGGCTGACCGACGACGAGGTGGCCTGGCTCAGCCTGCTCCTCACCCACCTGCCGGTCCGGGACCACGCCTGGGAACGCACCGACGGGCGCGAGGAGGACATCAGCCTCTGGAGCGACGTGCTGCGCCGGGCCGAGGAGGAGCTGATCGCGGCCCCCGCCAGCCTGCTGGCGTTCGCCGCCTGGCGGGCCGGGCAGGGGGCGCTCGCGGCGGTGGCGCTGGAACGGGCGCTCGCCGCCCACCCCGACTACTCGCTCGCCCAACTCCTCGACGATCTGCTGCGCCGGGGCGTACCCCCGTCCGAGCTGGACGGCTGGCCGGCGGTGGGCGAGTCGGGCGTGGTCCGCCGCCGCTCCCGTCGTCGCGGCCGGCCCCGGCGGGGCATCGGGTGAGCGGGTCAGTCGACGGTGACCCGCCGCGGGCCGGCGTAGACGTTCATCGTCCGGCCGCGCAGGAAGCCGACCAGCGTCATCCCCGCCTCGTCGGCCAGGTCGACGGCGAGCGAGCTGGGCGCGGAGACGGCGGCGAGCAGCGGTACGCCCGCCATCCACGCCTTCTGGGTCAGCTCGAAGCTGGCCCGGCCGGAGACCAACAGGACGTACCCGGCCAGCGGCAGCCGGCGTTCCCGCACCGCCCAGCCGACCACCTTGTCCACGGCGTTGTGTCGGCCGACGTCCTCCCGGAGCACCACCAGCTCCCCGTCCGGGGTGAAGAGTCCCGCCGCGTGCAGCCCGCCGGTGCGGTCGAAGGCCCGCTGGGCCGCGCGCAGCCGGTCCGGCAGCCCGGCGAGGACGTCCGCCCGTACCGTCAGGTCGTCCTCGGCGATCGGGTACGGCGAGCGGGTCCGGATCGCCTCGATGCTGGCCTTGCCGCAGACCCCGCACGAGCTGGTGGTGTAGAAGTTCCGCGACGGGTCGGTGGTCGGCTCCGGCACGTCGGGGGCGAGCACCACGTCCACCACGTTGTACGTGTTGGGCGTCTCCGCACCGGCGCAGAGCTGGGCGGTGAGCACGTCCTCGGTCGAGCGGATCAGCCCCTCGGTGAGCAGGAAGCCGATCGCCAGGTCGATGTCGTCGCCGGGCGTCCGCATGGTCACCGCGAGGGGCCGGCGCCGGCCGGGCCCCGCCGGGCCGACCCGGATCTCGAACGGCTCCTCCACCGACAGGGTGTCCTGGCGGCGGACCGGGGCGCGCCCGTCGGCCGACGCGTCGAGGTCGATTCGGAGCACGCCGCGTCGATCAGTCGCCCGTCCCATCCTGCCATCCTGCCCCCGCCCACCGTCCACCCGCACGGCGGCCGGCGTCCCCCACGGCGGCTACGGTGGCCCGGTGACGGCGTACGCGGCGGTGGTGCTGGCCGGAGGGGCGGCCCGGCGGATGGGCGGTCGGGACAAGCCGGCCGTGCCGGTCGGCGGCCGGCCGATGCGGGAGCGGGTGCTGGCGGCCGTGGCCGACGCCGTCCCGCGGGTGCTGGTCGGGCCGGCCGACGGGGTGCCCGCCGACGTCCTGGTGACCCGGGAGGACCCGCCGGGCGGTGGCCCGGTGGCCGCCGTCGCCGCCGGGCTGGCCCTGCTCCCCGCCGGTACGACCACCGTCGCCCTGCTCGCCGCGGACCTGCCGCTGCTCACCCGGGACGCGGTCGGCGTCCTGCTCCGCGCGCTGTCTTCCGAGCGGGCCGACGGTGTCTGCCTGGTCGACGGCGACGGTCGACGGCAACCGCTCTGCGGGGTGTGGCGCGTTCCGCCACTGCGCGCCGCCCTCGGCCGGCTCGCCGCCCGGCGTGGCGGCACCCTCGACGGTGCCTCGATGCGGGAGCTGCTCGGTGAGCTGACCGTGGGGGAGCTGGCCTGGTCCGCCAGTGGCCCGCCGCCCTGGTTCGACTGCGACACTGACTCCGACGTACGCCGGGCGGAGGAGTGGACACGATGACGGTGATGGACGACTGGATCACGGCGGCCTGCACCGAGCTGGGCCTGGATCCGGCCGACGTGCCGGTGCCGACGGTGCTGGACCTGGCCAAGGACGTCGCGCACCAGGTGCTGCGGCCGGGCGCGCCGGTCACCGCGTACCTGCTCGGGGTGGCGGTGGGTCGCGGCGCGGAGCCGGCCGACGCGGCGGCCCGGCTCAGCGCCCTGGCCGGCACCTGGCCGGTGGAGCTGGGCGGCGAACGTCCGGAGTGAGGGGGTGTCCGATCCCGGTCGCGGTGGATTCGATCCCCGGCATGCCTGGGTAGGGTGACCTTGACGGACGGAGGCGATCATGACGGCAGACCACCCCTCGGTGCCGACCGGTGATCAGTCCGGCGCTTCGCCGGAACAGTACGAGTCGGTCCTGCTGGACGAGCCGACCACGGCCGACCTGCGGGCGAAGGTGACCGAGGCGTGGCGGGAGTTCGCCCGCGCGCTCGCCGAGAGGCTGCGGACGCTGCCCACCGGGGCGCACCTGGAGCTGACCCTCGATCCGACCGCCTCCGGCACCGGCGACGCGGTCTACTCGATCAGCGTCGACGCCCGCGACGAGGGTCGGCTGTCGGCCCGCGCGGTCGGCAACGCCACCCTCCCGCAGGGCTACCGGCTGGACCGCGCCGCCGTCGCCGACATGATCGCGCTGGGCTGGTCCCCGCCGGGCGTGGTGGCGGGCTCCGGGGAGCAGTTCGGTTTGGACGCCTCCGGCGGTGACGCGAGCAAGCTGGCCGCGCTGCTCTCCCGCACCCTGCGCGACGTCTACGGCGCCCCGCACCCGGCCTTCCTGGTCTACCTGGTGCACGACGCCGAGGGGGAGCCACTGCCGGCCGAGCCGCTGGGCACCGCCCGCAGCGAGTTCGGGCCGGACCGAGACGTGGAGGCGGACCTCGACGAGGCGCTGGCCGCCGCCGCGAGTGCACCGGGCGGCGAGAGCGACGTGCTGGCGCTGGAGGAGCGGGTCCGCACGGTCGTCTCGACCTTGCTCAAGTCGAACGCCGACCAGCTCCAGGTCGACTCGGACGGCGACATCAACATCCGGGCCGGTTCGGCGATGGTCTTCGTCCGGGTACGCGACAACCCGCCCCTGGTCGACGTCTTCTCCCCAGTGCTCACCGAGGTCGAGCCGACCGAGCGGCTCTACGTGAAGCTCTCCGAGCTGACCAACCGGATGCCGATCGGCCGGCTCTACTGCGCCGACGACACGGTCTGGGCGTCCATCCCGGTCTTCGGCCGCAACTTCCAGGCCACCCACCTCATGCTGGCCGTGCAGGTGATGACCGGGCTGGCCGACGAACTGGACGACCGGCTGCACGGCGAGTTCGGCGGCAAGCGCTTCTTCGGCGAGGGCGACAAGCCCGGCCGGGGCGAGTCGGAGCACCGGACCGGCATGTACCTCTGAGTTCTCGCCGCCGGCCGGGCCGTCCGTGGTCCGGTCGGGCGGCTCACCCGACGTCGAGCAGGGTCTTGCCGATCGTGGCGCGGGACTCGATCGCGGCGTGCGCGTCGGCGGCCCGCTCCAGCGGGAAGCGCTGCCCGATCAGCGGCCGGAGCCGCCCGGCCGCGCCCTCGGCCAGCGCCCGGGCGGTGAGGGCGCGCAGCTCGGCCGGGTCGGCCGCCGGGCGGAGCAGGGTCACCCCGCGCGCCGCCGCCAGCTCCTCGGGCAGCTCGGCCCAGCTCCCGCCGGCCAGCCCGAAGCTGACCATCCGCCCGCCCGGGTCGAGCAGCTCGAACGCCGTCCGGGCGACGTCGCCACCGACCCCGTCGAAGACGACGTCCACCCCGCCCACCGCCGCGCGGACCCGGTCCGGCCAGCCGGGCTCCCGGTAGTCGACCACCACCTCGGCGCCGGGCGCCACCGGCTCCGGTGCGCCGGCCCGACGGACGCCGCGCAGCAGGTCGGTCTTGCGCCGGCCCCCGGCGAGCGCCACCACCCGGGCGCCGGCCCGGGTGGCCAGCTGCACCAGCAGCCCGCCCACCCCGCCGGCGGCCGCCTCGACCAGCACCCGTTCGCCTGGTCGCGGGGTGGCCGCGCCGACCAGCATCAGGGCGGTACGGCCGTCGGCGAGCAGCGCCACCGCTTCGTCCAGCGGCAGCCCGTCCGGCACGTCGAAGGGCGCGGTGGCGTCCACCACGACCCGTTCGGCGTACCCGCCGGAGCCGCCGGTGCCGCTGACCACCCGTCGCCCGACCAGCGCCGGGTCCACGCCCGGGCCGACCGCGCCGATCCGCCCGCCGACCCCGTTGCCGGGGATCACCGGCAACGCGGCGCGGAACGGCCCGAACCCGGTGGCCCGGAACATCGTCTCGACGAAGGTGAGGTTGGCGTGCGCCACCTCGATCAGCACCTGCCCCGGACCCGGTACCGGGTCCTCGGCGTTCCCGGGTGTCAGCACCTCCGGCCCACCGAACTCCGTCAGCCACACCGTCCGCACGTTTCCCCCTCTGCCGTTCCCGGGCACCATTCGACAACCTGAAGCCGAGGTGAGGTCAACGCCGGAGAAAGTGACGGGTCAGGCGGCGGGGAGCCAGCCGAGCGGGCGGGCGGTCGCCGGGTCGGTGGCCGCCAGGCGCGCGTCGGAGACCGTCCAGAGGGTGCCGGCCACCAGCAGCGACCGGGTGACGGTCCGGCCCGGCCCGTGGTCGACCGTGCCGACCTGGGTGATCCCGGTGGCGGAGACCCGCAGCAGCCGCACCGCGTCTCCCACCGGCAGGGCGACCAGGCCGGTGGCGGGCTGGTGGAGGAACGCGTGCGGGTCGAACTCCGCCGCGGAGCCGGCGCCGGGCACGTGGTGGCGGGCCAGCCGGACCGGTCGGGCCGGGTCGGTGACGTCGAAGAGGGAGATCTGGAGTCCCAGCGCCCGACCCTGCTCGTCCGCCTCCTGCCCCACTCCCAGCAGCCGGCCGTCGGGCAGCGGGTGCAGGTACGCCGACCAGCCGGTGATCTCCAGTTCGCCGGTGACCCGGGCCGCGGTCGGGTCGGAGAGGTCGACGGTGTGCAGCGGGTCGGTGCGCCGGAAGGTCACCACGTATCCGGTGGGGCCGAGGAAGCGCACTCCCTGGATCCGCTCGCCCCGGCCGAGGCCGCCGACCCGGCCGACCTCGGCCAGGGTGTCGCCGCGGCGGCGCAGCACGTGCACCGCGGATTCGCTGGCGTTCCCCTCGCCGGTGGTGGTGGCGATGCGCAGGTCGCCGCGCCACTCGGAGAGGGCGTACTGGTTCAGCGGGGCGCCGGGGACCCGGCCGGTGGCGGCGTACCGGGGGTGGCCCGGGCCGGTGAGGTCGAACCGGTGGACGTCGGTGGCGGTCGGCGCCGCCCAGCGGCCGCGGGCCGTCGCGGGGACCGGGTCTTCCCGCTGGCCGGCCAGGTAGAGGCTGCCGGCCGTGCCGTAGACGGTGTCGGCGTCGGCCGCGACGCCGACCGGGTCACCGTCGCCGAGCCGGTCCGCGCCGAGGTCGAAGCTGAGCACGGTGACCAGGGTGGTGGCGGTTCCGCTGGCGGGCCGGCTGACCCGGTCGCAGCCGACCCGGCCGGAGCCGTGCGCGGTGCCGGCCGTCCACTCGAATCCGGGCAGCCAGGCGTCCAGGCCGGCCCGGGCGATCACCGCGCGGTTCGCCGCGCTCCGCTCCTCGTCGGTGCCCTGCTCGGCGTACGGGAAGGAGATCCGTGGGGTGGTGCGGACGACGACCCGGGCGGTCCCGCCGGTCAGCCGCGCGTCGAGCAGGTTCCCGTCGATCCGGTAGGTGGCCAGGACGCGGGGCGCCCCGGTGAGGTCGACCAGGACGAGGCGCGGGCCGGCGGGGCCGGCGGGCCGTTCGGCGGGCGCGTCGGGCTGCGGCACGGCGGAGGCGGACGGCGCGGGGCGGACCAGCGGCCCGGCGTCGGGGGCGGCGGGCCGGGTCAGCACCAGCGCCCGGTCGCCGCGCAGCAGCAGCCCGGCCCCGGCTCCGGTGGCCGTCCATTCGGCCGGGCCGAGGACCAGCCGTCCGGTGACGGTCCGGGTGGCCGGGTCGACGACCCGCAGCACGCCGCCGGTCACCGTGACGATCCGCCGGCCGTCGGTCTTCACCAGGTCCGGCTCGTCGGCGTCCGGCTCGTACGCGTTGGTGACGGAGTGGTCGGGCGCGGCGGCCCGTTCGGCGACGCCGGCGGGCACCGCGATGTCCAGGCCGGTACGCCAGCCGGGGCCGAAGCCCCACGGACCGACCGCGGCGGTGGCGGCGGACCGCAGGTCGGCCAGGGCCTCGGCGCACGAGTCGTAGGCGACCAGCCGGGGCGCGGCAGTGGTCGTCGGGCCGGCCGGTCCGACGCCGGACGGGGCGCTCCCGGCCAGCAGGCCGAGGGCGAGCAGGGCGCCGGCGGCGGCGTGGGCGGTTCCACGGGTCATGTCCTCTTCCGACGTGCCCCGCCGCCGTGCGGTTCCCGCCGGGACGCGCGGTGGGGGCACGGTCAGCCGGTGGACGGGCCGACGCCGGGCGACTCGACCAGCCGGGAGAGGACGATGGTGCTGCGGGTCGAGGTCACGAAGGATTCGGCGCGCAGCCGTTCCAGGGCGTCCTCCAGGTGGGAGATGTCGGCGGCCCGCAGGTGGACGAGCGCGTCGGCCTCCCCGGAGACGGTGTACGCGCCGACCACCTCGGGGTGCCGCCGGGCGGCCACCCCGATCTGGGCGGGGGTGGTGCGGCCGGCGCAGAAGAGCTCCACGAAGGCCTCGGTGGTCCAGCCGACGGCGGCTGGGTCGACCACCGCGGTGAAGCCCCGGATGACCCCGGTGGCGCGGAGTCGGTCGACGCGTCGTTTGACCGCTGGAGCGGAGAGTGACACCCGGGTTCCGATGTCGGCGTACGACGCTCGGGCGTCCGCCACGAGCAGCGCAATGATTCGCTGGTCCACCGCGTCGATCTGCAATGTTCCGCCTCTGGGAAGCAACGGTTCTGGCTGTTACCAAAGTTCTACGCTACCTACCCTTGGTCACCGTGAACCAGCAGCGCGTCCCGCGAAAGCGGACATATCTCATGTGCTCCCCTGAGCACTTCGCCGTCGAGTACGCCATCAACCCCTGGATGGACGTCACCACCGCCGTGGACGCGGACCTGGCGGTCAAGCAGTGGGACCGACTGCGCGAGGCCCTGGTCGGTCTCGGTCACGACGTGCACCTGCTCACCCCCGAGGCCGGGCTGCCGGACATGGTCTTCGCGGCGAACGGCGCCTTCGTGGTGGACGGGACGGTCTACGGCGCGCAGTTCAAGCACGAGCAGCGGGCTGCCGAGGCCGCCGCGCACCGCGCCTTCTACGAGCAGCAGGGCTGGCACTTCATCGCGCCGAGCGAGACCAACGAGGGTGAGGGCGACTTCGCCTACCTGCCGGAGGCGCACGGCGGCCTGATCCTGGCCGGGCACGGCTTCCGCACCGAGCTGCCGGCGCACGCCGAGGCGCAGGAGGCGCTCGGCCGGCCGGTCGTCTCGCTGCGGCTGGTCGACCCGCGCTTCTACCACCTGGACGTGGCGCTGGCCTCGATCGACGACACCAACGTCGTCTACTACCCGGGTGCCTTCTCGGCGGCCAGCCAGAAGGTCCTCACCCAGCTCTTCCCGGACGCGGTGGTCGCCGACGACGAGGACGCCCTCTCCTTCGGCCTGAACCTGGTCTCCGACGGCGCGAACGTGGTGCTCAACAGCGAGGCGACCCGGCTGGCGGGGAAGCTCAAGGCGGCCGGCTACACCCCGGTCCCGGTCGAGCTGGCCGAGCTGAAGAAGGGCGGCGGCAGCGTGAAGTGCTGCATCGCCGAGCTGCGCCACTGACGGCGCCACGGACGCCCGAAGGGCCGGCCCCCCGTGGGGGGACCGGCCCTTCGTCGTACGGGGGTGACGCTCAGCCGAGCGTGGCGATCTCGTTGATCAGCACGTTGGAGAGCAGCCGGCCGTCGAGCTGGACCTTGCGCAGGTACCACTTCTGCTGCGGGGTACGCGGCTGGTTGAACTGCCACGTCCCGCGCGGGCTGTCGATCTGACCGATCTTGCCAATGGCCAGGTTGACCCCCTGCGAGGTCGGGTTGGGCCCGGCCAGCTCGATCGCCTTGTCGAGCACCTGCGCGGCGTCGTACGAGGCCATCGCGTACGTGGTGGGAGAGACGTTGAACGTCTTGCGGTACGCCGAGGCGAAGGTCCGGTTGGCGAGGTTGGTCAGGTCGGCGGAGTAGTTCAGCGCGGTGTGGATCGTGCCGGGCAGCAGCTTGTCGTCGTCGTTCACCAGCCTGCTGCGCAGCTCGTCGAGGACCGTGCCCTCGGTGAGGAAGCCGGGCGCGTAGACCGGCCCCCGCCAGCCCTCCTCGCGCAGCTGCCGGATGAACTGGACCGCGGCGGGGCCGGCGAAGAAGCAGAACACGGCGTTCGGCTTCCGGCCCAGCATCTGCCGGATGTCGTAGCGGTAGGTGCTGCTGTTCGGGGTGGGGGTCTTGTCCGTCCAGATGGGTTCACCCAGGATGCGCGGGTCGTCGGCGCCGAGCACCTGGCGGAACCCCTGGACCACGTCCTGGCTGGGAGCGTCGTCCGGCGCGATGATCGCGATCCGCTTGTCGGCCGCCAGCGTCTGCTTCAGGTACGCCCCGAGGGCCCGCCCCGGCTCGTCCAGCACGTACGAGGTGCGCCAGATGTAGACGACGCTCTGCAGGCTGGTGGGGGAGCCGTTGGAGCCGATCAGCGGCACCCGCGCCTTCTCCACGGTGTCCCGGACGGTGGTCATCACCGCCGGGTTCACCACGCCGGTGAGCGCGAGGACCCCCTGCGCGAGCAGTTGGTCGACGGCGGCCTGGCCGGTCTTCTCGGTGGAGCCCTCGTCGGCGGTCAGCAGGTTCACCGGGTGCCCGCCGAGCCGTTGCCCGTTGAGGGTCAGGTAGAGCTGGAAGCCGTTGACGATGTCCTGGCCGATGGTCTTGCCCGGCCCGTTCTCCGGCGCGATCAGACCGATCTTGACGGGGCTGCCGTCGCTGGTGGATGCGGCGTCGTCGTCATCACCGCAGCC
The DNA here is from genome assembly GCF_059089345.1 of Micromonospora sp. BS32. Classification (NCBI taxonomy): domain Bacteria; kingdom Bacillati; phylum Actinomycetota; class Actinomycetes; order Micromonosporales; family Micromonosporaceae; genus Micromonospora; species Micromonospora sp. BS32. The sequence continues at coordinate 492,539 of NZ_JBSSHR010000002.1, forward strand.
GGCGGCCAGCGCGGTGGTACCGAGCGCGGCCAGCAGCTGGAGGGCCCGCCTGCGGTTCATCTGGGACACCGAAATCCTTCCGAGAACGTTGCCGGGCGTCACCGCCCCCTCGGCGTTCTACCTGGTCGGCGACGCTGCGTCAATGCCTATTGATCTTCGTGCAGCGACTGCAACGCAGCTCTCACCTGTGGCCAGGCCGCCGAATCCGGATCGATGAGCCCGAAGTGCTCACATTCCGGCAGTTCACGAAGGCTGACGTCCGATCCGGCGGCCCGCGCGGCGGTCACGAAGGACCGGCTGAGGGCGACCGGAACCTGCCGGTCCCGCAACCCGTGGACGATCACTGTGCGTGTTCGGATTGGCACCAATGCCCGTGGATCGGCGGTCGCGTACCGGTCCGGGTGGTCGGTGGGTCCGCCGCCGAGCAGCGCGGCCACCGCACCGGAGTCCAGGTTCCGCCGGTACGCCTCGGCGAGGTCGGCGACCGGGGCCAGCGCGAGCACCCCGGCCACGGTGGCCGGGGCATGCGCCGCGACGTAGAGCGCGAGGTGCCCGCCGGCGGAGTGCCCCAGCAGTAGCGGCGGCCCGGCGGCCACCCGCCCGGGCAGGGCGTCCGCCGCCAGTCCGGGCAGCGCGGCCACCCCGGCCAGCACGTCGGTGAGGGTGCCCGGCCAGCCGCCTCCGGGCTGCCCGGTGCGCCGGTACTCCAGTTGGGCCACCGGCCAGCCCAGGCCGGCCAGCGCGGCGGCCAGCGGGCCGGTGTGGGCGCGGTCGTACTCGGCTCGCCAGAACCCGCCGTGCAGCACCGCGACCAGCGGGCGGGCCGGCCCGTCGCCGGCCGGGCGGCGCAGGTCCACCAGCTGGTCCGGGTGCGTCCCGTACGCGACGGTGCGGTCGGGTGGCGGCGCCGGGCGGGTGAGCACGGCGCGCGGGTCGGCGGACATGCCGGCGACGGTAGCGCGGCCCGCCGTCCGACCGCGCCCCGGAGCCGGTCCGGGCGCGTGCGCCACCTCGGCGTGGGTAAAGATGGGTGCCATGACCGAAGCGCACTTCGCTGGAGAGAACGACGAGCCGGACCGCAACGGCGCCGGACACCCGGGCACCGTGGTGGTGGTCGGCCCGGACGGGCGGCCGGTCGGCACGGTGCAGACCGACGAGGCGGCGGGCGAGGACCCGACCCGCCTGGTCGAGCAGCCGGCCAAGGTGATGCGGATCGGCAGCATGATCAAACAGCTGCTCGAGGAGGTCAAGTCCGCTCCGCTGGACGACGCCAGCCGGCACCGGATGCGGGAGATCCACGAGCGGTCGATCGTCGAGCTGAAGGACGGGCTCGCCCCCGAGCTGCGCGAGGAGCTGGAGCGCCTCGCGCTGCCCTTCGCCGACGACCAGGCGCCCAGCGAGGGCGAGCTGCGGATCGCCCACGCCCAGCTGGTCGGCTGGCTGGAGGGGCTCTTCCACGGCATCCAGGCCGCGCTGGTCGCCCAGCAGATGGCCGCCCGGGTGCAGCTGGAGCAGATGCGCTCCGGCCGGCAGGCGCTGCCCAGCGGGCCGGCCGGCGTCATGCCCGGCATGCCGGGCATGGGCCAGCCGTCGGGCGAGGGGCACCAGACCGGCCAGTACCTCTGAGACCCGGCCGGGCGCGCCCGGCCCGCTCAGCCCACCCCGAAGACCTTCTCCAGATACGCCGCCACGCCGTCCTCGGTGTTCGCCCCGGTCACCTCGTCGGCGATCGCCAGGACGGCGGGGTGGGCGTTGGCCACCGCCACCGCCCGACCGGCCCAGGTGAGCATCGGCACGTCGTTGGGCATGTCGCCGAAGGCCAGCACGTCCCGCTCGTCCACGCCCAGCCGGGCGCCGTACCAGGCCAGCCCGGCCGCCTTGGTCACCCCGGCCGCGGAGATCTCCACCAGCCCGCTGTACGACGAGTGTGTCGCCTCGGCCAGCCCTTCCAGCGCCCCGGCCACCACCTGGACGAAGACGTCCGGGTCCTGGTCACGGGCGCGGGCCAGCAGCTTCACCGCCGGCATGGAGTGCAGCTCCTCCGGCGACTCGACTGCCCGGATCGCGTCGTGGTCGGCGTCCCAGCGCAGGGGGTAGTGCGCCTCGTGCCGCATCTGCCGGCTGTCCACGATCTCCACCGCGAAGCTCACCTCGGGCACCGCGGCGCGCAGCCGGCGGGCCACCTCGGCGAGCAGCTCCGGGGCGAGTGGATCGGCCCGCAGCACCTCGTCGGTGACCGGGTCGTACACCACGGCCCCGTTGGCGCAGATCGCCGGCAGCGGCGCGGCGAGCTGGTCGTACACCAGTTGCAGCCAGCGGATCGGACGGCCGGTGACCAGCACGACCGGCGTTCCCGCGGCGGAGATCATTTCCAGCACCGCCGCGGTGCGCCGGCTGATCGTGGCGTCGTCGCCGAGCAGCGTGCCGTCGATGTCGGTGGCGACGAGCCGCGGTCGTTCTCCCATCACCGGGACAGTAGCCGGTCCAGGTAGACGGCGACCCCGTCGTCGTCGTTGCGCAACGTCACCTCGTCGGCGGCGGCCCGGACCTCGGGGTGGGCGTTGGAGACGGCCACCCGGCCCCAGCCGGCCCAGCCGAACATCGGCAGGTCGTTGGGCTGGTCGCCGAAGACCAGCACCTCCGCCGGGTCGACGCCGAGCCGCTCGGCGACCACGGTCAGCCCGGTGGCCTTGTCCACCCCGGGCGGGCAGATCTCGATGAAGCCCAGACCGGCCTGGGTGAGCGTGGCCACCTGCGGCGGGACGATCCGGCGGGCGACCGCCAGCAGTTCGTCGACGTGGTGGTCGGCGGTCCGGGCGAACGCCTTGATCACGTCGCAGGAGAGGCACTCGGCGCGGCTGCGCGCCTCGAACCGGTCCTGGTACGGCCAGCTCGGGTGGTAGTCGCCCCAGAGCGGGGCGTCGTGCTCGTCGGACGCCTCGACCATCACGGTGAGCGGGCCGACCTCGGCCTCCAGTTCGCCGATCAGGTGCGTCAGCACCTCAGCGGGGAGGCGTTCGTCGCGGAGCACCACCGGGCCGGCCGGGTCGCTCTGGTCGACCACCCGGCCGCCGCCGGCCATCACCAGGAAGTCGGCGGCGCGGATGTCGTTGCGGGTCAGCTCGGCCAGTCGTGGGCCGCGGCCGGTGGCGCCGACCACCGGGATCCCGGCGGCGCGCACCCGGTCGAGCACCGCGTGGGTGTACGCCGAAACGGTCTCGTCGCTACGGACGAGCGTGCCGTCGAGGTCGGTGGCGATCAGCTTGGGCAGTCCCGGGCGGGGCATCGTTCCTCCTTGCCCGCCGCCGTCGCAGCCAACCGTTTCAGTCGTCGGTACGTCGACCCGGAGTGACGGCGGGCAGCAACCGTACCTCGCGGAACGGGTCGCAACCATGGCTTCCCGGCGAATCGGATACCAACGCGCGGTGACGGCGATCCGGCGTCACCGCGCCCTCCCGGAGGGCTCTCAGACCTCCGACCCGGGGCGGGCGAACGGCACGGTCGAGGTGACGGTGAGGTCGGTGGGGGCGGGCGGCCGGTCGTCCCGCTCGGCCCGGCGCGGCTTCTCCGGTGCCCCGTCCGGGTGGGCGTCCGGCCGGTCGGCCGACCCCCGGCCGGCCAGGTGCAGCGCGGCGGCGACCAGCAGCACGGCGGCGAAGGCGGTCACCAGGCCGCGCCCGTACTCCACCTGGAAGCCGTCCTCCGGGGAGTAGAACAGCGCCCGCTGGCCGGAGTCGTCGAGCGAGAAGGCGGTGGCGGTGAGCAGCGCCAGCTGGGCGCCCGCCAGGGCCAGGCCGGCCAGCCGAGCGTCGGGCCGGATCGCGGGCCGGCCGCGCAGGGCGAGCGTCACCGCCACGGCCAGCAGCAGCAACCCGACCAGGTACGCGACGCCGAAGCCGCCCACCTCGGCCACCCCGCCCGGCACCCGGACCGGGCTGCCGCCGTCGGGGCCGCCGTTCGGCACGGTCATCACCAGCCACTCGCCGACCAGCGACGCCGTCGTGGCGACCGCGGCCAGGGCGGCCAGCACCAGCGGCAGCCGGCGATCCCGACCCAGCCCGGCCAGAGTGTGGCCGGACCGGCCCGCGGGCGGGCGTTCCACCGCGCCCCACTCGACGACGGCGGTGCCGTCGGACCGGTCGTCCTGTCGCGGGATGGGGAGATCCTGGGACATCGGCCACCTTCCGCAGTCGCGGGCCTGCTCCGCATCATGGCACGACCCGGCCCCGGGACCGGCGAGTCGGGGCCGCGTCGTAGCGCCAGTCGGTCGCCGGCGGCTGCCGCATCGGTTAGCGTCGGGGCATGCCTATCCGTACCGCTTCCGCACGCTGGCAGGGCAACCTCACCGAGGGTGCCGGGACCGTCCGCACCGGCAAGGGCGGCCTCTCCGGCAACTACTCCTTCAAGTCGCGCTTCGAGGAGGGCGAGGGCACCAACCCCGAGGAGCTGATCGGCGCCGCGCACGCCGCCTGCTTCTCGATGGCCCTCTCCAAGCAGCTCGCCGACGCCGGCGCCACCGACTCGTCGGTGGAGACCACCGCCAAGGTGCACTTCGACAAGACCGAGGCGGGCATGTCCGTGACCCGGATCGACCTGGAGACGGTCGGCCAGGTTCCGGGAATGGACGAGGCCCAGTTCACCAAGCTGGCCGAGGCCGCCAAGGAGAACTGCCCGATCTCCCGGCTGCTCTCCCCCGGCGCCCAGATCTCCCTCTCCGCCCGCCTGGCCTGACCCACTCCGACGCCGCCCGCCCCCTCCGGGGTTCGGGCGGCGTCGCGCATCCCCGGCCTTCCCGCCGCACTTTCACGGAAAGAGTGGCTGTCGCACCCGCCGCGGCCACTCTTTCCGTGCACGTGCGCGGATCTTGGCGGGGGTGGGGGTGTGGCGGTGGGGGAGGATGGGGGTGTGGGCGTGGAGATGAGCCGGGAGCGGTTCGAGGAGCTCGTCGGGGAGGCCCTCGACGAGGTGCCCGAGGAGCTGCTCGGGCTGATGAGCAACGTGGTGATCCTGGTCGAGGAGGACCCGCCGCCCGGCGAGGACCTGCTCGGGCTCTACGAGGGGCACGCGCTGACCGCACGGGGCTGGGACTACTCCGGGGTGCTGCCGGACCGGATCCTCATCTACCGTCGCCCGATCCTGCGGATCTGCGACACCGAGGACGACGTGGTCGACGAGGTGGCGGTGACGGTGGTGCACGAGATCGCCCACCACTTCGGCATCGACGACGAGCGGCTGCACGCGCTCGGCTGGGGCTGACCGCCCCGCTCGGCCGATGGTCGCCGTTGCATGGGTCGCCTACCGTCGGGACAGCACACCCCGAATCAGGAGGAATTCCATGCGCAGCGCGCTGTTCTCCGCGGAGAACCTGGAGAAGGAGTCCGCCCAGCCCGGCATGCGGCTGCAGAACTCCAAGATGCTCAAGATCGAACTCAACGGCGAGGCGATGGCCCGGGTCGGCTCGATGGTGGCTTACCAGGGTCAGGTGCAGTTCCAGGCGCTCGGCTCGGGCGGCATCGGCAAGTTCATCAAGCAGCGCCTCACCGGCGAGGGCGTGCCGCTGATGAAGCTCTCCGGGCACGGCGATGTCTTTCTCGCCGACCTCAGCAAGGACGTGCACATCATCGACCTGGAGCCGGGAGACGCCCTCTCCATCAACGGGTCCAGCGTGCTGGCCTTCGACTCCACTCTGTCGTATGACATCAAGATGGTCGGCGGCGCCGGCATGGCCTCGTCGTCCGGGCTGTTCAACTGCGTCTTCAGCGGCCACGGCCGGATCGCCATCACCACCAAGGGCACCCCGGTGGTGTTGAACGTCGACGCCCCCACCTACGTCGACCCGCAGGCCGCGGTCTGCTGGTCGGCCAACCTGCAGACCGGCTACCACCGGGCGGAGCAGCTCGGCCTCGGCTCGCTGCTCGGCCGCACCACGGGTGAGGCGTTCACCATGAGCTTCGCCGGTCAGGGCTTCGTGGTGGTTCAGCCCTCGGAGGAGCCCCCGGTGCAGGGCAGCGGCGCCCAGCAGCAGCAGGGCGGCCTGCTCGGCGGCCTGCTCAGCTGACCCGTCCGACGGTGGGGCGCCCGGTTCGGGTGCCCCACCGTCGTCAGCTCAGCTCGCCGGCTCGCAGCCGGGCCAGCCAGGCCGCCGCGTCGGCGTAGTCGGCGTCGGAGAGTCCGGCCGGCGCCGGCACCGGCCGGTCACCCGCCCCGTCGGGCCAGCGGTGCCGGGGGTACGACCCGAGGAAGCGCACGTCCGCGCAGAGCCGGCGCAGCCCCTGCAACGCCTCGCCCATCCGGACGTCGGCGACGTGTCCGGCGCAGTCGAGGAAGAAGACGTACCGGCCCAGCGCCTCCCCGGTCGGGCGGGACTCGATCCGGCTCAGGTTGACCCCGCGGACGGCCAGCTCCATCAGCACCGAGAGCAGCGCGCCCACCCGGTCGTGGGCGATGTAGATCGCCAGCGAGGTGACGTCGTCCCCGGTCGGGGGCGGCGGGGGGCCCGGGCGGGACACCAGCGCGAAGCGGGTCACCGCGTCCGGATGGTCGGCGATCTTGTCGGCGAGCACCGCCAGCCGGTGCCGGGCCGCCCCGATCGGGGCGCAGATCGCCGCGTCGTACTCGCCGGCCGCCGCGCCCGCCGCCGCCGCGCCGTTGGAGAGCACGTCGACCACCACCGCGTCGGGGAGGTGGTCGCGCAGCCAGTTCCGGCACTGGGTGGACGCTTGCGGGTGGGCGGCCACGCTGTGGATCGCGCCGAGGCCGGTGCCCGGGCGGGCGCCGAGCACGAACTCCACCGGCAGGATCACCTCGCGGGTGATCACCAGTGGGTCCCCCTCGGCCAGCTCGTCCAGGGTCACCCCGACCGCGCCGCCGATCGAGTTCTCCAGCGGCACCAGCGCCGCGTCCGCCTCACCGGCCCGTACGCTCTCCAGCGCCTCGCCGACGCTGCGGGCGGGCGTACGGCTGCCGTGCTCGGCGGCGGGCACGGTGCGCAGCGCCTGCTCGGCGAAGGTGCCCTCGGGTCCGAGGTAGACGAAGCGGGTCGGCGGTGTTCCGGGCATGCCGACCAGCCTACGCACCGGGCAGCGGCTGGGTGCCGGCGTCGCAGGCCAACGTCCGGATGGCGGGCGGCGCGGTGGCCCGTACCTCGATCGAGCAGACGTCGGTTCCGGCGGTCACCAGCCGCAGCGCGTCGGGTCGGCCCTGGGTGACCACCTGGAGTTCCTCGTGACCGGTCACCGCGAGCATCGTGTACTGCCAGTCGTCGGCGCAGAGCGGCCCCTGGGTGGCCCGGACGGTCACGTCGCGGGGGAGCACCGAGTCGCGCAGCAGGCCGGTCACCCGGTCGGCGGAGGGCCGGCCCTGGCACGGCGCGGCGACCAGCCCCGGGGTGGCCGACAGCACGGGGGTGGCCGGCGGCAGCTCGGTCGGCAGCAGCCCGAGGGTCGGGGTGGCCGCCGGGGTGGCCGTGGGCAGGGTGGGCGTCGGGAGGCCGGTGGTCGGCGCGGGCGGCAGCGGCGGCACGGCGGTGCCCCGCTCGGGCGGGGCGCCGCAGGCGGCGAGCGGCAGGGCGGCGAGCAGCGCGCCGGTGCCGGCCAGCCGGCGGTACGGGATGCGCTGCGGTACGTCAGGCGGCACGGACCGCTCCTCGGGGGGAGCGCGCCTCGGGCATCGAGGCGCGTGGTTGCAGCCGGGGGTGGCCGAGCCCATCGTAGGAGGATCCGGCGGCGCGGTGAAGGTCAGCGCAGGACCCGGTGGCCAGCCCTCTCCAGCGCGGCCGTCGCCTCGGCGAGACGTACCGCCGGCACCAGCACGTGATCGGTGTCGTACGTGGAGAAGGCGACCACGCTGATCCGGGCGGCGGCGAGCGGGTCGACCAGCGCGGCGAGGGTGCCGGTGACGGCGAGGGCGAGCGGCTCCACCACCCGCAGGCAGCGCCAGTCGGTCTCCACGTCCGTGCCCACGGGCGTGCGGCCGGCGGGGCAGATGACGGAGATTCCCTCGGCCGTCCAGGCCACCGTCACCACCTCGGCGTCGCCCGGCTCGGCCCAGAGGGCGGGCGACAGCGGGGCGCCGGCCGCCAGCCGGCACACGGCGTACTCGCCCGGGAGCAGCGCGACATCGAGCATGAGGGCACCTTACGGTGTCGGCCTCGGCCGACCCCAGCGTCGCGGCGTGCGGCGCGTGCCACACTTCGCCCCAGGTCAGACCTCGGAGAAGAAGGTGAGCGAGCCGGCGACCTCGCCGTCGGTGAGCACCGGGGTGGAGATGGCGTCGACGGTGGCGTACGTGGTCTCGTCGCCGGCGGCCTGCACCCGGAGCAGCCCGCGGGCCAACCGGCCGGAGTGCAGCGCGAGCAGCGGTGGGATCTTGTCGGTCTCCTGCTCGGTCAGCTCGTGCCGGGCGGCGGTGAAGTCGAGCAGCCGCAGACCGCCCTCCAGCAGCGGCAGGCCGACCACGTCCTCGGGAGCGCCCAGGCAGAGCAGCTCGCAGCCGGACGCCGAGATGGCCACCACACTGGTCTCCGCGTCGATCAGCAGGCAGGGCTCGTCGGCGTGGGATACCGTCGCCGACCACCGCCCGACGTTGCCGGACCCCGGCCCTGTCGGCGTCCGCCCGGTTGGCGCGAACACTTCCGAGAGCGAGAGCTCGACGTGGGCCACCGCGCCTCCTATGTACACCGACGGTCTGTCCACGCTAGCCGGTCGTCGCGACGGCCGGCCGACCGCGCTGGAGCCACCGGCCGCCGGTGACGATTGGGGTGCCCTTTTGACCGGGCGGCCGGCGACGGCGCGGGCCGGCGGGGGTGACCCCAGGGCCGCGTGGCGTCGCCGGTGACGTTACCGGCGGGCGGCCGGCTTGTCAGCGGCCGTTCGGCCCTCGTCGTACCACCGGTAGTCGGCGGCGGACCGGTAGGTGCCGTTCCACCAGGTCTGCGGCTGCTGGGCGACTCGCGACAGCTTCTCGGCGGTGGCCGGGCTGATCCGGTTGCCCCCGGCGACGAGGAGCCGGTCGAGCTCCCGGTGGGTCGCCATGAGGCAGTCCTTGGGGAGGCCGTAGACGCTGATGACGCCGGAGCCGACGAAGGTCAGCACCGGCGACACCGGGATCGGCAGGCCGACCGCCTCGGAGAGCGCCTTGCTGGCCCGCTTGGCGTCCCGCCGGGCCTCGGCCACGTACGGCGGTCGTTTGCCGTTGATCTGGACCACGTCCCCGGCGACCAGCACCCGGGCGCGACCGTGGTCGGCGATGCTCACCGCGAAGAGCCCGCTCGGGCCGATGGCGAGGAACCCGGCCCGCTCGTCCTGGCCGTGGTCGCGGAGCACATCGGCGACGTCGGTGCGGGGCCACTCAATGACGTGCCAGGCGGGCCCCAGGTGGTCGAGCTGCCCGAGCGCGCGTGCGCCGGCGGCCTCCAGGCGCCGGGCGCCCCGCTCGGCGCGGCGGCGACGCGCCCACTCCAGTGGGGTGGGTCGGGCCGGCTCGAGCGCCGAGGAGGCGTCGGTTCGGGGATGCGGCACCGCCACGGGCGGCAGTGCCCGGGTCGGTACGGCTCGACGAGCGGGAAAGACAGTCATCGCGACCTCCGGCAAAAGGTCCCTCGAAGTTATGTCCCCACTACCCTACGTTGACAGTGCGGGGGTACGGCAAGTTGGAGCGCCGGAATGAGTGCGGATGAATGCCATATTCATCCACAGTTCTTCCGCTGAACACACTTCACATCTGCCCTACGCTGCGAGGGTGACCCACTACGTGGACAGCGAGGTCGGTCGGCTCGGCACCGTACTGCTGCACCGGCCGGGGCCCGAACTCGCCCGGCTCACCCCCCGCAACAACGACTCGTTGCTCTTCGACGCTATCCCATGGGTCGGCCGGGCACAGGAGGAGCATGACGCCTTCGCGGCGGAACTGCGGGCCCGCGGCGTGGAGGTGCTCTACCTCTCCACCCTGCTCGCCGAAACCCTCGCCGTCGCCGATGCCCGGGCCGAGCTGACCGAGGAGGTGCTCCGCTCCCCGCGCCTGGGCGACACGCTGCGCCGCCGGGTCGCCGACCACCTCGCCTACCTCGACCCCGCCGCCCTCGCCGACGTGTTCACCGCCGGGCTGGCCCACGAGGAGGTACGGGTCAGCGCCGAGCGCCCCGGCGGCCTGGTCTGGACGCTGATGGACCGGCACGACTTCGTCATCGACCCGCTGCCCAACCTGCTCTTCACCCGGGACTCGTCACTGTGGATCGGCGACCGGGTCGGGGTCACCAGCCTCGCCATGCCGGCCCGCCGGCGGGAGACCACGCTGACCGACGCGATCTACCGCCACCATCCGCGCTTCGCCGGCACCGAGTCCGTCTACCACCACGGGCTGGAGCACCTGGAGGGCGGCGACGTGCTGCTGCTCGCCCCCGGGGTGCTCGCCGTCGGGGTCGGCGAGCGGACCACGCCGGCCGGGGCGGAACGGCTGGCCCGGCAGGTCTTCGCCGCCGGGCTCGCGCACACCATCCTGGTGGTGCCGATCGCCCAGGAGCGGGCCACCATGCACCTGGACACCGTCTGCACCATGGTCGACGTCGACGCGGTGCTGATGTACCCGAACATCGCCAGCACCCTGTCGGCGTACACCGTGGTCGCCGGCCCGGACGGCGAGCCGCGGGTGGACGGCCCGGCGCCGTTCCTGCGCGCCGCCGCCGACGCGATGGACATCGACCAGCTCCGGGTGATCGACACCGGCCTGGACCCGGTCACCGCGGAACGCGAACAGTGGGACGACGGCAACAACACGCTCGCCCTGGCCCCCCGGCTCTGCGTCGGCTACGAACGCAACGTGGAGACCAACGCGCAGCTCGAACGGGCCGGCATCGAGGTCATCCCGATCGCCGGCTCCGAGCTCGGCTCCGGCCGTGGCGGCCCCCGCTGCATGTCCTGCCCGCTGACCCGGGAGCCGCTGCACCCCACCCCGCCGTCCGCACCCACCGCGTCGATCCAGGGGTGACCGTCGTCGGTCCCTCCGGATCGGCGGGCGGGGGACGGGTCAGCGGAGGGTGAGCTGGCGGCCGAGCAGGCCCTGGCGGGCGCGGCGGCCGGCGGCGTCCAGCGGGGCGGGCTCCGTCAGGGCGTCGGCGTAGCGCTTGGCGAAGCCGGCCACCGGCTCCTCCCAGTCGCCCGCCGGGACGTCCTCGGGAAGGTCCCAGACCGGCGCCAGCCGGCCGTGCGCCCGGAACATGCCGGCGAACTTCGTACCCTCGCCCAGGGTGAGGCTGCCGGCGGCGGAGAGCCGGGAGAGCGCGTCCAGCGCGGCGTCCTCGTCGTCGCCCAGCACCCAGCGCACGTGCGCCTTCTCCGGCACCTGGCACCAGTACGCGGCCTTGGCGGCGGCCAGCCGGACCGTCGGGTAGATCGCCGCGTTCGCCCGCTCCAGGGAGGCCTGGACGTTCGGATCGTTCGTCGCCCCCGGGTCGAGCCAGAAGTCGAACCCGTCGTGCATGGTGATCTCCAGCGGACCGTCCACCAGGATGTCCTGCAGGCGCGGGCCGGGGCCGGGCAGCGGCGGCACGGAGACCTGGCCGCCCGGCTCGGTACGCAGCGCGCTGAGCAGCGCGTCGGCCAGGTCACGGGAGACGTCCCCGGACTGCTGGTGGCGCTGGAGGCCGATGAAGACCCGCCCGTCCGGCTTGGTCATCGCCGGGGCGGCCATCGGCAGCACGGTGGCCAGGGTGACCGGGCGGTCGCCGTACTCCTCGACCAGTTCGGGGGTGAGTCGCAGCGGCGCGGAGGCGGCCGGTACGAGCTCGCGCAGGGCGATCCACTCCGGCTCGTCCACGAGCCCCTCGAAGGGACGGGGGACGAAGACGTCCCGGACCTTCTCCCGGCGGGGGGCGGCTTCGACGACGCGCTGGTTCTTTCGACGCTTGCTCACGGCGAGACAGCCTAGAGCCCGCGCGCCGGCAAGGTGGGCAGGACCCGCCCCGATCCCCCGGTCAGCCGGCCGGGACGAGGTCCGGTCGGGCCGTGCCGGCCGGGTCGAACTCCGCCCAGACGCTCTGGCCCAGGCCGTCCCGGTCGACGCCCCAGCGGCTGGCCAGGCCGGCGACGATGTGCAGGCCCCGGCCGTCGACGGCGTCCGGGCTGGCCGCCCGCAGCCGCGGCCCGGCCGCCGCGCCGCCGTCGGTCACCCGGACGGACACGCTCGGACCGGTGGGCGTGCTCCGCAGCCGCCAGGCCACCCGGACCACCCCGCCGGGCAGCGGGTCGGCGTGCCGGACCGCGTTGCCGACCAGCTCCGCCAGGACCGCCACCAGGTCCGCCAGCAGAACCGGGGGTACGACCTCGGCCAGCTCGTCGGCGAGCCGGTGCCGGGCCAGTCGCGCTCCGGTCGCGTGGTGGGGGACCACCACGCACCACGACCGCTCGACCGCTCCCGTCGACACCCCGCTCCCTCTCCCCGTACGCCCGTCGGCGCGGCGGGTCATCCCCGCGGCAGCCGCACCTCTGCGACCGTACCGCCACCGTTTCTCGGCCGGAGGGATACCCAGCCATTCTGCTGTTCAACGATCCGACGGACGAGATAGAGCCCCAGACCCGCCCCCGGGTAGCCGCGGCGGTCCCCGGACTCGCCCTGCCAGAACCGGTCGAAGGCCCGCTCGACGTGCTCGGGACGGATGCCGATGCCCCGGTCGCTGACCCGGAACGAGACGGTCTGCCCGTCGGTGCCGGCGGTGAGCTCGATCGGCGTGTCCGGGGGCGAGTACTTCCCGGCGTTGGTGACCAGTTCGGTCAGCACGGTGGCCATGCTGTGCCGGTCGCCGAGCGCCTTGGGCAGGTCGGCCGGCAGGTCGAGGACGAGTCGGTGGCGCAGGTCCGCCGGGAGGTCCGGCACCGTGGCGCGCAGCGCCTCGCCGAGGCCGAACGGGACGGTCGGGTCGCCGTCCGGGCGCCCGTCGGTGGCCGAGGTGAGCAGCCGGTCGACGAGCCGGGCCAACTCGTTGGCGCGCTGCCCGATCACCCGCGCGGCCAGCCGGCGGTCGTGCTCGGTCAACGACTCCCAGTGGTCGGTGAGGGTGTCCGCGTACCCCTTGATCACGGTGACCGGGGTGCGCAGCTCGTGGCTGGTGACCGCGACGAAGAGGTCGCGTTCGGAGTCGCGGCGCTGCTGGTCGGTGATGTCCCGGAAGGTCACCACGTGCAGCGTGCCGGGGCCGGGCAGCTCGCCGGAGGTGATCCGGAGCCAGCGGCCGTCGGGCAGCTGGTGGTCGAGCACCTGGCCGGACGGGGGGAGCGGGAACGGCAGCGGGTGGTTCAGCGCCTCGGCGGTGGAACGGCCGGTGACCTGGACGGCGGCCGGGTTCCAGAGCCGGACGTGGCCGTCCCGGTCCACCACGGCCAGCCCGTCGGCCAGCGCGGCGACCACCGGGCCGTCGCCGTGCACGGGCAGCCCGCTCTGGTCGCCGTACATGTGCGCGATGCAGGAGGCGAGGTAGCCGAGGGTGGTGTGCTGGACGGCGTCCTCGGACTCCTCGCCGTCCGGGTAGAGGGCGTGCAGGCTGCCGACGGTGAGCCCGCCGATCTCGGCGCGGGCCACCACCATCCGGCGCAGCCCGCGGGCGACCAGTTCGCCGGCGAGCGGGCCGGGCAGGTGGTCCACCCGGACCTGGCGGACGCGGGGGCCGGCGAGCAGGCAGATGGTGGCCGGGTCGGCGGCGGGCAGCGGCCGGCCGATGGTCCACTCGGCGGCGGCGCCGCTGGCGGCGATGACCCGGCCACCGGCCGGGCCGAACTCGACGAAGGCGAGGCTGGCCGCGCCGAGCGCCGCGCGGGCCACCCGGAGCAGCTCGGTGAGGACGGGCAGGGCCGCGTCACCGGAATTGATCATCTCGATCACCGTGGCGTGGCCGGTGATCAGGGCGGCGAGATCGGTACGCTCCGGCATGCCCCGAGTGTGCCCCGTCGACCGCTCCCCGGGCACCCCCGCCCCGGCGGGCTCACCGACCCAGCCGGGCCAGCGTCCGGGCCGGCCGATCGGTGATCACCCCGTCCACCCCGGCGGCGAGGACCAGTTCCAGATCCTCCGGTTCGTTGACCGTCCAGACGTACACCTGGTTGCCGGCGGCGCGCAGCGCGGGCACCAGCCGGGGGCGGGTCCGCACCAGGGCGATGCCGGGCCCGGCGATCCGGGCGCCGAACGGCAGCCGGCCGGGCCGCACCCAGGACGGCAGCACCTCCAGCAGCAGCACGGTGGGGAGCGCGGGTGCGAGTTCACGGATCCGGCGGACGGCCAGCGCGGAGAAGGACATGACGGTGACCCGGACCGGATCGTCCGGCCCGGGCTCGGCCAGCCCGTGCCGGCGCAGCAGGGTGACCAGCTTCCGCTCGACGTCGCCGCCGTAGCGGGACGGGTGCTTGGTCTCCACCAGCATCCGGACCGGCCGGCCGGCGGCCAGCACCGCCGCCAGCAGCCGCTCCAGGGTGAGCAGCCGGGTGTGCGACTCGTCCAGCGGTTCGGCCTCGTCGACGGCGAGGCGGCCCGGGTGCCAGGACCCGAAGTCGAGCGTCTCCAGCTCGGCCAGGGTACGGGCGCTGACCAGGCCGCGCCCGTTGCTGGTCCGGTCCAGCCGGCGGTCGTGCACGCAGACCAGGTGCCCGTCGCGGGTCAGCCGGACGTCGCACTCCAGCCCGTCGGCGCCCTCGTCGAGGGCCCGCAGGTACGCCGCGAGGGTGTGCTCCGGGAGGTCGGCCGACGCGCCGCGGTGCGCGAAGACCAGTGGCGTGCCCATCCGTCGTCGCTCAGATGATGCGGCCGGGCTGCCCGTCCCCGCCGACCACGGGCTTGCCGACGGCCTCCCACTGCCGCATGCCGCCGTCGACGTTGCGTACCTGCTCCCAGCCGTTGTTGAGCAGATAGCCGACCACCTGGGCGGACCGCCCGCCGGAGCGGCAGACCACGGCCACCTCACGGTCGGTGGGCACCTCGGCGAGCCGGCCCGGCAGCTGCATCATCGGCAGGTGGTGCGCACCGGGGGCGTGCCCCGCGGTCCACTCGTCGTCCTCCCGGACGTCGAGCAGGTAGATGTCGTCGTGGATCTCGGTCACGGGGACGCTGGGTACCTGGGGTCCGAACACGGGTACCAAGCCTAGATCCTCGCCCCGGCGGCCGTCGCGGGGCGGGCCGGCGTGGCGTTCACAGCCGGTTCACCCAGCGCGGATTGGCCTGGACCCAGTCCGCCACCCGCTTGCCGCGGACGGCGTCGAAGAGGCCGCCGCCGCCGTTGTCGAGCACCACGTAGGAGACCTGGTCGATGGTCTGCGGGTAGGACGGCACCTGGACGCCGTGCAGCGCGTCGGACGGCAGCGACCGGAGGGCGAAGACCAGGTCGTCCAGGGGTACGCCGTTGGTGTCCACGGTCAGCGAGCCGCCGACGGCGCGCAGCACCCGGTCGAGCTTGACCGGGTCGCCGCGCAGGTCGGCCTGCCCGGCCCGGTCCAGCATGGCCCGGAGCAGCTGCTGCTGGTGCCGCTGCCGGTCGTAGTCGCCGTTGGGCAGGTCGTAGCGCTGACGGGCGTAGTCCAGCGCCCGGGCGCCGTCCATCTGCTGGCAGCCGGGGGTGAACAGGGTCTTCGTGTGGATCGAGCGGACCTGGGTGTCGACGCACATCCGGACCCCACCGAGCAGGTCGATGACCTGGCGGAAGCCGGTGAAGTCGACCAGGGCCGCGCCGTCGAAGCGGACGCCGGTGAGCCGGGACAGGGTGGCCGAGAGCAGCCTCGTGCCGCCCTCGCCGCCGCCGCCGTGGTCGTACGCCGCGTTGATCTTGTCCTGGCCGCCGCGGTAGCCGTTGCCCGCTGGCGGGATGGCGACCAGCAGGTCGCGCGGGATGGAGATCAGGTACGCCTGCCGCATGCCGGGCGGGACGTGCACCATCAGGATGGTGTCCGAGCGCTGGTCCGGCGCGTCGGACCCGGCCCGCCGGTCGGAGCCGACGAGCAGGTAGTTGAGCCCGCGGGAGAGGTCGGTGCGGGAGTTCCGGGCGTCCTGCGCGAGCAGCTGTTCCCGGCTGACCGTGCGGTCGTACCGGGAGGTCAGCGCCTTCATTCCGACGACGCCGGCGACGGCGAGCAGCAGCAGGGTCAGACCGACGCCCAGCACCAGGCGGGGCCAGCGGCGTCCTGGCCGGGCCGGCGGGTTGCCCCGCCCCCGGTGGGCGCGCACTGACCTGGACGTGGCGCCCTCCCCCTGGCCGTGACGTGAGATCCCCTCACATCAGGCTACGGGTCGGTCACTCCTGGTGTGGCCGCTTCGCCGGGGCCGGCTCACTTGCGGGTGGAGAGCACGCTCGGGTGCGCGTACACGAACTCGGCGAGCCGGTCTTCCTTGACGGCCTTGAACATGTCCAGGGTCTGCTGGTCCAGCGTCTCCCGGTGGTTGGCGTTGCCGTGGTACGTGCCGCCGTTGGTCCGCAGCATGGTCAGCTCGTTGGCGGTGACGCCGCGCATGGCGAAGACGAAGTCGGCCACCGGGATGCCGCCGGTGTCCAGGATGAACGCCTGGCCCTTGCTGGTCGCCTTGACCAACTGGTTGAGCTTGACCGGGTTGGCCAGCACGCCCTTGTCGGTGGCCTTGCGGGCCATCGCCTTGATCACCTGCTGCTGGTTCTGCTGCCGGTCGTAGTCGCTGTTCGGCAGGCCGTAGCGCTGGCGGGAGTAGTCGAGCGCCTGGAGGCCGTTCATCTCCTGGCAGCCCTTCTTGTAGACCGTGGGGGTCATCGGGCGACCGGTCTTCTGGGCCTCGGTGTTCCACATCTGCTTGCCGTCGACGACCGAGGTGTGGATCGACTTCACCTCGTGGCTGACGCAGACCCGGATGGTGCCGAGCGTGTCGATCACGCTCTTGAAGCCGCCGAAGTTGATGATCGCGGCGCCGTCGAAGCTGACCCCGGTCATGTTCTTGATCGTCTGGGCCATCAGCTGGGCGCCGCCCTCCCAGCCGCCGCCGTTGCGGGCGCCGGCCTGGAACGCAGCGTTGATCTTGTCAGTGCCGCCCCGGTAACCGCTCTTCTCGAACGGCGGGATCTGCGCCTCGGTGTCCCGCGGCATCGAGATCAGGTACGCCTGGTCGTGGCTGGCCGGGATGTGCAGCAGGATGATGCTGTCCGACCGGATGTCGTCCTTGGCCCAGTTCTGCCGCACGTCGACGCCGAGCAGCAGCATGTCGATCGGGCCGTCGATGTTGGCGCCGCCCTCGGCGTCGCTCTTTCCCGCGCCGCCCAGCAGGTTCTTCTGGGCGATGCCGCCGGTCGCCTGGCTGATCAGCGCCTTGCTGCCGACGATGGCGATCCCGCTGGTCATCATCAGCACCGCACCGAAGACCAGGGTGATCCGGGCCCACAGGGGGTCCTTGCGCTTCGTCCGCTTGCGGGTGCCGGCGTCGGCACGCCGCCCGGCGCGGCCACCCTGCGAGGGGATGGTGGCGGACACCCGGGGTGGGGTGTCGAACTCCTGCGACGTCGGGCGGGGGCTGGTCTGAACCGGCATGCGTGCTCCAGCTCGAGGATCGGGGGGCGGTGGATCACTTTACGGACCGCCCCTCGCCAAGGCGAGGTCGTCAGACACCCAATTCTTAACCATTCCGACAGTTGCCTACGAATATCATCCGAACGGGTGAGGCAACGGGGTCTGGTCGGTGGTTGGCGGGCGATGATCGACCCGCCAAAAGACCACCTCTGATGACGCTCGTCGAAACCTCACCGACATCTCGCCCGCCCGGCGGGCCGTCCCGGCGGCCGGAGCACCCGGCCGCCGGGGTGCCAGCTCAGTTCGTGTTGCCCGTTACGTCCGTCTTCTGGTTGGCCGCCACCCAGTCGGCCATGGTGTCGGCGGACATCGCCTTGTACATCGCCAACGCCTTCTCCCGATCGGAGACCACCACGGACTCCCCGTTGATCGTCTCGCTGCCGCCGTTCGGACTGGTGATGAAGGTGAGGTTCTCGCCGCGCAGATTGCGGAACTGCAACGCCATGTCGGTCAGCGAGAAACCGTTGTCCACGGTCACCGCGTCGGTGACCGACTGGAGAAAGTCGTTCAGCTTCTTCGGATTGGTGAGCGTGCCCGTGCTCGCCGCCTTGTCCATCAGCGCCTTGAGGAACTCCTGCTGGTGGCGCATCCGCGCGAAGTCGCCCTGCGGGAACTGCTTGCGCTGACGGATCCAGTCCAGCGCCGTGGCGCCGTCCATGTGCATGGTGCCCTTGGTGAATTTCCGGTAGGGCTTGTGGATCGAGGTGATGCTCTGTTCCACCTTCAGGTCGACCCCGCCGAGAGCGTCGGTGACCTCCTTGAAACCGCCGAAGTCGATCGCCATCACGTGGTCGATCCGGACGTCGGTGAAGCACTCCACGGTCCGTACCGCCAGCGGCAGGCCGCCGAAGGCGAACGCCGCGTTGATCTTGTGGCGCTGGCCGGAGCCGCACTCCGCGCCGGCGCTCTCCGGGATCGGCACGTACAGGTCCCGCGGGATGGAGACCAGGTAGGCGGCCTTGTGGTCGGCCGGGATGTGCATGACGATGATCGTGTCGGCGCGCCACTGGCTCTGCTTGTCCACCGGGGCGTCCGGGTCCCGCGAGTCCGAGCCGACCAGCAGGATGTTCAGCGCGCCGTTGACCGCCTTGGCGGGGCGACCGCCGGTGATCTGCGAGAACGGGTCGGTGCGGGCCAGGTCCTCGTTGAGGTTGCGGGTGTAGAACCACGCCCCGATGCCGCCGAGCAGCGCGAGCACCAGCACCACGATGCCGGCGACCAGGCCGATCCGCCCCCAGCGGGGGCGCGGGCCGCGCCGGCCCGACCCACCGGGGCCGCCCGGCCCGCCCGGGTCCTGGGGCCCGCCGGGTCCGCCCGGGCCGCCCGGCCCGCCGGTGCGGCCCGGGGCCTCGTCGTACGACGGGTACCACTGCGAGCCGGACGAGCGGGGGCGCGTGACGGCGCCCGGAGCGGAGCCGGGAACCGGGGCGCGCCCGGAGCTCCGGTGCAGGTACGGGAGCGGGGCGCCGGCAGACGATGTCGCTGACATGCGTCTCAGCGTACGTAGCCGAGTCGAGAGTTGCCCGAAGGGGAACGGCGGAAGACGCTCCGCGTGCCGGGGGAGGGGTTACCCTACCCGCTCGCGGAAGTGGTCGATCGTGCGTCGCAGGCCTTCTTCGGGCGTCACGATCGGCTCGTATCCGAGCAGCTCCCGGGCGAGGGTCAGGTCCGGGCGGCGCATCTCCGGGTCGTCCGAGCTGCGGGTGACGTAGGTCACCTGCGATTCGCTGCCGCAGAGTGACACGATCGTCTCCGCCAGTTGCCGCATGCTCATCTCGTGCTCGGTGCCGCAGTTGATCGGCCCGGTCTCGCGGGAGTCGAGCAGGAGCAGGATCCCGCGCACCAGGTCGTCGACGTAACAGATCGAGCGGGTCTGGTTGCCGGTGCCGTGCACGGTGATCGGTTCGCCGCGCAGCGCCTGGGAGATGAAGGTGGGGATGGCCCGCCCGTCGTCCGGGCGCATCCGCGGGCCGTAGGTGTTGAAGATCCGCACGATCGCGGCGTCCAACCCGCGGCTGCGGTGGTACGCCATGGTCGCCGCCTCGGAGAAACGCTTGGCCTCGTCGTACACCGCGCGGATGCCGATCGGGTTGACGTTGCCCCAGTACGTCTCGCGCTGCGGGTGCTCCTTCGGGTCCCCGTACGCCTCGGAGGTGGAGGCCATCAGGAACCGGGCGCCGTCGGCGGTGGCGCGCTCCAGCAGGTGCAGGGTGCCGACCGAGCCGACCCGGAGGATCTCCACCGGCAGCTTCTCGAAGTCGGTGGGGCTGGCCGGGGAGGCCATGTGCAGGATGGCGTCGAACCGCTCGGCGAGCGCCGGGTGGTCGGTCGGCAGCCCCTCGGAGATGTCCGCCTCGACCAGGGTGAAGCGCGGGTGCTCCGCCAGGTGGGCGACGTTGTCCTTGGAGCCGGTGACGAAGTTGTCCAGCGCGACGACCGTGCACCCCCGCTCGATCAGGGCGTCGACCAGGTGGGACGGCACGAAACCGGCACCGCCGGTGACCAGGACGCGGTGATCGCTTCCGAAGCGCGGGGCAACCTTCATGCCGGTCAGCCTACTCAGCGGCCCGGTCGTACGCCGCTGGGCCCGAGCCGCCGGCGCGCCCTCCGATGTGGCGCGGGGCCCCCGGCGTGGTCACGCCGGGGGCCCCGTACCGGTGGTGGGTGGTCAGTGCGCTCCGGCGCCGGTGAGGGCCCGCACCTCCAGTTCGGCGTACTTGGCGTCGTCCCTTTCCTTGGAGATCACCGTGCCGATCCATCCGCAGAGGAAGCCGAACGGGATGGAGAGGATGCCCGGGTTGGACAGCGGGAACCACTGCCAGTCGTGGTCGGGGAACATCGAGGTCGGCGCCCCGGACACCACGGGCGAGAAGAAGACCAGGAAGACGGCGGAGACCAGGCCGCCGTAGATGGCCCAGACCGCGCCCGAGGTGTTGAACCGCTTCCAGAACAGGCTGTAGAGGATCGCGGGCAGGTTGCCGGAAGCGGCGACCGCGAAGGCGAGCGCCACCAGGAAGGCCACGTTGAGGCTCTGCGCGAAGATCGAGAGCGCGATGGAGACCGCGCCGATGACCAGGGCGGAGATCCGGGCGACCGCCACCTCCTGCCGCTCCGAGGCCTGCCCGTTCCTGATGACGTTGGCGTAGAAGTCGTGCGCCAGGCTGGACGACGAGGCCAGGGTGAGCCCGGCGACCACCGCCAGGATGGTGGCGAAGGCGACCGCGGCGATGATCGCCAACAGGGTGGCGCCGCCCAGGTCGCCGCCGAAGAAGTCCTTGCCCAGGGCCTCGGCGAGCTGCGGCGCGGCGGTGTTGCCGGCCTTGTCCTGCGCGGTGATCGCCTTGCCGCCGACCAGCGCCGCCGCGCCGAAGCCGAGGGCGAGGGTGAGCAGGTAGAACGACCCGATGATGCCGATGGCCCAGAGCACGCTCTTGCGGGCCGCCCTGGCGGTGGGCACGGTGTAGAACCGGATCAGGATGTGCGGCAGGCCGGCGGTGCCGAGCACCAGCGCGATGCCGAGCGAGAGCAGATCGATCTTGTTGTAGAAGGTCTGCAGCCCATCGCCGGGCACCTCCTTGCAGTACCGCAGGCACGGTTCGAGGAACGCGTTCCCCTTGCCGGACGCCGCCGCAGCGTCGCCGAGCAGCGACGACAGGTTGAACTTGTACTTCGCCAGCACCAGCAGGGTCATCACCACGGCGCCGGTCATCAGCAGGAACGCCTTGACGATCTGGACGTACGTGGTGCCCTTCATTCCGCCGACGGTGACGTAGATGATCATCAGGGCGCCGACCATGATGATGGTGGCGACCTTGGCGGTGTCGGCGTCCATCCCGAGGAAGGTGGTGCCCGGCTTGATGCCGAGCAGCAGCGCGACCAGCGCGCCCGCGCCGACCATCTGGGCCAGCAGGTAGAAGATCGACACGGTGATGGTGGAGACCGCCGCCGCCGTGCGCACCGGCCGCTGACGCATCCGGAAGGCCAGCACGTCGGCCATCGTGTACCGGCCCGAATTGCGCAGCAGTTCCGCGACCAGCAGCAGCGCCACCAGCCAGGCGACCAGGAAGCCGATGGAGTAGAGGAAGCCGTCGTAGCCGTAGAGCGCGATGATGCCGGCGATGCCCAGGAAGGACGCGGCCGACATGTAGTCGCCGCCGATCGCCATGCCGTTCTGGAAGCCGGAGAAGGACCGGCCGCCGGCGTAGAAGTCGGTGGCGGTCTTGGTCTGCCGGCTCGCCCAGACCGTGATGGCCAGGGTGATCGCGACGAAGACCAGGAAGAGCGTGATGGTGAGGTTCCGGGCGGTGGTGTCGCCCGCCTCAGCCGCGAGGACCGTGTTCATGGTGCACCTCCCCGATCTCGGCGCGGATCCGGTCGGCGACCGGGTCGAGCTTCCGGTCGGCGTACCGGGAGTAGAGCCAGGCGATGACGAACGTGGAGACGAACTGGAGCAGCCCGAAGACGAGCGCGATGTTGATGTTGCTGCCGAAGAGCTTCGTGCCCATGAAGTCCCGCGCGTACGCGGAGAGGATCACGTAGAGCGCGTACCACAGGAAGAAGGCGACGGTCATCGGGAAGACGAAGCTGCGCAGGGCGCGACGCAACCCGGCGAACTCGTCCGACCGCTGTACGGCGAGGTATCGCTCCGCCGCCGACTCGGCGGGGGCGGACGCGGGTGTGTCCGTGGACATCTGTGGATCACCACCTTCACAGGCGTGGGGAGTTTCGCGCACGGTAGAGAGCGCGCTCCACGCCGGGGAAGACCGTGATCGGGGCCGGTCGGCGGCTGCGCCAAGCGGTCCGCTGGCTGCGCCGAGTGACCCAGGTCACTCCGTTGAGCGGTAGCCGCTCAGTCGGTCAGCTCCCGGTAGCGACCCCGGTAGTGCAGCAGCGGGGTGGTCTCCTCGGCCAGGTCGACCGCCTCGATGGTGGCCTCGACGAGCAGGGCCCAGCCGTACTCCCGGGCGGTGTCGAGCCGGCAGCCGGCCCAACCGCCGGCGTCGGTCGGGACCGGGCCGTACGGGGTGTCGGTCCACGCTCCGGTGGCGAAGAGCCCGCCCGGCGAGGGGAAGAGGCCGGCGAACCGGTCGGCCAACTGCCGGTGCGGTGGGCCCAGCGGCGCCACCGCGAACCGGCCGGCCGCCTCGATCGCCGCCCACAGGTCCGACTCCGGGTCGATCAGCCCGAGCAGCCGGTCCGGCTCCCCCTCGGCGACCAGGGTGGAGGAGACGGTCAGCCCGGCCGGCCCCGGTGCCGTCCAGAGCGTCACCGGCGCGGCCAGCCGGCCGCGCAGCCGGCGGACCGGCGAGCGCTGCCCGGCGGGGACGGCGAAGGGATCGGTGTGGTGGATCTCGGCGCCCGGCTCATGATTCACGTGAAACATTGTGCCGCCCCGGGCCCGTGCCCAGCCGAGGAAGCGCTCGTGCAGCTCGACCGCGCGTGCGCCGGGGTGCAACTGGCCGAGCTGATCGGTCGCCTCGGCCAGCAGGCTCCCCAGGTAGACCAGCAGCGCGGTCCGATCGTGCCGGTACTCGAC
This sequence comes from Micromonospora sp. BS32, assembly GCF_059089345.1. Lineage (NCBI taxonomy): Bacteria > Bacillati > Actinomycetota > Actinomycetes > Micromonosporales > Micromonosporaceae > Micromonospora > Micromonospora sp. BS32. Next base: position 515,630 of record NZ_JBSSHR010000002.1, read on the forward strand.
CAGCAGCGCCAGGCGGGCCGGTTGGCACGGCCAGTGCGCGCCGCAGGCCCGGCAGCGCCACAGCGGCCGCATCGGCAGGTGCGGCCTGCTCACCGCGCCGGTCCGGCGGTGTTCGACGCTGACGGCCGCCGGACCGATGGGGTGCCGGGCCGCTCCGACCGCGGCGTGCCGGGCCGGCCGGCCTCCAGCGTGTCCGCCCTCGGACGCGGATGGGGCAACGAGCGATATGACACTGGGTCATGTTTATGACGCACAGTCATATCACTCGCGGGCATGTCGCCCTCCCAAGCTGCCGCAGGTGCGCCTGCACGTTCTGCCGCTCGACGTCGGCGCGCACGTGTCGCTGGGAGGCGGCTTCGTCCTCGCGGAACTGCCTGGGAACGACTGCCTGCTCTGCCTGGACAACGGGGCGCGCGGCCAGATCGCCGACTATCCGGAGTGGATAACCTTGGTGCAGCGCAAGTGGGAGCATCTTCTGGGCGAGGCGCTCGGCAGAAGTGCCTCCATCGATCTGATCAACAAGTTGAAGGTGACGCCATGAGCAGTGCCGGGCCTCGCTGGCGGAAGTCGACCCGGTCCGCCAATGACGGCAACTGTGTCGAGGTGGCGGACAACCTGTCGGGCATGGTGCTGGTGCGGGACAGCAAGGACCGCTCCGGCCCGACCCTCACCTTCGCCCCGGTCGCCTGGCGCGCCTTCGTCGCCGTGCTCCGCACCAGCCGCCCCGACTGACGCGATCTTGCCGCCTGCCGGGCCCCGCGACATGCCGCAAACAGAGCGGTCCGCCCGGGGCGGGCGGGCTCAGGTCGTACCCTCGTCGGCCTGGTCTTCGGGGGTGAGTGAGCGGCGGGCGGCGGCCAGCACCTCCGGATCCTCGCAGCCGGCGGCGTAGCCGGCGATGCGCCGGCGGATGTCCCGGGTGAGCAGCCAGACGCCGATCCGGTCGGCGACCGGGCGCAGGAACGCCGGCCGGCAGCGGAAGCTGTACCGCCAGGTGGCGACCGACGAGCCCGGCTCCGGTCCGGGCGCGAACCGCCAGCCGCCGGCGAACATCTCGAAGAACCACGGGCCCCGCACCATCTTCATGCCGACGTTGGTCGGCGGCGCGAAGGAGACGTACTCGCTGACCATCACCAGGCCGTGCCGGGAGCGGGTGAAGGTCCGCACGCCCTTGCCGGGGCGGGTCGCGCCGTCGGTGAAGTGCTGCTCGCGGACGAACGGGTCCCAGCGGTAGCGCACCGGCGCGACGGTCTGGGAGACCGCGAAGGCCAGCTCCGGGGGTACGGGCACGCTGGCCACCGCCTCGACGACCGGCATCAGCGGCGCGGGGTGACGGCGGCCAACAGCTCCGGCTGCCGGCGGTCCAGCACGTCCCCGGCCAGGTACGAGCCGAGCAGCGCAGCGCCCAGCCCGTACGCTCCGCCGACCGGCAGGGCCAGCCAGAGCCAGGCGTCGCCGAGCAGCGCCGCGGCCACCACCATCGGAACGGCGGCGGCCGCCGAGGCGACCATGGACAGCAGGGTGAGGAAGCTCTTCGCCACCCCCGCGCCGGTGTTCATCGCGAACGGGTTGCTCGTCTCCGGCAGCGAGTACGCCCCCAGCACCGAGACGAACCCGTTGATCGCCAACCCGGCCCCGTACGCGGCGAGCAGGGCCCCGGCGGCCACCCCGATCCAGCCCGGCTCCCCCAGTACGGTGGCAATCGCGATCGACGCCACCCCCAGGATCGGCACCACGTACGCCGAGAAGGCCGTCATCCGGGCGCGCAGCTCCAGCCGGCCGGGCACCCCGGCGACCACGTTCGCCGCGTACGCGCTGCCGTCGAAACCGAACTGGTTGGCCAGGGTGACCGACGCGAGCACCCCGACGAAGAGCATCGAGAGGCTGAGCAGCGCCGGCGAGGAGTTGCCGGCGGTGAAGTCCGGGCCGTCGCCGGCCGCGAAGTTCGCCCCGCCCAGGTTGACCATCACCGGCACGAAGATGCCCACCACCGCGATGGTGATCAGGTTGGCCCGGCGCCGGGCGTCCCGCCACCAGTAGCGGCACTCCCGCGCGACCAGCGCACCGAACCGGTCCCGCCCGACCCAGCCGACCGCCGGGGGAAGAGTTGGGCGACCGCACCGCCCACCGGCCCGCGCCGGCTCTTCGTCGGCGCGGAACTCGCCGCGCCGACCATCGCCGACTCCAGCGACCGGGACCACCAGAGCAGCAGCAGGCCGATGGTGAGCGCGGTGATCAGCAGCTTCACCGGCACCGCCCAGATCCGCCCCTCGGCGGTGTCGACGCCGACCGTCCACGGTGCCCCGAAGGGCGTCCAGCCGACGACCCGGGCCACCCCGGTCAGCCGATCCCAGTCCGCGTTCCGGACCGCCGCGAGCACTACGATCTGGAGCGGCCCGAGCAGCGCGGCGACGACCGCCAGCAGCACGGCGGCCAGGTCGCGTACCCGCCGGGACCGCAGCATGGTGGCGAACGCGCTGGTCACCGCCCGGCTGGCCGCGACGCAGAGCAGCACGCCGGCCAGCACCCCGACCGCGCCGACCAGGCCGGCCGACCAGCCGCCCAGCGCGCCGGCGGTGACCACCAGACCGGCGGTCGCCACCAGCACCGCGACCACGGGTACGCCGACCAGCGCCGCGGCAAACAGCCCGGTGACCAGGGTGCGCCGGGACAGCGGCAGCAGCGCGAAGCGGGCCGGGTCGAGGGTCTCGTCCACGCCGAAGAAGACCAGGGGCAGCAGCAGCCAGCCGAGCACCAGCAACCCGCCGCCGAACGCCGCGGTCATCAACGCGTACCGGGATTCGTCGGTGAAGCCCGGCGCCGCCAGCAGCAGGAAGCCGCCGACCGCGAACCAGAGCCCGACCAGGGCGCCGGCCACGAAGAGCGCGATCCGCCAGCCCTGGCCCCGGAAGTTGTTGCCCATCACCCGCAGCTTCAGGCGGACGAAGTGTCCGGCGGTGACCCGCCGGACCGGCTCGGCGGTCGGGGTCACCGGGACAGCCACGCCAGCTCCTCGCCGGTCGCGGTCCGGCCGCCGACCACCTCGACGAAGACCTCCTCCAGCGAGCGGTCGCCGCGGACCTGGTCGAGGGTGCCGACCCGCTTGATGGTGCCCTCGGCGAGGATCGCCACGTGCGAGCAGAGCCGCTCGACGACCTCCATCACATGGCTGGAGAAGACCACCGTGCCGCCCCCGACGACGTACCGGTGCAGGATGTCGCGGATCAGCGCCGCGGAGACCGGGTCGACCGCCTCGAAGGGTTCGTCCAGCACCAGCAGCCGAGGGCCGTGCAGCAGCGCGCAGGCCAGGCCGATTTTCTTCTTCATGCCGGCCGAGTAGTCGACCACCAGGGTCCGGTCGGCGTCGGTGAGCGCCAGTACGTCGAGCAGTTCGGCGGCCCGCTGGTCGACCACCGCCGGGTCCATCCCGCGCAACAGACCGTGGTACGCCAGCAGCTCCGCCCCGCTGAGCCGGTCGAAGAGGCGTACCCCGTCGGGCATGACACCGAGCAGCCGCTTCGCGCCCACCGGGTCCGCCCAGACGTCGTGCCCGAGCACCCAGGCCCGGCCGTGGTCGGGTCGGAGCAGGCCCACCGCCATCGACAGGGTGGTGGTCTTGCCGGCGCCGTTCGGGCCGAGCAGGCCGTAGAAGGAGCCGGCCGGGACGTCCAGGTCGACGCCCGCGACCGCGACCTTGCCGTCGAACCGCTTCGCCAGGCCACGCAGCGCGAGCGCGGGGTGCTCACCAGTCATGGTCCGACCGTATCCGTCGGGAGCCACCCGACGCTCCGGCCGGGAATCCGCAACGCCAGCTACCCGTACTCCTTCCAGGAGCGCCGCGGCTGACGCCGGTCAGAGCCGCAGCGCCTCCGGGGCGTGCAGGCGCAGCATGGTGGCCCCGACGTCGGCCGGCAGCCGGCGTCGGGTCGCCATCGACACCGCCACCATCACGGTGAACGCGAGCGGCACGGTCCACGCCGCCGGCTGGGTGGTCAGCGTTGCCGGCCAGCCCGACAGCGGCGGACCCAGCACGGTGACCAGTACCGCGCCGATCGCCGCGCCGCCGCCCACCAGCACCCCGGCGGCGGCGCCGAGGTCGGTCAGGCCGCGCCACCAGATGCCGAGCACCAGCAGCGGACAGAAGCTGGACGCGGCCACCGCGAACGCCAGCCCGACCACCTGGGAGACGTCCAGCCCGGAGACGTTCAATGCGAGCACCGCCGGCACCGCCCCGGCGATCACCGTGGCCAGCCGGAAGCCGCGTACCGAGCCGTGCCCGAGCACGTCGGTGGAGATCACCCCGGCGACGCTGGTGACCAGCCCGGACGAGGTGGAGAGGAAGGCCGCGAAGGCACCCGCGGCGACCAGCGCGGCGAGCAGCCGCCCGGTCAGCCCGTCGCCGAGCGCCGCCCCGGGCAGCAGCACCACCACCGCGTCGGTCTGCCCGGACACCAGCAGTTGCGGGGTGTAGATCCGGCCCAGCACGCCGTAGAGGGTGGGGAGCAGGTAGAAGACGCCGACCAGGGCGAGCACCACCAGGGTGGTGCGCCGGGCCGCGGCGCCGTCGGGGTTGGTGTAGAAGCGGACCAGCACGTGGGGTAATCCCATGGTGCCGAGGAAGGTGGCCAGGATCAGCGAGTACGTGGCGAAGAGGCCGCGGTCGTCGTCCCCGGCCGCGCTGGGCAGCAGCCAGTCCGCGGCGTCGGTGGCCACCCCGGAGACCTCCGGCACCGGGTCGCCGGCCGCGAAGTCGACCCGGTCGCCGGGGCGTACCTCCCGGATGGTGCCGTCGGCGAAGGTGAGCGCCGCGCGGTGCTCGACCACGACGGTGGTCGCGGTGCGGAACGCCGGGCCGTCCGGTGGGGTCACCGCGGGGCGGGCGTCGGCCTGCCACTGCAACATCAAAAAGATCGCGGGTACGGCCAGCGCGGTCAGCTTCAGCCAGTATTGAAAGGCCTGCACGAAGGTGATCGCCCGCATCCCGCCCAGCGCCACGTTCGCGGTGACCACGGCCGCCACCAGCAGCGCCCCCACCGGATACGGCGCGCCGGCCACCGTGGCCAGGGTCAGCCCGGCGCCCTGCAACTGCGGGACCAGGTAGAGCCAGCCGATGAAGATGACGAAGACGGTGGCCAGGGTGCGCAGCCGGCGCGAGCCGAGCCGCAGCTCGCAGAAGTCGGGCAGGGTGAACGCACCGGAGCGGCGCAGCGGAGCGGCCACGAAGAGCAGCAGCGCCAGGTAGCCGGCGGCGAAGCCGACCGGGTACCAGAGCACGTCGACGCCGTACTTGAGGATCAGCCCGGCCACGCCGAGGAAGCTCGCCGCCGAGAGGTATTCCCCCCCGATCGCGGCCGCGTTCCAGGTGGGGCTGATCGCCCGGGACGCGACCAGGAAGTCCGACGTCGTCCGGGCCAGCCGCAGCCCGTAGAAGCCGATGCCGACGGTGACCAGGGTGACCGCCACGATCGCCGGTACGACGAAACCGTTGCCCATCTCAGCGCTCCGGCCGCTGGACGAGATCGGTGAAATCCTGCTCGTTCCGCTCGGCGAGCCGCACGTACGCCCAGCCCACCGCGATCAGGAACGGGAAGGAGACCGCCCCGAGCAGCAGCCACGGCAGGTTGACGCCGCCGACGGTGACCCGGCCGACGGCGGGGGCGATGGCGAAGAGCCAGGGCAGGCCGCCGAGGCCGATCAGCACCAACAGGCTCAGCCGCAGGGCGAGCGCCAGCTGCGCCCGGACCAGCCCGCGGACCAGGGCCTCGCCGACCCGGGTCTGCTGGGCCAGTTCGGTGCGGGTGCGGTCGGCACGGCTGTCGCGCCGGGACACCTCGGCCAGCACGATTCGGGCCCGCCCGGTTGGCTGCGGTGCCCGGGGGGCCGGGACCCGATCGTCGGCGGCGGCCACCTGGGCAGTCTCGCCTGCTCAGCGCGAATGTCAAGGGCTGTCCACCGGGGCTGTGGACAACGTGTGGACAACGCTTCACTCCTGTGGACAACCGGCCGCCGGGGTGGTGCGGGCCGCCGAAGAATTGCTGGTACGTGCCGGAAAACCGGCCCCCAGCCGCTGGGTGGGACCGTCTTGCCGGCGTAGGCGTCGGCCCCTACTCTGAGTCGGCAATCCCCATTCCTCTTCACTCGCGGGGTCTCTATGCGCAAAATTCGCACTCTGCTCGGCGTTACCCTCGCCGGCGTATGTGCACTGGCCGCGGTGCCCGGCGTGGCGACCGCAGCCCCCGTCGCCGCTTCGTTCCAGGCCGCGACGGACCTGGCCGACGTGACCGGTGCCTACTACCCGGTCACCCCCGCCCGACTGATGGACACCCGCACCGGCCTGGGCGCCCCGAAGGCCAAGATCGGGCCGGCGGCGAAGGTCGACCTCCAGGTCGCCGGCCGGGGCGGCGTGCCGACCACCGGCGTCGGCGCGGTCGTGCTCAACGTGACCATCACCGGCCCGACCGCCGGCAGCTTCGTCACCGTCTACCCGGCGGGCGTGGCCCGCCCGACCGCCTCCTCGGTGAACTTCGCCGCGGGCTGGCTGGGCTCCAACAACGTCACCGTGAAGCTCGGCACCGGCGGCAAGGCCTCCGTCTACAACAACAGCGGCTCCACCGACGTGATCGTCGACGTGGTCGGCTGGTACGCCAAGGACAACACCCCGACCAACAGGGCCGGTGGCCAGTACGAGTGGTTCGACCCGACGCGGGTCGTGGACACCCGGGAGGACCCGGCGGGCAAGCCGCTGGCCGGCGAGACGCTGGAGTACTCCCTCGGCTTCGACGTCGACCAGCAGGACCGCAACACGCACGTGAAGGCCTTCGTCTTCAACATCACCGCGGTGTCGCCGTCCGCCGGTGGCTTCCTGACCGCGTGGTCCGGCCTCACCGCGCGGCCGAACGTCTCCACGGTGAACTACGGTGCCGGCAAGAACGTGCCGAACCTGGCGTACGTGGAGACCACTCCGTGCACGGGCACCGAGGTCAGCAACTTCTGCGTCGTCGGTGAGCCGAAGTTCAAGATCTTCACCTCCCAGTCGGCGCACGTCCTCATCGACCTGGTCGGCGTCGTCGACGACGGCTACGGGGACCTCGGCATGCGGTTCTCGCCGCTGAGCCCGACCCGGATCGTGGACAGCCGGATCAACCAGGGCATCACCGGCGCGATCGGCGCGAACGCCACCCGCACGGTCACCGTCCCGCCCGCGCTGGTCACCCCCGACACGGGCGTGCTGGCGATGAACGTGACCGCCGTCCAGCCGACCCTCAGCACGGTCATCACCACCTGGCCGGCCGACGCCACGGTGCCGAGGCCGGCCACCAGCAACCTCAACCCGTACGCCGGTCAGGTCGTCTCCAACGGCGTGCTCGGCATCATCGAACCGAACGCCGCCTTCAACGTGTGGAACCTCCAGGGCAGCACGCACCTGGTGGCCGACGTGGTCGGCACGTTCTACTACCCGGCGCCGGTGGCCGCGACGGCCCGCCAGTCGCTGGCGGGGGGCGCCACCCGGCCGACCCTGCACCTCTCGTCGAGCCGGTAACAGTTTCGCGACACACCGGAAAGGGCGTCCCGGCCGAATGGTCGGGGCGCCCTTTCTCCGTCCCCGACAGGCACTGGTCCGGATACGCAGCCAAATGCCGTTTCTTGGGGTTCCGGCGTATCGCGCTTGCCGGATGTTGATCACGGCCCATATTCTGTGCCGACAATCCCTCTCCCTTCTTCCACGGGGTGTTCATGCGCAAAATCCGCACCCTCCTCGGCGCGGTTGTCGCCGGGGCCTGTGCGTTGGCCGTACTGCCGGGAATGGCGCTCGCCGCGCCGACCGCGCCGTACGTCGTCCTCACCGTCGACCTCGGTGACCACCAGACCTTCCCGGTCCAGAACTCGGCCGTCTACGACCGCGACAACGCGACGATGCAGGCCACCATCGGCGACGAGGACCTGTTCGGGCTCGAGGCCAAGAACCTGCCCACCATCGAGTACGTGGCCTGGGCGGCCCAGCCGCCCGTGGGCCAGAGCTGGGTCGTGGGGCAGACCTACCCGGCCGGGCTCTTCCGGGACGACACCGGCCGGGCGATGCTGCGGCTGACGTCGAACCACAACGACTGCCAGGGCTCCGGTGAGCTCACGGTGCGCGACCTGGAGCGGGACGCGGCCACCCAGCGGATCACCGTCTTCGCCGCCTCCTACCGGTACGCCTGCGGCAACGCCACCGCGCCGATCACCGGTGAGGTGCGGTGGCGGTCGTCCGTCGACTACATCGCCGCGGTCACCAACCCGGTCACCGTGGACTTCGGCACCCGCGAGGTGGCCTCGCCGGTCGTCACGAAGTCGGTCACGGTCACCGCGGCCGGCAGCGTGCCCAGCGTCTTCGGCGCCACCACGGTCGACGGCCCGGTCCCGGGCCTCTTCACGGTCGGCAACGACACCTGCGCCGGCCAGACAATCGCGCCGGGCGGCACCTGCACGGTGACCGTGGTGGCCAACGTGTTCCGCGACGGTGAGCAGAACGCCAAGCTGCTGATCGCCGACAACACCACCTTCGGCCGCCGCGTGGTGCCGCTGAAGGTCGTCGGCCAGCGCGGCGCGGCCGGCACCTTCTACCCGCTCACCCCCACCCGGATCATGGACACCCGGACCGGCCTGGGCGCGCCGAAGGCACGGCTCGCCCCGGCCGGCAAGGTCGACCTCCAGGTCACCGGGCGGGCGACCGTGCCGACCACCGGCGTCGGCTCGGTCGTGCTGAACGTGACGGTGACCGGCCCGACCGCGGGTGGCTTCCTCACCGTGTACCCGGCGGGTGAGGCCCGGCCGACCGCGTCGTCGATCAACTTCGCCAAGAACTGGTTGGGGTCGAACAACGTCACGGTCAAGCTCGGTTCGGGCGGCAAGGTCTCCATCTACAACCACGTCGGCTACACGCACGTGGTGGTCGACGTGGTGGGCTACTACGCCAAGGACAACTCGATCATCAGCACTCGGGGCATCGGCGGCCACTACCAGTGGCTGAACCCGTACCGGGCCTTCGACTCCCGCACCCGTGGCGGGGCCATGCCCGCCGACTACTACATCGACGGTCCGATCGACTTCGGTCCGTCCTTCAGCCCGACGGTGCGGGCGCTGGTCCTGAACATCACCGCCGTCAACCCGCAGCGCGGTGGCTACCTCACCGCGTGGCCCGGCTTCGACGAGAGCGACCTGCCGACCGCCTCGACGGTTAACTACGCCGCCGGCAAGGTCGTGCCGAACCTCGCCGTGGTCCGGACCCGCCAGGTCTGGAACAGCGACGGCGGGTACTACATGCCCGCCTTCGCGGTCTACACCTCGCAGACCACCGACTTCCTGATCGACGTGGTCGGCGTGATCGACAACGGCTACTTCCCGGACGGCCTGCGGTTCACCCCGCTCAGCCCGAAGCGGATCGCCGACAGCCGGATCAACCTGGGGATGACCGGTGCCCTCGGCCCCGGGTCGACCAAGAAGGTCACCGCCCCGGCGGGCATGGTCAGCGACAGCACCGAGGTGCTGTCGATGAACGTGACGGCCGTGACGCCGAACAGCAGCACGTACCTCACCGCCTGGCCCGCGGACGCCGGGATGGCCCGGCCGGGGGTCAGCAACCTCAACCCAGCCGCCGGCCAGACCGTGTCGAACGCGGTGTGGGGGGTCATCGGCCCGACGGACGCGTTCAACGTCTACAACCACCTCGGCGGCACGCACCTGGTCGCCGACGTGGTGGGCAGCTTCTACCTCTACCCCGGCACGGCGACCTCGCCGACCGTCGCGCAGGCGATGGCCGCGAACGCCGAGCGGGTGAAGGTGCGGGACACGAACTTCGTGCTCCGGCACCGCTGAGACAGCGCGGGTGTCCCGTCGGTCCGCCGGCGGGGCACCCGCTCCTCTTTTCTTTCTTCTCGGCTGCACGGGGTGTCCATTGCGTACGTTCCGCACCGTCCTCGGCGCCGCTGTCGCCGGGGCCTGCGTGTTGGCCGGACTGCCGGGGGTGGCGCTCGCCGCACCCACCGCGCCGTACACCGTCCTCACCGCCGACCTGGGCGAGCATCGCGCCCGGCCGGTCCAGGACTCGTTCGTCTACGACAACGAGACCGCCACCATGCGCGGCACGGCGACCGCCGACGACACCTTCCAGCTCGCCGCCACCTTCCCCAACACCAGCTACCAGGTACGCCTCGACGCCGCGCCGCCGACCGGCGGGACCTGGACCGAGGGGCAGACGTACCCGACCGCGCGCGGGCGGGACAGCACCCACGCCCTACTCGACCTCTCCGAGTCCGGCACCACCGGATGCACCGCGGCGGTCGGCGCCATCACCGTCCAAGAGGTGGTCCGGGACGCCGGCACCCGGACCATGACGAGCTTCGCCGCCAACTACGAGTACCACTGCGACGGCGACCCGGCCGCGATCACCGGTGAGATCCGCTGGAACTCCTCGGGCGGCTACGTCGCCGTGCTGCCGGAGCCGCGCCTGCTCGACTTCTCCGGCGTGCACGTCGGCGACGGACCGATCCGGTACGTCACGTTGCAGTCGGTGGGGAGCGAGGCCGTCACCTTCGGCGCTGCGACCGTGGGCGGCACCGACCCGCAGGCGTTCCAGGTCGACCAGGACGTCTGCTCCGGACGGACGGTTCCGTCGTACTCCACGTGCGGGCTCACGGTGCGGGCCCGGCCTACCCGGGCCGGGTGGCACAACGCGGTGCTGTACCTGCCCGACAACAGCGCGACGGGGCGACGCGCGATCCCGCTGAAGGCGTACGGCATCGACGGGAACAAGGGCAGCTACTACCCCGTCACCCCGGCCCGCCTGATGGACACCCGGACCGGTCTCGGTGCCCCGAAGGCGAAGCTTGGCCCGGCCGGCAAGATCAACCTGCAGGTCAGTGGGCGCGGCGGGCTGCCGACCGCCGCTATCGGCGCGGTCGTGCTGAACGTGACGGTCACCGGCCCCACCGCCGGCAGCTTCCTGACGGTGTACCCGTCGACCGACAGCCAGCGACCGACGGCCTCCTCGGTCAACTTCGCCAAGGGCTGGTTGGGTTCCAACAACGTCACCGTCAAGCTCGGTACCGACGGCAAGGTGGCGATCTACAACAACAGCGGCTACACCGACGTGGTGGTCGACGTCGTCGGGTTCTACGGCGACGGGGTCGCGCTCACGTCCATCCCGGCCAAGGGTGGCCAGTACCAGCCGTTCGAGCCGTACCGCATCCTGGACACCCGCGACGGCACCCGCGGCCCACTGCCGGCCGGCGCGGCCGTCAACGGCTGGATCGACTTCCAGTTCGGTGGTGACTTCAACTCCCACGTCCGGGGGTTGGTCCTGAACATCACCGCGGTCAGCCCGCAGCAGGGCGGCTTCCTGACCGCCTGGCCGGGTACGACCGCAGTTCCCGGGGTGTCCACGGTCAACTACGGCGCGGGCAAGGTGGTGCCGAACCTGGCCTACGTGCAGACCGTGCCGTGCGCCGCCGGTGGCTGCGGCGGGGCGACCGGCGCGCCGAATTACAAGATCTACACGTCCGCCACCACCCATGTGGTGGTCGACCTGGTCGGGGTGATCGACGACGGAACCATGGCCGACGGGCTGCGTTTCCGGCCGACGAGCCCGACCCGGATCGCGGACAGCCGGACCCAGCAGGGGCTGCGGGACCTCGGTCCGGGCGCGACCGGGACGGTGACCGTCCCGTCCCCGCTCCTTGACGAGGCGACCCAGGTGGTGGCCATGAACGTGACCGCGGTGACGCCCCAGAAGAGCACCGTGCTCACCGTCTGGCCGGCCGACCTGGGCATCGAGCGGCCGCTGGCCAGCAACCTGAACCCGGCCGCCGGGCAGACCATCTCGAACGGGGTGCTCGCCGGGATCGGCCCGAAGGACGCCTTCAACATCTGGAACCTGACCGGTTGGACCGGGGTGGTGGCCGACGTGGTGGGCACGTTCTACGTCTACCCGGCCACGGCCGGCACGACTGCTTCGGCGGGTCCGGTCCGGCGTACCTTCGCCGGCACGGTCGGCTCGGAGCGCGTCTCCGGCTGATCCCAGCGTTCGTGCGAAGGGCGTCCCGGCCGAGCCGGGGCGCCCTTCGACGTATCGGGAACGCTCCCGGACTGAGCGGGCGGGACGGCCGGCGCGTGACTCCGGCCGTCCCGGTGACGGTCACTCCAGGCCGACGCGCTCCGGGCGGGCGGAGGCGGAGCCGAGCCAGGTGTGCGGGTTGCCGTACCAGCACCAGCCGAGCTTCGGCGCGCCCTGGCTGATCCAGAGCGCCGGCACCCGCTTGTCGCCGCAGCGCGAGCCGACCAGCGAGAAGCACCGGTTGCTGGCGAGGGCGGCCGGAAAGTGGGTGACGAGGGCGATGCCCTCGTCGATGGTGATCGGCAGCCGGTCCTGGGCGGCCATCTGATCGACGGCGGCCGACGGCGGGAGGTTCCGGAACTCCTCGCCCCGGTCGACGTCGAAGAGCAGGTAGGCCGGCCCGACGGGCACCTCGAGCTCCTTGATCGGGTCGAACTTGGGCAGGTCGTCCACCGGGAAGTTCCGGTCGAGGAAGCCGGGCTTGCGCTTCCCGGCCAGGGTGGTGAGCGCCAGCCGGTCCGGCACTCCGACCAGGTCGCGGGTGGTCACCAGCACGAACGGCACCCGGGCGTCGGTGGGGGCGGGCAACCCGGCGGCGCCGGCCACGGCGGACTCCCGCAGCGGTGCGAGGAGGTCGCGGAAGCTGTCCTCGCCGTGCCCGGCGGGCGCCGGGTAGCCGAGGCGGAACAGGGTGTCGAGTTGACGGTCGAACTCGGCGGCGGGATCGAACACGGTCACGGCGGCCTCCTGTTGTCGTAGGGCCTACCGTACAGCGTACGCCAACGGCGGAACTATTCCCGACTCACCGGTTCCAGTCCTGCTTCGCCGCCCGGACCAGCTTGTCCTTCAGCTCCCGGGTGTGCCGGCGGCTGACCGGCAGCTCCGAGGAGTCGATCACCACCACGTAGCCCGAGTTCGCCAGCCGCAGCTCGGCGATCAGCTTCAACTGCACCAGGTACGACCGGTGGATCCGGACGAACCCGGCATCCGCCCAGCGCTCGGCGAGCGTCGCCAGCGACACCCGGACCAGGTGCGAGCCGTCCGCCGTGTGCAGCCGGGCATAGTCGCCCTGCGCCTCCACCCAGCGCACCGCCGAGCGGGGCAGCATCCGGGTCGTCCCGGCCAGCTCGATCGGGATGGTCGGATCCTCCTCCGCCCGGGCCAGCGCCGCGGGGTGCGACGGGACCACCCGCGAGCCGATCACCCGGCGCAGCGACTCCGCCAGCCGCTCCGCCCGTACCGGCTTGCGGACGTAGTCCGTCGCGCCCAGGTCGAACGCGTCCACCGCGCCGTCGTCGTACGCGGTGACGAAGACGATCGCCGGGGGCCGCGCGAAGCGGCGCAGCACCCGGGCCAGCTCCATCCCGTCCAGCCCGGGCATCCGGATGTCCAGGAAGACCACGTCCACGTCGGCGTCGCGGAGCACCCGCAGCGCCTCGGTCGCGTCGCCCGCCGTGTGCAGCCGGGCCACCCGGGGGTCGGCCCGCAGGTGGTACGCCAGCTCGTCCAGCGCCGGCGGCTCGTCGTCGACCGCCAGCACCCGGAGGAAACCCGAGGCCCGCTCGCTCATGAACCCGCCCGTACGCCGGGGTGGAACTTCGGCACCCGCAGGCTCACCTTCGTACCCGAGCCCGGGCCGGTCTCGACGACCAGGCCAAACCGGTCCCCGAAGACCGACCGGAGCCGCTCGTCGACGTTGGAGAGGCCGACGTGCTGGCCCTGGTCGTCGCTCGGGTCGATGCCGCCCCGGGCCAGCTCGGCGATCCCCGCCGTCAGGGTGGCCGGATCCATCCCCACTCCGTCGTCCTCCACCGTGATGTGGCACTCCGCGCCCGCGTCCCGGGCCTCGATGCTCACCATGCCGGTGCCGGGCTTGCGGGACAACCCGTGCCGGACGGCGTTCTCCACCAGCGGCTGGAGGCAGAGGAACGGCAGCGTCACCGGCAGCACCTCCGGGGCGATCTCCAGCCGTACCTGCAACCGGTCGCCGAACCGGGCCCGCTCGATGGTCAGGTAGCGGTCGATCGAGCGCAGCTCCTCGGCCAGCGTGGTGAACTCCCCGTGCGCCCGGAACGAGTACCGGGTGAACTCGGCGAACTCCAGGATCAGCTCCCGCGCCCGCTCCGGGTCGGTTCGGACGAACGAGCCGATCGCGGTCAGCGCGTTGTAGATGAAGTGCGGGCTGATCTGGGCGCGCAGCGCGCGGATCTCGGCCCGGGCCAGCCGCTCCCGGGACGAGTCCAGCTCGGCCAGGGCGAGCTGGTTGCCGGCCCAGTGGGCGGTCTCCAGGGTGGCCTGGACCAGCCCGGGCGCCGGCGGCGCGTCGGCGACCGCGACCAGCGCGCCGACCACCCGCCCCTGGGCGGAGAGGGGAGCGACCACCGCGCCCCGGACCGCGCAGTCCACCCGGTCGCAGTGCAGCTCCGACTCGCCGAGCACCGTCGAGCGCCCGGTCTCCACCGCCCGCCGGGCCGCCGCGAGCAGTTGGTCGCCGTGGTGCGCGCCGCGCCCGTCGAGGGCGAGCAGCGCGTCGGTGTCCGTCAGCGCCAGCCCGGCCGCCCCCACCAGGGACCGCAGATGGCGTACGGCCTTCGCCGCGCCGGCCGGGTGCAGCCCGCCGCGCAACGGCTCGGCGGCCAGGCCGGCGGTGTGCAGCACCTCGTAGGTGGCCCGCTGGGTGGCCGTGGCGATGCCCCGCCGGCCGCGCAGCCGCAGCACCGCCCAGAGCGCCGCGGCCAGCGCGGTGACCAGCGAGACGACGCCGACGACGGCGGAGAGGTTGCCACTCACGCAGCGATCCTGACGGGTGACGCCCCCGAGCGCTAGTACGCCCCCTTGCGGGCCAGCACCACGCCCACCGTTCGCCACAGGATGCTCAGGTCGTACGCCAGCGACCAGTTGTCGACGTAGTAGAGGTCCAGCCGGACCGCCTCGTCCCAGGACAGGTCGGAGCGGCCGGAGACCTGCCACAGGCCGGTGATGCCCGGCCGGACCAGGAGCCGGCGGCGCACGTCGCCGAGGAAGTCGCCGTCGTCGGCGGGCAGCGGGCGCGGCCCCACCAGGGACATCTCGCCCCAGAGCACGTTGATCAGCTGGGGCAGCTCGTCCAGCGAGGAGGCCCGCAGGAAGCGACCCACCGCGAAGACCCGCGGGTCCTGCTTCATCTTGAACAGCAGGCCGTCGGTCTCGTTCTGGTCGGTGAGGCTGGCCAGCCGCTCCTCGGCGTCGACGTACATGGTCCGGAACTTCCAGACCCTGAAGGTGCGCCCTTCGTGGCCGACCCGGGGCTGGCGGAAGAAGACCGGCCCGGGGTCGGAGATCCGGATCGCGATCGCGATGGCCAGGAAGAGCGGCGCCAGCAGGAGCAGGCCCAGGCCGGCGGCGACCCGGTCCAGCAGGTTCTTGACCAGCAGCGCCGGGCCCGACAGGGTCGGCTCCTCGACGTGCAGCAGCGGCAGGCCCTCGATCGGGCGGATGTGCACCCGGGGGCCGGCGATGTCGGTCAGTTGCGGGGCGACGACCAGGTCGACGCCGGAGCCCTCCAGCTGCCAGGCCAGCCGGCGCAGCTCGCCCGGCTCGGCGCTGGCCGAGCCGCAGACCGCGATGGTGTCCCCGCCGACCTCGCGGACCAGGGCGAGGACGTCCCGGCCGGCGTAGACCGGCACCGGGGTCTGGATGCCGCGGGCGGCGGCGTACCCGTCGGTGATGTGGATGGCCACCGGCACCAGGCCGGCGCCCGGGTTGCGGGTGACCGCGGTGTAGACCTCCAGCGCCTCCGGCAGGGTGCCCACCAGCACCATCCGGTGCCCGGCCTGACCGGCCCGGCTGCGCACCTGGTGCAGCACGAACCGGGCCAGGAACCGGACCAGCAGGATCAGCAGCAGGGCGCCGAGCAGGGCGAAGCCGACCGACCACCGGGACAGCAGGGTCCGCGTGGCGAAGGCGATGAAGGAGACCGTGGCGGCCACCGCCACCCCGGCCCGGATCACCCGCTTGAACTCGTCCGGCCCGAGGCCGAGGTACCGCCGGTCGTAGGCCCCGTTGCCCCACAGGATGATCAACCAGCCGAGCGGGAGCAGCACGAACGCCACGGTGTGGAACCAGGACTCCTTGGCGTCCTGGAAGCCCGAGGCGGCCTGGTCGAAGGTCTGGACGGCGATCCAGCTGGCCAGTGCCGCGGCTCCGAAGTCGAGCAGCAGGAGCAGCGCGATGTAGGGCCGGTGCCAGCGGGAGACACGTCGGCGGGCACGTGCCCACGCCGACCGGGGTACGCCGTTGTGCGACGGCGGTGTCGGCGGCTGGATCTCGAAGCTGTCGACGTGCCGCACGAGTTTGCTCCGGCCTGTGTTGGTTACCGGGCGCTGGAGGCTTGTCGTCACCTCACCCATGTCCTCCCGCATGCCACGTGCCGCTCACTCGCCGTGAGGGGCTCGGGTCGCCCACCGTTCCAGTCTCCCACGCGGGCATCGGGCCCGACGCTGACCCGAAGGACATCGCGTCTGGTGTTGCCAGCGGGGGATCCGGCCGGCTCCACGTCAGTTTGGAAGCCGGGGACCGAGCCACTATACCGATGTATGGGGGGTCGGGAAGAGGCGTGGACCGGGACCTTCGACGCTCCCGGGATGATTCCTCTCCGTAATCGGAACGTGTCGTCACTCACCGTACGAGGCGGGACAACCGACGGTCAGCGAGGGGCTTGCCGCCGGTCTGGCAGGTCGGGCAGTACTGGAGGCTGGAGTCGGCGAAAGACACCTCCCGCACCGTGTCGCCACAGACCGGACAGGGCAGCCCCTTCCGGGCGTGCACCTTCAGTCCGGAGCGCTTCTCGCCCTTCAGCTCCGCGGCCCGCTGGCCCAGTGAGCGGCGGACCGCGTCGCCGAGCACCGCCCGGGTCGCCCCGTGCAGCACGGCGATCTGGTCGTCGGTGAGCCGGTCGCTGATCGCGAACGGGGAGAGTTTCGCCGCGTGCAGGATCTCGTCGGAGTACGCGTTGCCCACCCCGGCGAGCACCGCCTGGTCGGTGAGCACTCCCTTGACCTGACCGCGGCGGCTGCGCAGCCGCTCGGCGAAGGTGGCGAGGTCGGCGCCGAGCGCGTCCGGTCCCAGCTTCGCCACCCCGGGCACCTGGGCCGGATCGGTCACCAGGTAGACGGCGAGCTTCTTCTGGGTGCCCGCCTCGGTCAGGTCGAAGCCGGAGCCGTCGTCGAGGCGTACCCGCAGCGCGATCGGGCCCTTGCCCGGCCGGAGCGGGACGGTCGACGAGAACGCCTCCCGGTAGTGCAGCCAGCCCGCCCGGGCCAGGTGCACCACCAGGTGCAGGCCGCCGTCGAAGACCACTTCGAGGAACTTGCCGTGCCGCCGGGCGTCCGTCACCGCCCGGCCGCCCAGTGCGGCCGGCGCCGGGTCGTACGTCTTCAGGGCGCTGATCGCGGCGACCTCGCACCGGTCGACGCGCCGCCCCACCGCGCGCTCACGCAGGTAACCCGCGAGCGCCTCCACCTCCGGTAGCTCGGGCACGGTACAACGGTAGCCTTCTTTCCCGTGAGAATCGTGGTGGCGCACAACCGGTACCGGGAAGCCCAACCCTCCGG
Organism: Micromonospora sp. BS32; assembly: GCF_059089345.1. Classification (NCBI taxonomy): domain Bacteria; kingdom Bacillati; phylum Actinomycetota; class Actinomycetes; order Micromonosporales; family Micromonosporaceae; genus Micromonospora; species Micromonospora sp. BS32. Next base: position 533,312 of record NZ_JBSSHR010000002.1, read on the forward strand.
CGAGAACACCATCGTCGACTCGGAGATCGCCCAGCTCACCGCCGCCGGCGTCGAGGTGTTGCCGTTCATCCGCAGCTCCGACGAGATCCCGTCGATGTCGAAGGCGGCCAAGGCGCTGCTGCCGATCTCCCCGATCTGGGCGCCGCGCGCCCAGGAGGACCTGAGCCGGCTGATCACCGAGCACCGGCCGGACGTGCTGCACCTGCACAACCCGTACCCCCTGATTTCGCCCTGGGTGGTGCGGACCGCGCACCGGCACGGCGTGCCGGTGGTGCAGACGGTGCACAACTACCGGCAGGTCTGCTCCTCGGGCATCTACTTCCGGGACGGGATGATCTGCCAGGACTGCAAGGGCCGGGCGCTGGGCGTGCCGGCGATCGTGCACCGCTGCTACCGGAACTCGGCGGCGCAGAGTGCGCTGATGGCGACCACCCTGGCCGTGCACCGGGGCACCTGGCGGTCGGTGGACCGGTTCATCGCGCTCACCTCGGCGATCGCCGACCACCTGCGGGACTACGGCATCCCGGCGGACCGGATCGTGGTCAAGCCCAACGCGGTGCCGGACCCGGGCGCGCCCGCGCCGCTCGGCGACGGGTTCCTCTACATGGCCAGGCTCACCCCCGAGAAGGGGCTCGACCTGCTGCTGGAGGCATGGCGTCGGCACCCGGTCGGGGCGCTGGGCCCGCTGCGCATCGCCGGTGACGGGGAGCTGCGGCCGCTGGTAGAGGCGGCCGCCGCCGAGCGGCCCGACGTGCTCTACCTGGGCCAGCTGGATCGGGCCGGGGTGCGGGCCGCGATCGAGGCCAGCGCCGTGGTGATCGCCGCCTCCACCTGGCACGACGTGCTCCCCACGGTGATCATCGAGGCGCTGGCCAGCGGGCGGCCGGTGCTCGGCACCGCGCTCGGCGGCATCCCCTACCTGGTGGGGGCCGACGCGCCGCACGAGCCCGCCGGCACCGGCCCGGCCGCCGTCACCTCCGCCGTCGCCGGAGTCGGCGTCGCACCGCTGCCGACCGGCGTGGTCACCGGCACCGCCGGTTGGGTCGTCCCCCCGGACCCGGCCGCGATGGCCGCCGCCCTCCCGGGCGCCCGCGCCGGCGCACCCGCCCTGGCCGCCCCGGCCCGCGCCCGCTACGAGCAGACCTTCCACCCCGACGTGGTCACCAACCGCCTCCTCGACATCTACGCCGACGTAGCCCGCACCGCCGCCCCCCGCCCCTGAAACCCGCGGCCAGCGGAGGGCCGGAGGAGGGTCAGCGGAGGGAGGCGCGGGCGGCGAAGGCGATGCTGGCCAGCAGGAAGCCGCCGTTGACGATGGTGAAGGCGACGACCACCCAGAGGGTGAGGGCGGGCGCGACCATCAGCACGAGCGCGGCCACGAAGATCACCGCGCCGTAGTCGCGGACCAGCTTCACCAGGCGTACCGGCAGCGACGTCGAGGTGACCATGCTGGCGGCGTTCGGGCCGGACTGCATCACCGAGGTCACCAGGTTGACCATCCAGGTGCCGGCGAAGGTCACCATCAGCCAGGTCGGTACGCCCGGGTGCTGCGCCACGACGGTCGCGGCCAGCGCGGCGACCAGGGCGATCTGGGCGGCCACGTCGCAGAGCACGTCCACCCGGGCGCCCGCCGCGCTGCCCGTGCCGGTCACCCGGGCCAGCTGCCCGTCGGCGCAGTCCAGCGCGTACGCGACCTGCCAGCCGACCAGCGCGACCAGCCCGACCACCCAGGCCGGCACGTCCCCGGCGGCGACCCGGTCGGCGAGCGCCACCACGGTCACCGAGGTGGCCAGCCCGAGCACCAGGTTGCCGATGCTCAGCGCGGTGGGGCGCAGCCCGAGCCGCTGGGCGACCAGGGCGAACACGGCTCCCAGGCGCTGGCTCACCGACTCGCTGAACAGCCCGCCACCCCGGTTGACCCGGTAGAAGTCGGCGACGGAGGGCCGGGTCGGCTCAGCCAAGGTGGACGCGTAGTTCATCGGCGTACTCTCCAAGCCGCTGTCGGGTCTCGGCCGGGGTCAGCGCGAGGTGTTCGAGGATGGTGTAGCGGTCCGGCCGGGTGGCCGGGGCGAACTGCACCGCCTCGACGAACTGGTCGTCGGTCAGGCCCACGTCGGCGGGGAGCCGGGGCAGGCCGTGCCGGGCCAGGCAGGCCGACATCTCCTCGAAGCGCCGCCGGTCGCCGCGCAGGAACGTGCAGAAGAGCGCCCCGAGCCCGGCCAGTTCGCCGTGCGAGGCGGTGCCCGGGAAGAGCGAGTCGACCGCGTGCATGATCTCGTGGCAGCCGCCGCTGGCCGGGCGGCTCGTGCCGCAGACCGCCATCGCCAGGCCGCTGGAGATCAGCGCCTCGGCCAGCACGGTGACGAACGCGTCGTCGGTCATGTCGCCCCGGTGGGCGAGCACCGCCTCGGCGCCCATCCGGGCCAGCGAGGCGGCCAGCCCGTCGACCGGCTCGCCGCGGACCTGCCGGGCCAGCTCCCAGTCCGCCAGCGCACTGATGTTGCTGACCACGTCGCCGATGCCCGCCCGGTTGTGGCGCTCCGGGCCGGCCTCCACGAAGTCCAGGTCGACGATCACCGCGATCGGGATGTGCACCCCGTAGGAGCCCTTGATGCCCTCGTTGACCAGGCTGGCCACCGGGGAGGCGATGCCGTCGTTCGCCAGGCTGGTCGCCACGGTCACCATGGGCAGCCCGCGCCGGGTGGCCGCGTACTTCGCCACGTCGATGGTCTTGCCGCCGCCGATCCCCACCACCGCGTCGTACGACCGGGCGCGCAGCTTCGCGCCCAGGTCGTCGGCGGCGTCCAGGGTGCCGCCCGCCACGGTGAAGACGTCCGCCGAGCGCAGCTTCGGCCGGATCAGCTCGGCGATCTGCTCGCCCTGCCCGGGCCCGACCACCACCGCCACGTCGCCCCCGGCGGAGATCCGCCCGTCGACCAGGATCGCGGCCAGGTCCGCCACCGCGCCCCGCCGCACGTCGATGTGGAGCGGGGTGAGGATCGTCCGGGCTAGTAGCGGCACGCGATCTCCCGCGCCCGGGCCAGGTCGGCGTGGTTGTCGACCTCGACCCAGAGCACGTCACCGATCGGCGCCGCCCGCACCTCGCCGCCCCGGTCGGCGAACTCCTGGTAGCCGTCCTCGTAGTACAGGTTCGGGTCGCGCCGCCAGGTCGCCTCCAGGGCGTCGGCGAGCGGGACCGCCACCTGCGGCTCGATCAGCGTCGCGCCGATGTACTCGCCGTACGCCTCGCCCGGGTCCATCAGCTTGGTGATCCGGGTGAGCTGGCCGGCCGCGTCGAAGGTGGTCTTCATCTCCTCCTCGGCCAGCGGCTTGATGTTGTCCACGGCCAGCAGGACGCCCGGGCCGCGCTCGGCCAGCAGGGTCTTCTCCACGCTCACCGGATGCACGGTGTCGCCGTTGACCAGCAGCACGCCACGGGCGAAGTGCTCCCGGGCCAGCCAGAGGGAGTAGGCGTTGTTCCACTCCTCGGCCTTGTCGTTGTGCACGAGGGTGAGCTGGACGCCGTATCGCTGCTCCAGGGCCGCCTGCCGCTGGACGACCGCGTCGGCGGCGTAGCCGACCACGATCACGATCTCGGTGAGCCCGACCTCGGCGAGGTTGCGCAACGCGATGTCGAGGATGGTGGTCTCACCGTCCACCGGCACCAGCGCCTTGGGCAGGGTGTCGGTGTACGGGCGCAGTCGCCGCCCGGCACCGGCGGCGAGCACCATCCCGATCATTCCGACGTCCTCCCCACGAATCACCCACGGTCATCGTGGAGGATAACGTCACCTGGCGGTCGTCCTGCGGCCAACCGGTGCGCACGGTCGTTCAGCCGGGCAGCGCCGCCAGGTCGGCCAGCATGCCCAGCCGCTCGTCCGCGGTGAGCACGGCGTACGGCCCGCCGGCCCGCCGGTCGGTCTCCAGTTCGATGGCCCGGCGCTCCGGTCCGGGCGGCAGGTCCGCCACGGTCGCGGCGGTGTGCCCGGCGGCCGTCCACGCGGCGGCGTGCGCGTCCGCCCGGTGGTAACGCAGCGTGCTGAGCCGGTTCAGCAGCAGCACGCCGGGCGGGGTGCCGTCCGGCTCGTACGGCGGGGCCATGGTGGCGAAGGCGGGGCCGGGCTCGGCGCCCGGGGCGTCGGCGAGCAGCAGCGCGTACGCCAGCAGCCGCCCGAGGGCCTCGACCAGCCGGACCACCCGGTCGTCGTGCCCGACCCAGAGCTCCTCGGTCACCTCGCCGTGCACCTGGTAGATCTCGGCCAGGAAGTCCGCCCCCCGTTCGGTCGCGGCGAACCCGCCGTCGGGCTGGCGGGCGATCATGCCGTGCGCCACCTGTTTGTCCAGTGCCCGCTGGCAGGCCGCCGGGTCCCGGTACCGGGTGACCGCGGCGAAGCCGTGCCCGTCGACCGTCCCGCCCGGCGCGGCGAGCCGGGTCCGGAACTCGACCAGGAAGCCGGTCGCCGCCGGCCCGCCGTACCGCTGGCTCAACTCGGCGCCGCCGCCGTCGCGGCCGGCGAGCATGCCGGCGACGAAGGTCCGGTCGACCGCCGGCGCGACCAGTCCGGCGAACCGGTGCGGGGCCAGCTCGACGCCCTCGTTCACCGGCCGATGGACCGGAGGGCGGCGAACGCGTCCTCGACGATTCGCCGGATCTCACCGTCGTCGACGTCCCGGTTCTCGTCCAGCATCGCCACGTCGCGTTCGGTCAGCCAGCGAAACTCGGTGTGCTTGCCGGCCTCCAGGCGGGGCCGGGTCAGGTCGCCGTCGACCCGGACCAGGAAGTCGGTCTCGGTTCGGTCCAGGCCGTCGTCGCCGGTCCAGCGGAATGCGGGGAACCGGGCCAGCACGTGCGAGACGGTCCAGCCGGTCTCCTCGGCGACCTCGCGGCGCAGCGCGTCCTCGGCGTCCTCACCGGGTTCCAGATGGCCGCCGACGATGTCCCACGTGTTGGGAAAAAGGCGCCGCTCGGGGGACCGGCGCTGGACAAAAAGGCGGCCGTCGTCGTCCACGATCAGCGCGCCGGCGCAGCGGAGAGGCTCGGTGGGCACAGCGTCGACAGTAGCGAGCCGCCGGCGAGCTCGCCGCTGACCGGTCTTGTCCCGATCTGCCTTGAGGGCCCACCATGTGGGGTACCGGTGCCGCCGTCCCACAGGGGTGATGCGTGATGCAGGTTCGAGAAGCGATGTCCAGTGAGGTACTCGTGGTCGGCCCGGAGCACACGCTCCGCCAGGCGGCCCGAATGATGTCGGCCCGCGGTGTCGGGTCGGCGGTCGTGATCGACCCGGAGTCCGAGGGAATCGGCATCATGACCGAACGCGACGTGCTCAACGCGATCGGAGCCGACCTGGACTGCGATGTCGAGCGGACCAGGGGGCACGTGAGCTGGGATGTCGTCTACGCCGGTCCGGAGTGGACGGTGGAGGAGGCGGCCGCGGCGATGGCCCGGGGCGGCTTCCGGCACCTGGTGGTGCTCGACGGCCGCGAGGTGGCCGGGGTGATCTCGGTCCGGGACCTGATGCGGGTCTGGGCGCAGCAGGGGCTCGCGCTGCGCTGACCCCCGGGGCGGGAGTCGTCGTACCCTCCCCCGACGACTCCCGGCCGGCCCGCCAGCAGGGAGAACGAGAGCGGAATTCGGGTCCGCCAATCGATCACTGCCCGCATGTTGAACTTGGCGTGTATGCCGGTCGGAGTGGCCGGGGCAGGCCCTAGGCTCGTGCGCATGACCGCCGAGCAGCTGATCTCGTTCGCCCGTGGAGCTCCCTCGCTGGACATCGTGGATGTCGAGGGTCTCAAGGCAGCCGCCGTCCGCGCCTTCGACGCCGACCCCGCCGGGGTCACGGCCTACGGCACCTCCGTCGGCTACCCACCCCTGCGAAAGTGGATCGCCGACAAGCACGGCGTTCAGCCGGACCAGGTGCTCGTCACCAACGGCTCGCTGCAGGCCGACGCGTTCCTCTTCGACCACCTGGTGCGGCGCGGCGACGCGGTGGTGGTGGAGCGTCCGACATACGACCGGACCCTGCTCAACCTGCAGAAGATGGGCGGCGAGATCCACGGCGTCTCCATCCAGCCGGACGGCCTGGACACCGCCGAGCTGCGCAAGCTGCTGGAGTCCGGGGTGCGGCCCAGGCTGGCGCACGTCATCCCGAACTACCAGAACCCCGCCGGGGTGACCCTCTCCCTGGAGAAGCGGCGTGAGCTGCTCGACCTGGCCGCGGAGTACGAGTTCATCATCTTCGAGGACGACCCGTACGCCGACATCCGCTTCCGCGGGGAGCCGCTGCCGTCGATGCTCTCGATGGACACCCGCGACGTGGTGGTGCACGCGTCCAGCTTCACCAAGACGGTCTGCCCGGGCGTCCGGGTCGGCTACCTGGTCGGGTCGGCTGACCTGATCGCCGACATCGCCAAGAAGGCGACCAGCCTCTACATCTCCCCGGGCATGGTCTCCGAGGCGATCGTGCACCAGTTCTGTGTCTCCGGCGACATTCAGCGGTCGATCGAGACGGTGTCGACGGCGCTCGGCGAGCGGGCCCGGGTGCTGGCCGACTCGTTGCGCCGGCACCTGCCGGAGGCCCGGTTCGTGGAGCCGGACGGCGGCTACTTCCTCTGGGTCGAGTTCCCGGAGGACGTGCTGGTGGAGAAGCTCGCCCCGGCCGCCGCCGAGCGGGGCGTGGCCGTGGTCAAGGGCAGCGACTTCGTCATCGAGGGCGGCCGGCACGCGCTCCGGCTGGCGTTCTCCGCGGTGACCGCGGACCGGATCGACGAGGGTGTCCGCCGGCTGGCGGAGGCCGTGGCCGCCGTTCGCGGCTGATTTTCTGTCGGGTTTCCGACAATCAGGCGATGCCGGCCGGCTCGGGACTCCCCCCGAGCCGGCCGGCGGCCCACAATGCTGCGAGCGTCACTCACGTCCACCGCCGCACCGCCCCCACCAGGGCCGGTGCCCCCGCGACCGGGGTGGACCGGCGACGCCACGCAGCACTACCCCCGCCCCCAACGGCGTCGGGTGGGCCGTGTCGCCCCTCACCCCCTGACGCGGTACGGCCCACCCGGCGCCACCCCGGCGCCGGTGCCCGCACCCGCCCGTCGCCGTGGCTTCTCCGGGCCCCGCCCGCTGCCGCGGCCAGAACTGTGACCACTGTCACGGCCCCACCCGCCGGATCGGACGCTCGGAACGCCCCGTACCTCGCTGACGGGCCGAACCCCGGCGGCGGCGTAACCTGCAAGCCGCAGCAGCGTGGGGGAGGGGGACGCCATGACGGACCAGGAGCGGTCGACGACACCGAACGCCGGACGGGCGCCGCGCCCCCGCGCCTGGGCGGCCCCGGTCCGCGCGATGTCCCGCATCCTCAACGCCGATGGCTCCCCGCGTACGGCCGCGCCGGCCGGCCCGGAGCGCAGCGGCGTCGTCGACTGCGGTCTCTATGTCGGCGGGGAGCGCCAGTCCGGCCAGTGGCACTACGCCGAGGCGCTGGAGGCGGCCCGCCGGGAACGCGACGCGTTCGTCTGGATCGGGCTGCACGAGCCGGAGCTGGCCGAGATGACCGCCATCGCCGAGACGTACGGCCTGCACGAGCTGGCGGTCGAGGACGCGGTCAAGGCCGAGCAGCGCCCCAAGCTGGAGCGCTTCGGCGAGGTCGTCTTCCTGGTGCTGCGCACCGCTCGGTACTGCGAGCACACCGAGCTGACCGAGAACTCCGAGGTGGTGGAGACCGGCCAGGTGATGCTCTTCATCGGGCCGAACTTCCTGATCAGCGTCCGGCACGGCGACGCCAGCCGGCTCGCCCCGGTCCGGGCCGACCTGGAGGCCAAGCGCGAGCTGCTGGTGCACGGTCCGTGGGCCGTGGCGTACGCGATCACCGACCGGGTGGTCGACCTCTACCTGGAGGTGGCCGACCAGCTGGAGGACGACCTGGACGTGCTGGAGGCGGACGTCTTCGACCGCCAGGGCAGCGGGCGGATCCAGCGGATCTACCAGATGAAGCGGGAGCTGGTGGAGTTCAAGCGGGCGGTGGTCCCGCTGCAGCGGCCGCTGCTCACGCTGACCTCGCAGGTCAACCGGGACGTGCCGAAGGAGATCCGGCGGTACTTCCGCGACGTGCAGGATCACCTCAGCCGCACCGTCGAGCAGGTCAACTCCTACGACGACCTGCTCAACTCGATCCTCCAGGCCCGGCTGGCGCAGGTCACCGTCGACCAGAACAACGACATGCGCAAGATCGCGGCGTGGGCCGCGATCGGCGCCGTGTGGACCGCGATCGCCGGCATCTACGGCATGAACTTCGAGAACATGCCGGAGCTGGGGTGGACGTACGGCTACCCGGGCGTCTGGGCGCTGATGCTGGCGTCGTCGTTCACCCTCTACCGCCTGTTCCGCCGCAACGGCTGGCTGTAGCGCCGGCTCAACCGGTGGCGAGCAGCTCGGAGACGGTGACGAAGTCGAAGCCCCGGGCCCGCAGCCCCTTGATCATTCCGGCCAGTCCGCGGATGGCGACCAGCCGGTCGGCCGGCCCGGTGTCGTGGGCCAGCAGGATCGTCCCGGGGGTGCACGCCCCGACCACGTAGTCGACCAGGCCGGCGGGGTTGTGGACGTACTGCGACTCGAGCATCTGCCGGTTCCAGAGCACCAACTGGTAGCCCAGGTCGTTCGCCGCGAGCAGGGTGCTGCCGCCGAGGTGCCCGTACGGCGGGCGGAGCAGGGTGGGCTCCCGGCCCCAGAGCCGGGTCAGCTCCTCGTGCGCCCGGCTGATCGCCTCGCGGCTCTGCTCGTACGTCATTCGGGCCAGGTCCAGGTGGGCCCAGGTGTGGTTGCCGACCTCGTGCCCGGCCAACCGGTCGGCGACCAGGTGGCCGTGCTCGCGGGCGTTGCGCCCAACCATGAAGAAAGTGGCCCGGGCGTCGGCGTCGGCCAGGATCGACAGCACCTGCGGGGTCCAGCTCGGCGCGGGCCCGTCGTCGAAGGTCAACGCGACCAGCCGCCGGGTGGTGTCCACTCCCCACACCACCTCCACCCGTGAGGAGCGCGGCGGCGTGCGCCGATCGGCGTGCACGGTGGCGGCGTACCCGCCGTAGAAGGGCAGCTTGCTGTCGGCGGTGGCCTCGTCGTACCCGATTTCGCCGGTGAGGGTGGCGGCCGCCCCGCCCAGCGCGGCCGCGGCGCCGGTCAGGATCCGCCGTCGGGACACCGCCCGGGTACCCGCGGGGGCCGGCCGTGCCGACTGCACCCCGGGCGCCGGGGGCTCACTCCTCGACGGCGGCATGTCCTGCACTGTAGGAGCCGGGCGCACGCCCGGCGATCCGATAAGCGAGGTTCACTCCCCCGGACACGCCGGCGGCGCGGGAGTCGCCTCCCGCGCCGCCGGCGATGCCCCTGGTGTCAGCGACGGCTCTTCGCGGCACCCTTGCCGAGCGCGTTGGTGAGGTCGTCCGCCGGACGACCGGAGACGTCCTTGGCGCCCTCGGCGACCGAGGGGACCTTGTCGTTGGCGTGGATCACCGGCTGCGTGCCGGGACGGGTGGTCGACGCGCTGTCGCCACCGGCCACCGATGAGCTTCCCGCGCCGGTCGGGCCACCGGCCGTGCCGGCGCCGCTGGACATCGTCGAGGCGTCGGTGACCTTCTCGCCGCTGGGCGAGGGAGTCTCCACCACCAGGGTGTCGACCTCGTCACTCACCGGCGCGACGCCGCGGGTCGGGTCGTACTCGGCCCACTCCTGCTGCTCCCGGCGGCGACGCATGGCCATCGCGCCGGCCACCCCGGCGACCGCGCCGGCGGCCAGCAGGCCGGTCATCATGCCGCCCGACTTCTTCTGCTTCTTCTTGCTGGCCTTGGCGTTCTTCGCCTTGGCCTTCTTGCTCACCGCGGCCTGCTTCGCGGCGGCGGCCTTGCGGTCGGCGACCATCTTGCCCGCCGTGCCGGCCTGCGCGTTGCGCACGGCCAGGGCCAGCGGCGCGAGGGCCGCGACGGTGGACGCGAACCCGCTCGACGCCCGGTCCTTCACGACGACGGCGGTCGGCGCGACGGCGCCCCGGGCCGCCTGGACCCGCGGGCCGACCGTGGCGCCGGCACCCTTCGCCGCATGGTTCGCGGCCTGACGCAGGTGTCCGATGCCCTGGTTGAGCTCGATCTTTGCGAGCTGTCCCTGGGTCTTGCGCCGCCCGATTCCAAACACGGTCCCACCTCCTGGGAGTTGTTCCTTCGTCATCCTCCACCTTCGGATGCCTCCGCACTGCCAGATCGGGCACATGGGAGGATCCGCATGGAACTGACCAACGAGTGAGGAGTACCCGTGGCCGAGGCTGTCTACGCCACCTTGCACACCAACGCTGGCCCGATCCGGCTGGAGCTCTTCCCGAACCACGCTCCGAAGACGGTCCGCAACTTCGTGGAACTGGCCGAGGGCACCGCGAAGTACACCGACCCGCGCACCGGCCAGCCGGGCAGCGGGCCGTACTACGACGGCACCATCTCGCACCGCGTGATCAGCGGCTTCATGGTCCAGATGGGCGACCCGACCGGCACCGGCCGGGGTGGACCGGGCTACCAGTTCGGCGACGAGTTCCACCCGGAGCTGCGCTTCGACCGGCCGTACCTGCTGGCGATGGCGAACGCCGGGCCGGGCACCAACGGCTCGCAGTTCTTCATCACCGTCTCGCCGACGCCGCACCTGAACAACCGGCACACCATCTTCGGCCAGGTGGCCGACGAGCAGTCGGTGAAGGTCGTCGACGCGATCGCCAACACTCCGACCGGCCCGAGCGACCGGCCGCTGCAGGACGTGGTGATCGAGCGGGTCGAGATCGAGCGCACCCCGGCCTGATCGCGCCCGCGAGGTACCTTTGCACGCATGACTGAACGCTCCGGGCCGGCCGGCGACGCCACCGGTGGGTCGGTGCCGACCACTCCGGTCTGCTACCGCCACCCCGACCGGGAGACGTACGTCCGCTGCACCCGCTGTGACCGGCCGATCTGTCCGGACTGCATGCGGGACGCCTCCGTCGGCCACCAGTGCCCGGAGTGCGTGAGCGAGGGACGCCGCACCGTACGGCCGGCGCGCACCGCCTTCGGCGGCGGTGCCGCCGGCCGACGTGGCCTGGTGACCCGCACCCTGATCGCGCTGAACGTGCTGATGATGGTGCTCTCCATCGCCTCCGACCGGGGCGGCGACTCGATGGCCGGCGGCTCCGCCCTTGGCGGCCTGTTCGGCGGCGGCACCCCGCTGACCCAGTGGGGCGCGGTGATCGCGCAGTGGCCGCCGCAGTTCCCGGTGGAGGGCGTCGCCACCGGCGAGTGGTACCGGCTGGTCACCGCCATGTTCCTGCACTACGGCCTGGTGCACCTGCTGCTCAACATGTGGGCGCTCTGGGTGCTCGGGCGCGACCTGGAGGCGCTGCTCGGGCCGCTGCGCTTCCTCACGCTCTACCTGGTCGCCGGCCTTGGCGGCAACGTCGCGGCCTACCTGTTCAGCGCCCCGAACGCCGCGTCGGCCGGTGCCTCGACCGCGATCTTCGGGCTCTTCGCCGCGGTCTTCGTGCTGATGCGCCGGCTGGGTCGGGACACCTCGGCGATCGTGCCGATCCTGGTGATCAACCTGGTCTTCACCTTCACCGTGCCGGGCATCTCCGTCCCGGGGCACATCGGCGGCCTGGTCGCCGGGGCGCTGATGGCGCTGGTGCTCGCGTACGCCCCGCGGATGCGCCGGTCGGTCTTCCAGGCGGCCGGTACGGCGGTCATCCTGGTGGCGCTGCTCGGCCTGGTGGTCGTCCGCACCGCGATGCTGACCGGCTGACCCTGCCTCAGGGGCGGGCCGCCTGAAGCGCCTCGGCCACCTCGGCCGGCTCGGTGCCCAGGTCGGCCCGGCCGAACAGGTGCAACGACTCCCCGGCGTCGATCTCCAGCGTCTCGGTGGCGAGCCCGAGCCGGCTGCGCCGGTCCACGGTGATCGCCTCCACCGCATCCCAGGGCAGCAGCCGCCGGCCGGCGTACCCGTCGATGACGGTGATCCCCGCCGGGTCGACGGCGAGGCGGACCGGGACGAGCAGGTCGCGCAGCGCCCAGCCGGCGAGCGCGACGCCCACCGCGACGGCCAGCGCGATCTGGACCGGGTCGCCGTCGGCGAAGATCAGCCCGAGCAGGACCAGGCCGGCCGCGGCGAGCAGCTTCGCCACCGGCAGGGCCGCCGGCACCCGCCACTGGCGGGCCGGGGACGATGGTGGTTGCACGGCTCCAGCATGCCAGCCGGACCGGGCCGGCTCCCGGGGGCGGACGACGGCCGGCCGACGACGTAGGATCGACCCAGCCAGGTTACCGGGGAGTAGATATGAGTGACGCAGTCATCGTCGGCGCGGTACGCACCCCGGTCGGGCGGCGCAAGGGCAGCCTTGCCGCCGTGCACCCGGTCGACCTCTCGGCGCACGTGCTGCGCGCCCTCGCCGAGCGGACCGGCATCGAGCCCGGCCAGGTGGACGACGTGGTCTGGGGGTGCGTCTCCCAGGTCGGCGAGCAGTCCTGGAACATCGCCCGCAACGGCGTGCTGGCCGCCGGCTGGCCCGAGTCGGTGCCCGGCACCACCCTCGACCGGCAGTGCGGCTCTAGCCAGCAGGCCCTGCACTTCGCCGCCGCCACCGTCGCGTCCGGTCAGGCCGAGCTGGTGGTGGCCGGTGGCGTCGAGTCGATGACCCGGGTGCCGATGGGCTCCAGCGTCGGCGGCGGGATGCCCTTCAGCGATCAGCTCCGGGACCGCTACCGGGGCGTCGAGGGCTTCGCCGACGACCAGCCGCTGCCGTTCAACCAGGGCGTCGGGGCCGAGCTGATCGCCGAACGCTGGCGCTTCTCCCGTACCCAGCTCGACGAGTTCGCGCTGGCCAGCCACGAGAAGGCGGCCGCCGCGCAGGACGCCGGCGCGTTCGACCCGGAGCTGGCCCCGGTGGCGCTGGCCGACGGCGGCAAGTTCGTCGCCGACGAGGGCATCCGCCGGGAGACCTCGCTGGCCAAGCTCGGTGAGCTGGCCACCCCGTTCCGCGCCGACGGCGTGGTCACGGCCGGGTCCGCGTCGCAGATCTCCGACGGCGCCGCGGCGCTCGCCGTCACCACCAGCGAGTGGGCCAGCCGGCACGGGTTGCGCCCGCTGGCCCGGATCCACACCGCCGTGGTCGCCGCCGACGACCCGGTCACCATGCTCACCGCCCCCATCCCGGCCACCGCGAAGGCGCTGCGCCGCGCGGGGCTGGGCATCGAGGAGATCGGGGTGTACGAGGTGAACGAGGCGTTCGCCCCGGTGCCGCTGGCGTGGCTGGCGGAGACCGAGGCGGACCCGGAGCGACTCAACCCGCGGGGCGGCGCGATCGCCCTCGGCCACCCGCTCGGCGCCAGCGGCGCCCGGATCATGACCACGATGCTCCAGCACATGCGCGACAACGGCATCCGCTACGGCCTGCAGACCATGTGCGAGGGCGGCGGCATGGCCAACGCCACCATCGTCGAACTGCTCTGAAATCGGTGGCCGTCCCGCGTCCGGGCGGCCTAACCTGCCGGCCGTGACGACTACCCCCACCCCGCACTGGTCGGACCGCCGGTGGGCCGACGACGCCCTCGCCTGGGTCACCGGGCAGCTGGCACCGCTCGGCCGCCGGGTCACCGGTCCGGTCGAGCCGCGGGTCCGCCCCTGGTCGCTGGTCTGGCAGGTGCCTACCGACGCCGGGCCGGTCTGGTTCAAGGCCAACAACCCGGGCACCCGGCACGAGGCGGCGCTCCTGGCCGAGTTGGCCCGGACCGCCCCGGGCGGGGTGCTCGAACCGCTTGCGCTCGACGTGCGGCGGGGCTGGTCACTGCTGCCCGACGGGGGCCCGAGCCTGCGTGCGGTGCTGAGCGTCGACCGCGACCTGGGCCGCTGGGAGCGGGTGCTGCCGGCGTACGCCGACCTCCAGCGGGCCACCGCGCCGCGGGTTGACGCGATGCTGGCCGCCGGCGTGCCCGACCACCACCCCGAGGTGCTGCCGGCGCTCTTCGAGTCGCTGTTGGACGACACTGGATCGCTGCTGATCGGCGCCGAGGACGGGCTGGCCCCGGCCGGCTACGAGCGGCTGCGCGCGCACCGCGCCGGGTACGCGGCGGACTGCCGCCGGCTCGCCGGGTTCGGGATACCGGCCACCATCCAGCACGACGACCTGCACGACGGCAACGTCTTCGCCGCCGACGACGGGTACCGCTTCTTCGACTGGGGGGACGCCTCGGTCGCCCATCCCTTCGGCACCCTGCTGGTGACCCTGCGCTCCGTCGCCGACGGCTTCGCCCTGACGCCGGGCGACCCGGCGCTGGCCCGGCTGCGGGACGCGTACCTGGAGCCGTGGACCGACCGGTACGACCGGGGTGACCTGCGGGAGGCGGCGGCGCTGGCGATGATCGTGACCACGGTGAGCCGGTCACTGTCCTGGCGGCGTGCCCTGGACAGCCCCGACCCGTCCCGGGCCCAGTACGCCGCGGCGGTGCCGGGCTGGCTGGAGGAGCTCTTCGCCCCCGCCCCGCTCTGAGCCCCACCGCCCGTCGGTGGATCGGTTCCTCCGGTCCATGGTGGACGGGGTAGACAGCCAGGCGAGGGCACGGCAGTATTCCTCGGGTTGGCGTCGAGCGCGCGGCCCGTCCGGGCCCGCTCCGCCCCCACCGTCGTTCGACCAGATCGGGAGACCTGTGACGATCCCCTCCGCCCCGTGGGGCCGGCGTCGTGCCGTCCGCCGGGTGCTCGCCGCCGCCCTGACCGGCGTGCTCGCCGTGGCCGCCGCGGTGACCGGCACGAGCCAGCCGGCGCAGGCCGCCGGCTACTACGGCCCGCAGCCCGGCACCTTCACCGGGCTGGGCTTCGACACCTGCGCGGCGCCCTCGGACGTGGCGATGCAGGCGTGGCTGCAGTCGCCGTACCGGGCGGTCGGGATCTACATCGGCGGGGTCAACCGGGGCTGCGCGCAGCCGAACCTGACCCGGACCTGGGTGGCGAACCAGCAGGCGGCGGGCTGGCGGTTCTTCCCGCTCTACGTCGGCCTCCAGGCCCCCTGCTCCGGGTTCCTGCGCACAATCGACCCGGCCCGGGCGGCCACTCAGGGCTGGGAGGCGGCCAACGACGCGGCGGCCAGCGCCCGCAGCCTCGGCCTGGCGGCCTGGAGCACGATCATCCTGGACATGGAGCACTACGAGACCGGCGACGCGGCCTGCTCCGCCGCCGTCAACGCGTTCGTCTCGGCCTGGACGACCCGGCTGCACCAGTCCAGCTTCTTCTCCGGCTACTACACCAACGTCTCCTCGGCGGGTCTCACCGACCAGTTGGCCGCCTACTCCCGGCCCGGTTACCGTCGCCCGGACGTCCTCGACTTCGCCCGGTGGGACGGAGTGAAGACCGTCACCGACCCGGCCGTGCCGTCGACGTACTGGGCGCCCAAGCGGCGGATGAAGCAGTACCAGGGGGACCACGACGAGACCTGGGGCGGCGTCCGGATCAACATCGACAGCAACTATCTCGACCTGGCGCAGCCGGCGTACCCGCGGGTGTTCAGCGGGACGGTCTCGACCGGCCGGTCCTGATCCTGCGCACTCGTCGCACCCAGGGTGCGACTTGCAGGGGTGGAACTTCCAAAATGCCGTAGTGACCCACGTCACCGCAGGTAACGGCTCGTTGACCAGGGCATGGACGTCTTCTCGCGAACGTTCCTCCCGGCCGCCGCCGAGACCGGACTGGCGGTCCAGACGGTGGCCCGGCACATGCCGGTGTTCCGGCAGTGCGTCGGCTCCGGTGACGCCACCATCCTGGTCACCCGGTGCAGCCGCCCCGACCGGCCGGTGGCCGGGGAATTCCTCCTCCTGCTCACCCACCGCCGGATGGTGGTCACCCAGCAGACCCGGGTGCTGCACCGGCTGCGCCTGCACCTCAACACCGAACTGCGTGAGCTGAGCAACGTGACCTGGAGCCCGGACCCGCGGTCGCACTCCGTCGAGTTGGCCGCCACCGCCATCGACGGGGCGCGCGAGCGGTTCGTCATCCGTACCCAGCACCCGAAGCAGGTCTGGCAGCTCGACACGCTGCTCCACCACGCCTTCCGGACCCGGCTGCGCAAGCCGGCGGAGCGCGTCGTCGCGAAGATCGGCGAGACGCCGGCCGTCCCGCCGATCCCCGCGCTGCGCCCCGTCGTGGCGCGCTGACCGCATCCTTACCTGACCCGAACACAGCCGCACGTCCGTCCCGCCCGACGGTCGGTCATCATGGGCCGGTGACCGCCGACGCCGCGCCGCGCGGGCTCGTCCTCGTGGTGGAGGACGAGCCGGCCATCGCCGACCTGGTCCGGCTCTACCTGGTTCGGGACGGGTTCGGCGTCCACCTGGAACGGGACGGCGAGGCGGGGCTGGCGGCCGCCCGCCGGCTGCGCCCGGTGGCCTGCGTGCTGGACATCGCCCTGCCCGGCCTGGCCGGCACCGAGATCTGCCGACGGCTCCGGGAGGCGGGCGACTGGACCCCGGTCATCTTCCTCACCGCCCGCGACGACGAGGTCGACCGGATCGTCGGCCTGGAACTCGGCGCCGACGACTACGTCACCAAGCCGTTCAGCCCCCGCGAACTGGTGGCCCGGGTCCGCGCGGTGCTGCGTCGCACCGTCGGCGCTCCGGGCGGCGCGGAGCGGCCCCGGACGGTCGGCCCGGTCACCCTCGACCCGGCCCGGCGCACGGTCACCGCGGCCGGCGCGCCGGTGCAGCTCACCTCCACCGAGTTCGACCTGCTCGCTCACCTGATGGCCCGCCCGGGGCGGGTCTTCACCCGGGAGGAACTGCTGGCCGGCGTCTGGGGATACGCGGCGCACGCCGGCACCCGGACCGTCGACGTGCACGTGGCACAGGTCCGGGCGAAGCTCGGCCCGGCCAGCGTGATCCGTACCCACCGCGGCGTCGGGTACGCGGCCGATGGCTGAGCCCACCGGCCCGCCCCGGCCGCCCGAGCCCACCGCGCCGGCCCGGCCGCCCGGACCGCACCGGCCGCACGAGCCCACCGTCGCGCTGCCGGTGATCGGTGCCCGCCCGGCGTTGTCCCCGCCCCGACGGAGCTGGCTCGGCCGCACCCTGACCGCCCGCGCGGTCCTGGTCACCTGTGCGGTGGCGCTGGTGTCGGTGCTGGTCACCGCCCTGGTCGCGGTTCCCCTGGCGGTTCGCGGCGCCGAGCGGCGCGACCAGGAGGCGCTCGCCGCCCAGGCCCGGCTCGCCGCCGACGTGCTGCGGGTCCGCCCGGCCCGGCAGCGCGACGCCGCCGGCGACCGGCTGATCCGTCAGCTGAGCCAGCAGAAGATCGACGTGTACGTCGTCCGGGCCGGCGAGGTCGACCGGCCGGGACTGCCCCGGCAGGTGGTGAACCGGATCGCCGCCGGCGGGAACGTCTCCGGCCCGCGGCTGGTGGCCGGCAGGCGGTCCCTGGTCGAGGGACGGGCCCTGCCCGGCGGCGCCGGCGACGGCGTGGTGCTCGCCCGGGCCACCCCGCAGGGCCCGTGGCGGCAGGTGCTGCGCACCCTGTGGCTGCCGCTGCTGGCCGGGCTCGCCGCCGGGGTGGCGGCCGGGCTGCTGCTCGCCCGCCGGCTGGCCCGGCCGATCCGGCAGGCGGCCACCGCGGCGGCCCGGCTGCGCGCCGGGGACCGGACGGTCCGGGTGCCGGTGGAGCCGCCGGACGAGGTGGCCGACCTGGCGTACGCGCTGAACGGGTTGGCCGCCGCGCTGGCCACCAGCGAGGGACGGCAGCGGGAGTTCCTGCTCTCCGTCTCGCACGAGCTGCGCACCCCGCTGACCGCGATCCGGGGTTGGGCCGAGGCGCTGGCCGACGGGGTGATCGACCCGGACGAGGCAGCGGCCACCGGCCGGACCATGCTCGCTGAGGCCCAGCACCTGGACCGGCTGGTCAGCGACCTGCTGGCGCTGGCCCGGCTGGAGGCGGCGGACTTCCCGCTGGAGCCGGTGCCGGTCGACCTCACCCGGCTGGCCGCCGACGCGGGGCGCACCTGGTCGGACCGGTGCGCGGCGCTCGGCGTGCCCTTCCGGCTGGAGGTGCCTTCGGGGCCGGTGCCGGCGTACACCGATCCGGGGCGGATCCGGCAGGTGGTGGACGGGCTGCTGGAGAACGCGCTGCGGGTCGTACCCCCGGGGGCGCCCGTGGTGCTCGCGGTCCGGCCGGCCGGACCGGACCCGGCGGCCGGCGGGGTGGTCGAGGTCCGCGACGGCGGACCGGGCTTCACCGACGGCGACCTGGCGGTGGCGTTCGAGCGCGGGGCGCTGCACCAGCGCTACCGGGGGGTGCGCAAGGTCGGCAGCGGCCTCGGGCTGGCGCTCGCCGCCGGCCTGGTCCGCCGGCTCGGCGGGGACATCGCCGCCGGACACGCGCCGGAGGGCGGCGCGGCCTTCACCGTCCGGCTGCCCGCGCATCCTTACCTGACCCGAACATCGGCCTGACGCGCCACCCATCCCGGTACCGGACTCTGTAATCACCACGGACGAGAGGGAGACTCATGGCACGTCAGGGATTGGCCATCGGCACCACGTCGCTGCTCGCGGCGCTGGCGCTGGGCCTCGCCGGCTGCGGCCCGGCGCAGGTCGCCGAGAACAGCTCGAAGGCGGCGGCGGTGGACGTGGCCGCGGCGATGGGCGTGGAGGGCCAGGCGCTCGCCGCGATGGGCTTCGACCCGACCGAGCTGGAGCCGGTGGCCGCAGCCGGTGCCGCCCCGTCCGGTTCGCCGGCTCCGGAGGCGTCCGCCGGCGGGAAGGGCAAGCGGGGTGAGCGGGCCGAGGAGTGGCGCAAGCGGCGGCAGGCCCGGGTGCTGCTGCGGAAGAACACCCTGCACGGTGAGGCCGTGGTGCAGACCAGGGACGGCGGTACGAGGACCGTCGCCGTCCAACGCGGCCAGGTGACCGCCATCGACGGCGACTCGATGACCGTGAAGTCGACCGACGGATTCACCATGACCTGGACCTTCGGCGAGGACCTGAAGGTGGTCGAGCGGCGGAACACCGTGCAGTCCACCGACATCAAGGTCGGCACCACCGTCGGCGTGGCCGGCGCGAAGGACGGCGACAACGGTACGGCCCGGCTGATCGTGGTCCCGCTCAAGCAGAAGTGACGGGTGAAAGGAGCGGCCGTCCCGCTGGGACGGCCGCTCCTCGGCGTGCTCAGTAGACCCGGGAGCCGATGAAGTCGTCGTGCCCGTACCCGACCGGGGTGGGGAACGACCGGGACTCGAAGGACCACTGCTGGCGGGCGCTGGTGGAGCAGGTGGCCAGCCGCAGCCGCGGGGTGCCCAGCCACGGGTTGTCGAACGCCACGCAGAGGCTCGTCGCGCCGGCCGGCTTGAGCTGGTTGCCGACGAAGACGAACTGCTGGTTCGCGCCGCCGTGGCAGTCGTAGATGTTGACCGCGGTGTTGGCGGTCAGCGAGCCGCCCGCCACGTCCAGACAGCGGTCGTGGGAGAGCTCGGAGTGCAACGACCGCCGGGTCGGGTCGTACCAGAAGCCCTGGTTACGGCCGCCGTGACAGGCGTACGACTGCTGGGCGGTGCTGTTGCGTGAGTCGTACCCGCGACCGTCCACGCAGGTGCCGGTGGCCGCGTTGCGCAGCTGCCGGAACTCCATCAGCCCGGGGTAGAGCACGCCGCTGCCGGTGCTGGCCGGGTCGACGCAGGTGGCCCGCGACAGGCCTGCTTTCCAGAACTGGGTGATGCACTGGGCGAACATGCCGTGTCCGCGGACGTTGGGATGGAACGACTGCCGGGCGGCGTTCTCGTCCCAGATCCCCACCTCGATGTAGAGGCCGCGGACGGAGGTGTTGTCGGTGCACACCTCGTGGCCGTGGAAGAGCCGGCTGGCGTCCAGGTAGCGGGTGCCGGTGTCGGTGGCCGCCGCGCGCAGCGCCGACTCGAACAGCGGCACCGCCTTGTTCCGGGCGAACGCCGCGTCGGCGAGGTAGAGCAGGCAGCCGCCGGAGTACCAGCCGGGGAAGTTCGGGTTGTCCTCCACGTCCGGGCTGCCGGGGCTCGGGTACGACATCAGCACCAGCTCGTAGTCGGTGCGCAGGTAGCCGGCGTCGGTCATGGTCTGCCGGATCGAGGTGAGGGCCTCCTCGACGGCCCGCCGGCTGCCGTCGGTGCGGATGGTCCACTGGTCGGTGTAGGTCGGGTAGCAGGGGCCCTGGAAGAAGACCCGCCGCACCGCGCAGTCGGTGGCGACCGGGCCGAACTGGATGGTGCCGTCGCCGTTGGCCCCGACGACCACCCAGATCAGCTTGACGTGCGTGTTGCGCGCCTTGACGGCCAGGTAGTCGCCCTGGTTGAGCTCGTTGTGCTGGGTGGGGCCGCCGGCGACGAGGTTCCACGGGGTGGCGCCGGAGCAGGCCAGGTTGTACTGGGTGTCGGAGGCGATGCCGGTCCGGAAGACGGCCTGGTCGTACGAGCGGTCACACCAGTTGCCGTCGGTGTGCGTGCCGGGGACGTAGTTGCCCACGCCCTCGCCGGAGATCTCACTGTCGCCCATGGTGACCAGGGCGGTGCGGCGCTGCTCGAGCGGCCGGATCTCCGGAGAGCCGTAGAGCGCGGTGGCCTCGGCGGCGCGGACCGTCTCGAGGTTCGTCGGGAGTGGCTGGACGGTCGGGCGGTCGTCGGCGGCGGCGGGGGACGCCGGACCGAGGAGCATGGGTAGGGCGAGGGCGGCGGCGGAGGCGACGGCGAGGACCCGTCGGATCGCCGGTGCGCGCCTGGTGGGGGTGCCAAGCATCGACGCACTCCTTTCGGCTCGATCGCGGGACGTCGATCGAGTTACCGGAAGGTAACGCCGCACCTGTATTGATGTGAATATGTCTCGGGAAAGGTTTCCGCCATCTGCGTGCCCGGACCGTGCCCGGTGCCGGATACTCGCGGGAGATGCCGTCCGGCCCTGCGCTGACGCCGGCCGCCCGTGGTGGCGGCCTCGGTACGGCTGGCCAGCCAGGCTACGCTAGGGCCGATTTACTGTCGCCACCGTGGAGATCCCCGTGAAGCTCTCGATCCTCATGCCGGTCTACAACGAGGAAGAACGCATCGCGGATGCCCTCAAGCAGGCATTGGCGGTCGACTATCCGTGCGAGATCGAGCTGGTCGTGGTAGACGACGGCAGCCGGGACGGCACCGGGGAGATCCTCGACCGGGCCGACGACGCGCGGCTGCGGGTGATCACCCACCAGCGCAACGCTGGCAAGGGCGCGGCGATCAAAACGGCGGTCGACGCCGCCGACGGTGAGTACATGGTCATCCTGGACGCCGACCTGGAGTACGACCCGCAGGACATCCCCCGGCTGCTCGCCCCGGTGCTCGACGGCCGCGCCGACGTGGTCTACGGAAATCGGACCTTCGGCAGCCACAGTGCCTACAGCTTCTGGTACGTGATGGGCAACAAGGGCGTCACGATGGCCGCCAACGTGCTCTTCAACTCCTACATCGGCGACCTGGAGACCTGCTTCAAGCTGATGCCGGTGGAGCTCTACCGCTCGCTGGAGATCCGCTCCCGGGGGTTCGGCATGGAGGCGGAGGTGACCGGCAAGCTGCTGCGCCGCCGGATCCGCCCGTACGAGGTGCCGATCAGCTACCGGGCCCGCGGTCGCGAGGAGGGCAAGAAGATCACCTGGAAGGACGGCGTCGAGGCGCTCTTCATCCTCGGCCGGGAGCGCACCCGCCGCCGTCCCGCCCGGTCAACCGCGCGCTGACCCGGCCGGCGTCAGGAAGTCGGCCACCGACCGGCGCAGACCGGCCGCGTCCAGCCCGTGCCAGCGGGTGTGGTCCTCGGCCGAGCCGTACCGGCGTAGTTCCGATCGCCCCACGCCCAGGCTGAGCAGCCGGTGCGGCCGGTCGGCCAGCGCCTCGGAGACCACCCGCGCCGACGTGCCCGCCAGGTAGGGCTCGACCAGGATCACCTCCGTGCCGGCCAGCGCCCGCAGGCCCGCCACGTCGAGCGGCCGCGGCCGGTGGGTGTACGCCACGGTGACCGGCAGGTCGGCCACCGCGGCGAGCGCCGCGTCGCGCACCGGCCCGACCGCCACCACCAGCGCCGCGCCCGGCCCGGCGTCGCGCACCACCCGCAGCTCGCCCGCCTCCGGGTACGCCCGTGCGTTGGTCTGCGTCGACAACCGCAGGTACGCCGAGTCCCGCCCGCAGACCGCGCTCCGCAGCAGCCCCGGCACCTCGTCCGGGTGCCCGGGCACGTGCACCGTCCAGCCGTTCAGGGTGTCGATCAGGCTCACGTCCGCCGGCGAGAGGTGGGTGCGCCCGGCGGCCGCCCGGTCGTACGACGCCCCGATGCTCACCAGCACCGCGCCGACGCCCTGGTGGTCCAGGTCCAGCTTGATCTGCTCGTACGCCCGCTCGACCAGGAACGGGGCGTAGCTGTGCACGATCGGGCGCTGCCCGGTCAGCGCCAGCCCACCGGCCACGCCCACCATCAACTGCTCCCGGATACCCACGTTCAGCACCCGGTCGGGGTGCCGCCGGGCGGCCGGGGCGAACGCGTCGGCGGAGATGTCCGCCAGCACGATCGTGGTCCGCGTGTCCTCCAGCAGGGCGGTGGCGGTGTCGACGAAGGTCTCCCGCATCATGGCTGTTCCCCCTCGGTGACGACCGCGACGACGACGTGCGGGCGCTGCCCGTCGTGCCCGGTCAGGGCGGCGTGCAGAGCATCGTGGTCCCGTCCGTCGACGGTGGTGCCGGTCCAGCCGTTGACGGTGAACCGGCTGGCCGCCCCGCCCGGCCAGCCGTGGCTGGCGGAGCGGTTGTCGACCACGATCGCGGTCAGGTTGCCCAGGCCGGTGGCGCCGGCGTACGCGATCGCCTCGTGGTTCGACCCCTCGTCGAGTTCGGCGTCGCCGAGCAGCACGTACACCCGGGGGTCGGGGCGGCCCTGGGCGCGCAGCCCGAGCGCGGTGCCCACGCCCAGCCCGAGGCCGTGGCCGAGCGAGCCGGAGCCGATCTCGACCCCGGGCACCAGCAGCCGGTCGGGGTGGTCACCGAGCCGGCTGTCCGGGCCGCCCTGGTCGTCCAGCCAGTCGGCGGGAACGAAGCCCTTGGCGGCGAGGACGGCGTAGTAGCCGGCGACGGCGTGGCCCTTGGAGAGCAGGAAGCGGTCCCGCTCGGGGTCGTCGACGGTCGCCGGGGTGGTCCGCAGGATCCGGTCGTAGAGCACCCAGAGCACGTCGATGGTGGAGTACACGTTGGCGCCGTACTCGCGGCCGGCGCGCAGCCGTTCCAGCGGCGCGGCGACCGGCCCCGGCAGGGTGTGGCCGGGTGGGGCGGTGGCGGTCGTGGTGGTCATGCCGCTAGCCTGCAAGTTGAAGTTCACTTCAACTCAAGGCGAATGTGATGCACGAGTCCCTCACCATCGGGCAGCTCGCGGCCCGCAGCGGCGTCGCGCCCTCGGCGCTGCGCTACTACGAGCGGCTCGGTCTGATCCGTGCCGAGCGCACCGGCGGCAACCAGCGCCGGTACGCCCGCACCGAGCTGCGCCGGGTCGCCTTCGTCCGGATCTCCCAGCAGGTCGGAGTCTCCCTCGACGAGATCCGGGAGGCGCTGGATTCGCTGCCGTCGGCACGGACCCCCACACCCGAGGACTGGGCCGCGCTCTCCCGCACCTGGCAGGAGCGGCTGGACGAGAAGATCCGGCTGCTCGGCAAGCTCCGCGACGACCTGGACGGCTGCATCGGCTGCGGCTGCCTGTCGCTGACGCGCTGCACCCTCTACAACCCCGAGGACTCGCTCGCCGGCGAGGGGCCGGGCGCCCGGCTGGTGCTGCCCCGCCCTCCGACCACCACCGACCCGGCGGCCGTCAGCCGACCGTGAGCAGCACCTTGCCCAGGTGCTCGTTCGACTCCACCAGCCGGTGCGCCTGCGCCGCGTCGGTGATCGGTATCCGCCGGTCCACGATCGGCCGGACCGCGCCCGACTCGACCAGCGGCCAGACCTGCTCCCGGACGCCCCGGACGATCTCCGCCTTGTCGTCCAGCGGGCGGGAGCGCAGCGCGGTGGCCGCCACGGTGGCCCGCTTGGCCAGCAGTGCGCCCAGGTCCAGCTCGCCCTTGCGGCCACCCTGCATCCCGATCACCACCAGCCGTCCGCCGTCGGCCAGCGCCGTCACGTTCCGCCCCAGGTAGGAGGCGCCCATGATGTCGAGGATGACGTCGACGCCCCGGCCGTCGGTGACCCGGCGGGCCTCCTTGACGAAGTCCTGCTCCCGGTAGTCGATGGTGTGCGCGGCACCCAGCTCGCGCAGCCGTTCGTGCTTGGCCGCCCGCGCCGTCACCAGCACGGTCGCGCCGAGCGCGGTGCCCAGCTGGATGGCGAAGGTGCCGATCCCGCTGCCGCCGCCGTGCACCAGCAGCGTCTCGCCCCGGCCCAGCCGGGCCAGTCGCACCACGTTCGACCAGACCGTGCAGGCCACCTCCGGCAGCGCCGCCGCGTCGACCACGTCGACGCCGGCCGGCACCGGCAGCAGCTGCCCGGCCGGCACGGCCACCCGCTCGGCGTAGCCACCGCCGGCCAGCAGCGCGCAGACCTCCTGACCGACCTTCCAGCCGGTCACGTCCGCGCCGACCGCGCTGATCACCCCGGAGCACTCCAGACCGGGGTACGCGGGCGCGCCCGGCGGCGGTGGGTAGTGCCCCTGCCGCTGGAGCAGGTCCGCCCGGTTCACCGCGCTGGCGCGCACGTCGACGACCACCTCACCCGGACCGGGCTCGGGATCGGGCACCTCCGCCCAGACGAGTGCCTCGGGTCCGCCGGGTTCCGGGATCGTGATCGCGCGCATGGCCCAGTCTTACCCGATCCGCGCGCCGGCCCACGCCGGGGCCGCGATATCCCCCGACCGGGATTCCGCCCACAGTGGACCGGCGGGCCGTCCCGATCCTGGTGACCGGCCGTCCCGCCGTGCGTCCGGGGGTGGGAGGCCGGTTCGCCCGGCCGGCTGCCATGGCAGACTAGACACCGGCCGTGCACCTCCGGGTGGCGGTCCGGGAGGGTTCGCCTAGTGGCCGATGGCGCTGGTCTTGAAAACCGGTAAGGCAGCGATGTCTTCGTGGGTTCGAATCCCACACCCTCCGCCCCGGAACGACAGAACCTCGCTGACCAGCGCGAACGCCGTTCAGGGACCAGCCAGGTCGGATGTGCCCCGGCAACAGCGGTCAGCAGCGATTCACGGTGCCGGTGCCGCACAGGGGTGGAGCCTCGATGCGGCAGACCTTCCAGCCGCCGCCGATGCCTCCTTCGTTCCTGGTCTGGAATCGCCACCGCTGGGCGGGGCCCTCGACGAAGCTGACGCCTCCGGTCGCCGGGTCGATCTGCGTCACCCGGAAGTTCACCATCGCGGAGACCGCGCCGTCCGAATCGCTCGTCCGCCAGTCGGACGACTCGACCGTGAGGCCGAAGTCGGCCTGAACCTGTTCGTGCAGCTTCCGCGCTTCCCGGAACAGGTCGTCGCGGCTGTCGCTGCACAGGCATCGGTTGATCTTGAGGCTCTCGCCCGACTCGAACACGGCCACGAGGTAGGCGTTCGCCGCCGCGGCGGGCGTTGTCTCGCCCCGCCCTGCCTCGACCGTGCGCACCACTGCCCACCGGGCCGGCCCGCCGACGCAGGCCACCGTGGCGGCGATGGTGGCGGCGGTCACGGCCCGCGCCCGCCACGAACGCCTGGTGGGGGTCATCGCGATCATGGAGGGAGGTTAGTGGTCCGACACGGCCGGCGGTAGGTGCGCCGCGGCGCAACGGTCCGGCGCGTTCTCCGTCGCCACGGGCGCTTTCGGTTCGTTTGGGCGGCGGGGCGGGGTAAGAAGGGCAGCAGAGACCTCACGCGTACCGGAAGGACCTCCGATGACCCTGGAACGACCGATCGCCCCGGACCCGTACGAGCTGCTGCCGACCGTTTCGTCGTTCAACCTGACCAGTGACGACGTGCACAACGGCGAGCCGATGGACGCGCGGTACGCGCACGACAGCGCCGGCGGCGAGAACATCTGCCCGCAGTTGGCCTGGTCGGGCTTCCCGGCCGAGACGAAGAGCTTCGTGGTCACCTGCTTCGACCCGGACGCCCCGACCGGCAGCGGCTTCTGGCACTGGGTGCTGGTCGACGTCCCCGCGTCGGTGACCGAGCTGCCGACCGCCGTGAAGGAGTCGGACCTCGGTGGCGCGTTCAGCGTCCGCAACGACTACGGCGACACCGGTTACGGCGGTGCCGCCCCGCCGCCCGGCGACCGCCCGCACCGCTATGTCTTCGCGGTGCACGCGTTGGACGTCGAGCGCCTCGACGTCGGGCCGAACGCGTCTCCCGCGTACGTCGGCTTCAACCTGGCCTTCCACACCCTGGCCCGGGCGGTCATCCGCCCTACGTACCAGATCAAGGAGTGACCCCCACCTCCTCCGCGATCTTGCAGTTTCGGCCTCGACGTATCGGGCGAAAGCCCCTAACCAGGGGCGCAAACTGCAAGATCGCGGGGGCCGGTCAGGCGGGGACGCGGGCGACCGCGAAGACGGACTGGCCGAAGGGGGGCCGGACGAGCTGCTCCGCCGCCTTGGTGGCGGGCAGGACCAGCGTGTCGTAGACCTTGACCATCGGGCCCTCCTTCGGCATCAGCCGGAAGACCTTGGTCGCCATGAAGTAGCCGATCAGGCCGAGCGCGTTGGCATAGTGCATCGTCTCGACGTGCAGCCCGGCCTGGGTCATCGCCGCAGTCAGGGTCCGCTTCGTGTAGCGGCGCACGTGGCCGGTGGCGATGTCCGCCGGACCCATCGCGAACTGGAACGCCGGCACGATGATGATGACCTTGCCACCGGGCCGGACCAGGTCACGCATGCTGCGCAGGGCGCCCACGTGGTCCTCGATGTGCTCCAGGACGTTGTACGAGACCGCCGCGCTGTGGTTGCCGCCCTCGGGGTGCGGCAGCAGCATCTGCCGTACCTCGATGGTCGGCTCGCCGGCCAGGCGTTCCTTGAGCTGGACGAGCCGGTCGGGGTCGGCCTCGGTGGCGGTGAACCGGGGGACGTGCCTCGCCCACTCCAGGGCGTAGTCGCCCAGCCCGCTGCCGATCTCGATGGGGTCCTCACCGAGGTGGGGCACCGCCAGTTCGACGAACCACCTGCGGTGGTTGACCGCGGTGGCCAGGCCCTCCAGGACCTCCGACTGGACGCGCTGATCCCCAGTGATTTCTGCCATGCGTCGATTCCTCACGGTGTGACTCGAACCGTGCCTGAACCGACAGGGTGAATCCTCCGCGAGGGGCGGCGGAAACGGGGACACCGGAGGTGGCCGAAATGCGGTCGGGGGTGGGCACGTGATCGGCGGTCAGCGAACCCGGCAGATAGTACGCCAGTCCGCCGAATCATGTCACCTCGGCACCATACGGTGACTACTCTCTGAATTGCTATGACTACTCCCGAATCGGACCCCGGGGTCGAACGATCCGGCGTCGGGGACGCCGTGGTCGACGACGACCGTGGCGCGGTCCGGCGGGAGGGTCGATGGTGGGACGTCGCCGCAGTGCTCAGCTTCGTGTTGCTGGCGTTCTGGGTGACCGCCCGCTTCTGGCTGCGTCCCGGCAGTGGGGTCCGGGACAACCCGTCGGACCAGTCGCAGTTCGAGTGGATGATGGCGCACGGCGCACGAGTCGTGACGGAATGGGATTATCCATTCGCCACGCACCGGATGAACGTGCCGGACGGCGTGAACCTCATGGCCAACACGTCCGTATTATCCGTTTCAATCCCAATGACGCCCGTCACCGTCTTTTTCGGCCCGCACTGGTCATTTCTGCTCTTTCTCACGCTGGGAATGGCGGCCACCGGGGCCGCCTGGTACTTCTTCCTCTCCCGGGTGGTCACCGGGTCGCGCGGACCGGCCTGGCTGGGCGCCGCGTTCTGCGCCTTCGCCCCGGCGATGGTCTCGCACGCCAACGCCCACCCGAACATCGTGTCCCAGTTCGTGGTACCCCTGATCGCCTGGCGGACGCTGCGGCTGAACCAGCCGGGTCGGTGGCTGCGCAACGGTGTACTGCTCGGCCTGCTGATCGTCTGGCAGGCCTTCCTCAACCTCGAGATCCTGCTGATGACCGCGATCGCGCTCGCCGGGGTGGTCGGCGCGCTCGCCCTCGGCCGACCCGAGCTGCGCCGGGGCGCCCGGCCATTCCTCGCCGGCCTCGGCGTCGCCGCCGTCCTCTCCGCCGTGCTGCTGGCGTACCCGCTCTACGTCCAGCTCTTCGGCCCCGGCTCGTACCAGGGGCTGTCCCGGCTGATCCGCGGCTACCGCACCGATCTCGCGTCCTTCGTCGCCTTCTCCCGGGAGTCGCTGGCCGGCAACGCCCGGTCCGCCGAGCCACTGGCCCGCAACGCCACCGAGGAGAACTCCTTCTTCGGCTGGCCGCTGGTCGTCCTGGCCGTCGCGCTGGTCTGCTGGCTGTGGCGCAGCGCGCTGGTGCGTGGTCTGGCCGTCCTCGGCGTGTTCTTCGCGGTGCTCTCGCTCGGCCGGGAGGTCCAGCTCGGCGGGCGGGACACCGGCGTGCCCGCGCCCTGGGCGGTGCTGGAGAAGCTGCCGCTGCTGCACTCGGTGGTCCCCACCCGCTGGTCGCTGGCGATCACTCCGATCATCGGCGTGCTGCTCGCGCTCGGCGCGGAACGCGCCCGGCAGCTGATCCACCGGCACCCGGCCGCGGCGCCGCAGCTCCGGTTCGCCACGGTCACCGTGCTGCTGATGGCCCTGCTGCCGAACCTGCCGACCCCGCTGCCCGCCGTCGGGCTCGACCCGACCCCGGCCTTCGTCACCTCCGGCGCCTGGCGCCCGTACGTGGCCGGCGGGCGCAGCATCGTCACCCTGCCGCTGCCCGACACGAACTACGCCGACCCGCTGCGCTGGTCCGCCCGGACCGGGCTGGACATGCCGCTGGCCCGGGGCTACTTCCTCTACCCGGACACCCGGCCGCGGGCACCGGAGCCGAACGCCGCGCTCTTCACCGCCCCGTACCGCCGGACCAGCAACTTCATCGGTGGCGTCGCGCGAACCGGGGCGATCCCGCCGATCACCCGCCGGGACCGGGCCGCGGCCGTGACCGATCTGCGCTACTGGCGGGCCGGCGCGGTCGTCCTCGGCCCGCAGCCCAACGCCGACGCGCTGCGCCGGGCGATGACCGACCTGACCGGGATCACCCCGACTTTCACCGGCGGGGTGTGGCTCTGGGACGTCCGGCCGCTGACCGACTGACCGGGTCAGGAGGGGCGGACGCAGCAGCCCTGGCAGATCTTCGGCCGGGGCAGGGTGAAGGCCAGGCAGCAGGTGCGCCGCTGCACGGTCGGCTCGCCGCCGGGACCGGGCACCAGCTCGACCAGGTCGGCGAGGTCCAGCGCGTCGAGCAGCGTCTCGACCGTGCGAACCGAGGAGCCCGGCAGCACGTCGGCCGCGCGGAGGATGCCGTGCGCGATGCCGGAGGCCACCGAGCCGAGCAGGGTACGGACGCCGACCCGGACCTCCGCCTGGATCGCGGCGATCATGGGGTTCAGGTGGGCGTCGAGCAGCGAGGCGCGGAGCACCCGGAGCAGCTCCGCCTCGTCCGCGACGACCCGGACCCCCGGCTGGCCGGTGAGCGCCAGCGGGTCACCGGGGAGCACCGCGACCGTGGTCGAGCGGCGCAAACCCATGGTCAGCAGCTGGTGGTGGTCCTCGAAGTGGATCAGGACGTCGGCCGGGTCGAGCAGCGGCACCCGCCGGGCGGAGGCCCAGCCGAGCACCACCGGCAGGGCCGTCCAGTAGCTGTAGGACTTCCAGGCCAGCGCGGCGCAGGCGTGCGGGGTGCCGCCCCAGCGCCGGCCCGCGGCGATCAGGAACTCGGGGAGCCGGGTGCCGTCGATCAGGGTGGTCGCCGGGCTCCAGCCGGCCTCGTCGACCACCACCAGCCCGGGCGCGAGGCCGGGCAGCTCGTCGGTGCCGAACATGGCCCGCAGGGTGGCGGTCACCGGGGCGAGCGGGGGGACGACGTCCCGCCTCGGCATCACCGCTGTCACCTGGTCCGTCCCCTTGTCCGAAGTGCGTCCGTCTAGCTAAGGCTAGCCTAACCACAGTCGTCGGCCCAGGGGAAGCGTCGCCGGCGGCGGATCGAGAGGCCCGGGTCACTCCGTCGACGTCGTCGGCGACGAACCGGCCCGGGCTCCGCGTACTACCCGGCCACCGAGGCCGGAAACCGCCACCAAGACAACGGCCGTTGTCAAGCCAAATGTCGGCAAAGTGCCAGTTCACTGTGACTCAGGGGAAGAACGTGAAGACTCGTCGTACCGGCCGTGAGGAAGCTGATGACGACCTCCCCCCTGGAGCGCGCCGCCGAGTCCTTCGCCGCTGAGCTCGCCCGGCACCGGACGGGGCGGCGACTCTCGAAGAAGCAGCTCGCCACCCTGATGGGCTTCGACCCGTCGTACGTCAGTCACGTCGAGGGGCGCCGGCACCGGCCCACCGAGGACTTCGCCCGCCGCGCCGAGGCCGTCCTCGACGCCGGCGGCGCGATCTTGCAGCGCTTCCGGGAGTACGACCAGCTGCGCCAGGCCCGCGCCAACCCGACCCCCCGCGAACCCGCCGCCCCCGGGCAGTGGCTGCCCCCCGGCACCGGCCTGCTGGTCGAACGCGAGACCGCCACCCTCACCCTCCTCGACGACGCCTACCGGTGCGTGGTGCGCCGCCAGCTCTGGAACGCCGGCACCGACCCGGTCACCCGCTACCTGGTCCGGGTCGCCGTCGACCGCTGGCCCGACGACCCCGGCCGCTCCAACCGGCACCACCGGGAGCACCCGCTCACCTTCGCCGAGCTGCAGTTCCGGGCGCTGCGCGACGACGGCGGCACCCGGGACGCGATGCACTGGCGGGTCCGGCACGACCGCGACGCGTACAAGGAGATCTGGCTGCTCTTCGAGAACGCCGACGGCCCCTTCCCGCTGCACCCCGGCGAACGGGCCGAGGTCGAGTACGCCTACCGGGTGGGCCGCGAGAAGTGGGGCCCCTGGTTCCAGCGGGCCGTACGCCTGCCCACCCGGCACCTGGCGGTGCGGCTGGACGTCCCGGCGGCGCTCGACCCGCGGGTGTGGGGGGTGGAGACCTCCCTCTCCGCCGACGAGGGCCCGCTGCGCACCCCGATCCACCGGCACGACCGCGGCGACCGCGCCATCTTCGACTGGTCCACCGACGACCCGCCGCTCAACACCCGCTACCGCCTCCAGTGGCGGTTCCGCCGAGAACTTCCCGACGCCCGCCCGGCGGTCGGCGGCCGACCCGCCGACCGGCGACGCGACCTCGGCGTGCTGCCCCGCGACG
Organism: Micromonospora sp. BS32; assembly: GCF_059089345.1. Taxonomy (NCBI): domain Bacteria; kingdom Bacillati; phylum Actinomycetota; class Actinomycetes; order Micromonosporales; family Micromonosporaceae; genus Micromonospora; species Micromonospora sp. BS32. The sequence goes on from NZ_JBSSHR010000002.1 coordinate 564,662, forward strand.
CCGAGGCGCTGCGCCGCCCCGCCCGACCGTTCGACCTGCCCCGGGACGAGCCCGCCGCGCGTGAGGTGGTCGACCGGCTGACCGGCCTGCTCGACCGGGCCGACGAACTGCACCCGTTCCACGCCGGGCTGGGCCTCGCCGCACCACAGCTCGGCATCGCCGCCGCCGCGGCCGTGGTCCGCCCCGCCGACCGGGCCGCCCCACCGGTCGTCCTGCTCAACCCCCGGGTTGTCGACACCAGCCCCGACACCGACGAGCAGTACGAGGGCTGCCTCTCCTACGCCGATCACCGGGGGCTGGTGCCCCGGCCGCTGCGGATCGACGTCGAGCACGCCCGCTGGGACGGCAGCCGGGTCATCACCTCGTTCGCGTACGGGATGGCCCGGCTGGTCGCCCACGAGGTCGACCACCTGGAGGGGCGACTCTGGACCGACCGGATGGCGCCCGGCGTGCCGCTGGTGCCGGTCGAGGAGTACCCCGGCCCCTGAGAGGGCCCAGTGCCAGGGGACCGGGTCGCGTGCCCCACGGGGCAGGGGCACGCGACCCGGTTGGGGGGAGGAAAGCGCTACAGGTTGCCGAAGGTGTCGTAGCGGATGTGCGGCGGCGGGACCTCATCCTCGGCGAGCGCGCGCAGGGTGGCCCGGACCATCGCCGCCGAACCGGAGACGTAGCAGTCATGCGTCGCCCACGGGCCGTACCGGGTGACCACCTCGGAGATGTCCCCCTGCTCACCGTCGAAGCCCGGGTCGTCGCTGCACGCCGGGGTCACCGACAGCCAGGGGTGCGCGGCGAGCAGTTTCCTCAGGCCGGCCAGCGCGTACAGGTCGTCGCGGTGCCGCGCGCCGTAGAAGACGTGCACCCAGCGGGTCCGGTTCCACCCGGTCAGCTCCTCCACCAGCGCCTTCACCGGGGCCAGGCCCACCCCGCCGGCCACGCAGAGGATGTCCCGGGTCGACTCCCGGTCCAGCGTCATCGCGCCCATCGGCGCGGCCACCCGCAGCAGGTCGCCCGGCTTCGTCCGGCGGACCAGCGCGCCGGAGACCCAACCCGCCCCGGCCGGCGTACGCACGTGGAACTCCAGCACGTTGTCGTCGTTCGGGGCGTTCGCCACCGAGTACGTCCGCCACACCTTGGGCAGGTGCCGGGGGACCTCGACGCTGACGTACTGGCCGGCCCGCCAGGGCAGCGGGTGCTGGAGCGCGCGCACGGTCAGCACGGCGGTGTCCGGGCCATGCCGCTCGTGGGTCAGCACCTCGGCGTGCCAGTACGGCGGGTTGTCGTCCGCCGCCGCCCCGGCCACCATCGTCTTCGTGATCGACGCGTACGCGTCCCGCCAGGCCTGGTCGTACTCCAGGTTCCAGCCGTCGCCGGCGGTGCTGCGCAGCGCGTCCAGCAGCGCGACGCCCATCGTCGCGTAGTGCGCGGCTTCCACGTGGTACTTGCGGTGGTCGCGGCCGAGCGAGCGCAGGTAGTCGTCGAAGCTCTCCGGGTCCTCGACGACCTGCGTGGCGGCGACGATCGCGTCCAGGATCCGGTCGCCCTGACCGGTCATCTGGGCCGGGAAGTGCTGGCGCAGCGCCGGGTCGAGGAGGAACAGCCGGGCGTAGAAGTGAGCGCTGAGCCGGTCCCGATTCTCCTCGACCAGGGTCCAGCTCTCCTTCAGCAGCTTCGCGACGTTGTCCACGGGGTGCTCCTCCTCCTGACGCGGATCGGGCCCACATAGAATGTCCACGGAGCGTGCGCACCGGTCGCACAGACTGTGCGACCGCTCCCGTCGGTCCCACCGGTGCGGCACAGTGGTGCGGTGACCGTCGACGAGCTGACCCGCCCGACCACCCGCCGGGTGCTGGGCACCGAGACGCTGCTGGTGCTCGGCCTGTCGCTCGGGCAGTCGGCCGTCTACGCGCTGGTGTCGCTGACCGCGAAGCTGACCGCCGAGGGGCCGCTGTCGAAGCAGACCGCCTCGCTCAACACCTCGCAGTCCGCCCGGCCGTACCTGGACCTGACGTACCAGCTGCTCGGCATCGCCTTCGCGCTGCTGCCGGTGCTGCTCGCCGTACACCTGCTGGCGCGGGACCCGGGCGACCCGGCCCGGACCCTCGGCGTCGACCTGCGCCGCCCGGGCGCGGACCTGGCCCGCGGCGCCGGCCTCGCGGCGCTGATCGGGCTGCCCGGCCTGGCGCTGTTCTGGGCCGCCGCGCAGCTCGGCGTGAACGCCACGCTGGTCCCCGCCGGCCTGCCGCACCTGTGGTGGGCGGTGCCGGTGCTGATCCTCGCCGCCGTGCAGAACGCCGTGCTGGAGGAGGTGATCGTCGTCGGCTACCTGGTCACCCGGCTGCGCCAGTTCCAGTGGCGGCTCGGCGCGGTGATCGCCGCGAGCGCGCTGCTGCGCGGCTCGTACCACCTCTACCAGGGCTTCGGCGCGTTCCTCGGCAACGCCGTGATGGGCGTCGTGTTCAGCCTCTTCTACCTGCGCACGAAGCGGGTGATGCCGCTGATCGTGGCGCACACCGTGCTCGACGTGGTCGCCTTCGTCGGCTACTCGCTGCTGCCGAAGGCCTGGTTCAGCTGGCTCTGACCGGCCGGTAGGCGGCCACCGCCCGGGCCGCCAGCCGTTCGGCCGCGGCGGCGTCCCCGGCCGCCGTGGCGAGCACCGCCGCCCCGGGCAGCAGCCGGGACGCCAGCCGCAGCGCCGCCCAGCCGCCCGCCTGCACGGCCAGCGGCGCGGCGAGCCGCCAGGCCGCCTCCACCGCCCGCGGCCACGGCCGGTCCCCCGGGCCGTCCGCCGCCCGGGCCGCGTCCAGGGCGGTGCGCGCGCTCTCCGCGTCCGGGTGCACCTGGGTCAGCACCAGCAGCTCCACCGCCCGGTCCGGGTGCAGCGGATCCCGGCCGTACGCCGCCGCCAGGTGCAGCACCAGGCCCGCCTGGGTCCAGAGCACCGCCGCCAGCTCCGCCGCCGGCGCGAAGAGCCCGGCCACCGCCGCGGCCGCGCCACCCGCCCCGGCCGCCCTCACATACCGCCGGGTGGCGAGCCGGGCCAGGCCGTCCGGACCCGCATCGGGGTACGCCTCGCGCAGCCCGTGCGCCCAGTCGCATGCGCGCGGCCCGACCGCCTCGACAGCGGCCAGGGCGAGCAGCTCCGGCGCGAAACCCGGGTGGTCCAGCAGCCGGGTCCGCAGCTCCGCCAACCCCAGTTCCCGGGTACGCCCCGACGGGCTGGCCTCGGCCATCGCCCGCGGGCCGGCAGCCGGCGTCACCGCTGCGGCGTTCTTCGGCATCGTGGTGGCGGTCGGCTCCACGGTCGGGGTCGTGGCGGCGTCCGACATCGTGGTTTCGGTCGTGACGATGGCCGGCTCGGTGTTCGTCTCCGCCGGGTCGCTTGGCAGGCCCGCCGGCGGTGCGACGACCGGCTCGGCCCCCGGCGGCGCGGCTGGTGGGGCGGCGGTCTTCCTGGCCGTGGCCTTCTTCGGGGGAGTCGCCTTCTTCGCGGCCGGGGCCTTCACCAGGGCGGCATCCGCTCCGGCCGCCGGGGTCGGCTTCTTCGTGGCGCGCCGGCGGCGCGGCGCCGATTCGCCCGGTTCCTCGCCCCCGGTGGCCCCGAGCCGGGGCGACGCCGCCTCCGCGACCACCTCGCCGGAGCTCACCGGACCGGTCGGTTCCGCCGCGCCGGTCGGAACCGTCGCTGCGGCCTCCGGCCTCGGGGCGTCGGTGGCATCGGACACCGCAGCGGCTCCCGCTTGGCGCGCGGCGCCTTCGGCGGCCGGAGCCTGGGACGAGTCATCAAGGGCGTTCGCCGTGCCCTGCCCGGGAGTCACGGCGCCGCCTCGGGTGGCCGAGGTCGCCTTCCGGGGCCGAGCGGGAGGCCCATCCTCCGCCCCGGCGGCCCGCCGTGCTCGGGGCGTACCGGACCTGCTCCTCGCCCCCGTGGGCGGTGGCGCCGTGAAGCTGCTCTCCTCGGCGGCGGCCTCGGCACCTGCCGGGGCTGGAGGCGCCGGCTCGGGCTCCGGCTTCGTCGGCCGGGACTCCGCCGCAGCCGAGGCGGCGGTACGCGGGAACCGTTCGGCCCGGCCCTGCCGGGGCAACGCCTCGTCTGGGACGGGGGGCTGGAACAGCACCGTCGGCGCGGGCCTCGGGCGTAACTTCCCGGGCGGTGTCGACGTGGGCTCCTCGGCCGGCGGGAACGCCTTCGCCGGAGTCGGCGGCGGGGTGAAGGTGGCCTTCTGGGAGCGGCTCCGCGCCTGCTCGCGGGGCGGGTCGCTCGGCGGCTGCTCCTGCATGTCGATGGAGCGTAGTCGTGAATGTGACCCCGCACACGGTGGAAACGCCTGAGCCGGGAGACCCACCTGGCTCGCGCCGCGGTAGTCGCTTTGCTCCCGGTGGGGGCGGACCTGTATCCTCGTCCGCGGTGGTCCGCAGGGTCACCAGGGAGACTTCGCCTAGTCTGGTCTATGGCGCCGCACTGCTAATGCGGTTGGGGTCTTAAAGCCCCTCCCGGGTTCGAATCCCGGAGTCTCCGCGCGAAAGTCGGTCGTGTAGGCTGGCTGAGCAACCGGGCGCCCGTAGCTCAACGGATAGAGCATCTGACTACGGATCAGAAGGTTAGGGGTTCGAGTCCCTTCGGGCGCACAGAGCAAGGGGAAGCCCCCGACCAGCCGAAACGGCAAGGTCGGGGGCTTTTTCGTATCCGCCGGCATCAGCGTGCGGGGGGTCCTGGGAGCCACGCTGGGAGCCACCGGTCCCTCAGTTCCCGAACAGCGCACGGGACATCGCCTCCGCAGCCAATCGACGATCACCTTCCATCAGGTGTCCGTACACATCCTTGGTGATCGCGATCGAGGCATGCCCCAACGCCTCAGAAACCACATGCAGCGGCGTGCCCTGGGCGAGCATCAGCGACGCCCCCGAATGGCGCAGTTCATGCGGGTGCCAGTGACCTAGGCCGGCCCGCTTGCACAGGGCCGAGAGCCGGTGCGAGAAGTTGTCCGGGTCAAGCGGTGTACCGACCTCGCTGGAAAGACCAGGCCGTGATCCTGCCACGTCTCACTGGCCGCCAATCGTTCCTCAGCCTGCCGAGCCCGGTGCCGCCGTAGCAGCTCCACCAGCTGCGGCGTGAGGTACAGCGTTCGGCGGGAGCGCCGGGTCTTGAGTTCGCTGACCACCAGGCAGGTCCGCCGGTCGGTCCTGGCCGGGTCGCGCTCCTTGATCCGCTTGACGCTGTGCGTCACCAGCAGCGTGCCGGCCGTCCAGTCGAGGCGATCCCACCGCAGCCCGAGCGCTTCACCCCGCCGCAGACCGTAGGCAAGCATGATCGTCACCAGGGCTTCCTTGCGCTCACCCCGAACTTCGGCCAGTAGAGTCCGCGCCTGCTCGGGGGTCAGCGTGCGCCCCTCCTTGGCGACCACGCGAGGAGCCGCCGACAGCCCAGCGACGTGTGCTGGGGCGTCGCTGCCATCACATCTAAGACTTGTCGCACGAAGGGCAGCGGCACCTGGGCGTGGAACAGGTCGCTCATCGAGTTGACAACACTAATCGCGGCCGGCGCCACGATAGCGGGAGCGCCAAGGCATCGGGGTGGCAAGTGACCCCGAAGCCTGGACCACTGGTACGGGGATCACCATCTCGCTGGTATCGCGGCTGTCCCATCGCCTTCAAGCGCTTGGCGAGAGTCATGGCCTAACAGTTATCGCATCCGCGCGAGACGCGATCGCAACCCGTCGTCGGATTCCAAGTCGCCTGCGTCCACTCGATGGCGCTGCGATCCCCTATGACTCCTCCTCGGCCTAAGGGACGTCTCGTAACCCCGAGGTCTGTCTGTTAAGGACGATCATCGATGATGCCTGCGTGCAGGTGATCACCGCAGCCAGGGCCGACTGGATCTTCCCGTTCACCGGGCTGCAGCCCGCCCAGTTCCGCCGGCTGGTCCGCCTGGTCGCCGAGCGCGGCGGGGACGCTATCGCTGACGGCCGGCCGGGCCGGCAGTGGGCCCTCGACCTGCCCGATCGGGTGCTGCTGGTGGCCGCCTACTGGCGCACCAACCTGACCATGCGCCAGATCGGCCCCCTGTTCGGCGTCTCCCACTCCGCCGCCCACCGGGTCATCGACACCCTCGGACCGCTGCTCGCCCTGGCACCGGTGCGCCGGCGGCCGGTCGACCAGATCGCCATCGTCGACGGCACCCTGATCCCGACCCGGGACCACCGCCTCGCGGCGCCCAGCAAGAACTACCGCTACTCGACGAACCTGCAGGTCCCCATCGACGCCAGCACCCGCCTGGTCATCGCCCTGGGTGACCCGCAGCCGGGCAACCGAAACGACACGATCGTTTACCGGACCAGCGGGATCGACCAGAAGCTGGCCGGGCGGCCGGTCATGGCCGACGGCGGCTACCGCGGCAACCCCGACGTGATCATCCCGTACCGAAAGAACCGCGATGGCAGCCCGCTACCGGCCTGGAAGGAAGACCTGAATGCCCAGCACCGCACCGTCCGTGCCCAGGTCGAATACGCCCTGGCCAGGATGAAGTGCTGGAAGATCCTGCGCGACTACCGCCGCGCCGCCAGCACATTGACCGACACCGCTTCAGCCATCGCCCATCTCCACAACATCGCCCTCGTCGGGTGAGCACCGACCCGGTCACGGGCAACGCCTTCACTGAGTTACGAGACGTCCCTTAGCGTCGCGTGCGCTAGGCCCTGAGCCTATCCTAAGTCGAACATTTGTTCGATAGCTACGAGCGACGATCTACGCCCATCATGGTCTACGAAGGGGCGGCCGCCTAGCACCGCGCAGAGCCCGACGCGGTGACCAGGTAGGACTGCGGCGGTGAATCTCCGGGGCGGCCGTGCTTCGCCGTGCTTCGCTGTCTAGTCCGACCTGATGCTTGACAGCCGTCCCAGCACATGCACGACAGTCGGCCTTGGTTCCTCAGTCGTCCTGGTTACAGTCGGTGACATCTGAGTGCCTGCGGGCGCACTCACATGCCGAGATCAGTGCATCAGTGTGTGAGGGATGCGGCGCGTTGGGAAGCTTCGATAATTCGTTTCTCGCTTGTTGGAGGCGGCCGTCCGGCACGCACTCGGCGCGGCGGGTGCGGGTCCGGCCCGTAGCAGCGGGCGAAGGGGATAAATGGCTTGCACAGGCGCCGGGCTGAGAGTTTGACTGCTCGCCATGCCTTTCCCCTCACCGATCTTCGTAGCGGGTACGGGTCGTTCGGGAACGTCACGGATCGCCGACATCATCGGTGAACATCCGCTGATCCATCGGATTCCCATGGAGACCCGGTTTCTCATCGACCCGGGCGGCCTGCGGGACCTGGCCGACGCGCTCACCGATCGATACGACCCCACCGTTGGTGAGGACGCCCTGCACCGGCTGAGCGACTTCCTCACCGTACGAGTGCCCGGCCGGCGCGACGATCGCGGCAAAACCGTTCCCGAACTGGTCGGCGAGCGGCGCTACCGGGACGCGGTGCAACAGCTCTGGCCGCAGTTGATCGCGTACACATACGACGAACCTGCGCCCGCGGAAGGCTTCGGGAACGCCGACCGGCCTGCCGGGCCGTTCGAGCCGCTGAGCCGCCGGCGGGTACTTCCCAGGTATTTCAGCGACCGGGGCGAACTGCTCGGAATCTTGCGGGGCCTGATCGACACCATGTTCGGCGGAGCAGCCGCCGACGCGGGCAAGCCGACCTGGTGCGAGAAGACACCGTTCAACCTGCTGTGCATGGAGTTCCTCTGGGAACTGGTCCCCGAAGCGACCATCGTGCACATCAAGCGTCACCCGGTCTCAGTGCTCGCATCCCACCTGGCCCAGCCATGGGCACCGCCCACCGTCGACGGCGCGCTCGCCTACCTCAAGCCGGTCTACCACCGATGGCTCACCTGGAAGAACGCGGTCGACCTGACGGGCAGGCGATACATCGAGGTGAAAGCAGAAGATCTCGCAGCCGACTGGCCCGGGCAGCGCCGCGCCCTGTTCGAACGGCTCGACGTCGACGACTTCGCCACCCCTTCAACGTTTCAGTCGCACAAGCTGACGAACCGCAACGACCAATTCGACGACGAAACCCGCGAGTTCATCGAAGAAGCACTCGGCAAGGTCATCCCGGCCATGGGATATGAGTGACGGCTCTGGCTCTCCACCTTGACGACGCCGCGTCGCGCCCCTCAACGCCCGGTAAACGCTGCTTCAGCCGAACCGCATCGCAGACCACTCCTTCCTAACTTTCCGGCCGTCTTTTGAGCCCGCGCTTATGGGCGGGTGCACGCTTCTGCCGCGATCAGGGCGCCGGCTCACCGGTCGCTGAACACCGGATCTGCCGATGTGCGCGCTTAGTGGACTGCAACGTCAAACGGCCCTACTGCTCAGTCTTCTTCGATGTATCCCGTGGTGGGGTCAACGATGGCCAGGAAGTCGCGGATGTTCTCCATGTGCTCGTCGAGC